>CBFHVI010000004.1:0-123094 GCA_965658995.1 Flavobacteriales bacterium | reverse complement strand
GTCGTATTTAATGACTTCTGCACGGATGAATCCTTTTTCAAAATCCGTATGAATTACTCCTGCAGCTTGCGGAGCAGTCATTCCTTTCGTAATTGTCCAAGCTCTTACTTCCTTGACACCCGCAGTAAAGTAGGTGCTCAAGTTCAACAATTTGTAGGCACTCGTAATCAATTTATTAACTCCGGGTTCTTCCAATCCCATATCACCCAAAAACTCTTGACGATCTTCGTATGAGTCGAGTTCGTTAATGTCCGCCTCAATCGCAGCTCCTAAAAATAATACCTCAGCATTTTCTGCAGCCACCGCTTCTTTTACCTGCTCTACATACTTGTTTCCTGAACTAACAGAACCTTCGTCCACGTTGCATAAATACAATACTGGTTTTGTGGTCAATAATTGTAGCTCTTTCACGAATTTTATGTCGTCCTCTGCCTCCACAACAACTTCTCTACCAGACCTTCCTGCCTCTAGTTTCTCCTTTAGCTGAGTAAGAATAGCTAGTTGACGAGCAGCTGTTTTGTCTCCAGAGCTAGCAGCTTTACCAAGTGACTTTATTTTACTTTCTACAGCCTCTAAGTCTTTCATTTGCAATTCAATGTCAATGATTTCTTTGTCCCTCACTGGGTCAACACTCCCATCCACATGGACAATATTGTCGTCATCAAAACATCTTAATACATGGATAATGGCATCTGTTTCACGGATATTTGCCAAAAATTTGTTCCCAAGTCCTTCTCCTTTACTTGCGCCTTTTACAAGTCCAGCAATATCTACAATCTCAATGGTAGTAGGCATTACTCTTTCAGGGTTTACTAATTTTTCTAGTTCTGTCAGTCGCTTATCTGGAACAGAAATAGTTCCCAAGTTGGGTTCTATGGTACAAAAAGGAAAGTTTGCCGATTGTGCTTTTGCATTCGATAAACAATTAAATAGCGTTGATTTTCCTACGTTGGGGAGCCCAACAATTCCGCATTTTAGTGCCATGTGTTCAAAATTTTTACAAAAATACGGTTTTTAGTTAGAATCTTGAGTTCATTATTTAAAAACAATAGCCTAAGATCAATCTTTTTTTATTCGTAACGGCACATAGCAACAAGTAGTTCGTATTAAAATGAAATTCACTTTTCAAAGAACATTTACTGATTCATTAAATTATTTTTACTTTTGAATGAAATCGCGCGAAATAATGAAAACTACTTACACAAACATAAAGCAACTTGCTGGAATACAAAAAAATAAAACTGTTAAAAAACTAAGTGGTAAAGAAATGAGTGTACTGAATACGATAGAAGACGCTTATTTACACACGGAAAACGGATACATCACAGGGTTTGGAAAAATGGCCGAATTATCCAATTCTCTTATCCAACAAGAAATTGATTGTTCTGGAAAAATCGTGTTACCAGCTTGGTGCGATTCGCATACTCACCTTGTATTTGCCGGAACCCGCGAAACTGAGTTTGTAGACAGAATTAATGGATTGACTTACGAAGAAATTGCGGCACGTGGTGGAGGAATAATAAACTCAGCCAAAAGACTTCAATCGTCCACAGAAGAAGAATTGTACCAGGCTGCCTGGGCGAGGCTCGAAGAAATAAAAAGCCATGGAACGGGCGCTGTGGAAATAAAAAGTGGCTACGGCTTGTCACTCGATGCCGAATTAAAAATACTCAGAGTTATCAAACGATTGAAAGCAGATTCTGACCTCACCATCAAAGCTACGTTTTTGGGAGCCCACGCAGTGCCGCCAGAATTTAAAGGAAACAAAGAAGGGTATTTGGATATGTTGATTCACGAAGTATTACCCATTATCCACAAAGAAGGTTTGGCCGATTACATAGATATTTTTTGCGAAACCAATTACTTTTCTGTGGCTGATACAGAACGAATTATGGAGGCTGGAACTAACTATGGTTTACAATCCAAGATTCATGTTAATCAATTTACGAGTATCGGAGGAATACAAGCTGGTATAAAACATAATGCCTTGTCTATCGATCATTTGGAAGTTATGACCGACCAAGATATCGCAGATTTACATCGCTCGGAAACCATGCCCACAGCACTTCCCTCGTGTTCCTTTTTCCTAAAAATCCCTTTCGCACCGGTACGAAAAATGATTGATCAAGGGTTGGCAATAGCTCTTGCCACGGACTACAATCCAGGCTCTACTCCTTCGGGCAAAATACCCTTTGTAATATCCCTCGCGTGTATTTACCAACGATTGACTCCCGAAGAAGCGATCAATGCAGTAACTCTGAATTCAGCTTATGCTATGGGAATTAGTGACACACATGGGTCAATTACGGTAGGTAAAAAAGCAAACTTAATTATCACCAAAGAGATTTCGAGCTACAATTACATTCCTTATGCCTTTGGCGGAAATCACATTGAGAGAATTGTCTTGGACTGATTTCAGTATTAAAAGATAATATAGATTCTTACCTCCGCAAGAATGACAATTAACTAGGTGACTAAAATTAAATAAAACTATCCCACACAACCTCTCTCGGTGGAGGAGCCACAATCTTTATTGGCTCTTTTTTCACTGGGTGAACGAACTCAATTGCCCTGGCATGAAGATGAATAGATCCATCGGAATTGGATCGTTTTGCTCCATATTTTAAATCTCCCTTGATAGGACACCCAATAAAGCTGAGCTGACATCTAATTTGGTGGTGACGTCCAGTTTTTGGTAATACTTCTAATAAATAATAATTCTTCGATTTTGCTTTTAATTGATAAGTCAAAATAGATTCTTTAGATCCCACTCCAATGCTTTTGTAATGAGCGTAGGATTTATTTTGTTGTGTATTTCGTTTCAACCAATGAGTGAGAATAGCCGATTCGGGATCGGGAGCATTCTGAACTACCGCCCAATAAGTCTTCTGTATTACTTTTTCTTGGAACATGTTATTGAGTCGGGTCAGTGCTTTACTTGTTCTTGCAAATACCACTATTCCCGATGTGGGCCTATCAATTCGGTGAGTCACTCCCAAATACACTTCTCCTGGTTTGTTGTATTTTTCTTTGATGTACTCTTTCACCATCTCCGATAGAGGCTTGTCTC
The DNA here is from genome assembly GCA_965658995.1 of Flavobacteriales bacterium. Lineage (GTDB taxonomy): Bacteria > Bacteroidota > Bacteroidia > Flavobacteriales_D > CAJJDF01 > CAJJDF01. The sequence continues at coordinate 120,024 of CBFHVI010000004.1, read as the reverse complement.
CTGTTTTGTCTCCTTGTACCAAATCTCCTGGTCGTTTATTTACAACTACAAGATGGTTGTCCTCGTATAGTACCTCTATTCTCATCTTAATTTTCCATTAGATAAGCTTTCAAAAATCCGTCTAAATTTCCATCTAATACCGAGTCTGGATTGCTTTCTTGATAATTTGTTCTGTGGTCTTTTACCCTGCGGTCATCTAGTACATAACTCCTAATTTGAGACCCCCACTCAATTTTCTTCTTTTCACCTTCTATCTCATTCCGTGCTTCAAGTTTCTTTTGCATCTCTATTTCGTACAATTGAGATTTCAAGAGCTGCATAGCTTTTTCACGGTTACCCAATTGCGAACGAGTTTCAGTGTTTTCTATGACAATTCCAGAAGGAGCGTGTCTCAGTCTTACTCCAGTTTCTACTTTGTTCACGTTTTGTCCACCAGCACCTCCACTACGAAATGTATCCCAAGAAATATCCGCTGGGTTAATTTTTATATCAATCGTCTCATCCACGAGCGGGTATACATACACCGAAGCAAATGAAGTCATCCGTTTACCTTGTGCATTAAATGGACTTACTCTTACCAATCTATGAACTCCATTTTCTCCTTTCAAATAGCCAAAAGCAAATTCTCCCTCAATCTCGATAGTTACCGTCTTTAATCCTGCCGCATCCCCAGCCTGAAAATTTAATTCCTTTACTTTGAATTTACTTTTCTCGCTCCACATAAGATACATTCTCATGAGCATCTCGGCAAAGTCGCAACTCTCTGTTCCTCCCGCTCCTGCCGTAATTTGAAGAACTGCACTCAACTTGTCTTCCTCCGAAGAAAGCATATTCTTAAATTCTAAATCCTCTAGTTTTTCTATGAGAGCACCGTATAATGTATCGATTTCAGGTTCGTTGTCCTCTCCCTCATTGTAGAACTCGATAAGAACCTCCAAATCTTCCTTCATTGCTAGTAAAGAATCAAATGACTGAGTCCAATACTTTTTTCCGTTTATTACTTTTAATAATTTCTCAGCAGTTGCAGGATCATCCCAAAAATTTGGGTCGTGAGTTTTTATCTCCTCTTCCTGAATTTCTACGCGCTTATTATCTAAGTCAAAGATAGCGGTTTAAGTCCGCCAGTCTCTTTGTTAACTCGTTTATTTGGTCTTGATTTATCATGGTATAAAGGTAATTAATTTGTAATTGAAAATGAATAATTCCTAATTGATAATTGAATTTTATTAATTTTACGATACCAAAGCATCTAAAATGAGCAAACTACACATTTACAACACCTTAACTGGAAAAAAGGAAGAATTTAAACCCATTATTGAAAATCATGTTGGGATGTATGTGTGCGGGCCCACAGTTTACAGCGATGTGCATATCGGAAATGTGCGTACCTTTTTATCGTTTGATGTTATCTACAGGTACCTAAAATTTTTGGGCTACTCCGTAAGGTATGTAAGAAATATAACGGACGTAGGACATTTATTAAATGACGAAGATTCGGGCGAAGATAAAATTGGAAAACAAGCCAAACTAATGAACCTGGAACCCATGGAAGTAGTACAACACTACACCAACGGATTTCATGACGTAATGAAAGCTTACAACATTACTCCGCCTAGTATAGAGCCTTCTGCCACAGGTCATTTGATAGAACAAATAGAAATGGTGCAAGAAATCATTGACAATGGATTTGCCTATGAAGCCGGTGGTTCTGTGTATTTTGATGTAGAAAAATACAATAAATCTCACCATTACGGGAAACTATCAGGAAGAAAAATCGAAGACTTACTCTCAAATACCCGAGAACTAGACGGACAAAGTGAAAAACGAAATCCCCTTGATTTTGCTATTTGGAAAAACGCAGACCCCAGCCACATCATGCGTTGGAACTCGCCATGGGGACAAGGTTTTCCGGGATGGCATTTGGAATGTACTGTAATGAGTACCAAATATTTAGGTGAAACCTTTGACATTCACGGTGGAGGAATGGATTTAAAATTTCCTCATCATGAATGTGAAATTGCGCAAAGCAAGGGAAGCGGAAAAAAAGATCCAGCAAATTATTGGATGCATACAAATATGCTCACCATGAATGGCGCTAAAATGAGCAAATCCGTTGGGAATGTAGTTTCTATTGAAGAATTGCGTACAGGAAATCATGAGTTATTAGAGAAGGGATTTAGCGAATCTGTTATTCGATTTTTTATGCTTCAATCGCATTATTCGAGTACATTAGATATTTCTAGCTCCGCTATTTCAGCGTCCGAAAAAGGGTTCGACCGACTTATGAAAGCTCTCGAGACGATGAGAGAACTAAAGTCCTCTGACTCATCTTCGTTGGATATAGCGACATGGAAAGAAAAATGCTACGATGCCATGAATGACGATTTCAATACCACTATTTTAATCGCACATTTATTTGACGGAGTAAAGATGATAAATGGTATTGCAGCAGGAAACGAATCTATTTCAAGTGCTGATTTAGCATTGCTTACCCAAACAATGAATGGATTTGTGTACGAGGTACTAGGATTAGTATCTACCCAAAAAGAAGCAACACAAGAATCCGTTACCGAGGAGTTACTCCAACTGCTTATTGAATTAAGAAAACAAGCCAAAGACAACCGAAATTTTGCTTTAGCAGATGAAATAAGAGACAAATTATTGAGTTTGTCTATTGAACTAAAAGACTCGAGAGAGGGAACCACATGGGAAAGAAATTAAGCATACTAGTACTGAGTTTGGCTTTTTTGGCGAGCTGCGGAGGCGAAGAACAAGCAAAAACACAATCAGCCCACAAAGAAAAACCGAGAGAAATTGCGATAGTTAAAACTCCCGTGTTCAACCAAGATTCTGCCTATCAGTTCGTCCAGACTCAAGTAGATTTTGGTCCAAGAGTACCCAACACGGAAGCACACAGAAATTGTGCAACATGGCTGGAGACTACCCTGAAAAATTACGGTGCAACCACTCTGGTTCAGGAAGCTGTGGTTACCGCTTTTAATGGTGATAGATTAAACATAAAAAATATTATTGCACAGTTTTCGCCAGAAAATACGAGGCGCGTAATGCTCTTTGCGCACTGGGATACCAGACCAGTTGCCGACAAGGATACTCAGCGAAAATCCGAACCTATTGATGGTGCAAATGATGGAGGAAGCGGTGTAGGTGCATTGCTAGAAATAGCTCGGCAACTACATCAAACTGAACCAAATATTGGGGTTGATATTATACTTTTTGACGCGGAAGACTACGGAACATTTGAAGGAAGTATTAGTTCTATGAAAGACAGCTGGTGTTTAGGTTCGCAGTATTGGGCAGAGAATCCGCCTATTGCCAATTATCGCCCTGCTTATGGAATACTTCTAGACATGGTTGGAGCTGCCAATGCAAAGTTCCCGAAAGAATACATCTCGATGTATCATGCCAGACAGGTAGTAGAAAAAGTGTGGACTACCGCCAAAAAACTAGGTTACGGAAATTACTTCATAGAAAAAGAACTATCTCAATATCAAGCAATAACAGATGATCATTTGTATGTAAACGCATTGGCAAACATCCCAAGTATAGACATTATAAGTTACGACCCAAACGAGAATACATTTGGGGATTTTCATCACACCCACGAAGATAATATGGATATTATTGACAAAAACACCCTGAAAGCTGTTGGGCAAACAGTGTTAGAAGTTGTGTTTCAAGAACAATAAAAACCATTAGAAATTAGGGGAAGTCCAAAAAAGAATGTACATTTGCATCTTAATAGTAGAAAGGAAGGAGCTGAACAGCTCCTTTTTTATTGGGAAAAAATGATAAAAAAAGACACTGTACACGCGCTAATTGAAGAAAAGCTGACTGAAACTCCGGAGTTTTATTTGGTTGATCTGCAAATAAATAACGCCAACAAAATCTATATTGAAATAGATCATAAGACAGATCCTATCTCAATCAACAATTGTATAGCGTTTAGCCGACAGGTAGAGCACAATCTCGACAGGGAAAAAGAAGATTTTGAGCTTGAAGTTACCTCTCCTGGTCTGAGTGTGCCATTTAAGGTGCACCAACAATACCTCAAAAACAAAGGAAAGGAAGTGAAAGTGATGCTCAATACGAGTAAAACAATTGAAGGAATATTGGAAGAGGTAACAGAAGAAGGAATTGTGATTACCAACGAAACAAAGGAGCGTGTAGAAGGGAAAAAGAAAAAAATTAAAGTAAATAACGAGTTCAAACTACCGTTTGACGAAATAAAAGAGACAAAAATAATAGTAAAATTTAAATAATAAGGGATGGACAGTATCAATTTAATTGACTCATTTTCTGAGTTTAAAGAATTCAAAAACATTGACAGAGTAACAATGCTTGGTGTGTTGGAGGAGGTTTTTCGTGCGATGATCAGAAAGCAGAATGGAACAGACGAAAACTTAGACGTTATTATCAATGTGGACAAAGGAGATGTAGAACTTTGGATAAACAAGATGATTGTAGAAGATGGAATGAGCGAAGACGATGCTTTGGAAATCGAATTATCTGAGGCATTAAAGATTGAAGATGATTTTGAAGTGGGTGAAGAAATTGCCATTGAGGTAAAAATTGAAGACTTTGGAAGAAGAAACATCTTGGCTTTAAGACAAAACCTGATCAACAAGATAATGGAATTGGAAAAAGACAACGTTTTCAAAAAGTACAAAGACAAGCTAGGCGAATTGATGACTGGAGAAGTATATCAAATTTGGAAAAGAGAAATGCTTATTTTGGATGAAGAAGGAAACGAACTAATTCTTCCAAAAACAGAACAAATTCCTGGAGACTTTTTCAAAAAGGGAGACACGATTAGAGCCGTGATTGAACGAGTTGATCACATCAATAATTCACCAAGAATTATCTTATCAAGAACCTCTCCTCAGTTTTTGGAAAGACTGTTTGAATTGGAAATTCCTGAGATTTTTGATGGATTGATAACCATTAAGAAAATCGTTAGAACACCAGGTGACCGAGCAAAAGTTGCAGTTGAATCGTATGACGACAGAGTGGATCCAGTAGGAGCTTGTGTAGGAATGAAAGGAGCAAGAATTCATGGAATTGTGCGTGAATTGAGAAACGAAAACATTGACGTAATCAACTACACAGAAAACGAAAAACTTCTAATTCAGCGAGCATTAAGCCCTGCCAAAGTTGGGTCTGTGGAAATTGTAGAAGAAACTGGAAGAGCCAATGTCTATTTACACCCAGATGAGGTTTCCAAAGCAATTGGACGAGGAGGGCAAAACATAAAGTTAGCAGGAAAACTTACTGGATACGAAATTGATGTCTACAGAGAAGGTGCAGAAGATATTGAAGATGTGGATTTGAATGAATTCTCAGACGAAATAGATGCTTGGATTATCGATGAGCTGAAAGCTATTGGGTGTGATTCTGCAAAAAGTGTTATAGCAATAGGAAAAGAAGATTTGGTTCAAAGAACAGACTTAGAAGTTGAAACGATAGAAGAGATTTTGTCGATTTTGAAATCTGAGTTTGAATAAAATAATTTGAATTTCACCAAATAAACTATATTTTTAAAGAAAAGAGCAAAACAACATTACTACATGGCGGTTAAAAGACTAAGTAAAATAGCAAAAGAGTTGAACGTTGGAATTTCCTCCCTTGTTGATCATTTGAAATCAAAAGGTGTGGAGATAGAGTCGAGCCCTAACACGAAAGTGGAGGAAGACGCATACAATATTCTACTCGAAGAGTTTGAGGATGCTAAAATAGAAAAAGCCAAAGCCAAGGAAGTGGTTGCTAGCAGAGAGAAGAAGCCTGTTGTGGAGGAAACTCCTAAAGTGGAAGAAGATGTAATAAAGGCCAAAGCGGAAGAGATAAAGAAACCTGAGGTACTTGGTACAGTGGATCTTAATCCGAAGCATAAAAAAGTAGAACCAAAAGAGGAGCCAACACCTGTGAAGGAAGAGACTAAAATAGAAGAGCTAAAGACTGAACAACCCAAAAAACAAGCTGAACCTGAAACAATAAAAGCCTCTACAGCCAAGCTGGAAAAGCTTGAAGTACTCGGAAAAATAGATTTGGAGGCAACAAAAAAACCAAAGAAAAAAGAAGCGCCTAAAGAAGAATTAAAAAAAGAGGAACTAAAAGTAGAAGCAAAAATAGCGGAAACTACTCTTGTAGAAAAAGAAGATCCTAAAGTTGAAAAGAAAACGGAAGATAAACCGAAAGAAGCTCAGCCCGCTAATGTCACCATCAAGGCGAAGGCAGATAGATTGACAGGAACTACCGTATTAGGTAAAATTGAATTGCCAGTTGACAAAAGCAAAGAAAAGACTAAACGAAAAAGGATTAAAAAAGTTAACATTGAAAAAACCATCAGCAGAGGAGATGGAAACAAAGGCAATACCAACCAAAGAGGCAAAAAACCTCAAAAAGCAGAAATTACTCCAGAGCAAATTCAAAAAGAGATTAAAGAAACTCTTGCACGATTGAGCGGAAATTCTGGAAAGAAAAAAGGAGATAAATACCGAAGAGAAAAAAGACAAGCGGTAGCCGAAAAAAGAGAGGAAGATTTACAAAAACAAGATGCTGAAAGTAAAATTTTAAAGCTTACTGAATTTGTAACAGTTTCTGATCTTGCCTCTTTAATGAACGTTACACCAACCGAGGTTATTTCAGCCTGTATGTCACTCGGGATCTTTGCATCCATTAATCAACGTATCGATGCCGAGACCATTTCTATCATTGCCGATGAATTTGGGTTTGATGTTGAATTTATCTCTGCTGAAGACCAAATTGGTGTAGAAGAAGAAGAAATCATAGATGCCCCCGAAGATTTGGTGGATAGAGCTCCTATTGTTACTGTAATGGGACACGTAGATCACGGAAAAACCTCTTTACTAGATTATATACGAGAAGCGAAAATTGCTGACGGAGAAGCAGGTGGAATTACCCAACATATTGGTGCTTACAAGGTAACTGGAAAAGAAACAGGAAGACAAATCACCTTTTTGGACACACCAGGTCACGAAGCCTTTACTGCCATGAGAGCAAGAGGTGCCGCAGTAACGGATATTGCCATCATTATTGTAGCTGCCGATGATGCTATCATGCCACAAACGAAAGAGGCTATCAACCACTGTCAGGCTGCTGGCGTACCAATGGTATTTGCTATCAATAAAATAGATAAGCCAGGAGCGAATCCAGACAACGTTAAAACCCAACTATCCGCTATGAACTTACTGGTAGAAGAATGGGGAGGAAAATATCAATCGATGGATATTTCCGCAAAAACGGGACAAGGTGTGGAAGAATTACTTGAAAAAGTACTATTGGAAGCAGAATTACTGGAGCTAAAAGCAAACCCAGATAGAAATGCACAAGGAGCAGTACTGGAATCTTCCTTAGACAAAGGAAGAGGATATGTTACTAATATCCTAGTGGAAAAAGGAACGTTACGAGTAGGAGACATGTTATTGTCTGGTCATTATTACGGAAAAGTAAAAGCCATGCACAACGAACATGGTAATAAAGTGAAAGAAGTAGGACCGGCCACTCCAGTTTCCATTATTGGACTAAACGGAGCGCCAAATGCGGGTGATAAATTCAACGTTCTTGAAGACGAAAAAGAAGCGAAACAAATTGCTACAAAACGTGAGCAACTCCAAAGAGAGCAAGGCGTAAGAACAAAGAAACACATTACACTAGAGGAGATAGGACGAAGACTTGCTATCGGAGATTTCAAAGAATTGAATGTAATTGTAAAAGGAGATGTAGATGGGTCAATCGAAGCCTTGACAGATTCCTTATTAAAGCTCTCTACGGAAGAAATAGCGGTAAATGTCATTCACAAAGCAGTAGGAGCCATTTCCGAATCGGATGTCTTACTAGCTTCTGCCTCTGACGCCATAATTATTGGTTTCCAAGTAAGACCTACTGCACAAGCAAGAAGAATTGCCGAAACAGAAGAAATCGACATCAGGTTGTACTCGATTATTTACCAAGCTATTGAAGAAATGAAAGACGCAATGGAAGGAATGTTATCTCCAGACATAGTAGAAGAAGTTCTTGGAACGGCAGAGGTTAGAGATATATTCAAGATTTCTAAAGTTGGAACAATTGCGGGTAGTTATGTACTCGAAGGAACTATCACACGAAGTGCCAAAGTTAGGTTGATTCGAGATGGAATTGTCATCTACAACGGAAAACTTGCCACTCTCAAAAGGTTCAAAGATGATGTGAAGGAAGTGAAGTTCGGCTACGAATGTGGAATTGCGCTAGAAAAGTTTAATGACTTACAAGTAGGCGATCAGTTTGAAGCTTATCACGAAGTGGAAGTTGCCAAAACGCTAAAATAAGTACAGAAACATGAGTAGGTTAAAGTCTATTTTCGCTTCCGGCAAATCAGCCTTTGCGACAAAGGATGAGCTAGCTACTTATTTCATCGCCCACTTTGGTGTAAAACCAAAAAAAATTGAACTGTACAAGCAAGCGCTTACTCACAAATCAATTTCGGCCGACTTCAATAACGAAAGGCTAGAATATTTAGGAGACACGATACTTTCAAGTATCGTGTCTTCTTATTTATTCAAAAAATTTCCCGAAAAAGACGAAGGTGGACTTACTGTTCTCACCTCTAAAATTGTAACACGCCACAAACTAAACGAAATTGGTTCTCTCATCCAACTTAATGAACATATCGTAGCAGTAGAATTTCAACGCGGGTACAAAAATTTAGTAGGCAATGCTTTTGAGGCAGTAATTGGCGCAATTTTCTTAGACCAAGGATTCGATAAAACCGCAAAAAGTGTCCACCGTTCTCTACTTCGACATATTGATTTAGTGGAACTCGATAAGATCAAAACAAACTTTAAAAGTGTGCTTATTGTATGGGGTCAAAAAACGAATAATCAAGTTGTATTCCAAGGAAAAAAACTTCCAGAATCAAGCAAATACAAAAGTACTTTGTACATCAATTCCAAAAAAATTAATTCGACCGCCAAAGACTCGAAAAAAGAAGCAGAGTTGTTTTTAGCTGAGAAAGCACTCAAATCACTTTTTACGGAAGAATACTAAACCAACTACTTCCATGTGTATTTCAAAAAACACTCTAGTTATTGATAACTCTAAGTTTCTTGGATAATTCTAAAGAAAACCCTACTTTTAGCGGCTAAACAAACTAAAAAAAACTAAATTTTTATGGAAACATTTATGATTTACTTGCCAATTGTATTGGCGGTAATAGGATTAATTTACATGCTACTTAAGCGTGGATGGGTACTGAAACAAGATGCGGGAGACGGAAAAATGAAAGAAATTTCTGACCACATTTACGAAGGAGCTTTGGCTTTTTTGAAAGCTGAATACAGACTTCTTACCTTATTTGTGATAGGAGCGAGTCTTGTGCTTGCTGGGGTTGCCTACTTTGTTGAAACTACCCATATCCTCATTATTCTCGCTTTCATAATTGGAGCAGTATTCTCGGCAGTAGCGGGAAACATGGGAATGAGAATTGCAACCAAAACAAATGTAAGAACAACACAAGCAGCAAAAACTAGTTTGCCTCAAGCGCTCAAAGTGTCTTTTGGTGGAGGAACAGTAATGGGACTTGGCGTTGCTGGTTTAGCAGTACTGGGACTTACAGCATTTTTTATTGCTTTCTTCCAGATATTTATGGAAGGAGCTTGGACGAATACAGCCGACATGACCATTGTACTAGAAACCCTAGCAGGATTCTCACTTGGAGCCGAATCTATCGCACTATTTGCAAGAGTTGGCGGAGGAATCTATACAAAAGCCGCAGATGTTGGGGCCGATCTTGTGGGTAAAGTAGAAGCAGGAATTCCGGAAGATGACCCCAGAAACCCAGCAACAATTGCCGATAATGTGGGAGATAATGTGGGAGACGTAGCTGGTATGGGAGCTGACTTGTTTGGTTCGTACGTTGCTACTGTATTAGCTGCCATGGTATTAGGAAACTATATTATTAAAGATATGGGCGGTGATATCACAGAATTTGGATTTGGAGGTATTGGCCCCATTTTATTGCCAATGGCGATTGCTGGATTTGGTATTATTATTTCTATCATAGGAACTTTTCTGGTGAAAATTTCTTCCAATGATGCCAAAGAAGCTCAGGTTCAAAAAGCTTTGAACATTGGGAACTGGACATCTATTGTGTTAGTCGCTGTAGCTTGTTTTGTTCTGGTAAAATGGATGCTTCCCGAAACAATGAAAATGAACTTCTTTGGAGAAGGAACTAAAGATGTAGCCTCTATTATGGTCTTTTATGCAACATTGGTAGGATTAATCGTGGGAGGAGCAATTTCTTCCTTTACGGAGTATTACACAGGCCTTGGTAAAAAACCAATTTTGAATATCGTAAGACAATCCAGTACTGGAGCTGGAACCAATATTATTGCTGGGCTAGCTACCGGAATGATTTCGACTTTCTCTTCCGTGTTACTATTTGCCGGAGCGATTTGGGCTTCGTACGCATTTGCAGGATTCTATGGAGTTGCAATGGCAGCCTCTGCAATGATGGCAACGACTGCCATGCAACTGGCAATTGATGCTTTTGGTCCTATCGCTGACAATGCGGGAGGAATAGCGGAAATGAGTGAACAAGAGCCTATCGTAAGAGAAAGAACTGATATTTTGGATGCCGTAGGAAATACTACTGCAGCTACAGGAAAAGGTTTTGCAATTGCCTCTGCTGCACTAACCGCCTTGGCGTTGTTCGCTGCATATGTAACATTTACCGGAATTGATGGAATTAATATTTTTAAAGCACCTGTGCTTGCCATGCTTTTTGTTGGAGGAATGGTTCCTGTGGTATTTTCTGCCCTAGCAATGAATGCTGTAGGAAAGGCTGCAATGGAAATGGTAGAGGAAGTAAGAAGACAATTCAGAGAAATTGCAGGAATAATGGAAGGAACAGGAAAACCAGAATATGATAAATGCGTAGATATTTCTACAAAAGCTTCTCTCAAACAAATGTTGTTACCAGGAATATTAACCATCGGGTTCCCTATCGCAATTGTCTTAGTAGGAATAGCAATTTACGGAACCGAAGGAAGTCAATTAGTAGCAGAAATGTTAGGAGGATACATGGCTGGTGTAACTGTTTCTGGTGTCCTTTGGGCTATCTTCCAAAACAATGCTGGAGGAGCCTGGGACAATGCCAAAAAATCATTTGAAGCAGGTGTTGAAATCAACGGTGAAATGACCTACAAAGGTTCTGACGCTCACAAGGCGGCAGTAACAGGAGATACTGTTGGAGACCCGTTTAAAGATACATCAGGACCTTCAATGAATATTTTAATTAAATTAACGTGCCTAATAGGATTAGTAATTGCACCTATCTTGGGTGGACATACCTCAGAAGCTAATCTCGACATTACTACTTCTCATGCAATGGAAGTATCTGCTAACAATGCAGAGCAGGAAATGACCTCTGACCAGCATGCTATTGCCTTAGAATCTTTAACAGACGAAACTATAATTTCCATGGAAAAAGACGGTGTTTCTACCAAAGGAATGATTTCTGATGAAAGATATTACAGACTACAAGACGACATACAAGCACAAAAGCAGGCCTTGCAAGAAAGTACCATGGAATAGAAACTGACTAAGTTCTCTGAGTAAAACAACTGAGAGTCAACTCAACATTTTACAAAACCGTCCCGAAGCATCGTGGACGGTTTTTTTTGATCCGGGTGTAGTAAGTTCGAAGAGTCAATTACGATATTCATCTCGCAATTTATATTAACTTTGTACTCATACAAAAAAACAGAACCAGTTCATGAGTGATTCAATCAAACACGAGTGCGGGATAGCCCTTTTGAGACTAAAAAAACCGTTAGATTTTTACCTCGATAAATATGGAACTTCCTTTTATGGCTTAAGAAAAATGTATCTTTTAATGGAGAAACAACACAATCGTGGGCAAGATGGATCTGGATTGGCTAACATCAAGCTAGATATGGAGCCTGGTTCGCGTTATGTAAGTCGATCTCGATTTACCGGGAGCAACAACATTCAAGCGGTATTTAATCACATCAACAGAAGGTTTGACAATTTGACCGAAAAGCAACTCAACAATCCTGAGTGGCTTAAACAAAATGAAGCCTTCACAGGTGAGGTATTTTTAGGACATTTAAGGTATGGAACCTATGGTAAAAATAGTGTAGAAAACACTCATCCATTTCATCGAGCTAATAATTGGATGACAAAAAATTTAATCCTGGCCGGGAACTTTAACCTTACCAACGTAGACGAACTGTTTGATGTTCTGGTAAAAATTGGTCAGCATCCGAAAGAAAAATCAGATACGGTAACGATATTAGAAAAAATAGGTCATTTCTTGGACGAAGAAAACCAACTTCTTTTTGAAAAGTACAAAGCTCTGGGGTATAATTACCAGCAAATTACTGAGCTCATAATGGAAAACATTGACATCCAGCAGATCTTAAAAAACTCTTCGGTAGATTGGGATGGTGGATATGCCATGGCAGGAATTCTTGGTCATGGAGATGCCTTTGTTTTTAGAGATCCTAATGGAATAAGACCAGCCTATTGGTACGAAGATGATGAAATAGCTGTTGTTACCTCAGAACGTCCAGTGATCCAAACTGTATTTAACGTGCCTTTAGAGAAAATAAAAGAAGTAACACCAGGAAGTGCTCTTATTATAAAGAAAAATGGCGAAGTTTCCGAAAAAGAAATCTTGACTCCTCGCAACAGAACTGCTTGCTCATTCGAACGAATTTATTTTTCTAGAGGAAGTGATAAAGACATTTACCGAGAGAGAATAGAGTTGGGGAAAAAACTGGTACCACAAATCTTGACTTCCATTGATCAAGATTTAAAAAATTCGGTGTTTTCGTTTATTCCTAATACCGCAGAAACTGCTTTCTACGGTATGATAAAGGGAGTAGATGCTCATTTGAATCAAGTAAAAATAAATGAAATACAAGCCCTAGGAGAAAACAAAACTCCTGAAGCTCTGAGAGAAATTTTGGAGTTTACTTATCGGGCAGAAAAAATTGCAATTAAAGATGCAAAACTCCGAACCTTCATCACTCAAGATGACGATCGAGACGATTTCGTGGCTCATGTTTATGATTTAACTTATGGAACCGTGAATGAAGGAGTGGATAACCTTATTGTGGTAGATGATTCTATCGTGAGAGGTACGACTCTCAGGACTTCTATTTTGAGAATGCTTGGAAGAATGAAACCCAAGAAAATTGTCGTTGTTTCTTCTGCACCGCAAATTAGATACCCAGATTGTTACGGAATTGATATGAGTAAAATGGGAGATTTTATTGCTTTTCAAGCGGCCATAGCGCTACTAAAAGAGAGCGGAAGGCAACATATTATAGATGATGTGTACAAGCAAAGTGTGGCACAAGCCACATTGCCCAAAGAGGAAATGAGAAACTTTGTAAAAGAAATATATGCACCCTTTACTCCCGATGAAATTTCGGCAAAAATAGCTCAAATCCTTAAGCCTGATGGAATGGATGAGATAGAAGATGAAATCATTTATCAAACATTAGAAGGCTTGCATGCTTCGTGTCCAGAAAATTTAGGAGATTGGTATTTCTCTGGAGACTACCCTACCCCTGGAGGAAACAAAGCGGTAAATCAAGCATTTATCAATTACTACGAAGGCAAGAATGTGAGAGCGTATTGCTAACCCTCCCAGTTGGGCATGAACCGTGCTTGACTTTCAACGAAATTACATAGAAAATAGTACCTACAAAAAAGCCCTTCATTCAAGAATGAAGGGCTTTTACTTTTTCTTATCAAGAGTTTTTACTCTCCCATTATGTTTACTCTTTCTCTGTTGTCTTCCATTCCAGACAATTCTTTCAATGCCTCAAACGCTCTGTTTTTGGCATTCGCTCTTAACTGAGAAGTACCCGCAGTTTTCTGCTGATCAAAATTCTCTGGTGTTGCCACTGGGTTCTTCCCTTTCACTTTCACAACAAATACCCCAGAGTTTCCTGCAACAGGTTTAGATGTACCATTCACTTCCATTCCAAAAGCTGTTCCAACTACTGCCGGTTCGTTTCCAATAGTAGTAATATTAGAGCTTGCAAGCGTTACATTTTCTGCAGATAATACCGAAGTATTCACTTTTCCAGCAATTTCTTCTAACGTAGCTCCAGACATTCTTCCTTTTAAGATTTCTGCTTTTTTCTTGTTCATTACTTCATACTCAATGGCATTTTTTAACGACTGGCTTAAATCTTCCCAAGAAGGAGTTCCTGCTGTGCTTCTTTTCAACAGATGCGCCACAGCGACAGTTCTTTCAAATACCAATTCATCTGAAATATCTCCTTCATCCGTATTTTTGCTAAATGCCCATTTCTTTACTTGCTCGAAATTAGTTCCAAACTCTGGCATATCTTTTTGAGTAATAAGTACGTCATCTGCTGGTGTTACCGAAAGTCCTACCTTTGTGGCAGCCGATCTAAATGCAGAGTCAGATACATTGTTCTTATCAAATGACGTGATAAACTCGAGCGCTTTGTCCCTTACAGCATTAATTGTTTGTCTCGATCTTCTAATCTCGCTATCTACAGTTGCCACAACCAACTCTTTTTCGTCAGACTGTCGTCTTCCTAGTACTTCTATAATGTGAATACCAAACTGAGTTCTTGTTTGAGTAATAGTTCCAACTGGCTCTTCAAAACTTACTTTTGTAAACTCTGGCACCATAGTCTTCTCATCAAACCACTCGTACTTTCCACCTTTTTCTTTGGACCCCAAATCGGTAGAGAATTTCTCGACAGCATCTTCAAATCCTCTTCTGTTTCTTTTGAGAGCTTTTACAAGGCTATCTGCTCTTTCTTGTTGTACTTGCTGATTAGGATATTCTCTATTTCCTAACAAGATATGACGTACCTCAGCTTCTTTCTTGAAGCTATTCTTCAATACTTTTGAAATCTTGAAATAATCTCCGTCTTTGTATGGGCCAATCACATCGCCATTTTGAGCATTGTTCACAATCGAATCAATCTCTGAAGGAAAGTTACCTGCACCAAAATCAGTGTTTTTCGTGTCGCTATTGTTCACTACAAATGCCGTATCATTTTTGGCTTCTTTAAATAATTCCACTCTATCTTCTAAGTATTCTCTCGCTGCGAATAAATCATCTTCGGATGGAGCAATTTCAAACTCTACGAATTGAAAAGAAATTTTGTCTTTTTGTTTGTATTGTTTCTCGTTTTTATGCTCCTCGTAATAAGCCTTCATCTCACTTTCAGTAACTCCAGCTTCTTCCATCGTTACAGATGAAAATGGGGCATGAACAAAATCAAAACTCACAGTACTTCCATTTGCCTCGAAAGATTTTTTTGCTTCATAAGAAGTAACGTACAATCCTTTTTCCAACATGTTGAAATACTTCTTTTGCAACTGAGATTTTTCTGCTTGTTCTCCAATAATGTTTTCAAAAAAGAACTGAAAACCTGGATTTTGCAGGTAAGCTGGTAAGAGTCTGTTCAATGAGTCTCTGCTAAATTTTCTGTCAGGACCAAGAAAAAATCCGTAAGGCTCATACAACTGACCATCTACGTTATTTCCTTGTAATAAATCATTGAATTCTTCGTCTGTTACTTCTATTCCCAATTTGTCATACTCCGCCTGAAACATTTGTTGGTTGAGGTATTGGCTTAGGTAATTTTCGGTAAGTTGTTGCTTCATCGATGAAGGTGCTGGCTGACCGTTCAGCGCTTGAAACGCTCTGTTTGTTTTTTCAAACTCCGCTTCTACCATTTGTTGGTAATCCAAGCTTGTAATTTCTTCACCGTTCACTGTTGCGATTGCCGCTTGCTCAATTGCTCCGCCACCTCGAGACAATGTGTCGCCTAAGATGAATGCAAGCATTCCTACTACAATTACTACAACTAATAGCCAAGATCTTTTTCTAATTTCTCCAATTGCTGCCATTCTTGTTCTCTTTTGTTTAAAATTTAAGAGGCGAATATACGATTAGTTTGCGAAAAACCCTCGTTAAAACACCTGAAAAATGATTGGTTTTGAGGTCTGTCACCTCATTTTTTTTAATTCACTAACTTACGGAGTTCCCAGAGTTAATGTAATCCTCTGATGGATTCACAAAGGAAAGCGCTCCTTCGTTGTTTTCAGCCATCAGAATCATCCCCTGCGACTCAATTCCTTTTATGGCTCTAGGAGCTAAATTCACGAGTACACTTACCTGTTTTCCAATAATTTCTTCGGGAGAATAGCTTTCGGCAATTCCCGAAACGATGGTTCGGATTTCGGAACCGATATCTACTTTCAGGTGGAGCAATTTCTTGGTTTTCTTTACTTTTTCTGCCTCCAAGATAGTTCCTATCCGAATATCGAGTTTGGTAAAATCCTCAAACGTGATTTCCTCTTTGGTGGGTTCGGCAGGTAAGTTATTCGCTTTGCTGGATGCTAATTTTTTCAACTGATCCTCCACCAATTGATCCTCTATTTTGGTAAAAAGCAATGTGGCCTCGTTAATCTTTTCGTTTTCTTGTAGTAAAGAAAAACTCCCCAAGTCGGCCCAATTCAATTTCTCCGATAATGCTAGCATCTCTCTTAGAGATTTCGATTTTTTCGGCATAAATGGCTCAAAAGCAATCGCCAAGTTGGCAGAAATTTGCAAGGCAATTTTCATAATGGTTTTGACCCTTTCTGGATCCGATTTTACCAATTTCCAGGGTTCTGAATCTTGTAAATATTTATTTCCTATCCGGGCAATGCTCATAGCTCCGGCAAGTGCCTCTCTAAATCGATACGCCTCTATACTTTCCCCTATCTTGTGAGCAATCTCCTTTACTTCCTTCATAATTAATGTATCGGATTCCAGCACCTCACCAGACTCGGGAACCATTCCACCGTAATATTTATTGGTGAGTACCACCACCCGGTTTACGAAATTACCAAAAATCGCAACAAGCTCGTTGTTTACTCTGTCCTGATAGTCTTTCCAGGTAAATTCTGAGTCTTTACTTTCTGGCAAAATCGAGGTCAATACATAACGTAATTCATCAGCTTTGTCAGGAAATTCTTCCAAATACTCATGCAGCCAAACTGCCCAATTTCTGGAAGTAGACAATTTATCTCCTTCCAAATTCAAAAACTCATTGGCTGGAACGTTGTCTGGTAAAACGAACTCACCTTGTTGTTTTAATAAAATAGGAAAAATAACCGCATGAAACACAATGTTGTCTTTTCCTATAAAATGAACCAACTTGGTTTCAGCTTCTTGTGTCTCTTTATTTATTTTCCAATAATCCTCCCAATTTTTACCCTCTTTGTCTGCCCATTTTTTGGTAGCCGAAATATACCCAATTGGGGCATCCAACCACACGTAGAGCACTTTTCCTTCGGCATTTTCCAGAGGCACTTTCACTCCCCAGTCCAAATCTCGAGTCATGGCTCGTGGCTTCAATCCCGAATTTATCCAGCTCATCACTTGCCCGGTTACTTGGTTTTTCCACTCTTTTGGGTTGTGTAGTTTTCTTCCATGAATTGTACCCTCCTGAATCCAAGAAGTGAGCCACTCCTCATGTCTTTGCATTGGTAAAAACCAATGAGATGTTTCTTTCAACACAGGTTTGTTTCCGCTAATAGCCGATACTGGATTTATTAAATCCAAAGGACTTAAATCACTTCCACACTTTTCACATTGATCTCCGTAAGCACTTGGATTGTTACATTTTGGACATTCCCCTGTGATGTATCTATCTGCCAAAAACTGATTGTTTTCCTCGTCATAGTATTGTTCGGTGGTCTCCTTGGTAAAGGTTTCTTTCTTATTCAAATCCAGAAAAAACTCTTGAGCCATTTTGTGATGTTCTGGCGAGGAGGTTCTGTCATAAATGGAAAAATCAATACCAATTTCACGAAATGCTTTCTTATTGATTTCATGGTATTTATCCACAATTTCTTGAGGAGAAACTCCTTCTTTTTTTGCTCTAATTGTGATGGCTGCTCCGTGTTCATCTGATCCACAAACAAAGGCAACATCGCGCTCATTGAGGCGCAAATATCGCACGTAGATATCGGCTGGCAAATAAGCTCCTGCTAAATGCCCCAGGTGCAATGGTCCGTTGGCATAAGGTAGCGCTGCGGTTACTGTATATTTTTTTGGGTTTTCCAAGGCTCTAATAATTTTCGTAAAGATACTACTCTCTTGTTACATAAGAGAAAAAATGAGAAGAAATGAACAAAGGGTATTCTTTGTCGAAGGCAATGAAGATCCTCAATTTGCAGAGATAATTTTGGGCGAACCGTAATTAAATGTCCTGCCAGTATACAAGAGTTTCCCTTCTTCTTGGTTGAGGTAAACAAACTTTGGAAACGACCCTCCAGTAATCCTCAAAAATTTACCTGTTTCCATTAATTCATAGTCGAACTGAGTGCGTGTATCCTCAAAAAACCACTGAACTCTCTCTTCATCTCCCAAAAAATAAAGTTTTACTTGCGGAAATCCTTGGTAATTTTTCTCAAGTACCTTGAGTCTTTTACTGGCCATCTCGCAATAGGGACAGGATGTACTAAAATAGGCTCTCAACTGAGGCGAAGGTATTTTTTTGTCTAGTTCTACTTCGCCAATTTGTCCCATTTCGAATTTGTTTGATTCATCTGTGAATTCATCTAAAAATAATGGATGAACTACAAATACCACAGCTACTGAACCTGCTGCAACTACATACTTTGTGAGTTGTAACCAAAGAGAAGAAGTGAAAGAGCGCATCTTAAATACAAAAGAGATACATGCTATAACAACTCCCACTAGCAGCAACGGAACCTCTGTAAAAGACGGCAAAAAGGAGAGTGCTGACACTTGTATTATTTGCGATTGGCTCTTGTCGATTACAATAAAATAAAGGGGCAAGAGCATCCACAACAAGGTAAGAATGGAGAGAAATTTGGAAGGCTTACCTGCTAACCAAAAAACCGCCAATACAAAATAAAGAGAGAGAACAATTCTCGCTACAACTCCTGAATAGAAATAAGGTGTGAGGTTGGTTTCATACAGCTTTAGTTCAAAATCAAAGCAGTGTGAAAAAAATGAGGCTCCCACTAAAACAAGGAGTAAAGCTAGGGTAATTCTTATTGTTAATTTCATAAAAAGTTGCCAAAAAAAAAGGAAAGAGTGGCCTCTTTCCTTTCGTTATATCCTGTATTTCAATTTATTTTGCTTCGCATGTGATAGTGATTGTTCCGTAGGTGGTATCTCCTTTTTCACAATGTTCGATTACATCCTTTTTTTTCCCATTCATGGTTTCGATAGAACTATCAGTCGGAAAAGTTTTCGAAGAATCTGTTCTTGTGCATTCGCACGTGTAATCTTTTTTACAAGATGCAACTATTACTAATGTTAGTCCCACTAATACTACTATTCTTTTCATAATCTGGTGTTTTTTCCTTTGTTGAACGAGGTTATACCTTCAAAGATATTATTTTTTTTCGTTTTTTATAAATTGTTGTGTCCATTCCTTTCATTTTTATGCCTCTATCCAAAAAAAAGGCCCAGCTAGTTTACATATTCGCACTCAACGAGCGACCCTGATTCAGCGACTGGTGCAATTCCAGTGAGCCTGTTATTGTGAGAGATATACCTCCATCTTAGTTCCTTTTTTTTTCTGTAGTCCCAAGTTATGAGTTGTGAATTAGCTGAATCTATGTGCAGCCCAAAGTCTTTTTTTTGTTGTGATTCATTTTCCACAATAAGATATCCGGCTCGATGAATGTAAAACTTGGAAAATCCAAGTTCGTTTGATTTCATAACATATGCACCATGAAACTTAGGTCTTGGAGCAGTGTCATCGTTCCAGTTTTGTGAAGCTAAGTAAGGAAAAAGGGCTTCCATGCACATCACGAAAATAATTATTGTTTTGAACCAAGGAGTAGCGAATCGTTTTTTTTTCGTTGCGGAGAATTCAAATTCGTGAGGAGGCGTGCTTAACTCCCGAAAAAAGAAGTGCCACAAGTGCTTATACCAGGGCGAGAGAATTAAAACAAAACAACTGAACAAAAAAGTACTGTACACTTTTACAGAAATATCAAATCCTACATTAACGGCAAGCACATTTGTCATAATTCCCAAACCCAAAAGTGCACCCAACAATCTGGTTCTTTTCCAAACCAAACATGCCGCGGTGATGATTTCTGCGCTTCCCAAAAATATAGAATACCCTCTGGACATTCCCATGGTGCTCCAGTACAAAATATCTCTGGACAAATCCTTGAGCTGAGTGTGTAGGATATTTGGTTCTGGGTAAAAAAACTGAGCTTTGAATAGCTTGTCGAAGCCGTAAATTAACAGCTGTAAGGAAACATAATAGGTCAGCAAAAGCAGGATGTAATGTCGTAAATTTACGTATGATTTGGAACCAAAAAAATGACTCAAAAAAGCAACCAATACAGAAAGTACGAACACATTACACAAATGAACAAACAGCCCAATTGAGTCAGAAGAAATGGATGGATCAAAATCAGTGTGTAACCTGAACAAAAATTGTCCTGTAAAGGAAACTAGTTTTTCAAAAAAAATATTGAACACTAAATAAGCCTCAGGAAAAAGTGAGTACTCGAATTCAAACGTTAGGATAAATAACGCGCAAAAACTTCCAATAAAGACCCAAAATACTTTGCCCATATCACTTATTGAGGTTACTCCTAGTTATTTCTTCCCTCACAATTTGTTTTATTCCCAAAAACATAAAAGCCGAAAATCCAAAAAAGAAGATTCCCATCCAAATAAGCCATCTGGAGGTTGGCGGAGTATTCTCGTTACCCGAAAATCCCACCACATCTTCCTTATTCTCTTCTGTTCTTTTGTCGGGTTCAATTGTTTTTTGTTTCGTTTTCTTTCTCTCTTTTTTCTCTTCTTTCAGGACTTCGTTCCCTTTCACAATGGGGTAAGAAATTCTTGGATTCACAAGTTCTGGTTTCAACTTGCTGGTAACGGTATAGTTCAACGTAGGATAGGTCATCAAAATCCGATGATTGTTACCATCTCGTATAAAACTGTGGGAATTCCTTATCCATCCTCGGGTATCTAACCACTTAGACACCGAGTCAGAAATAAGAATAAATAGCTGAGAGCGAACTTGCTTTCCCGAAGCTCTTTGAGCATAGATTTGATAGACCCAAAACTCTTGAGTGACCACATCAAACACCAATGATCCATGGCTCAAATATTCCTCATAATTTCTTTCACACCCAATCAATGAATCTTGGTTGTCGAAAAATCGCATTACTTTTTTCGCTGTGTCCAACTGAACTTTTGGAAACGAATATCCTGACTGATCCACTTCGAGGTAGTTCAGTTTTATGGGGCTTTCTGGTGTACTGTATCGAACAGGCGCCATTCCTGGGCCAAAAATATTCTTTTCATCCAGTTCCATAGTTCCAGGTAATCCACTGTGACTTTTGTGAAAAATTTTCTTTGTTTGTCCCATTCCTTCGAGTACGATAAGGAAAAATAAGACACTAATTAGGGCAGTTTTTTTCATGTTGTATTCATTTTTATACCTTCTTGTACACCACTACCAAAAAATGGTTCATTTTTTTTCGAACCACTACTTCGAGGTATTAATCAATCACCCTTAAGCCAAATAACAAAAACCTTTCGTTACCTTTGCACCATGGTTTCAGTGAATAATTTATCGGTATTTTTAGGAGGAAAAGATCTATTTGACAACGTGTCATTTATGATTGACAAAAAAGACCGGATAGGGTTAGTAGGAAAAAACGGTGCAGGAAAATCTACCATGCTCAAGGCAATTATGGGATTGCTGCCTCCTTCGGGCGGAACGGTAAGTTCTCAAAAAGGAGTTACGATTGGTTACTTACCGCAAGAAATGAAGCACAATAATAACGCAAGAATTATTGATGAAGTGGAAAGTGCCAATTCGAAAATTACTACCATCGAAACAAGACTTGAGAAGATAAACCACCTCCTGCAAACCAGAACAGATTACGAGAGCGACTCCTACATGCAATTAATTGAAGAATTGAATGACCTAAACGAACAATTCTCTTTGCAGGGCGGATTCAATATGAGAGAAAATATTGAAAAATTTTTATTAGGATTGGGGTTTAATTCTCCCGATTTTGAACGGAAAATGAGCGAATTTTCTGGCGGATGGAAAATGAGGGTTGAACTCTGTAAAATCCTCCTAGAGCAACCCGATGTGTTGCTCCTTGATGAGCCCACAAACCACCTTGATATTGAATCGATTCAATGGCTAGAAGATTTTTTGAAAAACTACAACGGAGCCATTGTGTTAATCTCTCACGACAGAGCTTTTCTTGACTTTGTTACAAACAGAACTATTGAGATTAATGCAGGAAAAATTTACGATTACAAGTTTTCTTACTCCAAATACAAAGTAATTCGGGAGGAGGAGTTAACTATTCAAAAAGCAGCTGCAAAAAACCAAGAAAAATACATCAAAGAAACAGAGGAACTTATCAATAAATTTCGAGCAAAAAAAAACAAAGCGGCTTTTGCCCAATCGCTGATTAAAAAATTAGACAAACTCGAACTTGTGGAAGTTGACCAAGTTGATTCAGGAGGATTAAATTTCCGATTTCAACCGGCTCCAAGATCCGGAAAATTTGCTGCAAAATTTGAAGGTCTTACAAAAAAATTCCCTGAAAAAACCATCTTGAACAAGGCCGATCTGATGATTAATGCCCAAGACAGAATCTCACTCATTGGAAAAAATGGGGTAGGAAAAACTACCATCATCAAATTACTGGTAGGAGACGAAACTCACCAAGAAGGGGAGCTTGAACTAGGTCATAATATTTCTGTGGGATATTTTGCCCAAGATGAAGCAGAAAAACTCGATGGAAACAAAACAATCTTTGAAACAATTGATGACATTGCCGTGGGAGATATGCGAACCAAAGTTCGTAATATTTTAGGTTCGTTTTTGTTTAGCGGAGAAGACCAAGACAAGAAAGTGAAGGTGCTATCGGGTGGAGAGAAAACTCGATTAGCCCTGTGTAAACTATTGCTTGAACCACACAACTTTTTGGTACTTGATGAGCCAACCAATCACTTGGATATTGCGAGTAAAAATGTCTTGAAAGAGGCCTTAATGAAGTTTGACGGAACGTTATTAGTTGTTTCGCACGATAGAGATTTCTTGGATATGCTTACCAACAGAGTTTTTGAAATAAACAACCAGCAAATTAGTGTCCACCATGAAGATGTGGTGAGTTTTTTGAAAAGAAAAAAGAAGGAAAGCATTGCTTTATTCGAACATAAAGAGAAAGAAAAAAAAGAAGAAGAATCGAAACCTAAAGCAGACAATTCGTTAAGTTACGAAGAGCAAAAAAAGCTAAAAAAACTAGAAAACAAGCTGCAAAAGCTTGAGAAAGAGATTGAAAAGCTAGAATCAAAAATAAAAGAATACGATGTGACGATGGCTGCACTCGATTACTCGGACGTATCGAAAGCCAACAAAATAATTGAAGAATACAAAACCCTAAAAAATTCTCTTGAAGAAAAAGAAGGGCTGTGGGAAGAAACGGTAGAGGAACTTTCGTGATTTTTATTCACATTGGAGTTGCTTTCAGCTTCTTTTCATGGTTGGACTTTACCAACCATTCGCCAGTTTCGAAAAAAATCAATCCCACTTAGATTCAGAACGGAATTTGCTCTGTTGATTTTGTCCAATTATCATTGAATGTATCCAATTACAATAATTTAACACTATAATCGAAGCGTTTGTTTTAAATTTGTTACTTAAAATTGAACAAATGAAAAAACTACTGATTCTACTAGGTTTTTGTCTTTCTTTTATGGCGAATGCCCAGCAGTTTACGATAAGCGGAACATTAAAAGATGCCTCCAACGGAGAAGACTTAATTGGCGCAACGGTAAAGGTAAAAGAACTTCCAACGGTGGGGGCAGTTTCCAATGTGTACGGTTTCTTTTCTCTTACTCTCGAAAAAGGAAATTACACTCTCATTTTTACCTCACTTGGTTACAAACCTGTAGAAAAGAAAATTCAACTATCTGCCAATCAACGATTTGATATCGAACTCGCAGAACAATCAACCAAACTGAAAGAATTTGAGGTAACGGGCGAAATCGAGGATGCTAATGTCTCTTCTACAGAAATGAGTATCGAAAAATTGGATCCAAAATCTATCGAAGCAATACCCGTCTTATTGGGTGAAAAAGACATCGTAAAAACATTTACACTCATGCCTGGAATAAAGAGTGGCGGTGAAGGAAATGGAGGTTTTTTTGTGCGTGGAGGTGGTGTAGATCAAAATCTAATCTTATTGGACGAAGCGGTGGTGTATAATGCTTCTCATCTCCTTGGATTTTTCTCAGTGTTCAATTCTGATGCCATCAAAGATGTGTCTCTGTACAAAGGAGGAATGCCAGCAGAATATGGAGGAAGAGGTTCTTCGGTAATGGACATTACCATGAAAGACGGAAACAGCAAAAAATTTGGTGCCTCAGGAGGTTTGGGGGTTATTTCTTCTAGGCTAACACTCGAAGGTCCTATCGTAAAAGACAAAGGTTCATTTGTCGTTTCGGGAAGAAGAAGCTATGCCGATTTGTTCTTAAAACTATCGCCAGACGAAGATTTAAGAGATTCCAAACTCTACTTCTACGACCTTAACCTCAAAGCAAATTACAAAATAAATGACAAAAACAGGGTGTACCTGTCAGGGTACTTTGGAAGAGATGTGTTAGGAGTTGGAGAAACTTTTGGATTCAATTGGGGAAATGCTACGGGAACTCTGCGTTGGAACCATTTGTTTAGCGATAAGTTGTTTTCGAACACTTCGCTTATCTTGAGTAATTATGATTATGAATTTAAGATAGGAAGCGATGAGGAATCTTTTGGATTCAAAGCCTCTATTTTGGATTACAACATCAAACAAGATTTTTCTTATTTTTTGAATGAAAAGAATACCATAAAATTTGGACTCAACATGATTTATCACACGTTTGATCCAGGTGAATTATTTAGTTCCATTTCGGGTTTTAATCCTATCAATTTGAATGATAGACTTGCTACAGAAAACGCGGTTTACCTCCAAAATGAACAAAAAGTGTCGGAACTATTCAGCATTCAGTATGGTCTTCGGTATTCGTTCTTTAATTATTTGGGGAATAATGATTCTATTTTTGACTACAACGAGGCAGGCAATACCACAAACTCTCGCTATTACAACCGACATGAAACCGCTAAGTTTTATGGAGGTTTTGAGCCCCGACTGGCAGCCAAATATATGCTGAGCGAGGTATCCTCCCTCAAAGCTTCGTATAATAGAAACTACCAGTACATCCATTTATTGTCCAATGCAACGGCTTCTTCTCCCACCGATTCTTGGGTGCCAAGTTCTAACAATGTAAAACCCCAAATCATTGATCAAATAGCTTTGGGATATTTTAGAAATTTTAAAAAGAACGCCTACGAATTTTCGGTAGAAGGATATTACAAAAACCTCCAAAACCAGATTGATTACAAGGATGGAGCAGATCTCTTCTTGAACGGTGAAGTAGAGCGTGAATTAACTTTTGGCTCAGGAATAGCCTACGGAGCTGAATTCTATTTGAAAAAAAGAAAAGGTGCCTTTACTGGTTGGTTGAGTTACACTTACTCTCGTTCCTTACGAAAATTTGATGCCATCAACAACGGAGAATACTATCCTGCTCGTCAGGATTTGATCCACGATATATCAGCAGTGGGTATTTACAAATTCAACGAAAAATGGACTGCATCGGCAAGTTGGGTATACACGACAGGACTTGCAGTTACCTATCCATCTGGAGGATACCAAATAGAAGGAGTAAATGTGCCTTATTATTCGGGAAGAAATCAATCGAGGTTCCCCGATTACCACAGAATGGATGTGGGGGTGACTTGGTACAACAAGAAAACCGATAAGTTTGAATCTAACTGGAATTTTTCTATTTACAATGTGTATGGTAGAGAAAATACCTTCTCTATTAATTTTATTGATGACGAAAGCAACCCAGGACAGACAGTGGCTGAACAAACAGCTTTATTTAAAATAATCCCTTCTGTTACCTATAACTTTAAATTTTAGACAGTATGAAAAAAATAATTTTTGCCTTTTCTATCCTCGCGATTTCTACGGTTTCTTGTCGAAAAATTATCGACATTGAACAAGAAGAGGGAGACAAACGAACAGTAATTGAAGCTACCTTGCTAGAAGGAACACACAGTTTTGATGTGAAAGTAAGCAAGACTTCCAACTTCTTTGGTGACAACACTCCTGTACCAATTACCAATGCTACCGTTGTACTAAGCGATGGTGCTGGAGATTATACCCTCACAAGTTTTGGCGATGGAAACTATCAATTGGTTGGTTTCAACGCGGTATCTGGAACAGAATATACGCTTACCGTAAATGAGAACGGGAATAGTTTTGTGGCCAAAGGAATTATGCCCGAAGTAGTGCCAATTGATACAATCTCTTATGAATTTGTGGAAGCAAGTACATTCAATGACAGCGGGTACATTACCCAAATTGAATTCAATGACCCAGCAGCAACGGATAACTACTATCGAATCGAGGTAGATATTCAAGGTACCTATTACGGTGATATTTTTAACCTTATTTTATTGGATGATGGATTCCTAAATGGAAACAGAATTGAGTTTCCTTTATTCGCAATTGATGTGGCGGATGCTTTTGATAATGTAACCATGAAACTCACCTCTTGCGATCGGGCTACTTTTACCTATCTAGAAGGAGTGGATGCGCTAATAAATGCCGGAAATGGCGCTCCTCCTGCCAACCCAACTGGCAACTTCAATAATGGAGCGTTAGGAAACTTTAGCCTCTATGCCTCTGATACGCAAAGTGTCGTAATCCTTCCTTGATGTACATCTACCACCTAATTAAAAAAAAGGGGCTGCTACATGAGCAACCCCTTTTTTATTTTGAATCTCTTTCTGTTTATTCTTGGTTGGTAGCGGAATTTTCATAAAAATACTTTGTTCCATTTTTTCTCCAAATAATAACTCCTACCGAAATATTTTCTTTATTATAACCAGAGGGAATAGTGGTTGTATAGGTTTCATCGAACAAATCATCAGCAGCTACAGTTCCGGATACTATTTCTTTTCCCCAAACTCCACCTTCTACTGATCCTCTCATCGCTAAATGATGAGGGACAGTTCCAGATTGTCCGCTTTGTGTTGCCATTACTTTATCTTCTACAAGGTAAACACCCATGTAATAAGTACCACCTGTATTTTGGTAAAATTTAGCTTGTGCATCTACAGTAATTTTATTCCCTTCCCATTTTATTTTGTAGGCAGCTGATACTTTCACATTTGCCGCTGGTGTATTGATAGATTGGTCTATTTTTACTTTAGAATCTGTAACTTGAGCGGCTCCCGTATTCGTGCTCGCTTGGGTTCCGTTTACATAAATTAGAGGTTTTGAACCTCCGTAAGGGAAATTTGCTTGAAATGCATTTTGAACCGAGTTGGCAGGATCCAACTCAGAATTTACAAAAAATGAATTAGACACAAAGTAATTACTGTAATTTGCCCATTTAAAAGCAGTGGACTTGTAATCATTTATTAGGGTTTCCCAGTTTGTCCATCCCCATCCTCCACAAGGCGGACACAGCTCACCCGTTTCCTTCAATACGATTGGGACCTGAACTTGTGCATGAGCACTAAAAGTTGGTTCTGGTGCAGTTGTTCCAGTCTCTGGTTCAATTACTTCTTCCTCTTCTTTTTTACAACTAGAAATAGTCATTCCTAGCGCTAATACTGAAAGCACTAGGTACTTTCCAACTGATAATGTTAATGTTTTCATAGATGGGTTTATGTTTTTTCGAGCCTTAAGTTACACAATATTTCTATCAAATTAAGCTTTTGCACTCTCAGGCTTAATTTTCTTTCCTCTTTACCAGCATATAAAATCCATTATCGAGCTCCAAATAACCTTGGTTGTAAACGAAATAATAAACCGTACCTTTTTTAGTGGTATAAACACTTGTGAAGTAATTAAAGTCAAAATTTTTGGCAATTAATTTATCTCGATGAGTTTTGGTTTTTTGATCTGGATTGAGATCCGATAAAATTTTATAATTCTTCTTAAGTCTATTATTAATGTTTCGAACCAAATTCTTGTCCTCCACATGCAGTTTGTTGTTGTATGAATTTCGGCAATAATCAGAGCAAAACTTCTTATCGGCTCTTCCACGCACAATTTCTTCGCATTCTAAACATTTCTTTTCCATAAGGCTAAAAATTAAACTGAATGAGATATTTCTATCTGTATTTCAGTGTTTTACTGATGTAAGATACAAAAATATTTATCATTTGCAAACGACTACAAACGATTACATCCGAAAGTAAACGAAAACAAGTAGTTAGCAACCGAATACTCAAAAAGACTCACCGCATATTTGCACTGTCGAAACAAACAACGAGGTTTGACGGCACATAAACGAACCTGCCTTTGGGCGGAAGAAAACACACAACATTATGAGTAATTTAAAAAACAAAGTACAATTAATTGGACGAATAGGACAATCTCCTGAAGTAAAACACTTAGAATCTGGAAAAACAGTCGCAAATTTTAGCCTCGCTACAAACGAAAAGTATAAAAATGCAAAAGGCGAGCTGATAGAAAACACCGAATGGCATAACCTAGTTGCATGGGGCAAAACTGCTGAGATAATTGAAAAATACGTGCAAAAAGGGAGCGAAATAGCTATCGAAGGAAAGCTTACTTCACGCTCTTGGGAAGACAAGGACGGAAACAAGAGATATACCACTGAGGTGGTGGTGAATGAGTTGTTACTCATGGGAAAACCCAAAGGAAGCTCAAATTCTGCCAAATCTGACGATGACTTACCTTTTTAATCAGGTAATCATTCAGGATCAAAACGCCATCTTCACTTAAGTGAGAATGGCGTTTTTTATTTTTTTGAACAGTTCTATTTTGGTCGGCCAAGGAAAATCGATTAATTTGAAGGGATACCTAACTACTACAAGGAAACATCAGACACTGACAAAGTGTATAAATCATTTAACAAAAGGGGAAAAGTAAGATGGGAAAACAACACGACACTTTAAAATGGCAAAGTTGTAGCTAAGCACGAATGCACAAAAGGAAAGTTAGTTTCAAAAAACTTATTTACATACAATGACCAAGGGTTTTTAACCTCAGAAAAGTCCTACATTGGAAAAAAAGAGGACTGGAGTAGGTCCTACGAGTATAATTCTATGGGGTTAATCAGCAAATTGGTATTTGCCAAAAAAGGAAAGAAATCAATGACAGAAAGAGAGTATAAATAATTGACTTCCAATTATTTTCATAACTTAGGGGCATGATTTCAATTAAATTAATTCTTGTAACAGCTGCAATGGCTTGCTTTATCAATGGTTACTCTCAATCCAATATTGGTCTTTATACTGGTTTTGAGATTGCCAATTTCAGTTTTTTAAACTCAATCCCCAATGATCCCATTCAATTTGGGTATTCTTCTGAAGAATCAGAAACAGAAGCATTTGCTCAAAGTAAGATTGGATTCATATACGAGAATCTTTGGGGAACGTATCGCTTCAGTGTGGTCTTTAGAAGTGGCAAGAGGGCTTAATAAGTCCTCTACAAGAACAGCCCTTGAAGAAGCCTCGATGCAATTGTATGATGTGAGTTTTGAAGAAAAAATATCTAGTTATAAAATTGGTTTAGGCTTGGATTTTTCTGTGTATGGAGAAATGCAATACGATCCACTTCAGATCCTTATTAATCTCACATTCATTCAGCAATTTTCGATCCATAGATTTGAGTCTGACCTTGTGGGTGTAGCAGGCAAAGAAATTAGTTTTCTTTATTCTCCCTACAACCTAAGCACTTGGGAGGCAGCCAATGCCGAAAGTTCTTTTGGTACTTTCATGGCAATAGGGCCAAAAGTAAACTACCAATTGAATGACGATTTTTGTATATATGGGACAGGAAAATACAATGTAAATCTTGTTAGTTCAGATGGGGGAGATTTACTTCATCAAAATGGATTCTTCTTCAACCTTGGAATGAAATATATGATTTACTAGAGTGCCCAATCATTGATTACAAACAAATAAGGACCCAAAAAACCCAACATTGCTCCGACATACACCTGAAGTGCGGAGTGTTTGTGTAAAATAAGTCTACTTGTTCCCACAAGGCCAATGGCTATTAGCAACCCAATATTGAGCCAATGATGAGACACAAAGGTTATTTGTGTTACTCCAATTACCATTCCAGCCAAAGAACTAATTCCGTGAGCATGGAGGCTAATTTTCCATTTCAAGGAAATAAGAATACTGACCACGAGTGCTACACATCCTCCCAAAAATCCAGCTAAAATTGGAGTATCTATCCCTTCAATTCGATGGATAAAATAATAGAATCCTACATAATAGGCTACTGTTATAGCAGAGGGTAGAAGTCTATCTTTTCGTTTGGAGAGTGATAAATCAGCCACCAAACCCGATCGATAGAGCACGTAAATAGAAATAATTGGAAAAATTAACGTGAGAATACAAGCCAATAAGATTAGTATATTTCCGAAATCGGACGGATAGACAATCCGATAAATGGCGTGAATCTTAAATACAAATATGATCCCAAGCAAAGGCATAATAAATGGATTGATAATGAGCGAGATTACTCGTGCTGCTTGCTTCACAATATTAGAGTTCTTTTCTTAATCGAGCCACAGGGATTTCAAGTTGTTCTCGGTATTTAGCAATCGTTCTTCGGGCTATGTTATAGCCTTTGTCTTTAAGCATTTCGGCCAATACTCCATCCGTAAACGGTTTTTTCTTGTTTTCGTCTTCTATGATGTTTTGGAGTATTTTTTTTACTTCTCGGGTAGAGACATCTTCACCCGAATCGGTGGAGAGAGATTCGGAGAAAAAGGATTTTAACAAAAAGGTTCCGAACGGTGTTTGGATATATTTGGAGTTGGTCACCCTAGATACCGTAGAAATATCAAGCTCCACAATTTCAGCAATGTCTTTTAGGATCATGGGCTTTAATTTGGTTTCATCCCCTGTCAAAAAATATTCCTTTTGGTAGTTCAAGATGGCCTCCATGGTGCTCATCATTGTATGCTGCCGTTGCTTAATGGCATCTATAAACCAAGAAGCCGCATCCAATTTTTGTTTAATAAACATGATTGCCTCTTTGTCTTTCTTTGTCTTCTTACTTTTGTCGTAAGTTTCGAGCATGTTGTGATACGTTCTACTTACATTCAGCTGGGGTGCATTTCGCGCATTCAATGTTAAATTTAGCTCTTCGTCTTCTTCGGTGAGAATATAGTCTGGAATAATATGTTGAGCAGATACAGAACTCTCCTTGATAGAACCTGCCGGTTTAGGGTTCAATTTGGTTACCAACTCAATGGTTTCTTTCAGTCTCTCTTCACTAAAATTGAGTCTTTCTAATATTTTAGCGTAGTGCTTTTTTGTAAAGGCATCAAATTGATGCTCAATCAAATTAATAGCGTCTGCCAACAATCCCGGATCTTCCTCATGAAGCATTTGTTTTCGCTCTAGCTGAATGAGCAGGCATTCTTTGAGGTCTCTGGCTCCCACTCCTGCTGGATCCAAACCTTGTATTTCATAAAGCACTTCCTCTATCTCATCTTCCTCCGCCATGATATTAAACATAAATGCCAAGTCATCTGAAATATTGATAAGCTCCCTTCTGAGGTACCCAGACTCATCTAAGTTCCCAATAATATTTTGAGCAATGATCAGTTTCCTCTCGTCCCTTAGCCTAAGAGAAATTTGGTTTGTTAGTCGTTCTTGAAACGTTTTTCCTCCCGAAATAGGAATGTTTGTTTCTTGTTCTGGATCGGCATAGTTATTTGATTTGGTAGAATAGTGAGATTCACTATCTAGGTAATCACTTACATCAAAATCGTCTCGCGAGTCTGTTAAATCTTCTCCATATTCATCCTCTCCATACTCGTCTTCTTCCTTTTCTAGCCCTTCTTCAAGTGCTGGATTTTCCTCTATTTCGTCTTTTATTCGTTGCTCCAGTTCAACAGTAGGAACCTGCAGCAATTTCATTAATTGAATTTGCTGAGGCGATAGCTTTTGTGATAGCTTTTGTGATAAATACTGTTTTAACATTATCGATTTCTTTTCAATTTTTTTTCGTCTTGATAGCCTCTCCCAAACTTCTCGGCAAAAGCCAGGGAAGTGATTATTTTCTTTGGCTGTCACCCACCTCTCTAATTATTCAAGGGAGTAAGTTTGTTGTTGCACTACCTACTTTGTTTAAATATAAGAAAAGTTTCATTTAAAAATCTCTTATTCAACAGTTACCAAATAATTGTTCTTCTTTCCTTTTTGCAACAAAATGTACTTTCCTCCTATCAAATCGTCCTCTGAGAGTACTTTGGTGTCGGTTACTTTTTCTTTGTTTACACTTATCGAGTTTTGTTTCAGTTCTCTGCGCGCTTCCCCGTTCGATTTTAAAAAACCTCCTTTTTCTGCCAGAGCCGCTACAATATCAATGCCTTCCGCCAACTCTGATTGGGCAAAAGTGGCTTGTGGCACTCCCTCAAAAATATCTTGAATCAAATTAGCCGACAACGATTTTAATCCATCTACTGCTTCTTTTCCTTTTTTAAATAATATTTCTGAAGCTTTCACTGCATTTTCATATTCCTCTAGGGAGTGAACTCTTATTGTAATGTCTTCGGCTAGCGCCTTTTGAAGTTTTCTTTCGTGAGGAGCTTCTAAATGTGCTGCTACCAGCTTATTTATTTCTTCTTTGCCAAACAGAGTAAAAATTTTGATGTATTTTTCTGCGTCTTCGTCACTTGTATTGAGCCAAAACTGGTAAAATTTGTAAGGCGAAGTTTTTTCGGGATCCATCCAAATGTTTCCACTTTCGGTTTTACCAAATTTGCCCCCATCGGCTTTGGTTATCAAGGGGCAAGTAACGGCAAATGCTTTTCCTCCCCCAATTCTTCTAATTAATTCGGTACCCGTTACGATGTTTCCCCACTGGTCGCTTCCTCCCATTTGTATGGTACAGTTTTTTTCTCTGAAAAGATGTAAAAAATCATACCCTTGCACCAACTGGTAGGTAAACTCCGTAAAAGACATTCCGTCACTGTCTTCGCCTGTAATTCTCTTTTTTACCGAGTCCTTTGCCATCATGTAATTTACAGTGATATGCTTTCCTACATCCCGAATAAATCCGAGAAACGAAAAATCTTTCATCCAGTCGTAATTGTTTACCAACTCGGCTGCATTCTTTTCGTTGGATTCAAAATCCAAAAATTTCTTTAGCTGTTTTTTTAGACCTTCTTCATTTTTACGAAGTGTTTTTTCGTCCAGCAAATTTCTTTCAGCTGATTTTCCGCTTGGATCTCCAATCATTCCGGTAGCTCCACCTACTAGCGCTATTGGCTTGTGGCCAGCTACTTGCAAGTGTTTTAGCATCATTACCGAAACCAAGTGCCCAATGTGTAGCGAATCGGCCGTGGGGTCAATTCCGACGTAAGCTGCCCGCATTTCTTCTTTTAAGTGCTCTTCCATCCCGGGCATGCTGTCGTGCAACATCCCTCTCCAAGTTAATTCTTCAATTAAATTCATTATTCAACCCTTTTTTTGGTTGGTTAAAATTAGGGATAAAATTGTTTTTTTTCGGGCAATATCAAGAGTAATTATGAACTACTCCTAGATTTCCATCAAAGTAGAATCAGTATCATCCGAAATAGTATCCAGCACAGGAAATTGTATATTATCTAAAATAGGCTTTACAGAATCTACATAGTTTAAATAGGTAGGAATGTAAGCGCTGTCCATGGGTTTGGCAGTATTGAACTTTTGTTTCCTAGAATCTACTTGTTTGCCGTCTTTCCAAAATCGGTAACACACGTGGTTTCCTGTAGACGAACCTGTACTACCCACGTACCCAATAATCTCACCTTGTTTTACGTATTTCCCTACCTTAATTCCCTTGGCAATACGAGACATGTGCAGGTACTGAGTTGAGTACTGTTTGTTGTGTTTTACTTTCACAAAATTTCCATTTCCTCTTCCATATCCCGCTCGAGATATAGTTCCATCTGCTGTCGTCCAGATAGGAGTTCCGTAGGGTGCGGCATAGTCTGTACCCAGGTGAGGTTTTATTCTGCCGTACATTCTTAAATACCTTTTGAGGTTATATCCCGAACTCATTCTGGAATACTTCAGCGGAGCTGACAAAAACATACTTTTCATTGTTTTTGCTTCTTCTGTATAAAAGCTATAACTGGAATCGATGGAATAACCAAAGGCATAAAAATCCGTGTTCTTGTGGTTGAACAAAATTGCTTTTACTTTTCCTATTCCGATGGGTTCACCTTCTACGGTTTTTTCTTCGTAAATAATTTTGAGTTTGTCGTCTATCTGTAAGTGAAAAAAATCGATAGACCACGAGTAAATACTTGCAATTTCATCCACAAGTGGATAGGTTATCGTGGGGTTTTGAACCTGCCTGTCTACAGCAAAAGATAAGTTTCCTCCTTTACGGATTCGAGCACTTATTTCCCTGTCGGTTATTTTTACCTTTTTTCTTTTGGCATGTACCGCTACGGTATCGTTAAAATCGAACACAAAATACTCTACTGCATTTTTTACGTAAATCGCATATTGTAAATTGTTTACCGTGTCGTTATCTTTTCTACAAAGTATGTAGTATTCTCTATTTGGAGAGATATAGTTTAACTCAAGACTGTCTTTTGAAATAAGATAGGCTTCATTAATATCTGCCTGAGACACATCATATTGTGCAAAAAGGTGACTCAGTGTCCAGTCTTGTTCTACCAATCCTTCTTGAACATCGTAGTTATTAAAATCGAACCCAAACCTCATGTCTGGAACAATTACTTCTTCTTCGTCAGGAAATTCTTGTTTTTGGGGCTTTTCTCTGTTGCACGACCACAACGAAACGCTAGCCAACAGCGCTAGGGCAATAAAAGGGTTTTTCATTTAATTCTGTTCTTCTATATTTTTCTTAGTTAATTGATTGGTAAGCTTCTAGTCCACATCTCAAAAAATCGGCATAAAATGCTGCTCCTCCTCCTTTTTTGATATCCGCATAACTGATAGGGTTGTTCAGCAACCTGCCATCATCCGACAACAAGATGTATCGCGGCTGCGCATTGTTTTTGAACACAATTGTTTCGAATGTGAACCATTTGTCCCCTACCGTTTTAATCTTTTTCTTTTTGATTTTACCGTTGTCATACTTAATGTCTACCTCTCCTTGCTCTTCGGTTGGTAGTTCAATGTCTTCATCTACGTACAACGAAACTAGTATAAATTCTTCCGAAATAAGTTTCATTACCTCTGGCTCTGGCCAAATGTTTTCTTCTACTTCTCGGCAGTTTACACAAGCCCAACCTGTAAAATCTATTAGCATAGGTTTTCCCTGCTCTTCGGCCGCTTTTCTGCCTTCTTCGTAGTCTTTGTAAGCATGGAACATTTCTCCACCAAAGAAACTATAATGCATTGGGGGTGGAAACCCACTCACCAGTTTCCTATTTGCGTTTTCTCCTCCCGAAAGTCCAGGAATTAAATACACCACAAATGCCAAAATCATAAGGGCAAATGAAACTCTAAAGAAAGATAGTTTTGTTTTTCCGTGGTCATGAGGAAACTTGATGAGCCCAAATAGGTAGGCCACCAATCCGAGGCCAATTAATATCCAAAGCGCAAAGAACACTTCTCTTTTTATTAATCCCCATTGCATCACTAAATCTGCATTGGACAAGAATTTAATTGCCAACGCCAATTCTAGGAATCCAAGAACTACTTTTACTGAGTTTAACCAACCTCCCGAAGAAGGTAATTTTTTCATTAAGCTCGGAAAAGCTGCAAAAATGGCGAATGGCAAGCCAAGTGCTAATCCGAATCCTGCTAAAGCCACAGTGAGCGGCAATGGTCCATCTTTTAACACTCCTGCCAATACGGAACCCAAAATTGGGCCTGTACAAGAAAAAGAAACCAGTGCCAAAGTCAATGCCATCAATGCTATTCCGATAATTCCTCCCACGTTGGAAGCAGAATCCACTTTGTTGCTCCATTTGGAAGGTAAAGTAAGTTCGTAATACCCTAAGAAGGAAAATGCGAAGAATACAAATACCGCAAAAAATATTAAATTAAGAATAGGGTTTGTTGCTATTCCGTTCAATACCTGCGGATCTGCATCGGTAAACCAAAATGGCAAACTAAGCGAAGTGTATATCAAAAATATAAACAGTCCATAAAGGGCTGCTTTCCCAAATCCTCCTTTGGAATCTTGACCACCCTTGGTAAAAAAACTAACTGTCAAAGGTATCATTGGATACACACAAGGAGTGAGGATAGCAAACAAACCTCCTCCAATTCCTAACAAAAATAACAGCCACAATCCTTTTTTCTCCTCGCTGTTGGCAGATTCACCTCCACAATCGGCTACCGGATTATTTAAGTCAAAATTCTCCATAGCTGGCAAGATCTCAAGCGCACTGGAAACGGATGAACCTGAAGCACTGTCTTTCACAATATTTCCTGTGGCTGCGTCTATTTTTATTTCTTCGTAGGTTG
Source organism: Flavobacteriales bacterium (assembly GCA_965658995.1). Taxonomy (GTDB): domain Bacteria; phylum Bacteroidota; class Bacteroidia; order Flavobacteriales_D; family CAJJDF01; genus CAJJDF01. The sequence continues at coordinate 83,407 of CBFHVI010000004.1, read as the reverse complement.
GAGGAAGGCAATGGCTCGTATCGCATAACATGTAAGACAATTCTACCGTAAAAGTCTCTACCCCCTCTTTCACGGTAACTTGTTGGGAGAAAGTAACTTCGTTCTCATAGTAACGGCTGTCGGCATCATTTACCTCCTCGTATACTTCATGAATCACTCCTGTCTCCTTCATCTCGCCCTTCATCTGCCCAATCGTATCGGCAACATAAAGTTCGGTTGGAATTATCATATCGCTTACCTGCTTATTGGCGTAAATGTGCCAGTGTTTGTCCAAGATAGCAGTTGCGGTAATCTCAAATACTCGGTCATTCAGTTTTTTTGAAGAAAACGTCCATTGAGCCGGATCTTCAATTCCTCCGCTTTGCGAAGAATTTTCTTGAGTACTTATATCCTTGCCCTCTACTAATTTCAATTCTGGTACCGAAGTTTCTTCGTTTGTAGCCTCCTTATTTAATTGAAACCTGTGAACGGCATCGCTTGGCGGCAAGCACATAGATTCGTTGCACACCATAAAATAGACGCTTCCCTCAATATCGAACGGCTTGTCTGTTTTGAGCTTTACCTTTTGTTTGAGAACTGCCTTTGTTTTGAAAAAAGTCAGATTCATTTCAAAATTTGGATCGTACTCTTTGTACGTTTTTGATTCAGTGGTTTTCCCCACCAATTCGTAGTTAGAATTAGGTACAAAAGTGACTTCCGTGGCAACCGGACCGTCATCGCTTTCTAACGTTTGAGAATATACATGCCATCCTATCTCAATCGTGGCAGTAAATATCAAAGTGGCCTCTTTTCCGTTTTGTTCCACCGAGTATTCCCAATCTACAGGATCATATACTTGCGAAAATCCTGCCAATACAGCAAAAGCCAAAATGATGAGTGTGGTAATGAATTTTTTCATGTGCTATTTTTTGAGAGTAGTAAAGTTAGTTTTTTTGCCAATTTTACCCGACTTAATAGCCAGAAAAAATTATTCTATCTCAAATCCTACTTTTTTCTTCTTTTCTTCTTCTCCCTTTAGTTTGTCCAACCAAGATTTTTTCTTTTTCGATTTGTCTTCCTTTTTATCCTTTATTTCAGATTTTTTCGTTACTTCTTCAGATTTTGTGTCTTCTTCCCACTCTACCTCAAATTTTGGTTTTGGCTTGGGTTTTGCGTGCGATTTTTGAGCCGAGCTATCGTTTTTGAACAAACCGAATTCCTCTTTCAATATTCCTTTTACATTGTTTTTTTCCTCGATACGTTTTTCTTCTTTGAAGTTTTTTCTACCCTCTTTGTCCAATTTAAAAATAGGTTCATCGATAGTTCCGGTCATTAATAAAAAGAGACGAGCACCGGTTCCATCGTCTAAAATGTAGCCGTATTCTGTGTCTTTCTTTTTTGTTAAAATATCCTTGAGCCTCAGGTTAATTCCATAATGAATGTCAAAATCAAAACTCTGAGAACCATAGAGCCCAATATCCATAGCTGAAGTACGAATATTCATGGAAGGAATCCGTATCATTCTGTCTTTTATTTCTAGGGTATTGCTAAATTCCGAAAACTTAACGTGTTTTAATTTTTGGGATAACTCATCCACTTTTACCACACTTCTGGCAATCGAATTGGACCTTAGGTAATCGCCAATCTCCTGAAATAATTCAAGGTTTTTTAATTCTCCTTCCGAAATTGAATACTCAGCGTTTACAACCAGCGAGTTCAACTCCATTTCTAGGTGTTTTGTTAATTCAGATTGAACAAAAACTACCGCGTTTGCTCTTCCTGATAAGTGCTCGCTCCGCACTACAGATTGTTCAAAATTATTAAACCTAAACAACAAATCGCTCATATCAATTTGACCCAAAACGATGTTAGATTGTAATAGAAATCCATCGTCTTGAGAGGTTAAGCTACCAGACAAGTTAACGTTTCCTTTATTTGATTGAAAGACCAAATTATCTGATTTGATCTCATTTTGATTCAAGGTAACGGATCCCGAAACTTGAGTTAATTGATGTTTTTGATACATCAATTTCTCCACCGAAACCCTCAATGTTGCTTCTATATTTTTCGGGAATACGACTCCAGAAGTATCATTTCCTGCTTCCACTTCTTGCTTCTGGTTTCCTATCAACTCATCTAATTCTAAAAACTCAGATTGAACGTAAATATTTGCCTCCAACGACTGATTATTAAACAAATAGGGGATAAAATTGGAAAACTGAGTGCTAATCGATAAATCTGAATTTCCGTACTTTCCGGTAAGTTGAGCGTTTGATTTAAATCGGTTGAAAGTTATGTTTCCTGTAAACTCTTGATAGGAAGACAGGTTGTTTGATAATTTCATCGATGCGTTTTGTAGGCTGGCTGTTCCCAAAAACTCAGTCACCGATAAATTACCCGCTTTATACCTTCCTCTAAATTCATTGTCGATTGAAATATTTCCTCCCATGGACTCAATGGTGGGTATGTTGAGAAATTTTGCTAATTTTTCCAACTCAAGATTTCCAGTAATCTTTGTCATGATTGTTTGAATAGAAGTTCCCAAGAGCTTTCCTGTGAGAGAAAAATTTCCTCCACTCAACGTTCCACTTCCTTCAGTCAGCTCTATTTTTTGAGAATAAGGGGATAGTTCATACAATCCTATCAACTTGAGATTCTCTAGTTTTACGTTCGAATTTGTTTCAGTAACCGTTCCTTTTTGAATGGTAAAATCGGCCTTTATTCGCGGAGTTTCCTCTTTCTTGTTAGAGGTAATTTCTATATTTCCATCTACAAAGCCATCTGTTTTGTATACCTTTAATTTTTCGCTTACCTCATTGGGCATGAGTGAGAATACCTCCGAAATTTCCACATTGCTCGCTAAAGCATTCACGGTGTTTTTATGGTTTACTACATCAAACAAAGCGTCTACATTGAGCGACATCTCTCCCACTGTTAGTCTGCCGTCCGTCAATGCAACCTTTTCTTTCTCAAAGAGTGCTTTCTCTATCGAAACCGAACTTCTTTTATCTTTAAATAAAACTGTACTGTCATTTTGTAGAGCGGAAATCCAGAGATCCGACTCAATGGAAACCACCGAAGAGTCTACTCCAAAGTCGCCCTCAAATTGAGCTTCATTAATGACTAATTTGGCTAAGTTGAGAGTTTTTTTGTTTTCATAGTTGACTTCAACCTGATGAAAATTGACTTCTTTTAGGCTAAAAGTCAAAGTGCTTTTTGAAGAGTCGGGTTGCTCCCCTTGCTTCCAAAAAATATAGTTCTCATCTCCTTCAGCTGTTACTTTTAAATTTGCCTGAGCATCGTCTAGATCTATTTCATTTACCTCATAGTTACCGGAAAACAGTGAGCCTAAACCAAATTCAAGAGAAAAATTTTCTGCAAACAAAATGGTGTCCTTTTGATTCTCATCCTCAATCAATAAATCAGCAAAATTTAGACTAGCATTGGGAAATTTCTTAAAGAAAGAAAACGAAACGTTCTCTTCCTTAATCTTCAGTTTCGCTTTCAAGTAACCATTAACCTCGTCTATTGCATATTTCTTTATTTCATTTTCATACACTTTCGCCAAAATAAAACCCGTCAGGATTGTCAGTAAAAGAGTCGCGATAAGTACATAAAATACTCTCTTTACTTTTCTGAATCGTGGTCTAGGTTTTGGTTCTATTGCAAGTTGGTTTTCCATTATTTTTTTTGCCTTCTTTGGCTAATTTACGCTTGTGTTAAACGCAAATCTAATGGAATAATTGTTCGGTTTGGAGTCGGCTTGGAGTAAGATATTAAGGATGTTTTTTTAACAACACTATTCCTCTTCCCGTCTCAAGTCTTGGAGAATTTTGAGTGCCTGTTCAAAATCTGTTTCATTCACTTGTAATTTGATGTTGGGTCTAAACCCATCGGCATAAACAGTAAAAGTATTTTCGTTTTGGATGTAGGACTGTATCCCTTCCAACTCCAATGCAGCCTTATCGATGTATGATTCATGCAAATGAAAGTAAATTCCTACGGTTTTCATTGTTGTGTTTGTTGTTACATAAAACCGAGGTCTAGCTGAGCTTCTTCACTCATCATATCTTTGGTCCAAGTGGGGTCAAACACTACTTGAACTTTGGCTGATTTTACTGCCTCTATGCCTTTTATTTTATCTTCCACCTCAACCGGTAGAGTTTCCGCAACAGGACAAGAAGGTGACGTAAGGGTCATATCAACCTCTACATTGCATTCTTTGTCGATTCTAACATCATAAATCAATCCTAGCTCATAGATATCAACTGGGATTTCAGGGTCAAAAATTGTTTTAATTACCGCGATAATTGTGTCTTCTAGTTCCTTTTTTTTCATCGTTTTATGCAGTTTTTTGCATCAATAAAGCGTACACTTTCATTTGTTTTATCATGCTTACAAGGCCATTTGATCTTGTAGGAGACAAATGTTCTTTTAATCCTATTTCGTCTATAAAACCAAGCTCTGCTTTTACAATTTCTTTAGGATCTTGGTTGTTCAATACTCTAATAAGCAAGGCTATTATTCCTTTTGTGATGATGGCATCACTATCGGCAGAGTAGGAAATATTTTCTCCTTCTTTTTCCGCATGAAGCCACACTCTAGATTGACAGCCTTTTATAATGTTCTCGTCAGTTTTTTGGGTTTCCGAAATTATCGGCAATTCTTTTCCCAATTCGATGATATGCTCATACTTCTCCATCCAATCATCAAACATTGAAAACTCCTCTAAAATTTCGTTTTCTATTTCTGAAATACTCATCTCCTTATTTATTTTGATTCAAAATTAGTCAAAATACTCTTGTCTTGCAATCATTCTTATTTGAGATTGTGCCAATCATCAGGGAGAAAAAAAATGAATGAAAAATAAAATGTAAAAAATAGCGCCATTTGTTATGCAAGCATAACATTTTTTGTTTATATTCGTTCAACAAACAATATGAAACCAGAAGAAACCATAGATTTTAATATTCGCTCCACGTGGCACAAGATAGCACGAATGTATAATGTTCAGGCTGCCCAGCACGGTGTGAGTATGGCTACAGGAATGGTCTTGCTAAATATCGACATCAAAGAAGGAACACCATCTACTAGCTTGGGGCCGAAAATGGGAATGGAGTCACGCAGTTTAACAAGAACTCTCAAAAATTTAGAAGAAGAAAAAGTAATTTATCGAGAAGTAGACAAAGATGATAAACGAAAAGTTCGAATATTTTTGACCGAACTAGGCAAAGAAAAACGAGAAATTTCAAAAGAAAAAGTGATTCAATTTAACAATCATCTGAGACAAAATTTAAAAAAGAAAGAACTAGATACATTTTTCAAAGTATTGGGCGACATCAATGAATTAATTGATGAAAACCACATTTTTCTTTCTGGTGATCACTAATTTTTTTTGCGACAGCGATTAGTATAATTTATAGTTAGAATATGAAAAGAAACATCAAACGAGTAGCAGTAATAGGATCTGGAGTAATGGGGTCAAGAATTGCGTGTCATTTTGCCAATGTAGGACTGGATGTGTTACTCTTGGACATTGTGCCAAACGAAGCAAAAGAATCCAAAGACAAGCAAGCACGGGACAAAATTGTAAACGATGCCTTGACTTCGGCATTGAAATCCAACCCTTCGCCCATTTACAGCAAATCTTACACTAGCAGAATTACCACAGGAAACCTAGAAGATGACATTCATTTGGTGTCCAAAGCCGATTGGATCATCGAGGTGGTGGTAGAAAGGCTCGACATCAAACAAATTGTGTTTGGCAACATCGAAAAACACAGAAAGCCCGGGACAATTATTTCTTCCAACACTTCTGGAATTCCTATCCAGATGATGCTAGAAGGAAGAAGCGAAGATTTCCAGAAACACTTTTTGGGAACTCACTTTTTTAATCCTCCCAGGTATTTAAAATTGTTGGAAATTATTCCTACCCCAAAAACTGACCCAGCTGTGGTGGATTTTTTGATGAATTACAGCTCAAAAATATTAGGGAAAACAACCGTTCTTGCCAAAGATACTCCTGCATTTATTGCAAATAGGGTTGGGGTATTTTCTATTCAAGCGTTATTCCATACCGTTGAAGAAATGGGACTCACGGTAGGCGAAGTAGATAAATTGACTGGCCCGGTAATGGGAAGACCAAAATCTGCTACTTTCCGTACCTGTGATGTGGTGGGATTGGACACCTTGGTGCACGTAGCCAACGGGGTGCGCGAAAACTGCCCAAATGACGAAAGAAAAGAGTTGTTTACGATTCCTGGCTACATTTCTAAGATGTTAGAAAACGGCTGGCTAGGAAGTAAATCTGGACAAGGTTTTTATAAAAAAGTGAAAAACGAAGACGGCAAGAGCGAAATTCTTGAACTAAACCTGAAAACTTTAGAATATCAAACTAAATCAAAAGCCAAGTTTCCAACCTTAGAAATGGTGAAATCCATAGATAATTTGAGAGACAGGACCAAAATGTTGTACAATGGAATGGACAAAGCGGGTGAATTTTACAAAAAATCATTCAACGGAGTGTTCCAGTATGCATCGAACAGAATTCCAGAAATATCAGACGAATTGTACCGCATTGATGATGGAATGAAAGCAGGTTTTGGTTGGGAACTTGGTCCTTTTGAAACGTGGGATGCTGTAGGAGTAAAAGCCGCACTCACACACATGGAACAAGCCAACATGAAACCCGCCCAGTGGGTGTACGACATGATTGAGGCTAGAAATGAATCGTTTTATAAAGTAGAAAATGGAACTCGCTTGTATTATGATATTCCTAGTAAATCGTACAAAGTAATTCCTGGAACCGAACACTTAATTTTATTAGAAAACCTAAGAGAAACCAACACCGTATGGAAAAATGCGGGAGTTCATATTATTGATTTGGGTGATGGAGTATTGAATGTAGAGTTCCATACCAAAATGAATACAATTGGTAGTGAAATCTTGCAAGGATTGAACAAAGCCATTGATTTGGCGGAGACTGATCCACAATGGAAAGGAATTGTGATTGCGAACGAAGGTCAAAACTTCTCGGCTGGTGCCAATATAGGAATGATATTCATGATGGCGATTGAGCAAGATTGGGATGAATTAAATTTCTCTATCAAAGCTTTCCAAAATACCATGATGAGATTGAGATATTCATCCATCCCGGTGGTGGCTGCTCCTCACGGAATGGCACTTGGAGGTGGTTGCGAAATTTGCCTACATGCCGACAAAGTAATTGCCAATGCCGAAACATATATGGGATTGGTAGAGTTTGGAGTAGGATTGATCCCTGGCGGTGGCGGAACCAAAGAGTTTGTTGTTCGATTGAATGATGAATTGAAAGACGGAGACATCAGAACCAATCAATTGAGAAATAGATTCTTGACCATTGGTCAGGCCAAAGTTTCTACCTCAGGTCAGGAAGCGTTTGAGTTGGGGTATTTGAGAGAAGGAACGGACGAAGTAATTGTGAGCAGAGCCCACCAAATTGGGTATGCAAAACAGCAAGTATTATTGATGGATGCCAAAGGTTATGTAGAAAAACCACAAAGAACAGACATTGAAGTACTAGGAAACGAAGGAATAGGAATTGTATATGTGGGAGCTCACTCCATGAAAGCAGGAAATTACATTTCTGATCATGATCAGCTGATTTCTGAGAAACTAGGAACAGTAATGTGCGGAGGCGAATTATCAAAAAGAACCAAAGTGACTGAACAATATTTACTGGATCTGGAAAGAAAAACATTCTTGGAATTGTGCATGCAAGAAAAGACCCTGAAGAGGATAGAGAGTATTTTGAAAACAGGGAAGGTGTTGAGAAACTAAGGTTTCTCTTGGATGTTCGGATGTTCAGATTTTAGGATATTCAGACTCTGATGACGAAAATAGATGAAAATGAACGAATTATTAAAAAACAAATAAAATGCATAATTATAGGGAACTTAAAATTTGGCATAAAGCAATTGAATTGTCTGTAGAAATTTATGAGCTAGTTGCTGATTATCCAAGTGATGAAAAGTTTGGAATAGTTTCTCAATTGAGAAGGGCTTCCGTTTCTGATCCTTCAAATATAGCAGAAGGTTCGAGAAGAAAATCTCAGAAAGAGTTTGCTCATTATTTGTCAATGTCTTTAGGTTCATTATTTGAAATAGAAACACAACTAACAATCTCTAATCGGATAAAACACATAGACAACAAGAATCTTGAATAGTTTAAAATTAAAATAACTGATTTAGTAAAAATGATAATGGCGTTTAAAAACCATATAAAATAAATTGTTGTGAGGTTTTTCGATCTGAATATCCGAAATTCTGAACATCAGAAAATCTAAAAAAAATGAAAGCATACATAGTAGCAGGATACCGAACAGCAGTAGGAAAAGCACCTCGAGGAATGTTCAATTTTTACCGAGCAGATGATTTGTCGGCAGATGTAATTAGGCATTTGATGAAAAACGTGCCCAATGTAGCGGCAGATCAAATTGATGATGTAATTGTAGGAAACGCAACGCCCGAGGCTGAGCAAGGACTCAACATCGGACGAATGGTCTCTTTGATGGGATTGGACACCGAAAAAGTACCAGGAATGACCGTAAACAGATATTGTTCTTCTGGATTGGAAACGATTGCAATTGCCTCAGCAAAAATCAATAGCGGAATGGCAGATTGTATTATTGCTGGTGGGGTAGAAACTATGTCGCCCATTCCTTTTGGAGGATGGAGACTAGTTCCTAATGCAAGTGTTTCCAAGAAAAGCCAAGAATGGTACTGGGGAATGGGACTCACTGCCGAAGCAGTTGCCAAACAATACGGAATTACTAGAGAAATGCAAGATGAATTTGCGGTAAACTCTCACGCCAAAGCAGAACAAGCAATTGACAGCGGAAGATTTCAAGAGGATATTGTTCCCGTTTTTATCAAAGAAACTTACTTGGATGAAAACGAAAAGCAACAGACGAGAGATATTGTGTGCGAAACAGATGAAGGAGTGAGAAGAGGAACAAACATGGAAGGATTGGCAAGATTGCGTCCAGTATTTGATGCAAGAGGAACAGTAACCGCCGGAAATGCCTCACAAACTTCGGATGGAGCAGCTTTTGTAATGGTGGTTTCTGAGAAATTTTTGAAAGAAAATAACTTGACTCCCATCGCAAGATTAATGTCGTACTCGGTAGCAGGATTAGAACCAAGAATCATGGGAATGGGACCTTTGTATGCCATGCCAAAAGCACTAAAACAAGCGGGACTTTCTCTTAATGACCTTGAACAAGTGGAACTAAATGAAGCGTTTGCCTCGCAATCTGTGGCGGTGATTAACGAATTGGGGTTAAATCCTGATATAGTAAACGTAAACGGAGGGGCCATTGCACTCGGACATCCACTTGGATGTACAGGAGCAAAACTATCGGTACAGTTATTCAATGAAATGAGAAAAAGAAGACAAAAATATGGCGCAGTAACTATGTGCGTAGGAACTGGACAAGGAGCTGCGGGAATATATGAGTTGTTAAGCTAAAACTCACAGATATTAAAGCATAGATTTTAGATGTTAGACTTTAGGATTCTTTGACGTATAGATTCTCGGACATTCCGACTCTCAGATTATCAGAATTAATAATTATTTGAATGAAAAAATAAAATGATCTAACTACCTTCAAGGATATTACCTATTAGAATTAAAATATACTTCTCGGTCAGAAAATCTAAATATCCGAGAATCCGAACATCTAAATTAATAACAAATTAAAAGGGTTTCAGTATGAAAATCTAAAAATCAAAAAAAATGGAAGCAATAAAAGGAGGTGAATTTATCATCAGAGACACAAAAGCAAGCGAAATATTTATCCCAGAAGAGTGGAATGAAGAGCAAAAAATGCTAGCCGAGATGTGTAAGGATTTTGTCAAAACCGAAATTATACCCCATTTAGACAGAATGGATAGCATGGAAGAAGGTTTTATGCCTGCCTTGATGGACAAAGCGGGTGAACTAGGCCTGTTATCAATCTCGATTCCTGAGGAATTGGGCGGAATGGGCATGGATTTTAAAACCAGCATGCTCGCAACCGAGGCACTAGGTGGAAGTTATTCTTTCTCGGTGGCTTACGGTGCCCACACCGGAATTGGGACTTTGCCACTTTTGTATTATGGAAATGCCGAACAAAAAGCCAAATACATACCAAAATTGGCTTCGGGAGAATGGAAAGCTTCTTATTGCTTAACTGAGCCAAGCGCAGGAAGTGATGCCAATTCTGGAAGGACAAAAGCTGTACTTTCTGAAGACGGAAAACACTACTTGATTACGGGGCAAAAAATGTGGATTACCAATGCCGGATTCTCTCATTTGCACACGGTGTTTGCCAAAATTGATGACGATAAAAAACTGACTGCCTTTTTGATAGAAGCCGACAGCGAAGGAATCACGCTCAATGCCGAAGAAAAAAAGATGGGAATCAAAGGTTCGTCTACTCGCCAAGTTTTTTACAACAACGTGAAAGTTCCCGTTGAAAACATGCTTTCTGAAAGAGAAAACGGGTTCAAAATTGCCTTAAACATCCTAAATATTGGGCGAATAAAATTATCTATCGGAACCACGGGAGCGGCCAAAGAAATTGTAACAGAATCTGTAAAGTATGCCAACGACAGAGAGCAATTTGGACGACCCATTGCCAAATATGGAGCAATCAGAAATAAGTTAGGAAAAATGGCGGTTTCAATTTTTGCCAGCGAATCGGCAAACTACCGTGCAGCCCAAAACATAGACGATGCCATCAAAGCATTAGTTGACGGAGGAATGGGGAAAGAACAAGCAACCTTGAAAGGAATTGAGCAATTTGCTCCGGAGTGTGCTTTGCTGAAAGTAGTCGGATCCGATTGCTTGGACTTTGTTGTAGACGAAGGAGTTCAAATCCATGGAGGAATGGGATATTCTGCCGAGACTTTGGTAGAAAGAGCCTACCGTGATGCCCGAATCAACAAGATTTTTGAAGGAACAAACGAAATCAACAGACTGCTACTGGTAAACATGATTCTGAAAAAAGGAATGAAAGGCGAAATAGATTTGATGGGGCCTGCCATGAAAGTAGCGGACGAACTGATGTCGGTTCCAAGTTTTGAAGAAGGCGAAGAAGGATTATTCTCCGCTCAAAAGAAATCATTGGCGGGATTCAAAAAAGCCATCTTGATGGTAGCCGGTTCTGCTGTGCAAAAGCTGATGGCAACCTTGGCAAAAGAACAAGAGGTATTGATGGCAAATGCCGACATGGTGATTGACACCTACTTGGCAGAATCGATTATGCTAAGAGTAGAAAAATTAGTAGCTATGAAAGGAGAAGATGCCTGCCAAGAACAAATTGCTATGGTGGAAGCTTTCTTTTACGAAGCCTCTCATCGAATAAATAAAGCGGCTACCGATGCATTAAATTCTTTTGCAGAAGGAGATGAACTCAAAATGATGTTGATGGGACTGAAGAGATTTACGAAACACGAACCCATCAATATTAAATCTTGTTACCAAAAAATTGCACTTAAAATAATAGACGAAAACGAATATTGTTTTTGACCAGGTAAATTGTTACATTTCTGTTAAAATTTAAGACAGAATTATGATAACGAATTGGCTACAGAAAGGCAAAAATTAATTGCCCTTCTGGAGATAACCAACTCAGTAAACAAAAATTACAAGATTAGTGATGTTTTGGATCAGTTTGAAAATGTAATGCGTTACTAAATCGGAGTTTCTAAGCTTGCTTTTATCAATAATAGAAATGTTTAGAAGTGTATAATAAGTTTTGGAACAGATCAAGATTGCACGGGTTTCAATAAAACCAAAATGCTCTCTGTAACACAAACAACTCTTTTGGAAGATACCAACATTGAAAAATTAAAGGGGTTTGATTTGATTATGCCTATTTTTCATTAACGAAAACCACTTTCTTTTTACTGATAGGAGGAATAAAGGAAGAAGATTTGACTTCCTTTATTTCACATCATGTGGGGTTTATTCAGACTATTGCGAATGTTGTCTCGGTGGCGATAGAAACCAAAACTCTCGCAAAAGAGTTGTTGAACAAAAAGCTGAAAGAAAATGACATGAAATTGGCGGTATTGATGCAAAAATTATTTCTCCCCAATGACTTACCTTCCAACTAATACATTGATATCTCGGCTACCTATCTCGCCAAAGAAATGGTGAGTGGAGACTATTACGATTTCATTCCTATTAATAAAAATGAATATGTTTTTTGTATTGCCGATGTTTCTGGTAAAGGGATGTCTGTAGCAATGCTCATGTCAAATTTTTGAAGCCACTCTGCGAGCAAATGTCAAATACAATCACAACAATCTCACGATTGAAGAATTAGTAAAAGAACTGAATACAAGCGTATTTTCAGCAGTAAAAGGAGAAAAATTCATTACCTTCTTTATTGGGTATTACACCGAGCATAATCGTAAGTTAAAATACATAAACGTTGGACACAATTACCCTATATTGGTTCATAAAAAAATGTAACTGAACTAAATACAGAATGTATTGCCCTAAGAATATTTGAAGAGCTTCCTAGTATTCAGGTGGGAGAATTAACCATCGAACCGAACACAGTAATAATGTGCTACACGGATGGAATGGTGGAAGTGGAGAACGAGGAAAACATTCGGTTTCAATCTGAAAGATTGGCGAAAGCGGTGGTAGAAAATTCCTACTTGAACATGAAAGCGATGAACAAAGCACTTTTTGAAACAATTGATAAATACAAAGGTTCGAAACCTTATCCAGACGATACGGCAGTGTTAAGTTTGCGAATTATATAAAGCTAAAGCAATCCCAATATTTTCTTTTTTCTTTTTTATCCTCGAAGATTTAGCAGTATCTGTATAAAACTGATGGGTTTTGAGAAATTTCACTTGCGCTTCATGAAATTCCAGCGGTGTTTTTATCACGCCATTTTCGATGTATTCTCTCATCAGTTTATGGCTAATTTCCTTAAAGTCGTCTCTTCCTAAGTAATCCAAATCAGCGTCTTTCATTATTTCTTCCAGCAATGTTTTAGGCTCTCTTCTAGGCTCTGTCGCCAGAATTAAGCTGGCTATCAATTCTATTTGTTCTGAATCAAAATTATACTTAGGCAAGATATTTTTTGCAAATTCTGCACCCAGAATTTCGTTGTTCTCATATCTCTCCAAAAAACCGATATCGTGGAGCAGTGCTGCAGTTTTTAATAGCAAAATGTCTTCTGTGTAAATTTCTTCTCCAAACCCTAAAAACTCTGCAGCATTCATTATGTTCAACGCATGTTTTTCATTGTGATAATAAATTCCTGAGGGTAGTTCATTCCTTATTTTTTCTTTCATGTCCTTGAACAATGAAATGTAATCGGGCTTGGCATTTTTAATATTTCGTGCATATTTCCAAAACAAAGAATTAGGAACCAGTCCTTCTTCATCTGCCGATAGTTCAGGTTTAATTCTGTTCACAAAGTACATGGGTATATTCCCCACATTTTTTGTAGCAATTTCTCCTCTTTCTTCACAATCAAAAAAAGGGTAAACCAAGCGGTAGGTAGTTTCTGAAATATTCACTTTTCCTGGCAATCCTGCTTCCTGAAGACGGCTAGCCACATTCACAGAGCTGCCCCAAACATCAAACATAGGTCGTTTTGTATCCAATACTCCTGCGGCCAGTTCTCCGGTTGTAATTCCCACTCTAATTTGCCAATTTAGATTTTTAGTTGTGTTCACTTTACTTACTTCGTTCTGCATTTGGAGTCCCGACAAGACGGTGTAAATTGAGTTCTTTCTGTTTTTATTAGGCACTCCTCCCACAGCAAAATAGCTATCTCCGATAGTTTTTATCAAAATCATTTTGTTCTCTGTAATGACCAAGTCAAATTTTTTGAAATAAACGTTTAGCGTATCCACTAATTGATCTGCAGTAAGGAATGGCGTAATTTTGGAAAAAGACACAAAGTCAGCAAATAGCACCGAAGCTTCTTCGTAATATTCGGGTTCTATTTTTCCTTTATTTTTCAACACTTTCACTATCTTATTAGGAAAAATGTCTTTCAATAACTCATCAGATTTTTCGTGCTCATATTCGAGCAGAGCTTTTTGTTCTTCTATTTTTTCTTTTTGCGAAATTATTGTAGCAGTGCGCCTTTCCATGAACGACCTTATTTTTCGTTTTTGTCTTTTACCATGGAAAAACAAATAAATAAAAGCAACAGCCAACACAAGACAACCCACTTGCCAATAAAGCAACACTGAGGTAGAGTTCATATCAGGAACAATTGCCCAAAAAAAGCTGTGTGATGATATTGAAAAGTCAATCCATTTCATTAGGTGAGAGGTAGCGTCAATTTTTCTGCAAATTTAAGAAGAAGAATCCTTTTGCTTTCGTTTTTTTGGTGTTACCTCCGACATTTTTTGTCCTACAAAAGTTCCTTCTATAATTTGTTGCTGAAAATCTTTCATCCCTCCAGGAGAATGAGGCACCAAAATGGTATTATTTCCTTCTTTAGTCCCTATACTATTGAGGGTGTCAAAATATTGAGTCAAGAGCACAAATTGCATCACTTCGGTGGAGTTTATTTCGTCTAGCGAATCTTTGAAATCTTCTATCGATTCTTTAAATCCTTTTACAATTGCTATCCGCTGTGCAGCAACTCCTTCCCCTTGTAGTCTTTTACTTTCCGCATCTGCTTCTGCCTCTTTTACGATAGTAATTTTTGTCGCTTCAGCTTCTTGCAAGGCTGCTTCCTTGTCTCTCTTAGCTGCATTAATTCTGTTCATCGACTCTTTTACATTTCTATCCGGATCTATATCGGTAATGAGTGTTTTAATTATTTCAAAACCATAATCATCCATCGAGGCCGAAAGACTTTGATTCACTGCATTGGCAATATCGTCTTTCCTCGAGAAAACTTCGTCCAATTCCAGTTTTGGAACTTCTGCTCGAATCACATCAAAAATAAAAGAAGAAATCTGTCTTGACGAATCGTCTAAGCTGTAAAATGACTCTTTTGTTTTACTCGGAATTACTTTGTATTGAACAGAGGCTTGCATCACCACAAACACATTATCCATGGTTTTTGTTTCTACGTGTACGTCTAATTGTAGTACTCGTAAATTGACTGTTCCAGCGACAGAGTCAATAATAGGAATTTTAAAACTAAGACCCGAATCTGCTATTCGATTAAATTTTCCAAGACGTTGAATTACTTTTGCCGATTTTTCGGGGACAATAACTATTGAAAGAATAATAAAAATTACCAATAATACAAGAAGTACAATTACTGCTGGTGAGAGTTGTGAGGCTAAAAATATCATAAGATTTGGAAATGTAGGTGTGTTTTAACTGAACAAATTAGATTGTTCTCTTAAAGTACAAATAATTATGGGTTTAGAGGAGGTTTTGGATTGAATTTTGCAAAAAAAGAATGCGATGAACCCGTCATCGCATTCTTTCTCTTAGTGAGTATGCGAAATTATTCTGCGGAATTATTGATTGTAATTTGAGGGTTTTTGATGTTTTTTAGGTCTCTATCAAAGTGGTACAATCCACTTTTGTCGTCCCCAATCAAATTTAATTGATCGATAATAGTTCTTACAACCGCCTCTTCTTCTATCTGTTCAGAAACATACCATTGCATAAAATTCATGGTAGGAAAATCTTTTTCTTCGTAACAAATTCCCACCACTTCGTTTACTTTGGCAGACACGGTCAATTCATGCTTCAAAAACTCTTCGAAGACGTACCTAATTGATTTAAAATCATTCGTGGGCATATCTATTTGGGGGATAATCGCTTTTCCTCCTCTTTCGTTTATAAACTTAACCAATCGAAGCATATGCATTCTCTCTTCGTCTGATTGTTCGTAAAAAAATTCTGATGTTCCGCTAAGTCCGTTTACCTCAGCCCATGAAGCTACAGCCAAATAGTAATGGGAAGAAAATGCCTCCACCACTAATTGAGAATTTAACGCTTCTTCTACTCTTTTGTTTAGCATAATTTAATTGTAATTTTGTTAATATTTAAATTAGTATAAAAATACAAAATTTTTAACCAACCCGAAACCCCGAAACGTTAATATAGAATGAATATGAATAAAATTGAACACATAGGAATTGCGGTAAAAAATATCCAAGAATCCAATAAGTTGTTTTCGGCTCTTTTCAATAAAAAGCCTTACAAGCAAGAGGAGGTAAAATCTGAACATGTTATTACCTCTTTTTTTGAAACTGGCGAATCCAAAATAGAACTTGTGCAAGCCACTGATCCAGAAAGTGCCATCGCCAAATTCATAGAAAAAAAAGGAGAAGGAATTCATCACATTGCATTTGATGTTACCAACATTAAAGAAGAGCTTGAAAGACTCGAAAAGGAGGGATTCACAATCATCACGAAAGAACCCAAAAAGGGAGCTGACAACAAATTAGTTGCATTTCTTCATCCTAAATCTACGAATGGGGTATTAATTGAATTGTGTCAAGAAATAAGGGGCTAATTCTACCCACTTCGTGTTCTTTTTCCTCGTGCATGTTGGGAATAAATTCATTATCTTCATGTAAAACATCTAACGCATGATAAACTGGAATTCAATTATAAAATATGCCAATCACGGTTCTCTCGAACCTGAAAAAAGAGTCGAAAAATCGGAAGAAGAATGGAAAAAACAACTGACTTCAGAGCAATTTAGAATTACCCGAAAAAAAGGAACTGAACCTGCTGGATCGGGAGAATTTTGCAGTGCATACGACCCCGGAAAGTACAACTGTGTCTGTTGCCAAACACCTTTATTTGATTCCACCATTAAATTTGAATCGGGAACAGGATGGCCTAGTTTTACGCAGCCTATCAAAGAAAATACCATTGGCTATATAAAAGACACCTCTCTTGGGATGATTAGAGTAGAAGTAGTTTGTAATACTTGTGACGCCCATTTGGGTCATGTATTTCCTGATGGTCCTCAACCAAGTGGACTTAGGTATTGCATCAATTCGGCCTCGTTGCAACTTCATAAAAAAACTTAACATGCCGAATTTATTAAGTTTACCTCTTGATCCTACTTTTTCCAAATACCTGCCTGCCGATTCTTCAAGCCTTACTGAACCGAGACAAGTAGAAGGTGCTTGTTTTTCGTTTGTAAAACCCGTTACACCCTCCAAACCCAGCCTTATTCACTTTTCTCAGCCATTGATAGATGAGTGGGAAGTGGAGATAGAAAAGGAAAAATTTCTTCGAGTAATGTCTGGAGAGTGTAAGTTTAACGGATTTGAGCCATACGCAATGTGTTATGGCGGTCATCAATTTGGTCAATGGGCTGGTCAATTGGGAGATGGAAGAGCCATAAATATAGCGGAAATAAAAATCCATAATACCCCTATTGCGCTTCAATTAAAGGGCGCAGGTCCGACTCCATATTCTCGAGGAGCAGATGGAATGGCAGTTTTACGGTCCTCCATTCGTGAATACTTGTGTAGTGAAGCTATGCACAACCTAGGCGTTCCCACAACACGAGCGCTTTCTCTTGTCAAAACCGGAGATTTTGTTCCAAGAGATATGTTATATAATGGTAACGTTCAAGAGGAACAAGGAGCTATCGTATGTCGAGTCGCCCCTAGTTTTATTCGTTTTGGAAATTTCGAAATTTTTGCCGCTCGTCAAGACAAAGAAAACTTACAAAGATTACTGGACTACACAATAAAGTATCACTTTGAGAATCTGGGAGCTCCCTCCAAAGAAACTTATCTTGCGTTTTTCCAAGAGGTGGTGACAAAAACTCTCGATATGATCATTCACTGGCAACGAGTAGGATTTGTTCACGGTGTAATGAATACGGATAATTTATCCATATTGGGGCTTACCATTGACTACGGGCCTTATGGGTGGCTAGAAGATTATAACCCAGGGTGGACACCAAACACCACAGATTCGCAACACAGAAGATACCGATTCGGTAACCAGCCGAATGTTGCGTTATGGAACCTTACTCAACTTGCAAATGCCATTTATCCACTCATTGGGGAGGCCGAACCTCTCGAACATATTTTAACAGGGTTCAAAGTTCAATTTGCACACAAGAACCACGAAATGATGTGCAAAAAGCTAGGCCTGTATGCACCCGATTTAGTGTCTGATACAGTCCTTTATTCCCTCGAAGAAAATTTACGGGTATCCGAAATAGATATGACTTTATTCTTCAGAGAGCTAAGCGATTTTTGTTCGTTTAAATGGAATCAGTTTAAACACATCATCGAATTCAGTAGTTATCTCACTGGTTCAGAATTGAATTCCAATATGTCCAAATGGAAAAACTGGTTCAAAGAGTATAAAAAATTAGTGAAACAAGAAGGAGCTGAAGAAACGACTCGTTTATCCAAAATGAAACAAACTAATCCCAAGTACGTTTTGAGGAATTACATGGCTCAGCTGGCAATAGAGAAAGCAGAAGTAGGAGATTACAGTCTTATTGAGGAATTATTTACCTTGTTACAAAACCCTTATACTGATCAACCAAATCAAGAAAAATGGTACGCAAAACGACCGCATTGGGCAAAGCAAAAAGTCGGCTGTTCCATGCTTTCGTGTAGCTCTTAAAAATTAAAAGTGTAATTCAAATTGAAGACGATAAAAGAACAAATCATCTTTCGCCTCGATCTCTCTGTAACTCAAATCTGTTTGAATTTTTAACTTATGTCCCACCACATATTTTGACAGGCCAATAGTGTACTCGTTTTCTTTAGCGCTCGATACGGGTGCAACATGAGTATAACGAATGGAAGGTTCAAAATTGTTTTTTAATAATAATCCGGCTTGTAGGTTAACTGCCTGACCAGTGTAATACGAGCCTACTTGAGTATTACTCTCGTCAAACACCCTGTTATCGCCTCCTCCTATATCGCGATGAGCATACTCACCCATCACAGAAAAACCTTTGTATTTGAACATAAAATCTCCAAAAAAAGTATTAAGTGTCTTTAGATTTGCCGAAGATACTTCTAAGAAGTTTCCTAATTGACCTCTATCTCTACCTGCTCTATCGTTTACATCATAGGCAATGCCGATTCCAAGTTTTGGTTTTTTCTCCCTTTTTAAATCTCCTCCGCTAAAATCCCCTTTTGATTTGAACTTTCCTAAGGGCTGAATTTCTAGTTTAAACGTATAGTCATAACCTCCTATATTTCCACTTGTGATATTCCTGCCTTCTCCCTGAGAAAAGGCGAATACCTCTTCGATATGAAATTGTTTGCCAAGCTTCCATTTATGCCTCAATTGAATCCCCATATCTCGATCAATATTAAATCTACTATTCAGCCTGCTTCGGTCTACCATTTGCATATTTGCCGATGAAATGACACGCTCTCTATTCCCCGGCAACTTTGTTTGACCCGCCCAAAGCCAAATGTTCTTCGAAAAATTCCATTTTACTACAGCATCAAGCATAAGGCGAGAAGCATTACTATATTCGGGTGAGTCGCCACCGCTCATATCCCTATTAGTAAGAGCCATTTCTATTTTATATTGAATTTTAGGGGAAAATGCGTACCCTTTAAATTTCAATCGGGATCGTCTCAATAAAAAGTTGGAAGAATGGTTTCCTAATCGGGCTAAATCATCGCTAATCACATCCCAATTATTTGAATATAATGCCTGAAAACGCATACCTACATTCATCGTAAATGAAGAGTCTTTTGCTATGAAATCTATTCCCTTTCCAAATGATCCTGTTTGGATTTGAGTGAAACCAACATTTGAAAGGAGTGTTACATAGAAAGTTAAGATAAAAATTGTTATTTTGTGATACCTCATATTAATTTACTGTTAATAATTGAGGTCAAAACTAATAAAAATTAACACTGAATTTACTTTACCCAAACAATTGACACTTTTTTAATATACATTTAACATTAACTTAATATTGAGAATCTTTCCAGTTAATACAATAAAGCTACTTTTGAAAAAATATTACACCTCACTTTATATGAAAAACTTCACCTTGTACTTTTCTATGTTTGTAACGCTTTTTCTGGGGAATATCGGAAATGCAACTGATACCCTTCTACCAGAAAACACAGAGCCTCCTGCAACCTTAAATGATTATACTCCTACTTCTGATATTTTGCATAACATCTATGCTAAAGAGAAAGAAGGTTCAGCAGACCTTAAATGGACTATTGATTATGATGCAATTGTTCAACTAAAAGAATTGGGTTATACAGTTGTTATAAAATGGAACACAGACATTGGAGCCAAAAGACACAAAAGTGGGTATGCCAACGCTGACTGGAATTCCATACATGACATCCCACTTACCTCTACACATTATAAGCTGGAAGGCTTAAAGGGAGGTGAAAAACATGTCTACAAAATTGGAGTAGAAAAAGGTGACAAACAAGTGTTTTCTGAAAAACAAAAGTTTCAAACCAAACGACCTTGGGGACTCTTCAGAATAATGGTGTTGATTGGAGCTCTGGGAATGTTTATTTATGGAATGAAAATAATGAGCGAAGGCTTGCAACAAGCCGCTGGATCACGTCTCCGAAAAATGCTTGCTTCCATTACTTCCAATAGGTTCAAAGGGGTATTAACAGGGTTTGGAATTACTTCCATCGTTCAGTCTTCTTCCGTGACTACTGTTATGACTGTCAGTTTTGTAAATGCAGGATTGTTGACTTTAATGCAGTCTGCCGGAGTAATGATGGGTGCCAACATAGGAACTACTATTACCGCATGGTTGATTAACTTGTTTGGGTTCAAAGTAAGTATGGCGAATTATGCATTGGTTATCATTTCCATTGGCGCTCCCTTCTTATTTTTCGGAAAATCAAAAATGAAAGCTTGGGCAGGTGCAATCATCGGTTTCGCACTGTTGTTCATGGGATTAGGAGAATTAAAAGGAGCCGTACCAGGACTAGACGCTAGTTCACCCTTAGTGCAGTTCTTTGCCGATTTCAATACAGGTAGTTTTTGGAGTATCTTGATGTTTGTAGGGTTGGGAACCATTGTTACCGTAGTCATTCAGTCATCCTCTGCAGCAATGGCTCTTACCATGACACTCGTAGCGGCTGGGGTTATCCCGTTTGAAGTAGCTTGTGCCATGGTATTGGGAGAAAACATTGGGACAACTATTACTGCAGAATTAGCATCCTTGATAGGAAATGTTCATGCAAAACGTTCTGCCAGAATTCACTCTATGTTCAACATCATCGGTGTGGCTTGGGCTGTTATTCTAATGCCTTTCTTAATTGACGGAATTGTGTGGTTTATGGAATTTACTGGTGCAGGAAATCCAATACCCGAATACGACACAAATGGTGGAATCATCAAAAAAGACTCTTACAATACAGGTATTGCTATTTTTCATACAACTTTCAACTTGTTGAACGTATTGTTGCTCATTGGCTTCGTACCACAACTTGTTGGTTTAGTAGAACGAACGGTAAAATCAAAAGGAGAAGATGACGAAGAATTTCACTTAGAATTTATCAGTGCCGGAATGATGTCAACGCCAGATTTATCTATTACTGAGGCAAAAAAGGAAATTGAAAAATTTGGACATATTGCACAAAGAATGAACGGGTTTATTTCTAATCTTTTGGTTGAAAAAGAGAATAAAAAAATAGGAAAACTCATCAAAAAGGTAAAAAAATACGAAGAAATTACCGACAGAATAGAGTTAGAAGTAGCTGATTACCTGGCAAAAGTATCAAAAGGTGAGATGAGTACCGACACTTCTATCAGAATTAGAGGAATGCTCAGTATCATTGGGGATCTGGAAAGGATTGGGGATATTTATTATCAAATTTCTAAGACCATTGAATCTAAACACGAAAAGAAAATTTATTTCAAACCAGAAAATAGAGAAAAGCTTGTAAAACTTGCCGGCTTAGTTGATGAAGCTTTTGATATTATGATGGAAAACTTATCTGAAAACTACAGCAGCGTAACCATTGAAAAAGCATTAGCAAAAGAAAAAGAAATAAATAAATATCGAAATACAATCCGTAAACAGCATCTTGAAGACATCGGAGCAGGTGAATACAATGCCGTAACTGCTACTTTGTACAGCAACATTTTCCATTCATTGGAAAAAGTAGGTGACCACCTTATAAATGTTACCGAAGGGTTGGTGGGTGACCTCGACTAATAACAACAAAATAGAATTCATTACAAGCCTCTTTCTCTCAAAAAGGGGCTTTGTTTTACTTACTTTATTCTCTTGGGGTTCTTGGCTGCAAATGCCTTCCAGCCAGTATAGCTTTCTCCGTTTTGGTCGCTATCGCCCTGAAAATAATGACACACCGCAGCCGCCAATCCATCAGTAGAATCTAGCCGTTTGGGTAGGGTTTTTATCTTGAGTAAGTTTTGTAACATTGCGGCCACTTGTTCTTTACTAGCGTTTCCACTACCGGTGATAGATTGCTTTATTTTTTTTGGCAAATACTCTGTGATTGGCACCTCGCGATACAATCCTGCCGCCATGGCTACACCTTGTGCTCTTCCCAGTTTGAGCATAGATTGCACGTTTTTTCCAAAAAAGGGCGCCTCTATCGCCAATTCATCGGGGTGATATTCATCGATAATACCCAAGGTGCGTTCAAAAATCTTTTTAAGTTTGAGAGCGTGGGTGTCATATTTTGTCAAAACAATTTCGCCAAACGACAATAAGGTCATTTTGTTTCCCACTACCTTGATAATCCCGTACCCCATTACGGTGGTTCCTGGGTCTATTCCTAATATGATTCTTTCTTTACTCAAAGCCAAGGATTATTTGTCAAAGATAAGAGAATTTTGATTGGCTGAATTATTCTTTTGTTCCTCTTTCTTATGGAAACCTAGTAAAAACTACTAATTTTACTTTTGAACTATAAAAACACTCATACATGTCTGACGATTTGCTTAAAAAAGTAATTTCTCACGCCAAAGAATACGGCTATATTTTCCCTTCTTCCGAAATTTATGATGGACTCAGCGCCACTTACGATTACGGACAAAATGGTTCGGAATTGAAAAACAACATCAAAGAATATTGGTGGAAATCGATGGTACAAATGCACGAAAACATTGTAGGAATAGATGCCGCCATTTTTATGCATCCCACTACTTGGAAAGCTTCGGGACACGTAGATGCGTTCAACGACCCCTTGATAGATAATAAAGACTCCAAAAAACGATATCGTGCCGATGTATTGATTGAGGAACACGTAGAAAAAATAAGACAGAAAATAGAAAAAGAAGTTGCCAAAGGATTGAAACGTTTTGGAGATGATTTTGACGAAACAGAATTCAGAAAAACCAACCCAAATGTGCTCCGAAATGTTACAAAAATTGAAGAAATAGAGCAAAAATTCAAAGATTCGCTGGGAAAAGACGACTTACCGGCCGTAAAACAATTGATAGAAGAATTGGGGATTGCCTGCCCTATATCGGGCTCCAAAAACTGGACAGACGTACGTCAATTCAATCTGATGTTTAGTACCGAAATGGGCTCTACCGCAGACGGAGCAAATACCATTTATCTCAGACCCGAAACAGCACAAGGAATTTTTGTAAATTACCTCAATGTGCAGAAATCTGGACGAATGAAAATCCCTTTTGGAATAGCACAAATAGGAAAAGCCTTCCGTAACGAAATCATTGCCCGCCAGTTTATCTTCCGAATGAGAGAGTTTGAACAAATGGAAATGCAGTTTTTTGTAAAACCAGGAACCCAAAAACAATGGTTTGACTACTGGAAAGAAACTCGCGCAAAATGGCACAACGCTCTCGGATTGGGCGAAGAAAACTACAGGTTTCACGACCACCTAAAACTGGCGCACTACGCAGATGCAGCCACCGACATCGAATTCAACTTTCCGATGGGATTTAAGGAACTCGAAGGAATACACTCCAGAACAGATTTTGACCTAAAAGCACACGAAGAGCACTCAGGAAAAAAACTGCAGTTTTTTGACCCTCAAGAAAACAAAAGTTACGTTCCGTATGTCATCGAAACCTCTATCGGACTGGACAGAATGTTCTTGGCAATACTATCCAATTCGCTCAAAGAAGAAACCCTAGAAGACGGAAGCGAAAGAACCGTATTGGCCCTGCCACCAGCCTTGGCGCCCACCAAAGCCGTGATTATGCCATTGACCAAAAAAGGTGGCTTGCCAGAAAAAGCCATGGAAGTAATGAACGAATTGAAATACGATTTTAATTGCCAATATGACGAAAAAGACTCTCCAGGAAAGCGTTACAGGAGACAAGACGCCCTGGGAACTCCCTATTGCATAATGATAGATCACCAAACATTGGAAGACAACACCGTGACAATAAGAGATAGAGATACCATGAAGCAAGATAGAGTCCCTATTTCTGAATTGAGCACAATCATTGGGGAGAAAGTGAGCGTAAAGAGTTTGTTGAGGTAATATTTACAACTACAAACCCTATTAAACGCTGTCATTCCTCACTTGAAGCGGAATCTCTTGGCAATCTGGAAAGGCTTGCTACTTAAGTCACCCTTCGAGACGATTCTCTAACGAGAATCCCTCAGGGTTAGGTTTGGTAGAAATCTGCGGGCCGAAGGTTCCGATTTATCGAGATGTCTAGAAGACAAACTTGTAAAATATTATCCTAACACTAGTTATCCTGAATTTATTTCAGGATAACTATTCATGGAAATACTATGTGAGATTCAAATGAGAAATATCTTGTCTGAGATTCTGAATCACACTTCGATAAACCCAAGGTAAAAGCTTAGAATGACTGATGAAAAGAAATTCAATATCTTTATAAAAAAAAGTATAAAAAAATGAAAACAGCCTTAATCACGGGAGCAACCTCAGGAATAGGAATGGCAACGGCCAAATTATTTGCACAAAAAGGGCACAAACTCATCCTCTGCGGTAGAAGAACCGAAAGATTAAACCAATTGAAAAATGAACTCAATACCGAAGTTCATACCCTGAGATTTGATGTGAGAAATAGAGAGGATGTTTTCGATGCAATTGACTCTATACCAGAAGAATTTCAAAATATAGACATCCTGTTGAATAATGCAGGAAATGCTCATGGATTAAGTTCTATCCAACAAGGCAACTTAGACGATTGGGACGCAATGATTGATGGAAATGTGAAAGGCTTATTGTACGTAACCAAAGCCATTTTGCCCACTATGATTGATCGAAATACAGGATTTATTATCAATATTGGTTCCGTAGCAGCCAAAGAAGTCTACCCCAACGGTAATGTATATTGCGCCTCCAAACATGCAGTGGATGCGTTGAGCAAATCCATGCGAGTAGATTTGGCAGGGCACAATATTCGAGTGTCTGCCATTCATCCAGGCGCGGTAGAAACCGAGTTTTCGGAAGTTCGTTTTAAAGGCGACAAAGAAAAAGCTGCGGGCGTTTACCAAGGTTTTGATGCCTTACAAGCCCAAGACATTGCAGAAATTATTGAGTTTATCACTTCTCGACCAAGTCATGTAAATATTGAAGACTTGATTGTTTATCCTACTGCTCAAGCCAACACCACTACCCTCACCAGAAAATAAGAGTATAAAAAACATCTCAGTGAATCAACCCTGAGACGTTAGCAAAAATTTGCTTAATCAGTTATTTTGCAAAGAGTCCACCGAGTTTACCAAGCATTCCCCCAATTCCTCCTGACTTTGCTCCACCGAGCTTACCAAGTAAATCTCCAATTTCAAAATTGCTACCTAATTTGTCGCCAAATAGAGCTACAACTTTATCCATAATCATAGAAGTAATTCCACCCGATTTATCAGAACCAACCCCTAATTTCTCAAAAAAACTGGGAGCTTAAAGCTCCTTTTATGCCATTAAGCAGAACTTCCTTCGCTGTTGTTTTGATTGGATGAAAATAAATTCATTCTTCCTGACATTCTTCCTCCCATCGCTTCTTTTGAAACATTGTCAGAAATTGTCTCCTTGGTAATGTCGAGTGCCTTGTCTTTTTGACCCGCATCCAATCCAAACTTTTCCATCAAATCACCTCCGATTTGATCTTTTATTGTGTTAATAATATAGTCAATCATTTTAGTTAGTTAAATAGATAGGTTGCAAGTATACTTTTATTGATCAAGTTCTGAAAAAATAGAATGTTATTTATTTCTCAAAAAACACGACTTGTTCAACGGAACATATTCTCTCATTCTAACTAATCTGCTACAGTTATATTTCACCATATTTCGATGGATTCGCTTCGTGCATGATGTCGTACACTGCCTCGAAAATCGTTTCCATGTTAGGTTTAGAAAAATAATCTCCGTCACTTCCGTAAGCAGGTCTATGCGCTTTGGAAGCTATGGTAACTGGTTTAGAATCCAGATATTTATACGCTTCTTGCTCTACCATAACTTTGTCGAGCATGTAGGCCGTTGCTCCTCCTGGCACATCTTCGTCTACAAAAATCACTCGGTTTGTTTTTTTGATCGATTCCACTATCTTGTGATTCACATCAAATGGCAAGAGAGTTTGCACATCCACAAGCTCCACAGAAATATCTACTTCTGCCAATTGCTTGGCTACTTCGGTACAAATATTAAAGGTAGAACCGTAAGAAACCAAGGTAATATCGCTTCCTTCTCGAGTAATTTCGGGCACACCCAGCGGAATTTTGAATTCCCCTAAGTTGGTTGGCATATTTTCTTTGGTTCGGTATCCATTGAGGCATTCTATCACCAAAGCAGGGTCGTCACTTTCGAGTAAGGTATTATAAAACCCAGCGGCCACGGTCATGTTTCTGGGTACACACACGTGCATTCCTCGCAAAGCATTGATAATCATTCCCATGGGCGAGCCTGAGTGCCACACACCTTCTAGTCGGTGTCCTCTTGTTCTTACAATCAACGGGGCTTTTTGTGTTCCTTTGGTTCGGTAGTGCAAGGTTGCCAAATCATCGCTCAATATTTGAATTCCGTACAGCAAATAATCCAGGTATTGGATTTCGGCAATTGGTCGCAATCCTCTCATTGCCATTCCTATTCCTTGACCAATGATGGTAGCTTCACGTATTCCGGTGTCGGACACACGGCTTTTGCCAAATTTTTCTTGCATTCCTTCCATGCTTTGGTTTACACCACCTATTTTTCCGGTGTCTTCTCCAAAGGTAAATATCAGTGGATTTTTACTGAATTGCACGTCAAAGTTTTCTTTCAGCACGAGTCTTCCGTCCACCAAGTTTTCTCCGTCAAAAGTAGGAGCTACCGCAGGAATATTGAGTGCGCTCTTTTCGTTGGTAGGCAATAAATACGAGTTGTATCTGTCGGCATTTTCGGCATCGCTTTGTGCCAGCCAATTTTTTAACTGTTGTTTGTGGTCGAAGTGTTCGGTGCGAGTATGTCGAATGGTTTTTTTAGCTGCCGATACTATTTCTTTTCTTCCTGGATCGGTAATCGCTGCCAGCTCGTTGGCTATTTTTTCTACAAATACTTTGCTTTTGCTTTTTTTTGCAATGTTTTGGATAAGTCCTACCACCAGTTTTTGCTCTTGCAAATAGGGAGTTAAAAAATTGGTCCAAGCCTCTTTTTTGGCATCTCTAGCAATTTTTTTGGCTTCTTTGTCTATCGCGTCTAGCTCCTCTTGCGAGGCTATTTCTTTCTTATATTCTTTTTTGTAATCCAGAATCCAAGTTTTGAATTGGTTTACCCCATCGTATTCGGTTTCCCATTTCAATCTCTCTTCGGATTTGTATCGCTCATGCGACCCCGAAGTAGAGTGACCTTGTGGCTGAGTCACTTCTTCCACATGCACCAAAACTGGCGTGTGGTGTTCCCTAGCATAAGCTACGGCTTCCTGGTAAGTTCTACAGAGCCCAGGATAGTCCCATCCTTTTACTTTCATTATTTTGAATCCCGATTTTTCTTTCGTTTCTTCAAATCCGGCCAGTAGCTCTGAGATACTTTCTTTGGTTGTTTGGTATTTTTTTGGGACCGAAATTCCGTGCCCATCATCCCATACACTCATCACCATCGGTACCTGAAGTACTCCTGCGGCATTCATCGTTTCAAAAAACAATCCTTCGCTTGTGCTGGCATCTCCAATCGTCCCAAAAGCGACTTCATTTCCTTTAATAGAAAACTGTGTGAATTCATTGAGGTTGTCGTTTTCACGAAATTTTTTGGAAGCCAATGCCAATCCCAACAGTCGAGGCATTTGTCCGGCTGTGGGCGAAATATCTGCCGAAGAGTTTTTTTGTTCGGTCAGTCTTTTCCAGCTTCCATCTGCATTGAGCGATTGAGTAGAAAAATGCCCTCCCATTTGTCTTCCTGCCGAAAACGGTTCGTTCTCTTGATTGGTATCTGCGTACAAACCAGCAAAAAAGTTGGTTGGAGTCATTTGTCCAATCGCCATCATCAGGGTTTGATCCCTGTAATATCCAGAACGGAAATCCCCGTTTTCAAACTGTTTTGCTAATGCAATTTGAGGCAATTCTTTTCCATCACCAAAAATCCCAAACTTCGCTTTTCCGGTCAATACTTCTCTTCTTCCTAACAAAGAAAGCTCTCTACTAATGCGCGCAAGTCGGTAATCTGCAATTACCTCTTGTCTAAAATCTTCAAAAGTTACCTCGGTATTGGTGGTCGATTTGGCTGTTTCCATTCGTTGTTTTTGATGAGTAATTCTCCCTATGGGACTGCCACAAAGATAGAAAAAAACGAAAGATTCGACAACAGGAATTTATGGTGAACAGAGAGAGTAAATTTTTGGTTTTGGATTTTTATTTTTTCCGTACTTTTACACCATGGAATTCAACACTACAAAACTTGGTATTTTGGGCGGAGGACAACTCGGCAGAATGTTTATTCAATCCGCAATGAGTTACGGCACACCCATCGCTATTTTAGACCCAAACCTTCATTGTCCGGCAGCTAATTTGTGTGATTCTTTTACTCAAGGCAGTTTCCAGGACTACGATGCGGTGTTTGAGTTTGGGTCGGGATTGGATGTGTTGACTATCGAAATAGAAAATGTAAATACCGAGGCTCTCTATCAACTCGAAAGAGAAGGTGTAAAAGTATTTCCACAGCCTCGTGTAATCGAACTCATAAAAGACAAAGGAATTCAGAAACAATTCTATGTAGACAACGCTATCCCGACTTCTGAGTTTGTCTTGTGCGATTCGCTAGAAGAAGTGATCCAAAAAGCTAGTTTTCCTATCGTTCAAAAAATGCGAAAAGGAGGATATGACGGCAAAGGGGTTCAGATATTATCTTCGCCATCCGATTTGGAAGAGGCATTTGATGTGCCTTCGTTGCTAGAAAAAAAGGTGGATTTTGTGAAAGAAATTTCGGTGATTGTAGCCCGAAACGAAGCGGGCGAAATTCGCTCTTATCCTACTTGTGAGCAGGAGTTTAATCCGGAGGCAAATCTAGTAGAGTTTTTGTTTTCGCCTGCCAAAATAAGTCCTGAAACCGAAAAATCTGCTCAAGAAATTGCTCACACTATTATCCAAAAACTCGGGATGGTTGGTGTCTTGGCAGTAGAATTTTTTGTGCTGGAAGATGGTTCTGTATTGGTAAATGAAATGGCGCCAAGAACACACAACAGTGGACACCACACGATGGAGTGCAACTACACTTCGCAGTTTGAGCAGCACTACCGAGCCGTTATGAATTTTCCGTTGGGAAGTACCGCAATCACTACCCCTGGGGTGATGATAAACTTGCTGGGCGACAAAAATCATGTAGGCACTCCTGTGTACCAAGGAATGGAAAAAGTCATGGCTCAAGAAGGGGTTTATGTTCACTTATACGGAAAAACCGAAACCAAACCCTTCCGAAAAATGGGGCACATTACGGTGGTAGACTCTGAGTTGGATAGAGCTATTGAGCAAGCTAGGGAAGTGGCTCAAGAAGTGAAGGTGGTGAGTTAGCCGTTGTTCTCCTTCTATTGTCTTTCATTTTGTTTCTTCAAACTCATAATCGTTTCCAGTAATTGCTCGTTGGTTACTTCGTCAGGCTCTAAGTCTTCCACATTTATAGCCGCTCTAAACTCCCACAATTCAATAATTTCGTGAAGCGAAACTGTATAAGGATCGTAAAACTTGTTATCAGAATGTAGCACAATGGATTTGATTCCTTGGTGGACTCTTTTGTACACAATTCCGTCATCCTTGGTGAGCACCACATACGTTTTGCCGTTTTTTACTTGGGTAAGGTGCTCTACATACTCTCCTATTACATACGAGCCATCTTTTACGTTAGGAGTCATGCTGTCACCCGAAATAGGAAAAGCCCTATACTTGCCAGCTCCTAAAAAAGGCAAAGAAATTGTTTTGAGCGACTGAATAAACTCTGGGTCTCCATATCCCAATGCATAACCAGCCTGTGCCGATTTTGGGATTAACTCTATCGGTTGTTTGTCTTTTTTGGAAGTCATTACCGGAAACAGCATCCGATTATTTAGTTTCAGTAAATCTTCTGGATTTGTTTTTCTTAAATCTATTTGAAGCAAAATATCAATCGTAATCGTGTAATAATTCGAAAGCTTAATCAGTGTATTATGAGGGGGCTCAGACCTTGCCTCTTCATATTTTTGATAAGCTCCTCGTGTAATAGATAATACGTCTGCAATCGCTTGCTGACTCTTTCCTTTCTTACCTCTCAAATATTTTAAATTTTCGCTTAGTACTGACATAATGATATAATTTGTATCAAATTTAATTAAACTTTTTGATATAATTATTCGTTATTTTGAAATAGTGATTTAGGAGGGTTTGTGATGCTCGTTTTAGAGAGAAAAGAATAGACAAAAAAGAAAATAGAGAGATGAAAAATAGCACGTCAAACAATCCCGAATGCTGAGGGTTTCGATTTTCAATCGGGATAGGTGTGAAAGAATTAAACAAAATAAAAGTGAACAAACGCTCAATATTACATATGGATTTAGATACTTTTTATGTATCGGTAGAGAGGCTCCTTGATAGCAGGCTCAATAATGTTCCTGTGCTTTTGGGTGGCACTAGTGATCGCGGTGTTGTGGCCTCTTGTAGTTATGAAGCCAGAAGTTTTGGCGTACACTCCGGAATGCCTATGCGAATGGCAAAGGCTCTTTGTCCAGAGGCGGCAATTATTCGAGGAAACACGGCTACTTACACCAAGTACTCTAAGTTGGTTACCGATATTGTAAAGGAAAGAGTTCCCGTGCTGGAGAAAACAAGTATCGATGAGTTTTTTGCAGACCTATCGGGAATGGATAAGTTTTATGGGTGCTACCAACACGCCAGCGAATTGCGCCAGCTCATCACCAAAGAGACCGGATTGCCCATTTCTTTTGGTTTATCTATCAATAAAACAGTGAGCAAAGTAGCCACAGGCGAGGCCAAACCCAACAACCAAATACGAATTGACTCTGGAAATGAAAAACCCTTTTTGGCTCCGCTTTCAGTAAAAAAAATACCTATGGTAGGAAATAAAACTTACCAGTCATTGCGAAATCTTGGGGTTAAAAAGATAGGAACTATCCAAGAAATGGAGATCGATATGATGCGTTCTGTTTTTGGAAAAAACGGTGAAACCATCTGGAAAAAAGCAAACGGAATAGATAATTCCCCTATCATTCCATTTACCGAGCGAAAATCTATCTCAACAGAACGTACTTTTGACCGAGATACAATTGATATCCACAAACTCACAGGTATTCTCTCTGCTATGGCAGAAAACTTGGCTTTTCAGCTGAGAAGAGGAGGAAAAGTTGCCTCAGTAATTACGGTAAAAATTAGGTATTCGGATTTTAACACCTATACCAAACAAGTGAAAATCCCTTATACTTCTGCCGATCATATTTTGATTCCCAAGGTGCTCGACATTTTTAAACAACTCTACGGAAGGAGACTGTTGGTGAGGCTGATAGGAATACGATACAGCGGATTGGTATCGGGGAGTTATCAAATTAATTTATTTGACGATTCGGTGACTCAAATTAATTTATACAAAGCCATGGATAAAATTCGCCTTAGGTATGGCGAAAGAAGCATTATGAGAGCGGCTGCAATGGAAGCAAAAACCATTGGCCGCTTCCATAATCCTTTTAATGGCGAACCACCAGAGTTGCTGGCGCATAGGAAATCGTAGGGGTTTTAGGAAATGACTTACGACATACGACTTGTGATGCTCGTTTTAGAGAGGAAAGAAAATAGAGCTATGAATAAAAAGACTTACGACCACTATCACTTTAGGATTTATGATGTAAGAGCAATGAAGAAGGATGTTCTGAAGAAAAAAAGAGAAAGATGAAAAAATAGCGCGTCAAACAATCCCGAATCCTGAGGGTTCCGATTTTCAATCGGGATGTCTCGAAGGATGGATGTAAAAGAATAGAAAAATGACTTACGACATGTCGACTTAAGATGTAGGAGCTATGAAGAAGGATGCTTTGGAAAGAAATGAAAAAACAATCTGAAGCCTGAGTTCGACCGAAGGAAGAGTATCGAAGGCCGACGATAGAAAGTTGACTTACAACTTGAATTTTTTTGCTTCTTTTTTTGTTTCAAGACAAAAAGAAGAAGGCAACTTCATTAACTATTAAAAATCCCTATCAGAACCGAGTAAACAATGTACCTCAACTGCCACACATATTACAGCTTGCGCTACGGAACTTTTTCAGAAAAAACATTGCTGGAAATGGCGAAAGAGTATGGATTAAATACGTTGGTTTTGGCGGATATCAACAATACTTCTGGGTGTCTTAATTTCATTAGGCTTGCGCCAGAATATGGTGTAAAACCAGTTGTGGGAATTGATTTTAGAAACGGGAACGAACCTTGTTTTGTGGGAATTGCTAAAAACAACCAAGGCTGGCTAGAGCTCAACAATTACCTTTCTTATTATTTACATCAAAAAGAAACCATTCCCAAAAGGGCCAAAGCCTTTGAAAATTCCTTTGTGATTTATCCATTTCGGATAGCTGGTGAACTTGAAATTGACTCGCTTCTTCCCAATGAATTTATTGGTGTGGCGGCTCACGAAATTCCTCAACTCAGGATGTCGTGGTTGCTGAAATACCGAGAAAAACTAGTGGTTTTGCAAACGGTTACTTTCCGTAATAAACGAGATTTTAACGCCCATAGATTGCTGCGAGCTATTGACAACAATACGTTGCTAAGCAAATTACCCAAAACCGAAGAAGCCCATCCCGAAGAAAAAATGATACCGATGGAGGAATTGACAAACGTATTT
The DNA here is from genome assembly GCA_965658995.1 of Flavobacteriales bacterium. GTDB lineage: Bacteria > Bacteroidota > Bacteroidia > Flavobacteriales_D > CAJJDF01 > CAJJDF01. Next base: position 50,253 of record CBFHVI010000004.1, on the reverse strand, counting down.
TCGGAATTCCCGCTTTTAATACAAAATACCCAGCAAATTTTGGACAGCTGTTACATTCATTTTGATTTTAGTGCGGATAGAAAGCCTCAAAACCAAAGTGTGTATACCAAAAGTCGCGAAGAAGACATTGCATTGTTGCGTGAATTAACGTTTGACGGATTGCCGTATCGGTATGGAAATGAGGTAACTACTCAAATAACTGAACGAATAGAAAAAGAGCTCGATTTAATTATAAAACAGGATTACGTTTCGTATTTTTTGATAAACTGGGACATCATTAGCTACGCCAAGCGAAAAGGATATTTTCACATCGGGCGAGGAAGTGGAGCCAACAGTATTGTAGCTTATTTACTAGGAATTACCGATGTAGATCCTATTGAATTGGATTTGTATTTTGAACGGTTTATCAATCTTTACCGAAAAAATCCGCCCGATTTCGACATTGATTTTTCTTGGCGCGATCGACAAGATGTAACGCGTTATATTTTTGAAAGGTTCTATCACGTGTCACTGTTGGCTACTTACAATTGCTTTCAGTATAAAGGGACAGTGCGCGAACTAGGCAAAGTTTTTGGCTTGCCCAAAGAGGAAATTGACAAATTGAGTAGCGGAAAGTTCTTAGAAAATCGATTGGATGAACTCGCTTTGTTAGTTCTGAAATATGGAAAATTAATCCAAGGATTTCCCAATCATTTGGGGATTCACGCTGGCGGAATTTTAATTTCTAATTCGCCTCTTCATTCGTTTTCGGCAACTAACCTACCTCCCAAGGGATTTCCTACAGTACAGTTTGATATGGTAATTGCCGAAGATGTGGGCTTATACAAATTTGATATCCTGGGGCAAAGAGGGTTGGCCAAGATAAAAGAAGCCGTGCAAATCATTAAAGAAAATCAGCCTGAACGAGCCAATTTTGACATTCACGATGTAAAGAGTTTTAAAAAAGACCCAAAAATTAATGCCTTGATTGCCGAAGCAAAATGCCTAGGTTGTTTTTATGTAGAATCGCCCGCCATGCGAATGTTACTGAAAAAATTGCGAGTAGATACTTACTTGGGATTGGTAGCAGCAAGCTCCATTATTCGTCCTGGTGTGTCGCAAAGTGGAATGATGCGCGAGTATATTTTACGCCATCGCTATCCCGAGCGAGTAGAAAAAGAGGCACACCCCATCATGCTGAAAATTATGCCCGAAACTTATGGAGTAATGGTGTATCAAGAAGATGTGATAAAAGTGGCTCACCTTTTTGCAGGGTTATCATTGGGCGAGGCCGATGTGCTAAGAAGAGGAATGAGCGGGAAATTCAGATCGAGAGGAGAATTTGAACAGGTGAAACAAAAATTTATTGATAATTGCCGTTCCAGAGGCTACAAAGATGAAATAACTTTTGAAATTTGGAGACAAACGGAAAGTTTTGCAGGCTATGCTTTTGCCAAAGGGCACTCAGCCAGTTATGCGGTAGAAAGCTACCAAAGCTTGTTTCTTAAAACCTATTTTCCGCTTGAATATATGGTGGCAGTGATTAATAATGGCGGTGGTTTTTACCGAAAAGAAAGCTACCTCCACGAGATAAAAATGCTGGGCGGTACGGTGAATCCTCCGCACATTAATTACAGCCGAGGCGAAAGCGTATTGAAGGGTAAAAATATCTATTTGGGATTTGCAAGTATTCATGAGCTTTCAGAAAATACAATCAGAGAAATTTTAGTGAGCAGGCAAAACAAAGAATTTAAAGGTTTGAGCGATTTCATGGAGCGTACAGCTGTAAGCGTTTCTCAAGCCGAATTGCTTGTGCGAGCCGGTTGTTTTAATGAGTTTGATACCAACAAAAGGAGTTTGTTATGGAAACTAAAACTCAATTATTCGCCCGAACTGGTAGTGAAAGAACAGCCTAAGCTTTTTGAATTTAATCATGGAAAACACTTTGAAATTCCTTCGTTGGATTTTGATCGAGAAGAAGTAGCCTTTGATCAATTAGAGCTATTTGGATTTACACTTGGCAACCCATTTGAGCTGATGAAAGAAAAGATAGAAAAGGGATTGTGCGCCAACGAAATGAAATACCACATCAATCGAAAAATAGAGATTTATGGTTATTTGGTAACGGTAAAAAACACCAAAACAGTCACTAAAAAACGGATGCAATTTGGCACCTTTCTGGATTATGAAGGCGAATTTATAGACACCGTTCATTTCCCCAATACAGTAGAAAAGTTTTTGTTTAGAGGAAAAGGCGTGTACAAACTCTACGGAAAGGTAACCGAAGAGTTTGATTTCCTTACCCTAGAAGTTCACCACATGGAAAAAATGGATTGGGTAGTAGATCCAAGGTATGCGGAGTGATTATTGTTTGATGATTTTAACCGTTTTTCGATCGTTTTTTCCTACAATACTCAAAAAATAAACCCCGGTATCGCCCTCCAAATCAATCTCGTATTGCGACACATTTTGTGGGGTAATTTCTTTTACTAATCTTCCGTTTAGGTCGGTGAGGAAGATTCGGTTTAGTTGGGTTTGTTTTCCAAGGTCTAGCGTGAAGTTTCCGTTAGTTGGGTTGGGGAATAAAGAAATGTCTATGTTTTCTTGCTTTTCTTCCTTTATCGAAACCGTAATTTCGGCTTGTTGGATTGCCGCAGTAGCAGTCACTTTACCATGTCCCCATACTGGACTTCCGTTGGTCGGAATTGTTCCGGTGCGCACATCTTCTCTGGCAGTATTCCTCAGAATATCTCGTATTTGCCTAGGCTCCAAAGTGGGACTCGCTTCCAATAGTAAAGCAACCACCCCTGCGGTAGCGGGTGACGCCATACTTGTGCCCGAAAAAGCAGCAAAATCATAGGTTCTTCCGTTGTGGGTAGTGGTAGTAACGGTGGTGTAACTTCTTGTTGTGTATGAATTAATAGAAGAAATTACATTCATCCCCGGAGCAGATACATCGGGTTTCATTCGCTCATCGTAGGTAGGTCCTCGGCTAGAAAACACAGCGATATTTCCCGGAAATACTTGTCCTGTGATGGCTACATTTTGGGATTGATGAGCTGCTACCGTAATGGCGCTTTCGGTGCAAGCTGGCTCGCCCAATCCATACAAATTGTCTCCTGCGACACCGTCATTTCGATAGGCATAAAAATCTAAGCCCCAGTTTCCTACTCCATTGCTCAGTTCTACCACATTCCAATAGTGAACCGTGCCCGAAGAGGCATAAGAATGCAGCACAACTCGTAGGCTGGTATTTGTGTTTTGTACTCTTAGTCTTTGGTGCGGTCGGTTGTTGTTGGGGTGAGCCGAATCGATTGCATAATTGTAAAAAACTGTGTCGGTCCCCACCAATAAATAATCGGAATGATATCCGTTGTCGTTGTTTGTGCCGTAATACCTAGAGCTTGCCACCAATTGATTGGCCGAATTGTACACTTCTACTCTGGAATAAAAGGGATTGGCTGGCTGACCCCACATAGAAATGCATTGTCCCCACATCGAGGGATGAGCCGAATAGGGATAAAATCCTATTCTTGTTCGGATGCTGTCGGTCGAAAATGTTTTTTTGATGTGAAAATCGGCATCGCCATTGTTTCCTCCCGAAGTCACAAAAGTCACTCCTTGAATACTGAGCGAATCTATGGCTTGACTTACCAGAGAGGTGCCATCCATGGTTCCGAGGTAGTACAATCCCCAACTCATGTTTATAACGAGTCTTTTGTTGTCGTTGTCGGCAATGTTTTTCATCCACACAAATGCATCGATGGCAGCTCCAGCATCGAGCCTGATGGAATTGAAAAGATACTCCGACTCAAAAGCAACTCCACGGTGTATGGTTCCTCCTCCGCTTCCTGCGGCTGTTCCCGCTACGTGATTTCCGTGGGTGGCATAGCCGTAATAATCTCCTGCGGTATCCGAATTGGCATTGTCCAATTCTGTTGGTGTTACATATTCTACGCCATAGCCAAATCCTGCTGGTTGGTTTCCTGCGTGCTTAAAATGATCCCAGGCTGCTCGGATTCTTGAGGTTGTGAGACTTGTGTCCATAAACATTGGGTGGTCGTAATCAAATCCCCAATCTGTGATTCCTATCAATACATTTTTGCCTGTGTAACCAGCTGACAGTCCATACCCTAACCAAACACTGTCGGCTCGCACATCGGCAGTCATTTTGTGATTGTGAGGCAGGATTCGCTCGGCAACATTGAGTTGGGTTATGTTTTCAAAACTCTGTATATTGGGCAAGTTTTGAAGAGGGATTTTTAGGGTAATTACATCGGCTACTCTACTTCCTACGAATGCTTGGTCGAGTACATCGGCTGGGGTAAAATGGCTGTTTACTTTGGCTATCGTAGACAAGCACAGCACGCCATTTACTTGATAAATTGGCAGGAGCGGATTGTCTGATTTTATTGCAAGATGGGTCTTGGTTTTGGATTGAGCGATGAGGCGATTAATTTGATGTTGAGATTCGCTATTGATTCTGATTTGGGAATAAGAACTAAGCGACAAAACGACAACAAAAAGTGTAAATATGGATTTCATGAGGGTGATTTTGGAGGTGTAATTTACGACAATCGTAGTAAATATAGAAAATTGATGGGGATGTTTTTTGGGGTTATTTGGGATTGGTTTGTGGCGATTTTTCCACTTTGGGAAGTGAATGGAAATGGAATATTCCGAGATTCTTGGGGAGTAATTTTGGTGGATGATTGACATTTTTGTTACCTTTAAATCTTACGAATTTTGGAGTAAAAAATCACAAACGACTTAGTAAAACAGATTATGAAATACCACAGAATAAACAAAGATCTCTTCATTCACCAACGTGCAGAATTTACCAAGCACATGAAGCCCAGCTCGATAGCTATTTTTAATAGCAACGATATTTTTTCGACCTCGGCCGATAGTACATTGCCTTTTGTGCAACACCGCGATATTTTGGCGCTTTCGGGGGTGGATCAAGAAGAAAGTGTGTTGGTTTTGTTTCCAGATGCGAGCCAAGAAAAACACCGAGAAATCTTGTTTTTGAAAGAAACTTCAGAGACGATAAAAATATGGGAAGGCGAAAAACTAACGAAAGAAACTGCCTATGAAACTTCGGGAATTAAGACAGTGTACTGGCTTCAGGATTTTCATAAAATACTGAAAACACTGGTGGCTGAGGCAGACAATATTTACATAAACAAAAATATGCATACTCGTGCCAATACCGAAATGGAAACGAGGGAAGACCGTTTCGTGTCGTGGATGATGACCGAATATCCTGCTCATACTTACCTACAGTCAGCTCCTATTGTGCATCGAGTGCGTTCCATAAAACATCCGATAGAAATTGATTTGATGCAAACCGCTTGCAACATTACCGAAAAAGGATTTAGGAGGATTCTTCCGTTTATCAAACCTGGGGTGATGGAATACAACATTGAGGCAGAATTGATGCACGAGTTTTTAAACAACCGCTCCAAAGGGTTTTCGTATACTCCAATTATTGGTTCGGGATATAATGCATGCGTGCTGCACTACATCGAAAACAACGCAGAATGCAAAGATGGGGACGTGATTTTGATGGATTTTGGAGCAGAATATGCCAATTATGCCAGCGACATGACCAGGTCGGTGCCGGTAAATGGAAAGTTTACGGAAAGGCAAAAAGACGTGTACAACGCGGTGCTTCTCGTAAAAAAAGAGTGTGAAAAACTCTTGTCGCCAGGCGTAAATTTACACGAATATCATGCGGAAGTTGGGAAACTGATGGAAGAGCAATTGTTGAAACTAAAACTGATTGACCAAACGGATATTAAGAATCAGAATCCAGATTGGCCAGCTTACAAAAAGTATTTTATGCACGGAACTTCTCATTTTATAGGGCTAGATACGCACGATGTGGGATTGTGGCACGAACCGATTCAGGCTGGAAACGTGTTTACGATAGAGCCAGGAATCTACATCCCCGAAGAAAATCTGGGAATAAGACTGGAGGATGATTATGTCGTGCAAGAGTCTGGTGGATTGTTTAATCTTATGCAGAATATTCCGCTGGAAGTGGAGGAGATTGAAGAGCTGATGAACTCTTAATGAGATATTAGATTATAGAACTTAGATGTTAGACAAAAGAGCAAAGCACATTTTCACTTTGCTCTTTTTTTTCATATTTTGCTATTCTTACTTTCCACATTAAGGAGTGATTGAGGGTGGTAATCGCAGATGAATAGCTTAAGCTAGATTTTCAGTTCACAAAACTTAGATGTTAGATTTTAGATAATTGATTCTAGACAAAAGATGTTGGAGAAAAGTGGAAATTCGCTTTGCTCTTTTTTGTTTATCTTTAAAAAAGTCTAAGGTCTATTATCTAACATCAATAATCTAAAACAATGGCCCAACACAACGATACGGGGAAGGAAGGGGAAGAAATGGCGGTGCAGTTTTTGGTAAAAAAGGGTTACAGGATTGTTTCGCGTAATTTCAGGTACAAAAAATCGGAGATTGACATCATAGCCATAAAGGATAAAACAATCGCTTTTGTGGAGGTAAAAACACGTACCAATGCGTTTTTTCAGGAGCCAGAGTTGTCGGTTACGCGTAGTAAACAAAAAAAAATTACCTTGGGTGCCAATTACTATATTCAAGAAAATGACATTGACTTAGATATCCGTTTTGATATCATAGCAATAACGCTTTTTGGGAATACGATTAATCATATTGAGGATGCTTTTTATCAGTTGGTTTAGGAGATTACTACATTTCAAAACTCAACAATTAACTGTCATTCCAAACTTGATTTGGAATCTAAAGTTTTACATTTTTTCTTTTTCGTAAAAGAAGCAACCTCATGCTGAATTTATTTCAGCATCTCTAATCATTGAAATAGTAAAAAAATAAACTTGTACTAATCTTTGCTAGATCCTGAAATAAATTCAGGATGACTGATGAATAAGTACACTCTTAAACCTGCCTAGTGAAACACTAGATTCCGACTCGGAGGCCGGAATGACAGATGGAAAGGTTCTCGATACAATTTCACTCTCATTAACGTTCGAATGTAATCACTCGAACTGACGGATGAAAAAGTCTGAATATCCGAGAATCAGAACATACGAAAATCTTACTTAAGTCCCTTCAACTTCTCTTCCAGGATAGCAATTTTTTGTTCGGCATCTTGTTGCTTGGCTCGTTCGTTGGCTACAACTTGCTCAGGTGCTCCAGCTACAAAACGCTCGTTGCTTAGCTTTTTCATAACCGTGTTCAAGAAACCTTTGGTGTAGTTTAGCTCTTCTTCTAGCTTAGCTTTTTCGGCTTCTACATCTATGGCATCTCCAAATGGCACAAAGTATTCGTTTCCTTTTACGATAAAAGAAAAAGAGTTTTCTCGCTTGTCTGTCACAAAATCAAAACGAGAAACATTCCCCATTTTCTGAATCACAGAATCAAAGGTGTTGGAGTAGTGTTCTCCTTTTTTTACCAAAAGCTCAATGGCGTTTTTTTGTGCCAAGTTGTTGTCTTTTCTGATGGTACGAATTCCCGAAATTACCTCTGCTGCTACCTCAAACTCAGAAAGTAAGTTTTCGTCTATTTGGGTTATTTCTGGCCATTTTTGGTAGTTTATGGTTTCTTTTTCGTCTTTTTGCAGTAATAAATGCCAAATTTCTTCCGAAACGAAAGGTGTAAATGGATGCATCACCACCAATACTTTTTCGAATAATTGTACCAATCTGTCGTAGGTTGTTTTATCTATCGGTTGTTGGTAGGCTGGTTTTACCATCTCGAGCAACCATCCACAAAAATCATCATACACCAATTTGTACGTGCTCATCAAGGCTTCCGAAATACGGAATTTGTCGTAAGATGTGTTGATGTCTTCAAGTGTTTTGGTCAGTTTATTTTCGAACCAGTCTAGCGCAATTTTGCTGGATTCTGGTTGGGCAATGTCGGCAACTTCCCACAATTGAGTCAGCTTAAAGGCATTCCAAATTTTGGTAGTAAAATTCCTTCCTGTCTCGCACAACGATTCATCAAAAGGTAAGTCGTTTCCAGCTGGCGAACTCAAGAGCATTCCTACTCGCACTCCATCGGCTCCGTACTGGTGAATGAGTCCAATTGGGTCGGGTGAGTTTCCAAGGGATTTACTCATCTTTCTTCCTTGCTTGTCCCGCACTATTCCGGTGTAATACACATTCTTGAAAGGCAATTCGCCTTTGTATTCGTAACCCGCTATTATCATACGTGCCACCCAGAAAAACATAATTTCTGGAGCCGTTACCAAATCATTGGTTGGGTAGTAATAATTAATTTCTTCGTTGTCAGGATTATTAATCCCATCAAACACACTGATTGGCCACAACCACGAGCTAAACCAGGTATCCAACGCATCATTATCTTGTTTCAAATCGGCAATGGTCAATCCCGAATTTCCTGTTTTTTCTTGAGCTAAAGGCAATGCTTTTTCGATGGTTTCTGCGACCACAAAATCTTCCATTCCTTCGCCATAAAAGAACGCAGGGATTTGGTGTCCCCACCACAGCTGACGACTGATATTCCAATCTCTCACGTTCTCCATCCAGTTGCGGTAAGAGTTTTTGAACTTAGCTGGATGAAACTGAATAGTGTCGTTCATCACATTGTCCAGCGCTGGTTTTGCCAATTTTTCCATGCTCAAAAACCACTGAACCGAAATCTTTGGCTCAATCACGGCTTTTGTTCTTTCGCTTGTTCCTACTTTGTGAGTGTGCTTTTCTATTTTTACCAAAGAACCCATTTCTTTGAGCTCTTTTTCTATCTCTTCACGTACCACAAATCTGTCTTTCCCCTCGTAGTGCATCCCAAAAGAATTGAGGGTGGCATCGTCATTAAAAATATCGATAACCTCTAGCTTGTGAGTGTCTCCAATTAGCTTATCATTAGGATCGTGAGCTGGTGTAATTTTCAGGCATCCTGTTCCAAATTCTACATCTACGTATTCGTCTTCTATGATAGGAATGGCTCTTTCCACGATTGGTACAATCGCCTTTTTTCCTTTCAAATGAGCAAATCGTTCGTCATTTGGGTTGATACAAATGGCAGTATCTCCAAAAATAGTTTCGGGACGTGTGGTTGCTATCATCAACGAGTCGTCCGACCCTTCAATTTTATACTTTAAATAGTATAATTTTCCCTCTTCTTCTATGTGAACCACTTCTTCGTCAGACAAGGTAGTTTTGGCAGATGGATCCCAGTTTACCATTCGATATCCTCTGTAAATCAGACCTTTGTTATATAAATCCACAAACGTTTTGGTCACAGATCCCGATAAATCATCGTCCATCGTGAATTTTGTTCTGTCCCAATCGCAGGATGCTCCTAGTTTTTTGAGTTGATCCAGAATAATTCCTCCATGCTTGTGCGTCCATTCCCAGGCATGCACCAAAAACTCGTCACGAGTGAGGTCACTTTTGTTAATTCCTTCGTCTTTGAGCTTCGCCACCACTTTGGCTTCGGTAGCAATAGAAGCGTGATCGGTACCGGGAACCCAGCAGGCATTTTTTCCGAGCAAACGAGCTCTTCGCACCAATACATCCTGAATGGTGTTGTTGAGCATGTGCCCCATATGCAAAACTCCCGTTACGTTTGGCGGTGGAATCACAATGGTGTAAGCTTCTCTATCGTCTGGAGTAGAGTTGAAATGTTTGTTGGCAAGCCAATTGGCGTACCATTTATCTTCTACTTCTTGTGAATTATATGTTGCTGGAATTTCCATAGTATTTCGATGTTTTAGGGTACAAAATTAAGGAAATTATTGGGTTTGTTCTCTCTGTTTTTGGATTAATAAAGCAGTGGTCGTACCAAACTCTTGTGCTGAGTCAACTCAAAGTATTATTTGGAAACTAAAGTTCTGGGGTTTTGGTTTCACACTTGCCTTTATCAACAATGAAATTCTGAGTAAAACGGTAGATTCCGAATCGAATTCAGGAGGACGGAGGAAGACTAATTATGTCCAAAAAAAATGACTGCTTTTTTGAGCAGTCATTTACTATCATTCAATGCTAAAGGTATTACAATCCAAAAGCAGCTTTTACTTTGTCTACGTAATCCAATTTTTCCCAAGTAAAAGTTTCTACTTCTTGGCTTACTGTTTCTCCATTTGGAGAGGTAAAGGTTACTGTTTTCACTTCTGGAATTCTTCCCATGTGCCCGTAAGCAGCTGTTTCGGAGTAGATAGGAGTTCTTAATTTCAATCTTTGTTCGATAAAATAAGGCCTCATGTCAAACAATTCTTCTACTTTTTTAGAGATTTCTCCGTCTGTCATGTTTATATTGGAAGTTCCGTAGGTTTCTACGTTGATACTGGTTGGTTTTGCCACTCCAATAGCGTACGAAACCTGCACCAATACTTCTTTGCACAATCCTGCAGCTACCAAGTTTTTGGCGATATGACGAGTAGCGTAAGCTCCCGATCTATCTACCTTTGATGGGTCTTTACCGGAAAATGCTCCACCTCCGTGGGCTCCTTTTCCACCATAAGTATCTACGATTATTTTTCTTCCAGTAAGTCCTGTATCTCCGTGAGGTCCTCCTATTACGAAAGTTCCCGTAGGATTGATGTGGTAAGTAATATCGTCTGTGAACAATGCTTGGATGTTGGCTGGCAACTTAGCTTTCACTCTCGGAATCAAAATATTTATGATGTCAGATTTGATCTTAGCCAACATCTTGTGATCGTCTTCTTTTTTGTTTCCTGTTTTGATAAAATCATCGTGCTGAGTAGAAACCACTATCGCGTCTATTCTTTGTGGTACATTGTCATCCGAATATTCTATTGTCACCTGCGACTTTGCGTCTGGTCTTAGGTAATCGATGTCTTTGTTTTCTCTTCTCAATTCTGCCAATTCTTTCAACAATCTGTGCGACAGTTCAAGTGCAAGTGGCATGTAATTGTCGGTTTCGTCTGTTGCATACCCAAACATCATTCCTTGGTCTCCAGCACCTTGCTCTTCTTTGTTGGCTTTGTCTACTCCTTGGTTTATGTCTTGCGACTGCTCGTGAATTGCCGAAAACACTCCACAAGAGCTTCCTTCAAACATGTAGTCACTTTTGGTGTATCCTATTTTGTTGATTACATCTCGTGCTATTTTTTGTACATCGAGGTAAGTCTGAGATTTTACTTCTCCAGCCAGCACCACTTGCCCTGTTGTTACCAGTGTTTCGCAAGCCACTTTTGAATCTTTATCAAAGGCTAAAAAATTATCAATCAATGCATCTGAAATTTGGTCAGCTACCTTGTCTGGATGTCCTTCGGATACCGATTCGGAAGTAAATAAATATGACATAGTTTTAGTTGATTTTAATAGTAATTAACGAAAATATCATTTTCCTAAGTATTTAGCAATATTATGTGTGTTTTTGGTTGTTTTTTATTTTGAACTGATGGGGTTCTGTCATGCTGAGTTTAGTTCTGCATCTCGTTTCAATGAAATGTTACCGCAACTTTTAATACTGCGAAATATTCTTTGTGAGATCCTGAATCAAGTTCAGGATGACTGATGAAAATTTACTTCTTCAATTTAGCGTACAAATCCCAAAGCACAACACCTGCCGACACAGAGATATTTAAAGAGTGTTTGGTGCCAATTTGAGGGATTTCAATAACACCATCGCACAGGTCAATCGCCTCTTGCTGTACTCCTTGTACTTCGTTTCCGAAAATTACTGCGGTTTTTACCTTCTTTTTGGGATAAAACTCATCCAGCATTACGGAATTGGAGGATTGTTCGATAGCGTATACCTTAGTTGTGTTTTGTTTCAATTCTTGAATTAATTCTTTAATGTCTTCGCGGTGTTCCCAATCTACTGATTTGGTTGCTCCCAAAGCTGTTTTTGCAATATCTTTATTGGGAGGAGTTGCTGTGTATCCACACAGGTAGATTTTTTCAATCCGAAAAGCATCTCCCGTTCTAAAAACTGAACCAATATTATTTAAACTTCTAATGTTGTCTAACAAGACAATGATGGGAGTTTTTTCTTCCGATTTAAATTCCTCTATCGTTAATCTTTCGAGTTCGCTATTTAACGTTTTTTTGTTCATTTTTTTTATTGGTTACAGGTGGTTGGTTTTTATAATAAAAATCAATTTACTTAGCCCGTCAGCCTTCGATACTGGAGGTTCGCTCGAACTAAGGCTTCAGAATTGTGCTTCTTACTTCAAACTTGCTATCATTGCCTCGGCTTTTAATAAAGTCTCCTGGTACTCATCTTCTGCATTTGCTTTATTTGTAATGGCTCCACCTACCATAAACGACAAATACTTCGTTTTTTCATTGTACAACAAAGATCGGATTACTACATTAAAATCAAAATCTTGATTGGGTTTAAAATAGCCAATTGCTCCAGAGTACACTCCTCTCTTGGTTGTTTCTAATTCTTCAATTATTTTCATGGCTTCCACTTTGGGTGCTCCAGTCATCGATCCCATTGGGAAGGTAGTTCGTAGCACCTCAACGGGGTGGGTTGTTTTGTCAATTTCGGAGGTTACAGTGGAAATCATCTGATGGACCGTTTCAAAAGAATATACTTTGCATAACTCTTTTACTTTTACCGAAGCTCTTTTTGCAGTTTTGGATAAATCATTTCTTACCAAATCCACTATCATAATATTCTCGCTTCTCTCTTTTTCATTTTGCGAAAGCTCCAGTTTTATCTGTTCGTCTTCTTCCTTAGTTTTCCCTCTTTTAGCCGTTCCTTTTATGGGTTGGGTAATTATTTTATCTGCTTCTTTTTTGATGTATCGCTCAGGGCTTCCACACAAGATGTACTTCTCACTGTTTTTATAAAAAGTAGAAAACGGAGCATTAGTTAACTCATTTAATTTGTTGTAAGTCTCAAAAGGGTTTATCTCCGCATTTTCGGCAAAAAACTCATGGCAAAAATTCATTTCATAAATATCGCCCTGCTGAATATGTTCTTTTATGGCTTCAAATCTTTGGGCATAATTATCTTTGCTCATTCTTTGAGAAAAAGTAATTTTTCGGCTTTTTTTACTCGTTTTTGGATTTTTTAACCCTAAAAACGATAAAAACTGCTCTTTTTCTTCCGTTTTATGAAAATGTAGTTTAGTGAAATCAGGGGATAATTCGCACACAATTTCGGGTACAAAAAAGTGAGTGGGTTCAAACTCCAACTTATCTTTGTTTTTAGAGGATAAAGAGGGTTCTACTTCGTTTTTTAAGTCATATCCTAAATAACCAAACACCCAGTCTTGGTGTTCGTCTACAAATTGTTTTAATCCATCAAAAACTTGATTTTCTTTGGGTTGAAATTCAGCTTTTTTTCCCAACGCCACATACGAAATAGATTTATCGTTATTGGAATTGAGAAATACCACTTGCTCATAATTTCCCGAGATACTTTCTATTTCAGTTAAGGTGAGAGTATGGGTAAGGATTTCTGTTGTTCTCAAATTGCTAGAAAAAGAAGGTTAAAAATTGTTTCTCAAAGTTACATAAACCATTCCTCTTACTCTTCAATCGTCATCCTGAATTTATTTCTTGAACTCCAAGAGAATATTTCAAGAAATAGTTCAATGGTTAAGATTCCGGCTCAGAGGCCGGAATGACTCTGAATAAATGTGGGGTTAACGCTTATCAATCTCTAGCACCACCGCCATGATATTCTTTCCTTGAGTATCGGCATTGGCATTTATCGTTTCTCGGTTGGAGTTAAATTGCAGATTTGGAATTTGCTGTGATTGAACAGCTCTTTGCACTTTTTCAGCATAAGTAGCTCCAGAAGCTTTATTTATCAAGGTATTTAATTGGGTGTAATCAATGGGTTTTTTGGACACTACTATCGCCATGTAATCTTTGTTTCCTACATCATCTGCCACGAGCGAATGATCGTTTGGAAACAATCGAGTTCCTGTAATTCCGCAATAGGGAGAATGTTTCTCTGTGTAAGGAAATAGTGTGTAGCTACTTCCGTCTGTTTCTTGCCCAAATACATAGGTGTAACACTCAATAGAATTGGTAGATTCGATTTTAAACTGCATTCCAATCGTCATGGGTTGCGTGGTTTTAAAAGTAATTCCACTCACAAACTCAAAAGGAATGTTTTGGCCTGTGGCATTGTTTACCAATCCAAATTTCATTTCCAGTTTATTTGGATCAAACTTGGCGTCCTTGGCTTTTCCCTTTGGTTACAATCCGTAGGCTTCTTTGGTAAAATAATCGAAATCTTTGTAGCTCACCCAGCAAACTCCGTTATTTCCCCAGCTTGGTCCCCAAGAATTCATAATTTGAAAAGCTACCCCTTCTTGTAATCGTCATAGCTAATTACGCACATCGCATGGCCTCCAAATCCTCTTAGGTTGTAATCGCTGTTTGTGGGTCTCCATACATCTTTGCCTTGCATTTGCTGCATAAAAGTTCCTCACACCATCATTCCAATTACGACTGGCCAGCCTTGAACTAGGTTTTGTTTGATTGCAAGTAAATCTGTTTTATGTTTGTTGCCGTTTTTGGTCAATCGGTTATGCCCTTTAATTTTGTATTGCGAAGCTTCCGTTCTTTCATAGTTATCTGGTTTTTTATCGCAACTTCTTTCGTTGTAGGGAAACTGAGAATAAGGCAATCCATCCACGTTGTTCATGTTTTTCATGGCTTCACTAATGTAAGTTCCTTGGCATCCGGGTAGGGCTATTTGGTTGTATAAAAACGAAGGAGAAAAAATTACTTGATTGGGGGTTTTTCCGGTAGCTCGAGATTCCAAAATAGTTCGGGCGGCATACGAGCTCGCCCAGCCAACACAAGAGCCTTGACTTCCTTGATTCATTGATTTTGGCGCGTATTCTAATAACGATACTTTGTTTGGTAATGGATTTTTACGGTTGTTCGCCAAGGAGGCAAAAATCCCAGGATTTACATATTTTTCTTCGTCATAAGTGCTTCCCAACGAATACTCAGTATCGGAATCCATATCGGGAGCAACCACCACTTGGTTTTGGTTATCATCTCCGCCCAAAAACTTATCTAGTCCGCCCGAAAAATAAAGAATTCCAGCTATCACGGCCACGCCAATCCCAAGTTTTGCGTTCTTCTTAAATCGATTGAGTAAAACAGGCAAAAATGCTATCAGGTTTCCCCTTCCTCCGCTTGTGTTGTTGGGTCTGTTTGGTGAATTGCTGCTTCGGGTGTTTTTGTCTTTGATTATTCTTATTGGCATAAGTTAGAGTAACAGTTAGATGTACAAGTATACTAAATTTTAACTTTCACTCTTGCTTCCTGCAAGGTTCGATTTTTATCAAATTGGAGAATACCCCTTTATTTTGTTGTCCGTTCGGTTTCCGTGCTTGTATTCCATTTGTTTTACTACCGTCCCGTTTTGATCGTAAATAATGGTTTTACCATGTTTTACATTCTTTTTATAATTCACTTCACTCATTAATCTTCCGCTACGATCATAGGACTTAAAAGTTCCGTGAAGCAGACCTTTCTTGTATTTCATTTGTGTAGAAATCAATTCTCCACCTGGAAAATAAAACGTCCATTTTCCATGTTTTTTACCATTTTTAAAATTCTCTGTGCTCACCAACGAGCCATCAACTTCGCTCATCACATTCCATTTTCCGTGTTTTACGCTTTTTTCTATGGTTTCTTCTATTTTAAGTTTTTTTCTTTTAACCTCAATCACTTTGTACTTTCCTTCTTCTTTTTTAATTCCATTGGCGTGCCAATACGTCCAGTTACCTGTCTTGTAATTATTGTCCCAACTGCCTTCATATCTTTTGTTCTTATTTGGATACCATCCTTGCCACTCACCATGAAACACCCCGTTTTTGTATGTTCCTGCGTCCTTTTTCTCTCCACTTTCATACCAAGATTCCCAAAACCCATTTTCCTTTCCATTGGTGAAGTTTCCTTTGTGAAGCATTTTTTTGTTCTCAAACCACACCGTCCATTCTCCATTTTTTTCATCGTTTTTGTAGGTTCCCTCTTTATGTTTTCTTCCATTTTTGTAGAAAAACTCCCATTTCCCCGTTTTTTTTCCTTCCAGAAAACTTCCATTGTTTCGTACCTTTCCTGAAGGATAATAATAAATCCAATTTCCCGATTGTTGGTCTTTCACAAATTGACCTTCCATGTCTTTTCCTCCCTGCTTATCAAACCATTTCCAATCTCCTTCTTTTTTGTTGTTTAAAAACTCACCCGAAATATTTACCCTACCGTTTTCAAAATACTTGGTATATTTTCCTGTCAAGCTATCTTGTACAAATTGTTTTTCGGTGCGTATTTGGTTCTCCAATAAAAAATAGGTTGTCCACTTCCCTTGTTTTTTCCCTTCCTTGTACATTCCCAATGTCAATGGATTTCCCGAAGCTTTTAATTGTTTCATTTCGCCCTCGAGCAAGCTATCTCGATAGTTGAACTCCTCTTTTATCTTTCCGCTTTCGTAAAACGAAATTTTCTTTCCGTTTCCATTTTTGATTGTTTGTGTTTTGTTTTTGTCCCAAAAAGACCCCACTCTTTCTCTTTCAAGAGAATCATATCGGGCAATCATTCGTAAGCTGGAATCAACGTACCAATATTCCCAAACTCCTGTTTTTATTCCTTTGTCATACTGTCCTTTTTCGGCAATTCTTCCATTTTCAAAATAAGAAGTGTAAGCGCTATCTTTTTCTCCTAGGTAAAAAAAACTTTCAATCATTTTTTTTCCGGAAGGATAGAACTGAGTTGATTCGTTCACATAAACGCCTTGGTTGAAATACGAAATTTCTTGAATGTTTCCGTTCTTGTGATAAAACTTCCACTCCCCCTCTTTGGCACCAAAATAACTCAAATACGGATTGTTGTTTACATATCCTATGCTGCGCAATTTAGTTCTTCCTTTGTCCCAATAAGTTTTCTCTAATTCGTAAGGAACGACCTTCTGCGAAAAACTTTGTGTTCCTACAATCAATAATAACAAGCATACGATTACTCTCATTCGATTAGTTTTTGGTGGTGTAATAAATACAAACATACCAAAAGATACGAAAGTCTCTACCTACTTATTTTGCGGGTTATTGAAAGTTGTTTGTTTATAACGAAATTCATGACCGCAGATAATCTTTGTCTTAATTTTGTGGTAAAAGGGAAAAAGCGTTTCTTTCCGTGTCAAATAAAATGAATGTCGAAACAACAATTTCTGAGTTAAATCGTAAGTTTGACAGTGAGATTTTTTTGGAAATATATCTTTTTTGTGTTCTTTCTGTTGTCGGTGTTTTTCTCCACGGCTCAGCGGGTAGATAAAATAATTCTTGTTGATACTTCCTTTGTGCAATTAGACAGCCTCTCAATCGTACCAGAGTCTTTTAGAGTCTATCGCGGAGACATACCAGTAGATGATTCTTTGTATACCCTTAACTGGGATGAATCTTCCTTGACTTGGTATGGACAAACCCCTCAGAAAGTAAGGGTCGTGTACAATCTATTTGCTCTGTATTTTGCCAAGAAATACTACAAAAAAGATACGAGCTTGATTCAGCCGATATTTTCCTACACAAATCCGTTTAGAAGTAACAACCCTGGCGCCCAAGAACTGGAGTTGTTTGGGGGTGATAACCTCACTAAGTCGGGGAGTATATCGAGAGGTATTTCTTTGGGAAATGCCCAAGACTTGGGAGTGAATTCAAATTTTAATCTACAATTATCGGGGAAAATTGGAGAAGGAGTTTCTGTCCTTGCTTCGGTTACTGATGAAAACATTCCCATTCAACCTGACGGAAATACTCAACAGTTACAAGATTTTGACAATGTATTCATTCAACTTACGGACGATAAATGGAAACTTATTGCGGGTGATTATTCGATAGAAAGATTTGATTCTCATTACATGCGATATCGCAAAAAATCCATGGGGTTGTTTTATTCAAATTCTTTTCAAACCAAAGACAGTAAATCCATTTCACTGGAAGTGGGTGCCGCGGTCTCTCGAGGAAAATACAGGATTCAGTTTTTCCAAGGAATTGAAGGAAATCAGGGTCCCTATAAACTGACCGGTGCCGATAATGAGCTATTTGTACTTATTCTATCCGGAACGGAACAAGTATTTGTAGATGGGGTTTTACTTCAACGAGGTGCCGATCACGATTATATCATTGATTACAATTCGGCTGAGATAATTTTTACACCCAAATTTTTGATAACCAAAAACAAACGAATTGAAGTTCAGTTTCAGTATACAGACCGAAACTATCTTAGGTCAATCGCGAATGCGCAAACGCACTACAAAAACAAAAATTCTGAAACATTTTTGAGGGTTTATAGCGAACAAGATCACAAAAATCAGCCCTTATTTCAAGAGTTGGAAGACTCCGAAAAAGCCCTTATGTCGGTAGTAGGAAATGATGTGACGAAAGCCTTTATCCAAAGAGAATCACCTGTTGGGGAGGACGAAAATGTGGTTTCCTACATAAAAATTGATTCGCTTGGCTATTCCGTATATTTGCATGCACCCACCAGCGACACAACACTGTACAGGGTTCAGTTTTCGGATGTAGGTTCGGGTAATGGAAATTATATTCGAGAAGGATTTTCGCCTTTTGGAAACGTGTATAAATGGGTAAAACCCGATACGGTGAGCGGAACAATTGTGCAGTATGGAAATTACGTGCCAGCCATTTTGCTGATTACTCCAAAACGAAAACAATTAATTACCCTTGAAAACAACTTTAAAGTGAACAAAAATCTCCAAATAAAAACAGATTTGGCTCTTTCCAATGAAGATGTAAATACTTTTTCTGAACAAGGAAACAACCAAAATATTGGAATGGGTTCGAGGGTTGAGATGGTGTATTCCAAGAAAGTTTCGGAGAAAAAAAATAGCGCTTTACTCCAATCTGGTGGTTCGATTGACTTTACTAGTATTCATTTTAGTCCAGTAGAAAAATTTAGAGCGATTGAGTTTAATCGAAATTGGAACTTAGGGTTTGATGAAATTACTACTCCATTGGTTCTTGGTAATTTTAATATTGGTCTACAAAAAGACAGTGTGGGTAAATTTACCTACAACTTGGATGTTTTGGATTTAGGTAAACAATTTAGAGGAATAAAAAATGATTTTTCTGGACAAGGAGACTGGAACAATACTGAAGCTAAATATGCTGGAAGCTTGTTAATTTCGGAGGGAGAGTCCAACACTCAGTTTTATCGACATAAGTCGGTGATTGAGCAAAAAATAGGCACACTGATCCTTGGCTACAAGGATGAAGTGGAACAAAACCTTTTTCTACAAAACGATTCTATTTTGCCTGCGAGCTATTCTTTTTATGACGGAAGAATTTACCTAAAAAAGGAGAAAAAACCCTCTCGTTTTTATTCCTTGTACTACGGATATCGTAATGAAAAAATCTCTCGGCAGGCTACATTGGTTCAATCGGCATACTCGCACGAAGCGGGAGTTGATTACCAATTAAAAAGCAACAACAACCGTACTCAATTAAAAGGAAATGTGGCCTATCGTCAACTCGTGCCTACCGAATCGATTGTGGGGATTGCTCCTGAAAACACTTTTCTCAATCAGACCAATTTTTCTACTTCCTTCTGGAAACAATTGGTGAGTCTCAATACTTTTTACAGTGTGGGATCTGGATTGGAACAGAAAAGAGAGTTTCTGTATGTTGAGGTAAACCCAGGACAGGGAGTTTTTACTTGGATAGATTATAACGAAAATGGCACAAAAGAAATAAATGAATTTGAAGTGGCGGCCTTTCAAGACCAAGCAAACTACATCCGAGTGTTTACACAGAGTAATGACTATATCCAAACAGTTTCCAATCAATTTACCCAATCTATCGCGATTTCGCCACGTACTTTACTCCAAGATAAAACGAGCAAATTCTATCGATTTCTTTCAAAAATTTCTTCTGTTTCGGCTGCAAAAATTGATCGAAAAACCACTTTCGAAAGTCCAAACTCCAGTTTGAATCCTTTTGCCACAAACCTCAACGATTCCAATTTGGTTTCGCTCAATAATCAGCTTAGGTCTTCCTTGTTTTTTAATAGAGCCGGCTACAAACATGGAGTTGAAGTTTCATTTCAACAAATGGGGAATAAAGTGCTTCTTTCCAATGGATTTGATTCAAGAGTATCTACGATATATGGCGTAAATTTACGATATAGATTTGATAAGTTTTTGGTTAAAATTAAAAATGAGGTAACTCAAAAAATATTAAACTCTGATTTTTTGGCTAGTCGAAATTTTGAACTAGAAACACGGAAAATTTCTCCTACCCTTACCTATCAAAAAGGAGCGAATTTTAATCTCGATTTTTTGTCATCCTACGAAGAAAAAACAAACCTCCTCGAAGGCGAATTTGCTTCACTTACTTCGGCAGGTGCAAGAGCAAAATATACCATTGTCAATAAACTTAATTTGGTGGCTGGATTCAATTTTATAGCCATTAGTTTCTCTGGTGCGCCCAACTCCTCCCTAGAATACGAAATGCTCGAGGGGCTAAAAAGAGGAAACAACATGACTTGGGAACTCCTTCTCAACAGAAAAATTGGCAAAAACCTGGACCTGAGTATTTCGTACAATGGACGAAAACCTGAAGATTTCAATACTATTCATGCGGGAACAATTGAGGTAAGAGCCTTCTTTTAACTCAGTTTTTTTACTGAGATTTATCAGGTTTGAGTCATGAGGTTTTGTTTAGTTTTGATAAACTCTCAGTCCACTTCTATGAATAATGCATCACTCCTACAAGACATTGAATTTCATGAATCGAAGCTCGTTGTTACGGTGCTTTTTGAAACTTCATTTACAAAAGAAGCAAGAATAGCCATGAAGGCGGGTACCGAAATGAAAAAACACCAAACTTCATTTCCAATTGTGGTAGAGATAGTGGAGAGTAACATAATATTTGGTGTACAAAATGAAAAGATGAATCTTGATAAAGGCGACTTAATCGCTTTGGAAAGTTTCATTCCTCATGACCTAAAAGCTTTGAAAGACAGTATTATTAGATTGACTTTGTCGAAAAACGACCAAAGCGAAAGAGAACAAACAATTGCCTTTGTCTAAGTAGTTCTTTTTATTATAAAAGAATTCAAACAAAGTGACTCTCTCTATAAACATGGGCGATTGTTTATTTCCTTTTAATTATTTCCTTATCCTTGTAACGAATTATAAAAAAACAATTCTATGTCTCAAAAAAATGTCCGATTGGAAGTGATGAAACATCTCGAAAAAGATGTGGACTCTCTGATTCAAAAATACTTGATTCCAATTGACTCTATTTGGCAACCGCAAGACTTTTTGCCAGACGCCCGACAGGATAATTTTCTTGATCAAATTGAAGAACTTCAAGAACTTGCAAAGGAAATGCCCTACGATTTTTGGGTAGTACTGGTGGGCGACATGATTACTGAGGAGGCTTTGCCTACTTACGAATCTTGGTTGATGGATGTAGAAGGTGTAGATCAGGTTGAAGGAAACGGATGGGCAACTTGGGTGGCCCAGTGGACATCCGAAGAAAATAGACACGGAGATTTGCTCAACAAATACTTGTATTTATCAGGAAAGGTAAACATGAAAGAAGTGGAAATTACCACACAACACTTAATTGCAGACGGATTTGATATAGGAACTGATCGCGATCCATACAAAAACTTTATTTACACAAGTTTTCAGGAATTGGCTACTTACGTATCGCACAATCGCGTGTCCGAAATTGCCAAAAAACACGGAAACAAGCAACTTGCCAAAATGTGTAAAATAGTAGCGGGTGATGAAATGAGGCACCACACTGCTTATTCCGAATTTGTGGAAAGAATATTTTCGGTAGATCCTAGCCAAATGATGCTTGCATTTACCGACATGATGAAAAAGAAAATCACCATGCCCGCTCATTTCTTGAGAGAATCGGGAATGAAAATGGGAACAGCTTTCGAAGAGTTTTCCAATACAGCTCAGCGAATTGGTGTATACACGGCAAAAGATTATGTTGATATTTTGGAAAAACTCATCAAACGATGGGAAATTGATAAAATAACGAACCTAACAGACGAAGCTGAAAAGGCGAGGGACTACTTAATGAAATTACCAAGTAGAATGCTCCGGATTGCCGAAAGGATGAAACTTCCAGAAAGCGATTATCAATTTAAGTGGGTAGAGTCTTCTCGATTGTAAAAGTAGAATCCTACTAATAATCGTTGTACTTTCGTGCTTTAACTTTACCACACGTGAAAACATTTAACCGCATTGTAGTCTATTTTCCTGTCATCGGGATTACCGCCTATCTCATTATGTTTACCACAGCAGCTCTGCTGTATCCTGGTGGTTCCGATAATGTCCCTGCCGCCCAAGATGGCTACAGTTTTTTTCATAATTTTTTGTGTGATACCAATAACCTAATCACACATTCGGGATTGAAAAATGACGGCAAACTACTCGCAAATTTAGCTCATCTAGTTCTTAGTATTACCATGATATCTTTCTTTTATGTCCTGCCCAATATTTTTGAAAAAACTAACAGAAACACCAAACTTATTAAGATTTTAGGCGTTTTGTCTATGGCTATTTTTACCTTCATGTACCAGGAAGAATTGCACGATTTGGTGGTGACGCTAGTAGGAATAATTGCTTCTATGGCGTTTGTGCCTATTTTTATTGAACTTGTAAAGTATAAAAATAGGCCATTCAAAACATTGACCTACATTGTGTTTATAATGAGTATTTGTCTCTATCTTGGTTTCGAAACTAAGGTAGGTATTTACTACATGCCGTTCCTACAGAAATTCGTGTTTTTGGTAGATGCCTCTTTGGTAATTTGGACTTCTCTTATTTTGATTAATAGAAACAATAGAATTACGGCTTAATCTCCGTTGTTTTTTTGCTAGAATGAAAATCTATCCCGAATGAAGAAAGAAAAACCTGTTTTTTATCCTTTGTTGGCTTTTAGCCAAGCGTTTGTGGATTTGGGTTAAGTAGCAGTGCTTCACAACGCAAATTACCAATGGAAACAAAATAAGGATTCCTTCGTTGTTTTACTCCTTTCGGTTTTTTTATTGGTTCTTAGCCTTTACCACTATTTCTTTACAAAAAAAGCAGGCAACTTGTTACCGATTGATGTCTGCTATTTTTTCAATTTTATTTCTTTCTAGAAATGCATCAATAGTCTCAAAATGCTCAACAACTCTTTGGTTCTTAAACTCAAAAACTTTCTCGGATAATCCCTGAAGAAAATCCCTATCGTGAGAAACTAAAATTAAGGTTCCATCAAAGTCTATCAACGCTTCTTTCAGTACATCTTTAGATTTCAAATCTAAATGATTTGTAGGCTCATCCAAGATGAGTAAATTTACGGGTTCAAGCAAGAGTTTTACCATGGCGAGCCTCGTTTTTTCTCCTCCAGACAATACGCCAACTTTCTTGTCAATATCGTCTCCACTGAACATAAATCTTCCTAAGATATTTTTTATTTGTGTTCGTATCTCGCCTACGGCAACTTCGTCAATAGTTTGAAAAACTGTTAGACTTTCGTCTAATAATGAAGCTTGGTTTTGGGCAAAATACCCTACTTGTACATTGTGTCCCAATTTACATTCTCCATCCACTTCTATTTCGCCTAAAATAGCTTTTATCATGGTAGATTTTCCCTCTCCATTTCGCCCAACAAACGATACTTTTTCTCCTCTCGAAATTACCATATTCGCCTCATTGAATACCACGTGGTTGTCATAGGATTTGGACACTTCTTTTACCGAAACAGGATAATCTCCAGACCGAGGAGCTGGCGGAAATCTCAATTTCAATGCCGAGGTATCTATCTCATCTATTTCAATGATTTCTAGTTTTTCAAGCATTCTTTCTCTAGCGGTAACTTGGTTGGTTTTGGAGTAAGTTCCTTTAAATCTTTCTATGAATGCTTGGTTGTCTGCGATGAACTTTTGTTGCTCTTTGTAGGCCTTTATTTGGTGTGACCTTCGTTCTTCACGGAGCTGCAAGTAATGAGAGTAATTGGCTTTGTAGTCGTATATTTTTCCCATTGTTACCTCAATAGTTCGGTTGGTAATGTTATCAATAAAAGCTCTGTCGTGCGAAATTACCATAACCGCATTGGCTTTGTTGATCAAAAAATCTTCTAACCAAATCACCGACTCAATATCTATGTGGTTTGTGGGCTCATCTAATAAAATCAAATCTGGTTTCTGAAGGAGAATTTTAGCCAATTCTATTCTCATTCTCCACCCACCACTAAATTCGCTCGTGGGGCGATGAAAATCTTCGGGTTTAAACCCTAATCCCTTCAGGGCTTTTTCAACTTCGGCATCATAATTTACTTCTTCCAGCGCGTAGTATTTCTCTCCCAATTCCGACACTTTCTCAATGATTCTCATGTATTCGTCACTTTCATAATCAGTCCGTGTGGTGAGCTCAATATTGAGTTTGTCCATTTCGTTTTTGATTTCAAACACTTCTTTAAAAGCTTTGGCAGACTCCTGAAATACGGTACAATTATCCTCGGTGAGCAGGTGTTGAGGAAGGTAAGCTATTACTGTTTCTTTATTGGCTCTTACAGCGCCTTTGGTGGGTTTAGAAACGCCCGCAATAATTTTCATCATGGTGGACTTTCCCGCTCCATTTTTTCCCATCAGCGCAATTTTGTCTGTGGGATTTATTACAAATGAAACTTCGCTAAACAAGTTGCTCCCACTATACTCTACGGCTAAATTATCGACTGAAATCATGATTCTTTTTTTGAAAAAACGAAAGTACTAAAATTCTTCGCGTTTCCACGAAACTTAAGATGTCAGACGCAAGAATTGGAACGAAGTTACACTGGCTAAGTTTGGAGCAACCCAGATGACATCGAAATTTTTGGTAACTTCAATTCATGAAAAAAATAAAACCTATTCATCTTCTATCATTTGTAGTTGGGTTACTGGCAATGGGTTATGGTATTACTCGTTCTGTTTTGAGCAATTCTTTTCACGCCTATTTCGAACTCGTTTTTATAGGAGCTGTGCTAGTTAGTTTGGGATTACTCAACAAACATCTCGGATAAACAGTAGGTCCATAGTAAAGCAGTTTTTTTCAGTAATAAAAACACTCCTTTTTCTACTTCATCAAACCCATTGTCCGAGAAAAAAACCTCTCTCATATCTTTAAGTAGTTTTTCGGTGTTGTAGTCCAATCTTTTGGAGGTAGACAATATCTTTTGGACTCGCGTGTAATCATAATCTTTTTCTATTTCTTGGTAAATGTGATTGTAGTTTTCTTTGCCCACTTATTGTACAATCAATCCTCTTTCGGCATTGGATTCTTCCAAATCTACTTGACTGCAGTAAAGTAACGTATAGGCTTTAAATTCTTTTTTATTCCAAGTTGTTTCAAAATTATTGCTAATGGTTTTTTCGGTTTAGGATCTACCTAAAGTTACACAATAATTTTGCCGCTTACAAAAAGTCCTCAAGGTCTCTTCTGTCTTTTTTTGTAGGCCTTCCAGCTCCCTTGTCTCGGTAAGTTTTTTGGGCCAATTGCTGAAGCTTCAGCTTTTCTTTTTCTTCTATTTTGGTAACGTCCTGAAGGTAGTCGGATACAAGTTTTGCTCCTACTCTTTTGGACAAAACTTCTATTACCTTATACTCGAATTTTATCCCAGATTTTTTTATCATCACCACATCTCCCTTTTTAACTTCCTTAGAGGGTTTTGCTTCTGACTCATTGATCAAAATTCTGTTTTTCTTACAGGCTTCTGTGGCCTTACTTCGGGTTTTGTACAACCTCACCGACCATAAAAAAGAATCAATTCTTGGCATACAGTGAAGATAGTAAGATTTTAGTTGAAATAAATTCGCTCTGCCCTTTTACTTTAACAGCTTAGCTTGCTGAAGGTAACACTTACTCTATATCAAATCCTCTCGTCTTTCAATTTATTTATGACCTCTCAACCATCCTTGTTCCGACAGAACCGAACAATCCTTTTGGAAAAGATATTCCGGAAATTACTCGTATTGCGTCTGCCGAGTTTCAAGAATTTATAAAAAAAGAAGACTCGAAATGGGATTACCATTTTGCCACACAACGAGGAAAAATGTTCCGGGTGCTGGTGGTCAAAAGCAAGGCTTTCTTGAGGTTTTTGTTGAGCGAAAGTAAAGCATCATCCCTTCTCGATTTTAATCTGTCTTTTAGCTCATTTTAATTTTTTGAACGGATAAGTTTTTGTAATTTTTATTGATAATTAAAATCTTAACGTTTATGAACAATGAAATGAAAGAAATGTGGAATAACCGCTATGGTGCAAAAGAGTTTGCTTATGGAAAAGAACCAAACGGGTTTTTTAAAAAAACAGTAACTAGCTATAAACTAGCTGGAAAAATATTACTTCCTGCCGAAGGAGAAGGAAGAAATGCTGTGTTTGCTGCCAAGCAGGGCTTGCACGTAACTGCCTTTGATATTAGCGAAGAAGGAAAGAAAAAATCTCTCCAACTTGCGGCTGCCCAAGGGGTGATAATTGACTACAAAGTAGGTGATTTTATGTCCATGGATTTTAATGAAGCTAGTTTTGATGGGGCTGCGTTAATTTATGCCCATTTTCCTCCCACTATTTTATCCGTTTATCATCAAAGAATAGGAGAATTAATAAAGCCAAGTGGATTGCTAATTTTGGAAGGGTTTAGCACCAACAACCTTCCGCTGAGAGAAAAAAATCCAGAGATTGGCGGACCCAATAAACTAGAAATGCTCTTTACTACAGAAAGCATCAAAAAAGATTTTCATGAATTTGAAGCTCTTCAACTTGAAGAAAAAGAAATAGAGCTCAACGAAGGAATATATCATAATGGAGTCGGAAAAGTAATACGGTTTGTAGGGAAAAAGAAATGGTAGCATTTTTTTACCGCGTTAAACCTTTTCAAAAAACCATAGTCTTATTAGAAGTATTAAATAAATTCTATTTCCATGCAAAAAAACCCTTTAGTGATCATCGTCTTATTATTTTTAGCTAATTCGCTTTTTTCTCAAACCACCACCCAATGGGGACCAGATGGCTTTGTGAAAATTGAAAATGGCTCGGGAGGTTTTGTCGCTTCTCTTAATCCAGCAGACAGGTTCAGCCGAGAACACGATGTGATAGGGGATCTAAATGGGGACGGGGTTCTAGATATTGCAGTGGGAGCTCGTTCTGATGATGATGGAGCAACGGATGCAGGGGCTGTTTACATTCTTTTTATGAATAATAACGGAACAGTAAAATTCAATCAAAAAATATCGATGTTAGAAGGAGATTTTACAGACACCCTTACTACAAATAGCTTTTTTGGATATGGAGTAGCTGGTGTGGGAGATTACAACGGAGATGGAATTCCTGACATTGCAGTATCGGCTAACCATGTGCCAAGTGGGGTTGTTTACATCCTTCATTTGGATACCAACGGAAAAGTGAAAAGCTACGTTAAAAATCAAAATATTGAATCTCAGGGTCTTTCGGCAATTGGGGATTTAGATGGAGATGGACGAATTGACATCGTGGCGTGTAACCCTACCTCTAACGATGGAGGAAGAGGAAGGGGAGCTATTAAAATTTTATTTTTCAACTCCAATTCTCTCGTGGATAATTCTAAAACAGTGGATATCAGTTCTACTCAGGGAGGGTTTGGGACAGGACTTTCAAACAACGATGGTTTTGGAGGAAGAGAGGTGGCTATGCTGGGTGATATAGACAATGATGGACACAAAGAACTGGCTGTGGGTGCTTTTTCTTCAGATAGCGGAAGGGGAGCTATTTGGATTCTATCTTTAGATTCTTCAACTTTCAATGTAAACTCTAAGATAAAAATCACAGAAGGATTGAATGGGTTTGCAGATGAATTGTCAGATACGATTAACTCTAACGGATCATTTGGTGCGGCATTTGGTCACGCTATGTGTACGCCAGGAGATTTAAATGGAGATGGTGTTCCTGATCTAATTACGGGAGCAAACCAACAAAACGATGGTGATGGATACATTTTATACCTCAACTCAGACAAAACAGTAAAAACTTACACTAAAATCAATGGCAATAACGGGGGGTTTGGATTAGTATTAGCGCCTATTGAGCGATTCTCTAGGTCAATCTCTTATATTGGTGATTTAAGGGGTGATGGAACAATTGCTGTAAATATAGGGGGTGGTGCTGGTGTTGTTGGAGGAAGTGGAACCCTGTATCTACTCTTCTTAAAGCCTTGTGACTTTATTCAAGAACTAGGAAATAATCATTGGAGCGGAGGGAATACCTTGTTTACCAATTGGAATCATAGCACACAATTGCTAACCAGTGACTCGCTAACGTTTGAGCAATGTGCCTTTAAGGCTTTTGAAACAGATGCAGCATACATTACTTATAATTTTAATGATGGAAGATGTGTTTGTAAGGATTCAACTGCCGTTTTGGCTATTAGTACAGAATTAAGTAACGCATTTACTAGTACTTGTTTTAGTGGTTATGTGGTTTCTGTGGATAAACTCGAAAATTCGAAAAATGACATCCGTATTTATCCAAACCCTACTTCTTCAATAATTAATGTTATGACTTTGCAGCCTATTTTTTCTAAAAGCAATAAAATTGATTTATTATCCAATATGGGAAAGCTTATTTACTCACAAAGCCTCAGTCAGCAAAATACATCCATTGATTTGTCGCAATATCCTGCAGGAATTTATATTTTAAAGATAACTTCAGATAATTTTACTAGAAGCTACAAGATTATGAAAGAATAAAATGCCTGATTAATCGTTTGGTAATATGATTTTAAACAAAAAATGCTCACCAAAAGATGAGCATTAAAATATTTGCAAAACCTGTGTAGATTAAACATGGTTTTCCTCCAAGTCGAATGTTGCCATTTCCGGCAAATCGTATTCTTTGGCAACCAATTTTTTGTGTACTACTTCAAAGGCATCCAAAGTTTCGAGCACGTCTTCTTTGCTGTGCGAAGCTGTAGGAATTAATCTGAAAATAATCATTCCTTTTGGAATTACTGGGTACACCACAATCGAACAGAAAATTCGGAAATTCTCTCGGAGGTCGTACGCTAAGTGCGTAGCTTCTTCGAGCGATCCTTGCATATAAACAGGAGTCACACACGAGTTGGTGTTTCCAATCTCAAATCCTCTTTCTTTCAGTCCGTTCTGAAGCATATTTACATTCTCCCACAATTTGTTTTTGAAAGACAAATCACTTCTCATCATGTCCAATCGTTTGAGCGCTCCTATTACAAATGGCATAGGCAATGACTTGGCATAGACTTGCGAACGCAGGTTGTATTTCAAGAAATCAATTACTTCTCTACTTCCTCCCAAAAACGCTCCAATACCTGCCATTGATTTGGCAAAAGTGGCAAAGTACACATCAATTTGGTCTTGAACTCCCTGCTCCTCACCTGTTCCGTATCCAGTTTTTCCTAATACACCAAAACCGTGAGCATCGTCTACCAAGATTCTGAAGTTGTATTGTTTTTTAAACTCGATAATTTCTTTCAGTTTTCCTTGGTCACCTCTCATCCCAAAAACTCCTTCAGAGATTACCAAAATCCCTCCTCCAGTTTCATTGGCTAATTTTTCGGCTCTTTTTAAGTTTTTTTCAAAACTCTCCATGTCATTGTGTTTAAACATGTATCGTTTTCCTTGGTGCATTCTTACCCCATCAATGATACAAGCATGCGACTCTTGGTCGTACACAATCACATCGTGTCTGTCTACCAGCGCATCTACACAACTTGCCATGGCTTGGTAGCCAAAGTTCACCAATAACCCAGCTTCCATTTTAGTAAAGTCTGCTAGTTCGTTTTCTAATTGCTCGTGATACTTCGTGTTTCCACTCATCATTCTACTTCCCATAGGGTAGGCCAATCCCCAGTCTGCAGCTGCATCGGCATCTACTTTTCTAACTTCTGGATGATTTCCTAATCCTAGGTAGTTGTTCAAACTCCAGTTTAGCACTTCTTTTCCATTAAACATCATTCTTGGAGCCAATTCTCCTTCTAACTTTGGAAACATAAAGTACCCTTCTGTTTTTGATCGGTATCTTCCTAGTTCTCCTCCTTTGGCGATTTTGTCAAATAAATCTGTCATCTTTCTTACTTGTTGTTGTTGTTAAAATAAAATTCGTTGATTACTGTGGTTAATTCATCCTCTTTTTCTGAGGAATATCCGTTTTCTTTTTGCCAATCAAAATCATAAAATTTTGATAAATATTTACTTCCGTGATCACTAAACAAAAGTACTACGGTGTGGTTTTTATTAAGTCCTGGAGCAATTGCCTTGAGTCCTTCAATAGTTGCTCCACAAGATCCTCCTGCCATTATCCCTTCGGTTCGTGCAAGTTTCAAAATATTCTTCACACTTTCCTTGTCTTCTACTTTGATAAAACGATCTATATTTTCCATTAGAACATTAGGAGGAATAATGTCTTTCCCTACTCCTTCGAGCATAGTTTTTCTTTTTAGACGACTGTCGAATTCTCCTGTTTCGTGATAATGCTTAAGCACAGAGCCTTCGCTATCTACGGCAGTTACATCAACGTCTTCATTTTGTTCTTTTAGAAATTTTGAAATTCCAGAAATGGTACCTCCTGTACTTGCAGATGAAATGAAGTGTGTTACTTTTCCTCCGGTTTGTTCCCATATTTCGGGACCGGTGGTTTGGTAATGTGCACCAAAATTGTCTAGGTTGTAATTTTGATTGATGTAAAAGGCATCAGGTATTAGTTTACTCAGCCTTTCTGCTGACTTGTAATAAGATTTTGGATCGTCAGCTTTTACATTGCTTGGGCAAAGAACTACTTTGGCTCCTAATGCTTTTATCGAGTTTATTTTTTCCGTAGAAGATTTGTCTTTTACACATACTACACATTTGTACCCTTTTATTGCACAAATCATTGCTAAACTAAACCCTGTATTTCCCGAGGTTGCTTCTACCAGTGTTGAAACTCCTTTAGTGAGTTTTCCTTGTTTTTCTGCGTGCTCAATCATGTTGAGGACAGTTCTGTCTTTTACAGAATGACCTGGGTTGAATCCTTCCAGCTTAGCATACACATTTGTGTCGTAAATTTCACTTAAGCCGTGTAGTTTTATCATTGGAGTTTTTCCAATGGAATCTAACAGGGATTGTTGGGTTTTATTCATGTTCTTTGTCTTCGGTTACTAGTTTTTTTGTTTAGAAAGTCTGTTTGTCGTGCGTTATTTCCCTTTTACCAGGTCTTTTTCAAGCTTAAATAGTAAAGTATTTCCATCGTGGTTTTTGAATAATTGCCACAATTCGTCTTCCATCTGCTCTTGCGACTTCTGCCAGCGCCATTCGCATTCTTTTAAGTGATAAGTGTAATATTTGGACACGCCATTAAACTTACTCAATCTATTTTTTACATAAGTCAAGAACCGGTTCGTTCTACTTCCTTCTTCATTGCTAAAAGAGATGTACTTTATGTACTTATGCTCTTTTATTCCTTTGTAATATTTTTTTAACGTTTCTGGTACCGATTCTTCTATGTGTGACACTCCCTTTTTTACTGTTTCAGAAAAATGTTCTACAAAATTGTATGGTTGATAGATGTGAAGATTGTCTCCGTTCTCTACCACCACAACCAATTTATGTTCCTCCCCTTGCGATTTTCCCGTTACAAAATAGTTGTATAAAGAGTTCACGTAATCTATTGATAGTGAGTAACTACTTGCTGTCTTTTCTAATTTTTCTCTTTGATGTGTATAGATACATTTTCTGAATATAGAGTAATATCTATTGATAGTTTTTCGGTTGAAACCCAGCAATAAACTAGCCTTTGTGGCATCTACATCTGCACAAAAGTATTTAATAATTTTTTTTACTTTATATGGGCTTAACTTACTGTTTTTCATTGTTTTATTAAGCTTTTTTCACTTTTTGGTGGTCTAGCTTTAAAACAAATGTAGGTATTTTTGGTAAGATTTTAACAGATTGGGTTTAAAAAAATGGGGAACTAGTTAACGCCTCGTTGTTCATTTCCTCTACATTCGACTTTGTTTTTCCTCTGTTATTCCGGCCTGCGAGCACAAATTTTATATTTGTCTTACTCCAATATTTCAAGAAGAATAGTGCTTCTGTTTAAACCCGGAGAAATAAAAAAGTCCTTAGCTCACAAGAACTAAGGACTAATTACTGTCTACTAAATATTAAATTCTACTCCACCCAATCGGCATAGAACATATTCGTTTCTCTTGTTCCTCCGTTGTCTCTGTTCGAAGAAAAAACCAGTTTTTTACCGTCTGGCGAAAACATGGGAAACGAATCAAACGCTTTGTCATACGTAATTTGCTCCAATCCAGATCCATCTAGATTTATCATAAACAAATTGAACGGAAATGATTTTGTTTTGTGGTTGGAACTAAAAATCACTTTTTCTCCAGAAGGGTGAAAAAATGGTGCCCAGTTTGCTCCTCCCAAATTGGTGATTTGCTGCATGTCGCTACCATCGACATTACACACAAATAATTCCATAGCTGTTGGTTGAACCAACCCTTTTGCTAGTAATTCTTTGTATTCTTTTTTCTCTAACTCAGTTCTTGGTCGAGAGGCTCTAAAAATTAACTTTGTTCCATCTGGCGAAAAGAAAGCACCTCCATCGTACCCAAGTTCGTTGGTTACTTGTTTAATGTCTGTTCCGTCAATATTCATGGTGTATAATTCCAAATCTCCCGAACGATCAGAAGTAAATACAATCAAATCTCCTTTGGGTGATACTGTTGCTTCTGCATCGTATCCATTGCGAAAAGTCAATTGTTTTTTTTGGTTTCCTTTGAGATCGGCTACAAAAATGTCGAACGTGCTGTAAATTGGCCACACATATTTATCTCCTCTTGGTGGCTCGGGCGGACAAGCTGAATCTCCTAAATGAGTAGAGGCGTAAATAATAGTGGAATCTCCTGGCATAAAATAACTACAAGTGGTTCTTCCTAATCCTGTACTTACCAATTGTGGAATTGCACCATCGCTCAAGTCTTGGTCGATTGGCATCACATAAATTTGGTCGCATTCGGCTCCCCATTTTGGGTTTTTTGCCTGAAATACAAAACTTTTATTATCAAAACTCCAGTAGGCTTCTGCGTTGTCTCCTCCAAATGTAAGTTGCTTGATGTTGGCTAAATGAACTTCTTCTTTAGGTTCTTCCCATTTTTCCGTTTCTCCTGAATAAGAATCTCCTTTTTCTTTGTTACCTCCACAACTCATCGCTAATGGAATGAATAAAAATGCTATGTGTTTTTTCATTGTTTGGTTATTTTGAACAAAAATAAGGGTTCTTATCCAATCAAAACATAACGAATATCATAAAAAAAGAAGAAGAGGATATTGTATCTTTGTGGTATTGGATTTTTTCCTTCAATTAATTAACCCTTAAAAACTAAACAACAAAAAGATGAAATTCATTTGTACTTTTTTCACCTGTCTCTTATTGGTTGCTTGTGGTGCTCCAAAATCAGCTGACACTCCAATTTCCCTTCTTGCTGATTACACAACAGATGTTACTTACCTCGCTCACGACTCTCTTGAGGGAAGAGAAGTAGGAACGAAAGGTGAACTTATTGCGGCAGATTACATAGCTGCAAGAATGAAAGAGAACGGATTACTACCAAAAGGTAATGAAGGAAGTTATTTTCAGATTTTTACACGTAAAATGAAAGCGCATCCTCACGATACCATGGGTACAGGTGACAAAATAGAGGGAAGAAATGTGCTGGGATATATTAACAATCAAGCTGAAAAAACTCTTGTAATTGGTGCTCATTACGACCATTTGGGTTACGGAGAGGAAGGGTCTTTAGCTGATAGCGCAGGACAAATTCACAACGGTGCAGATGACAACGCAAGTGGCGTTGCTGCTATGCTCGGTTTGGCAAGAAAACTCAATGGGAAAAAACTCCGAACCAATGTATTATTCATAGCTTTTACTGGTGAAGAAAAGGGACTTTGGGGTTCCAATTATTTTGTAAAAAATGCGACCGTACCTACTTCAGAAATGGCTTACATGATTAATATGGACATGGTAGGTAGGTTAGACTCTAACAACCGTTTGGCAATTTATGGAATTGGTACTTCTCCACTGTTTCGACCTGTATTAGATTCTTGTAATACATTTGGTTTTCAGTCTAAATTTGATTCTTCGGGAGTCGGTCCTTCTGATCATACTTCTTTTTATCTTGAGGATGTTCCTGTTCTCCATTTCTTTACGGGCCAACACAAAGATTACCACAAACCTACAGACGATACTGAGTTTATAAATTTCGAAGGAATCGAAAAGGTTGCTGATTACATAGAAAAAGTAGTGATGAGCCTGAATCAGTATGATTCTATTCCTTTTACCAAAACCAAAGAAAAATCAGAAAAAGCGCGAGCCTTTAAAGTAACTCTGGGAGTGATTCCTGATTATCTTTTTGACGGAAAAGGCATGAGAATAGATGGAGTGAAAGAGGATAGACCTGCAGCTAAAGCCGGAATACAAAAAGGAGATATTGTAGTTAAAATGGGAGAATTTGATGTAAACTCCATGAAGGATTACATGAATTGCCTGAGCAAGTTTGAAAAAGAAAGTACTCACCAAGTAATTGTGCTAAGAGATTCTCAACAAATAGAAATGACTGTGACTTTTTAGTCGGTAAATTCATCACATAAAAAAGGGGGGAGAAACATCAGTTTCTCCCCCCTTTTTTTTCTAGTAACTTGTACGTAATTAGTGTGTTATTTTTTCAAAAGCCTCATCAAAATCTACTTTGTTTTTGATAAACTCAATAGTTTGAGAATAAATTTCTTCTGTTCTTTCTTCCGAATACCCCAATCCTATTGCAAATCTGTGAATCAATTTATCTTGTTTCTCTCCAATAATGCCGTCTGCCAGCATCATTTGTATTAATCTAAAAAATCGTTTGTATCGGTCTTCTCGATCTGTTGGTGGATTTATTGGGTGTTTTCCAATGTTTTTAATTATCGAATCTAACTCTTCATTCGAAATACTTAATCTTCGAGCAAATTTTTCTAATAATTCTCTTTCCTCTGCTACTATTTCTCCATCGGTAAGTGCTACCTCCACCAAGTTTTCTAGGTGAGAGTGATTTCTTGTTTGTTGTCCTCCTTGAAATGCGTCTGATATTGACATGTGTTTTCGGTTTTTTAAAATTTTTACAAATATATTTTATTTTTCATTTAATTCTAACTTAAAACCAACTCCATGAATGTTGTTTATCTGAATATCTTCATCGTGTTTTAAGTATTTTCTGAGTTTTGTAATGAATACATCTAAGCTTCTTCCATTAAAATAATTATCATCTCCCCAAATAAGATTTAGTACCAAGCTTCTTTCAATTACTTTATTTCTATTTTCGGAGAGCAGTTTCAGTATTGCCGTTTCTCTTTTTGTAATCTTTCTTTCTTCTTGCTGGTGCGAGAGTTTAAGGTTTTGAAAATCTAGTTTGTATCCACCCAGGGTAATTATTCCCTCATTTTCATCTTCATCCATTTCGTTATTCGCTCTTCTCAGAATAGCTTTAATCCTCAATAAAAATTCTTCTCTGTTGAATGGTTTGGTAATGTAATCATCTCCTCCTGCTTTAAATCCTTTTACTTTGTCTTCTGGATTTGATTTTGCTGTTAGGAAAATAATAGGAATTTCTTTGTCTATTTTTCTTATGTCTTCTGCTATTTCATACCCGTCTTTCTCTGGGAGCATTACATCCAATAGGCATACATCGTATTTATTTTTATTAAACTTTTGAAGCCCTTCTTTTCCGTCTCGGCATAAATGAACGGTATATCCCTCGAGGGATAAAAAATCTTGGACTACAATTCCTAAATTAAAATCGTCTTCCACTAACAAAATATTTCGTTTTTCCATAATTCTCTAATTTTTTGATGTTGGAAAAGTCATAATAAACGTGCTTCCTTGTCCAAATACACTTTCTATCTGAATAGTTCCTCCGTGCTTTTCTACCATTTGTTTTACGTAGTAAAGTCCTAATCCAAACCCTTTGACATTGTGAACATCTCCTGTAGAAACTCGGTAAAATTTCTCAAATATCTCTTTACTATCTTCCTTTTTTATTCCAATTCCGTTATCAGTTATTTTTACTTCCAATTTTCCATCCAGATCTTTAGTGAACACCTGAATATTAGGGTTTTTTGGAGAGTATTTATTTGCATTATCAAACAAGTTATAAATAATATTGGTAATGTGAATAATATCTCCTTCGAGATACATTTTTGAGGCATTAAGATGCGCTAGTATTTTTCCATTTCTATCCTGGATAGGTACAATAAATGTATTGATACAAGTTTTTATCACCTCATGAATATCTATTTTTTCAAACTTAAGCTTAATTACATCTTTGTCTAATTTTGCTATTTGAAGTACTCGCTCAACTTGGTTTTCAAGTCTTTTATTTTCTGTTTTTATAATGGATAAATACCTGTTTAGTCTTTCATTTTTGGTTGTCTCTTCCGAATTTAACAAAACATCCGTAGATAATGAAATGGTAGAAATAGGGGTTTTTAATTCATGGGTCATGTTATTAATAAAATCATACGTGATTTTTGAAATTTTCTTTTGCTTCAAAATACCTGTTGCCAAATAAAAAGTAAACAAACTCGCTATGACAATCACAAAAGTTGCTAACATCAACATGTAAGGCAATGAAGATTTTTTTTCGGTTTCTACTTTTTTTAAATCAGAAAAATAAACTCCAAAATAATATCCATCATGTTCCCATTTTAGCGGGAATTTTTGTTTATTTTCGGTCGTAAATTCATCAAAAATAATGGAATCGGTAAAGCAATCGTAAATTCCAATCTGATACGAATTATCGATGTAAAAAGTAGAAAATTCCTCTTCTATCAATTGTTTCAAAAAATCTTTTGGAATGGTATCGTAAAAACTCACCACAAAATAATTTGGTTGAATTTGTTTTACCGGATCCAGGTAAATATTAGATTTTTCTTTGTTTCGTGAAATTAATTTATCTCTTACTTTCGTTAAGGCAAGAGTAACTTCAGTTCGAAAGTTTTTATATTCCAACTGTTTTATTTCTTTCACAATTTCCCGGTTTTCGTGTTCTATCTCAAGTGAGTTTTTCACGATAAAAAATTGAGTAAAAATAAGCCCAACCAACACCGAAATAGATAAAATGATAATTATTTTGGCCGTTGTTTTCATTCTCTGTTTAGTTCTTGGTCAAAGGCTGGTTTTATTTTTTTTCCATCCGTTTTTATTAACACATCATTCCGGAAAGTGTACGTCACGAGAATTTCTCCTTCTTCATTATATCGGATCCATTTTCCTTCTCTTTTTCCTAAAGAATAAGAACCTGTCCATTTTTTATTTCCATTTACATGGTAGTAAATGTGCTTATTTATTGGTTTTCCGTTCTTGTAACTTCCTTTAAAATACAACTGATTTGTCATGTAATAATACGTCCATTCTCCCTCTTTTTCTCCTTCTACAAATTGTCCTTTTTCTGTGTGGTCTCCCACTTCATAAAACCAAGGTCCATCTTTTAATCCATTGATATACTCACCTTTTGTAATAACTTTTCCTTCCTCGTCATACTCGATAAACTCCCCGTTTTCTTTACCTCGCCTGTAATATTCTTCCCGATGAATAGCTCCCGATGGATAATACCAAACCCATTTTCCGTGCAATTCGCCCTTCCTAAATTTTCCTTTTTGTTCCAGCTTTCCACTCAAATAAAAATAATTCCATTCTTCAATTTGATAATCATCCTTGTAATTTCCACGGGCAATTACCTTATCTCCACTCTTGTAAAACTTCCATTCCCCTTGTTTCAATCCTTTTTTATCAATAATTCCTTGCGCAATTAATGTATCTTTTCGGAAAATCTTGGTCACCAGTATATTCCCTTTCTTATCGTATTCTTGAGTTATTCCTTGTCGTTGTTCCAACTCATTTTTTGCAATCGTAAAATGCAATTCTCCGGTGGGATAATACTCTTTGTGAAATTGTACAAACTGTAAATCTTCTTCCTCTAATAATATTTCTCCTTGGTTGTAGCGCTGAAGTTCATCCAGCTCACCATTGTACTTGTATATCTTAAATAACCCATTTTTCTTGCCATTCTTGTACTCTCCCTCCTCTCTTAATATTCCTTTTTCTGTATAGATTTTCCACACCCCTTCCTTTTCCCCTTTGGCATTAAATCTATTAATCTTTTCTCTTCTAATTAGCTTTCCTTTGTTGTATTCAAACTTGGATATAATCGTGGAATCTTGCCTGTACTCGTAAGCAGTTCCGTGATAATTACCATCCAGGTAATTGTACCGAAAATGAAGCTCACCTGTTGGGTAAAATATTAGTTTTTCTCCCTGAAGTGTATCTTGGATATAAGTGGAAGTTGCATACAAAATTCCCGAATCTGCGTATTGGATAAATGATCCATTTTTTCTGTTTTTTTCGTAAGTGACTACCTCTTTTATGAACTGATTAGAATAGAATTTCCATACGCTGTCCAACATAAAGTTTTTTCGATTTCCCTCCGATTTTAATTCGCCATTCGGGTAGTAATTAAACCAATATCCATTGGGTTTTCCATTTTTCAAAAAACCTTTGCTTGCAACTACTCCATTTTCGTAGTAAAAAACATTAAATCCATTAGGGTTTGTTTCTTGTGAAAAAAACGCCAGTGGGAAAAAAAAGGCCGCCAGCAGGAGTTTGATATTTTGTTTGAGTATTTTCATTGATTTCGATTACTCAAAGATAAATTAAAATCCTCAATTTTATTCTTTCCGTTTGTCTACCTCTTTCTCTATTCATTATAAATAAATAGTTTTTAAACTTAATATGTTATTATTATTATAGGTGTTAATTCTGTTTACAAAAAAGTTAAAGGATTTTTGGTTAAATCACTTATTAAAATTTATAAACAAATGATACACAGAGTAAATTTACTTCATTTTACCTGTTATAAGATGTTGTTTATGAATAGTTTATTAAAATGTTTTTAAGGAATTTATTCAAGGTGTTTTTTGTAATGTTATTTTATTTTAACAATTCAATTTGTTAATTAAATTTTAGAATTTACTCTATCTTTACCTATTGATAAAATGAGAATAAATAGGAAGTAAATAAATTAGGAAATGAACAGTATAATTCCTCTTGTAATTTTATTTGGATTTATCCTATTAGTTTTATGAAAAGCTATCAAGACTATTTATTCTTATACACGATTTAAATGTTCATTAATAGATATTTTAACTTATTGATTTATAAATAATTAAAAAACAATATTACTTTATTGTTAATAAGTGTAATTTTTATGTTAAGAAGGTATATAATAAACTAATAAACAACACATTACTATGAAAATTGCGTTAGGTTCGGATCATGCAGGTTACGAATTAAAAGAGAAGATTAAAGAAGTATTAAGAGAACGAAACATCGGTTTTCAGGATTTTGGACCATTCTCAATAGAGAGTGTAGATTATCCAGATTTTGGTCACAAGGTGGGAGAATCTGTGAACTCAGGTGAATTCGAAAGAGGAATTGCTATTTGTGGTAGTGGAAACGGTATAAATATGACCGTAAATAAATATAAAAATGTGAGGGCAGCTCTTTGTTGGACAAATGAGATTTGTGAATTAGCTCGGCAACACAATGATGCCAATATACTCTCTATTCCCGCAAGATTTATTTCTGAGGAGGCAGCATTAGAAATAGTATCTACTTATATTGATACAGAATTTGAAGGGGGAAGACACGAAAGACGAGTAAATAAAATTTAAGAAAAAATACATCTATGAAATTGGTTATCTCCTCCGTAAGTATTACGATAGTACTTTCTTGTTCGGTAATAAAACCTACTTATAAGGTAGAAAAAACGAAATACGCAGAAAAGTATGCCTCTACCATTACTCAAGAAGAATTAAAAAAACACTTAGAAATAATCGCCTCTGACGATTATGAAGGAAGAGAAACGGGAAAGAAGGGACAAAAAATGACTGCTGAATACTTAAAAAACCAATTAACGAGTTATGGTGTTGCTCCCGGAAATAAAGGAAGTAATTTTCAATATTTTCCTTTAATCGAAACGAATAAACCTCAAGCAAATATATTGTTTCACAACAAGGACTTTAGGTATGCAAAGGAATTTTATTTTTATGCAACCATGGCAAATTTTGAACCTTTTGAAGTGCGTGCGGATGAATTGGTAGCCGTGGAGTACGGAATAGTGGAAGGAAAAAGAGATGATTACAAAGGAAAAAATGTAGAGGGAAAAATCGTAGTTATTAAATTGGAGTCTCCAGAGGATTTCTTAAAATGGGATTGGCGAAAAAAACTCAAACTTGCAGAAAGTAAAGGTGTAAAACAAGTGTTTTTCTCTAGTTCTAATTACGCATCAAACCTCGATAAAGTACACCACTATCTCACAAAATCTTCGATGAGATTAGCAACCGACAAAGTAAATAAGAAAGAGTTGTTTATTCCATTTTTCTTTTTATCGGATGAATTATTAAGCGAGATATATTTAATGGAAAGACCAGAGCAAGAGTTTTTGACTCGTTATCCACAATATGAAACCATTCAGTTTCTTTACACTAAAAGCATGGGAAGAATAGAATCTTCCAATGTGGTTGGATTGATTGAAGGAAGTGATTCGGTACTAAAACATGAATACATCATTCTGACGGCTCATTATGATCATCTTGGTATTCAAGATGGAGAGATATACAATGGTGCAGATGATGATGGGACTGGAACTGTGGCTTTACTCGAAATAGCCCAAGCTTTTCAGAAAGCAAAAGATGAGGGAAATGGTCCAAAAAGAAGTATTGTCATTTTACCAGTGTCTGGTGAAGAAAAAGGATTATTAGGATCCAGGTACTATACAGAAAATCCGATATTCCCACTCGAAAATACGGTGGCAAACCTAAATATTGACATGATTGGGAGGTTGGATCAATTTCATACAAACAAAGAGTATGTGTATGTGATAGGAGCTGATAAGATAAGCAAGGAGTTGCATCATATAAATGAAGCTACCAACAAAAAATACACAAAACTAGAGCTAGATTATACTTTTAATAGAGACAACGATCCAAACAGGTTTTACTATAGAAGTGATCATTACAATTTTGCAAAAA
The DNA here is from genome assembly GCA_965658995.1 of Flavobacteriales bacterium. GTDB lineage: Bacteria > Bacteroidota > Bacteroidia > Flavobacteriales_D > CAJJDF01 > CAJJDF01. The sequence goes on along the minus strand of CBFHVI010000004.1, from coordinate 9,171 downwards.
ATGGTATTCCTGTAATTTTTTATTTTAGTGGAGTGCATGAAGACTATCATCAGCCAAGTGATGAAGTGGATAAGATACTTTTTGATAAAGTAGAAACGATCTCGCAACTCGTTTTTTTCACCGCCTGGGAATTAGCAAACAAACCTTCCAGATTGAAACTAAATAATTAAAAGTGAAAAAGGGAATAATCATATTCATTGTTTCCTTCTTTGGAATTGCGATGTGTTATAATTATCCCGCAATTCTGGTAAAAAAAAATGGATCTATTCATCAGTGGAGGCAAGCAGATTGCTTATCCATAACCCAAAACTACTTTAAGGAAGAATTACCTTTTCATACCCCAAAAATTCATCATATGAGTGATGAGACAGGTAAAAGAGGTGTGGCAAGTGAGTTTCCAATCTTATACTTTACGGTAGCTCAAATTTGGAAAATTACTGGACAAAAAGAATGGATTTTCCGCCTCATAAATGTACTCATTGCATTTCTTGGAATGTTTTATTTATTTAAGTTGTTTTATGCCATATTTCAACAGATAATTCCTTCTTTGTTTCTTACTTTTTTACTGTTTACCTCTCCTATTTACATTTATTACACCAATAACTTTTTAGCAGATGCTACTGCGCTAAATATTGTTTTTATTGGGTGGTACTGGTTCTATAAGTTTTATAACTCTCAAAAAAACAAAGAGTTAATAGTTGTCTTACTCTTTTTTTTATTGGCTGGTTTAATAAAAATTTCTTCGTTATTTAGTTTTTTTGCTCTGGGAGGAATCGCCCTGTTTGAGTGGATGGGTATCTTGAAAATAAAACCGTCAAAGCTTTTTAAACCGATTCACATTTTTTTCTTTTTTATCCCATTACTTTTGATAGCAACATGGTATTTTTATGCAATCAAGTACAGTGAAGCTAACGGAAATTCTTATGTTTTTTTAAAAGGAATTTTACCCATTTGGGAGCTAAGTTCTCAGAGAGTGAGCGAGACATTTTCACAGTTTGTATCTGTTCAAGCGCCAAGGATGTTTACCACCGGTATTCACCTCACCACAGCAGTGATATTTCTGTGTAATGTTTGGAATAGAAAAAGAATAAATCCTCTGATGATTTGGGTCAATATCTTGTTGTTTTTTGGAGTAGTCTTTTTCTTTTTGTTGTTCTATCAAGTATTTGATATTCACGATTATTATTTGATAAACACCTTGATATTTTATTTGTTTACTTGGGTTACCTTTTTCGTCTTTCTTTTCAAGAATACCTCGATAATTTCAAGTCGCTGGTTTTCTTATTCGGCAGTGGGAGTTCTGGTTTTTTTGGTGTTTATAGGATCTGTTCACACCAGGCATCGTTACGATACAAAAGATCCAATAGCCTATGCGGGATACGATTACCTTTCTCAGCACGACAAAGATGTTTTTGGTTGGTATCAATTTGATTATCAAAAGAACCAGCAAGCTTATGAAGATATTACACCTTACCTAAGATCTTTAGGTATTAAGAGAGATGATATTGTCATGGTTTTGGGTGATGTAAGTATCAATATCTCTTTGTACAACATGGATCAAGTAGGATTTACAAATTATTGTGATGTCCATGAATTTCCCAATCAAGTTGAATTGGCTAAGTTTTTTGGAGCTAAATATTTGTTCGTAAGCGAATACAAAACGAATGATTTTCCGGAATACGTACCTTACATGAAGAATGAAATTGGTAAATTCAAGAATATATTGATTTATTCTCTTGAACAATGAAAGCTATTTTAGCCTGTTTATTCCTGATTACAAGTGTGAGTTTTTCGCAAAAGGATAGCATTGTTGTCTCGCATGAATCCGGGTATTACCCTTCACCATTTTCTTTGATTCTTTCTTGCAGTTCAGGAAATAACATCTATTATTCCACCGATGGAAACTACCCTAACACACTGTATAAAGATTCTATCAGAATTGAATCAACTCAATCGATCAGAATACGAACAGAAGGTAATAAAACCGAAGTAACCAAGAATTATTTATTTACCAAACACTCACTGCCGGTTATATTTTTTACACTTAGTCCCAGTGATTTGTTTGATTCCTTAACAGGGATGTATGTAAAAGGCCCAAATGCGAAACCAGTTTCTCCATATCATGGAGCTAATTATCACAAAAACTGGGAAAGAGCGGCGAACATTGAATTGCTAGGTACAAGTTTCCAATCGGAATTCAATCAGAGGGTTGGAATTAGAATATTTGGTCAATACAGCGCTATGTTGCCTCAAAAATCATTTTCTATTCATGCAAAATCCAAGTATGGAAGAAAAAAGATAAAAGCTAAAGTGTTTGAGGAGTTAGAGTTCAAGAAATACAAATCGTTGATAGTAAGAAATTCTGGTTCAGACTTTTGTAATAGCCATTTTAGGGATGTATTTATGACAAGTTTGGTCAAGGATTTTAATATCGAGTCACAAGCGTATAGGTCTTGTGTAGTTTATTTAAACGGTAATTATTGGGGGATTTACCATCTGCGAGAAAAATTAAACGAGCATTATCTGGCTCAACACTATTCAATTGATAAAGATAGTGTGGCGATTTTAAAACATAGAGGAGATGTACAGCATTATGGAAGGTTAAATTACAAATCGATGCTCCGGTTTATTGAAAGAACAGATTTTTCGAAGAATGAGAATATAGATTCCTTGGCGAAATTAATGGATATTGACAACTACTTGGACTACAATATTGCCCAAGTATATTTTAATAATATTGATGCGGGAGGGAATATTCGTTATTGGCGTTCCACAAAAGAGGGTGGTAAATGGAGATGGATGTTATTTGATACAGATTTTGGATTTGGATTGAGTTCGAGCAACGGATACGAAGAGAACACGATTCAAGATTATTTTATCAAAAGTTCAAGAAAGTGGCCTTACCCAGATTGGTCTACGCTAATCATTAGAAAGCTTCTAGAAAATGAAGGAGTAAAACAGACTTACTTGAGAAAAGTTACGAATTACTTAAATTGGCAACTGAGCGAACAAACGGTTGCTAGCCGTTTGCAACAGTTTGAAACTGCGCTTTCAAATGAGATTCCAAGGCATTATAAAAGATGGAGAAGATCGACTGGAATTTGGGAAAAGAATGTAAACGCAATGAAGGAATTTGGCGCGAATAGACCCGCGTTTTTAAGAAAGTACCTCTGCGACTTCTTTCAATTAGATAGTTTGTATCGAGTGAACATTGATAGTATAGAAAATGGAAGTTTTGTGTTAAATGGAATTGCTTTTTCCACAAACTGGAGTGGAGTATTTTTCTCCAATATTAGTTATGAAGCAATGGCACAACCAAGCTTTGGGTATCATTTTAGATACTGGAAAAGTGATACCACAAATACACAACCAGGGTATACATTTACGCTTGATCAAGACTGTAATATCACCCCTATTTTTGAAAAAAACAAACAAAGTAGTTATTCTGGTGTTGTAGTCATATCCGAAATATGTAAAAAGGATTCTATACATGGAAACTACTTGGAATTATTTAATAATTCAAACGAAGAAATTGACTTAGGTGGGTGGCACATTGTCAACGAAAATAACGAGCATTATGTAATCGCTGACGGAGTAAATATTAAACCAAAAGGATATAGTGTGTTTTACACCAAGAATTCTTCAGAGATGTTAAAAGGCGGTTTATTCAATGTAAAATCTTCGAGCCTTCTAAAGGTGTATTCTAAGAAAGAAGAATTAGTGGAGGAATTGACGTTATCTAAAAAGTTATTTGACAAAGGAGAGATAATCGAAAAAGTAAATTCAGTTATACGAAAGGGATGGATAGTTTCTCGTGTAGGTTCTCCTGGAAAAAGAAACGAAAGACAAATAGCCTCTGAAAACGAAAATAAATATATCTTAATTGGGTTTGTGGTTGCAATAGTATTGTTATTTTTGTTTGTTCTTTTCTTTAAGAAAAAAACTAGGCCCCGTGGCGCAACTGAATAGCGCATCAGATTTCGGCTCTGAGGGTTACAGGTTTGAATCCTGTCGGGGTCACAATAAATAAAAAAAGCCTATCCGGAAACGGATAGGCTTTTTTATTTTTGGAATAGTAGTTGGTGAAAAACTATTAAGGCTAATTAATGCCTGGATTTTCTTTCCTCTTAACTGGTTCTTAGGATTTGTTCCATTTTCGTTCGTTTGGCAACCTCTTCAATCAATTTATCCAAATACCTGATGTTACGGGTTAAAGGCGTTTCTATTTCTTCTATTCGATATCCACAAATTACTCCTTTAATCATAGAGGCATTTGGATTCAAAGTTGCTTGCGCAAAGAACTCTTAAAACGAGATTTGTTGTTCAAGAAACTCTTGAATTTGTTTACTAGTAAAGCCTGTAAGCCATTCAATTACTTGATGAACTTCTTGTTTGGTTCCGCCTTTCTTCTCCATTTTTGTAATATAATGAGGATACACTTCAGCGAACGATAGTGTCGCCATTCTTTTATCATGTTCAGGCGTTACTTTCATACAAGTTGTTACAAGCTAACTAAGTTCAGTGTAAGGTTGAGGTAAGGCATGGGGCTCATGTTATTACTAAATACAAACGGTTGATCTCCAAAAAATCCTCTATAAAAATCCTTGTTGTTGTTTGACGCAAGCTCGTCTACATTAAAATTGTAGTTAAGAATGACTCCGGCCTGAACTCCAATCCATAAAAAGCCAACGAGCTGTCTCTGATAGTCCAGTCTGGCTCTAATCTCACTTCTTCTTAACTCTAGCCCTTGCGTGTTAATTTGTGAATCATAATCATAAAGCCTGTAAGAGGTACCTTCCAGCTCATAACCTGCTAACAAAATGTTTCGTGGGTTAAACTTTCTACGGTAATGAGCTCTGGCAGGAAACAATATTTCTGTTCCCCATTTTCTGTTTTCAGAAGTATAATTATACATCACTACCGGTATGTAATTCAGTTCCCCAGCTCTATATGTCCTCGACAATCCTATCCCCCATTGTAATCGGTCGTGTGGCCTTTTTCCGTAAATTAAGGTTCCAGAGTATTTCGTATTGTTTAGGTCAGGAGTAGTTTGTTTCGATTTGAAATCATAATTTCCATTCATCTCAGCCAAAAGCTGAAGAATAAAAAAACTGTTTTCGTTCAAAGGTTTGAAAAGAGTAGTGTTCAAATTAATACTCGTAAGGTTTCGAGAAATAGCTTCTGAAAGTTGGGTGTGTCCAAGATTTCCTAGTTCTTCATTATCAATAGACATTCGGGATTGATTTATACCTCCTCCTAATTGCCAAACAAATTTGGACAATGAAATGACAGGTATGTTGGCATTGAGCCGCAGTCCTTGATACTTAAGGTCGGAACTTTGTGTGCTATAGCCGCTAGAGTCTGGAGCAAATGTTCCCTCATTGGAAGAGGCAAACTCCCCTATTCCGGTAAGGTCATATCCTAAAGAAACGAATCTATTCGGACTGAGATCAAAGATTTTAGGACTGCAGTAGGTAACAATGGTTCCCACATCTTCCACGTCATCATACATGCTATAATCTTCTTCTACTTCTTGGTAGGTGGTGTCAGTCTGTGTAATGCCAATAATTGGAAGAAGAAGAAAGCCAATTAATGCAGTTTTGTATGTTAAGTGAGCCATAGGATTTATTTCTTTTTCTTGAGTTTAATTCTTTTCCAGGTATCTGTTCGTCCTAGCGCTTTTATTCCTACATATCCTCTAATATTAAGAATCTCACCTTCCTTGTTTATTGTGCAGCTATAGGTACTGCCACTTTCGGGGTCATAAATAGTTCCTCCAGACCATTCATTGTCGCCAGAATAAACAAAATCTTTAAGCATTCTGTAGCCTCTCAATGGCACATTCCGCAAAGATTCGTCTGGGTTGTTTTTGTCGGTTTTTGGTTTGTTAGTTTTAGGATCGATAGGCTCTCGAAGCCAAACAATTTTTCCAAAATATTTGTTTCCAATCTTACTGATTTTGACTCTAGCTTTTCCGCTGCTAGGTTCCCATAAGCCAATTATAGAGTCTCCTTCTTCAGCAACAAAGTTGGAATTAAAACTGGAAAGTGTAACAAGTGAGAGTAGAAAAGTGGTAATTGCGATAAATTGTTTCATGTGTTCAATTTTTAAAAGTTAGTTGTGTCTAATTTACGATTTTGTTTTTAAATGTGAGCATTCTTTTTTACGACATTGTCCAAAAGGTGTGCCAAGCTTCTAAATTTAGATTACAAAACAAGAAAATGCGTTTACAATCGATTTAAGAGAGTTTCGCGAGCCCATTGAATGGTTACATTAAAAACGAAAAGATCTTCCAAGGAGCCCCCTGGTGTTTAACCAAAGAAACAACAACATATAAAAACCTGATTAACAAGGTGTTAACCGTGGTTTAAACATAAAACACTCCTGTTTCACGTGAAACATGAGTGAATTAGATGTTTTGTTCCACGTGGAACAAAAAGGGGGGTTATCTGCCAAGATAAATTAATAAAATGTTGATGTCTGTCGGTTTGATTCCAGAAATACGAGAAGCTTGTCCAATTGTTTTAGGTTTAATTGTGTTTAGTTTTTCTTTACTTTCGTTTGACAAAGAACTTAGTTTCGTGTAGTCCATATCGTTCGGAATCTTTGTTCCCTCAAGCCGAATTATTTTGTCTGCCACGTTTTGTTCTTTGGAAATATAACCATCATACTTTATTTGTACCTCAGCTTGTTCAAGCACTTCCTCGGCAAGAGACTCTAGTGATTCTAATTTTGAAACGAGAACAGGAGAGGTTACAAGAATTTCTTTTAGTGATATATTGGGTCGAGAGACAATCTTATCGAATTTCATTTTTTGAGAAATTTTAGTGCTTTTTTTGCTTTCAAGAATAGGGTTGAGTGCTTCAAAGTCGACACTCGTATCTTTGAGGAGCTGAATTAAATCATTAGTCTCTTTTAGTTTTTCTTCTACTCTCTTCATTCGTTCGTCAGAAGCCAAACCAATAGAGTGACCTCTTGGAGTTAAGCGGATATCAGCATTGTCTTGTCGTAAAAGAAGCCTGTATTCAGCCCGAGACGTAAACATTCTGTATGGCTCTTCAGTTCCTTTAGTGATGAGGTCATCAATTAAAACACCAATGTACGACTCTGCCCTGGTCAGGACGAACTCTTCTTTTCCGTATTTTTTATGGTGAGAATTGATTCCCGCCACGAGTCCTTGGCATGCAGCTTCCTCGTAGCCAGTTGTTCCGTTAATTTGACCTGCAAAATAGAGGTTTTCAACAAGCTTTGTTTCTAACGTATACGTCAATTGTGTAGGAGGAAAATAATCGTATTCTATGGCGTAACCAGGCCTAAACATTTTGGCGTTTTCGAATCCAGGAATTAATTTCATTGCATTGAATTGAACATCCTCTGGAAGAGAACTAGAAAACCCATTTACATATACTTCACAGGTGTCCCAACCTTCTGGTTCAACAAAAATTTGATGCCTTGTCCGCTCCGCAAAGCGATCTAGTTTGTCTTCGATAGAAGGACAATATCTAGGGCCTGATCCAATTATTCTACCATTAAATAAAGGCGATTTTTCAAACCCCTCTCTTAGGACATCGTGAACAGCGGGATTTGTGTAGGTAATGTGGCAGCTTCTCTGTTTTTCTAATGGTTTTGTCGAAGGAGAAAATGAAAATTTCCCAGGATTCTTGTCGCCTGGCTGCTCCTCCATTTTCGAGTAGTCTAGACTTCGCCCGTCTACACGTGGTGGTGTACCAGTTTTCATTCTGCCTGCCTCAAACCCTTCCTTGATAAGTCGTTCGGTTATTCCGGTAGAAGCCTTTTCGCCTGCTCGGCCACCACCAAATTGTTTTTCGCCTAAGTGTATGGTTCCGTTCAAAAATGTACCTGCAGTCACTACAACCGAGTGAGACTTTATCTGAATACCCATTCCGGTTACAACTCCTTCAACTTTTCCATTGACGATAAGCAAATCTGTGACAGTATCTTGCCAAAAATCAACATTTGGAGTGTTTTCTAGAGCCATTCGCCAAGCTTCGGCAAATCTTTTTCTGTCGCTTTGTGCTCTAGGGCTCCACATGGCAGGCCCTTTAGATTTGTTTAATAGTTTGAACTGAATGGCTGTTTGGTCTGTTATGATTCCTGAATATCCGCCAAGCGCGTCTATTTCTCTGATAATCTGACCTTTGGCGATTCCTCCCATAGCTGGGTTACAAGACATTTGGGCAATAGTTTCCATATTCATTGTAACTAAAAGAACGCTAGAACCGAGGTTGGCAGCAGCGGCAGCAGCTTCACATCCTGCATGTCCGCCTCCTACTACTATTAAGTCGTATGTTGGGTGCATTGTATCTATTTTTTACAAAGATAGAGAATAATGAATTGGGAATGTAAAAAGTGAAAGGGATTCCTACAGGTGAATCAGGAAAATAGAAGGATTGCTGTATTTTCCTCTTGTCTCATGAGTTCTTTCTCTTGGTCAGTTTTGTCTTTAAACCCAATCAAATGAAGAATTCCGTGAGCCATAACTCTTTGCAATTCATGCAAAAACTCAACTTTGTAGGTGGTGGCGTTTTCCTGCACTCGATCTATACTGATAAATATATCGCCCGATACTATTCCTCCGTGTGTATAGTCAAAGGTTATGATATCCGTATACGTATCGTGATTCAAATGCTCGACATTTATGTTAAGCAGGTAGTCATCTGAACAGAAAATGTAGCTTATTTCTCCTGTGAGTTTATTGTGATGTTGGATGAGGGAATCTACCCAAGAGGAATAAGATTCTTTCTCGGAAAGAGTAAAATCTATTGCCTCCGAAAAAAAAGAAATGTGTTCATTTTGCATTAGGCAAAGTTAAAAATCAATTCTATTTTTTTTCCATTTTCTTGGAATTCAATTTTATCGGCTAGCTGCGTCATCAGGAAGATACCTCTACCATTAATTTTTTCAAGATTTTCTGGTGCTGTAGGATCTGGAATATTGGTGTAATCGAACCCCTCTCCTTCGTCCTGTATAGTAAAAGAAACCCCGTTTTTTAATTGTTTGTAGTGGACTAATACTTTTTTACTTTCGTCCGATTTATTTCCGTGTGTGATGGCATTATTCACCCCTTCGGTAAGAGCTATTATCATGTTTCCATAAGCATCGTTCAGCTTATCGCTGTGTACAGCGAACACTTCATCTACATAGGCGTTG
>CBFHVI010000003.1:48414-148308 GCA_965658995.1 Flavobacteriales bacterium | reverse complement strand
TTTTTATTACACATTTTAAAATAACTGTAACCTATGTCATACAGGAAAAATAACCAACAAGAACCTCAAAAGTTCAACAAAATAACCATTAGTCTATCTTCTCCAGAAACTATTTTGGAGAGTTCTCATGGTGAAGTACTGAAGCCAGAAACTATCAATTACAGAACTTACAAACCAGAAAGAGACGGATTGTTTTGTGAGAGAATTTTTGGTCCAGTAAAGGATTACGAATGTTACTGTGGAAAATACAAAAGAATCAGATACAAAGGAATTGTATGTGATAGATGTGGAGTAGAAGTAACAGAAAAGAAAGTTAGAAGAACAAGAACTGGGCACATTCAATTAGTTGTGCCAGTTGCTCATATTTGGTATTTTAAATCGTTACCCAATAAAATTGGATACCTTTTAGGATTGCCAACAAAAAAATTGAACCAAATTATCTACTACGAAAGATACGTAGTGATTCAGGCTGCCGGAACTATAAACGCTGAAGGTGAGCCAGTTCAATTCATGGACTTCCTTACGGAAGAGGAATATTTAGATATTCTCGAAAAACAACCAAAAGAAAGTTTGTATTTAGATGATTCTGACCCAAATAAATTCATCGCGAAAATGGGTGCTGAAGCTCTTTATGATTTATTGAAAGGGTTAGATTTAGATGAATTATCTTACAACCTAAGACATCAAGCAAACACAGAAACATCTCAACAGAGAAAGGCTGAGGCGCTAAAGAGATTACAAGTGGTGGAAGGAATGAGAAATTCTGTAAACAGAGCTGTGGAAAACCGACCTGAATGGATGATCGTAAAAGTTGTTCCGGTAATTCCACCGGAATTAAGACCACTTGTACCATTAGATGGAGGTAGATTTGCTACTTCTGATTTAAATGACTTATACAGAAGAGTAATTATCAGAAACAACCGTCTGAAGAGATTGATTGAAATCAAAGCACCAGAAGTAATCTTGAGAAACGAAAAGAGAATGCTACAAGAATCTGTTGATTCTTTGTTTGACAACTCTAGAAAATCAAGTGCGGTAAAAGCAGACGGAAATAGACCTTTGAAGTCACTTTCAGATTCATTAAAAGGAAAATCTGGTCGATTCAGACAAAACCTACTTGGTAAGAGGGTAGATTACTCTGCTCGTTCAGTAATTGTGGTGGGACCTAACTTGAAGTTGCACGAATGTGGTATACCGAAAGATATGGCTGCAGAGCTTTACAAGCCTTTTGTTATCAGAAAAATGATTGAAAGAGGAATTGTAAAAACAGTAAAGTCGGCTAAGAAAATAGTGGATGCAAAAGATCCTGTTGTATGGGATATTTTGGAAAATGTATTGAAGAACCACCCTGTGCTACTAAACAGGGCCCCAACTCTTCACCGATTGGGTATCCAAGCATTCCAGCCAAAATTAATCGAAGGAAAGGCAATTAGATTACACCCATTGGTTTGTACAGCATTTAATGCCGATTTTGATGGAGATCAAATGGCGGTACACTTACCGCTTTCTAATGCAGCAATTCTAGAAGCGCAATTATTAATGCTTGCTTCTCACAACATTTTGAACCCTGCAAACGGAGCGCCAATTACTGTACCTTCTCAGGATATGGTGTTAGGATTGTACTACATTACAAAACAAAAACGATCGACTGAAGCGGAAATAGTAAAAGGAGAGGACAAAATCTTTTATTCGCCAGAAGAAGTAGTAATTGCATACAACGAAAAGAAATTAGACTTGCACGCAACAATTAAGGTGAGAACTCATGACATGGAAAAAGGTCAGGCGGTTACCAAATTAATTGAAACTACTTGCGGAAGAGTATTGTTCAATGACTTAGTTCCAAAAGAGGTAGGATACATCAATGATGTATTAACAAAAAAGTCGTTGAGAGATATAATTGGAAGAGTTCTTAAGATTTGTGGAGTTTCCAAAACTGCAGAATTCTTGGACGACATCAAAGAAATGGGATACACCAATGCCTTCAAAGGTGGATTGTCCTTTAACCTTGATGATATCATTATTCCAGTAGAAAAAGATATATTAGTAAACAAAGCTCAAGATGAAGTAACCGATGTAATGGAAAATTATAACATGGGACTTATCACGAATAATGAGCGATATAACCAAATTATTGATATTTGGACGCATACAAACTCAAGATTGACTCATATCCTAATGGATCAATTAAAGAACGATATGCAAGGATTCAACTCCATATACATGATGTTTGATTCTGGAGCAAGGGGGTCGAAAGAGCAAATACGTCAATTATCAGGAATGAGGGGATTGATGGCAAAACCACAAAAATCTGGTGCCACGAGTCAGCAAATTATTGAGAACCCAATTTTGTCGAACTTTAAAGAAGGGCTTTCAGTACTTGAGTACTTTATTTCCACTCACGGAGCACGTAAAGGTCTTGCGGATACTGCCTTGAAAACGGCCGATGCAGGATACTTGACAAGAAGACTTGTAGATGTATCGCAAGATGTAATCATCAATGATGAAGATTGCGGAACATTGAGAGGAATCACGGTTACTTCGTTGAAAAAGAATGACGAAGAAATAGAATCGTTGTACAACCGGATTGTTGGTAGAGTAAGTGTATTTACATTGAAACATCCAAAAACCGAAGAAGTACTTGTAGTAGAAGGTGATGAAATTTCCGAAGAAATTGCAACAGCCATTGTAGAAGCAGATATTGATGAAGTAGAAGTAAGATCGGTACTTACTTGTGAACTCAAAAGAGGAGTTTGTGCAAAATGTTATGGTCGAAACTTATCTACCTCTCGAATGGTAAAAGTAGGTGAAACAGTAGGAGTAATTGCAGCGCAGTCTATTGGAGAACCAGGTACACAGTTGACATTAAGAACATTCCACGTTGGGGGTACTGCCTCAAACATTGCGGATGAGAATAGTCTTCAGGCGAAATACGAAGGAAAACTTGATATAGATGAATTGAAGACCATTGACACCAAAGACAAAGACGGAAATGATGTGACCGTTGTAATCGGTCGTTCGGCAGAAATGAAAATTGTAGATCCTAAAACAGGTGTGACGTTAGCTACTAACAACATTCCTTACGGATCATTCTTGAAAACTGCCAATGGAAGTACAGTTCAGAAAGGTGATGTGATTTGTACTTGGGATCCATACAACGCTGTTATCGTTTCGGAATCTAAAGGTTTTATTTCTTTTGAAAACATTGAAGAAGGAATTACTTACCGTGAAGAAGTAGATGAGCAAACTGGATTTGCTGATAAAGTAATTACTGACTCTAAAGACAAGAAGAAAATTCCTGTGATTAGAATCATGGATTCAAAGAAAAACATCATCAAGAGTTATAACATTCCTGTAGGAGCGATTATTAATGTTGATGACAATGAAAAAATAGATGCAGGACGTATTCTTGTAAAAATCCCTAGAGTTTCTGGTAAAACAGGAGATATTACAGGAGGTCTACCAAGAATTACGGAATTGTTTGAAGCACGTAACCCTTCTAATCCGGCTGTTGTTTCTGAAATTGATGGAATCGTCTCATTTGGTAAAATCAAGAGAGGAAAAAGAGAAATCATCATTGAATCAAGAACTGGTATCGTGAAGAAGTATGCAGTTTCATTATCTAAGCACATCTTAGTTCAAGAAAATGACTTCGTAAGAGCAGGAATGCAGTTATCTGATGGAGCGATTACACCAAAAAGTATCCTTGAGATTAAGGGGCCTACTGCCGTGCAAGAGTATATTGTGAATGAAGTTCAGGAGGTATATAGATTGCAAGGGGTGAAAATTAATGATAAGCACTTTGAGGTTATCGTAAGGCAAATGATGAGAAAAGTTGAAATCATTGATGCAGGAGATACGAAATTCTTAGAAAAACAGGCTGCTGATAAAATTAAGTTCCTAGAAGAAAACGACAGAATTTGGGGAATGAAGGTAGTGGAAGATGCAGGAGATTCTGAATTGTTGAAACCAGGTCAAATAATTACGGCAAGAAAGCTAAGAGATGAGAACTCTAACCTAAAAAGGAAAGATGCTCAATTGGTTACTGCTAGAGATGCAGTTGCTGCAACTTCTCGACCAATGCTTCAAGGTATTACTCGATCGTCATTACAAACTGATAGTTTTATGTCTGCAGCTTCCTTTCAGGAAACTACAAAGGTATTGAACGAAGCAGCTGTAAAAGGAAAAGTAGATTACTTAAAAGGATTAAAAGAAAATGTAATCGTAGGACACTTAATACCGGCAGGTACAGGTATGAGAACATACGACAACATGGAAGTAGTTTCTACTGCGCTCAACGAGTCTTCAGAATCAGCTGAAGAAGAATCAACTACCGAAGCTTAATTGCAACCAACTTAAATTTTAATGCCTTCTCGATGATTCGGGAAGGCATTTTTTTTACCTTTATCTCAAGAAAATCAAATTATGGAAGAACAAAATCAAGACCCTAACCAAATAAATATCGAATTATCAGAGGAGATTGCGGATGGAATATATTCCAATCTAGCTATTATTACTCATTCGCCAGCCGAATTTGTCGTGGACTTTGTGCGCATGTTGCCAGGAACTCCTAAAGCAAAAGTAAAATCTAGGATTTTACTAACTCCCCAACATGCCAAAAGATTGATGAAAGCTTTGGTGGATAATATTGGAAAATACGAAAGCCAACACGGTGCAATCAAAGACATTGAAAACGGAAATCAAGGTGGAGGAATTCCAATGAATTTTGGAGGACCAACTACTCAAGCCTAGAAAAGTATGCAAAGGACAATTGTAATTCGAGGAGTATTGCTAATCACATTTGCCATAGTGCTAGGAGCTTTTTTGGCACATACTTTACAAGATTCCTTTTCCCCTGATCAAATGAAGTCATTTGAAACAGGAGTGAAATACCAATTTTATTCAGGTTTCTTTTTGCTGATTTTAGGTTTGAATGAATCAAAATTTAATTTTCCAATAAAGCGTGTTGGCAACTTATTTTTCATTGGTGGATGTTTGTTTAGTTTTTCTATTTACCTTATGAATTTATTTCCTGTTTCATCCTTCCAACGAGTCCTCGGACCCATTACACCAGTAGGTGGAACTCTCATGATTGCGGCACTAATACTCTTTGTATTTAAACTTCTAAAGACTCACCAAGGATAGATTTAGGCATTTTATCAAAAGTGGAAAACTAGCAATATTTGTGGAAAAACAATACTTGAAAAATGGTTAGTTCCAAGAAATAGACTTAATTTTGTACTTATTATTATAAAAAATACTCATGGACCAATTAGGATTAGTACCTAAGACCTCAAATTTAAAAGAACTTGGACTTGGAAATATAGATACCGCATTCTGGAATCTAACTCCTGCCGATTTAACTGAAGAAACCATCCTCCGTGGACAAGGGGTGTTGTCAGACACTGGAGCACTTGTTATCAACACAGGAGAGTTTACTGGAAGATCACCAAAAGACAGATTTGTTGTGTGTGATGAAAATACTGAAAACTCTGTATGGTGGGGTGATATCAATATCAAGTTTACTCCTGAAAACTTCGATAAGCTATATGGTAAAATTGCGGCTTACCTCACAGGAAGAGACGTTTACGTTAGAGATGCTTACGCTTGTGCAGATGAAGATTACAGATTAAACCTGAGAGTAATCACAGAATTTCCTTGGTCAAATATGTTTGCAAGCAACATGTTTTTGAGACCTGAGAAATCTGAATTAGAAAGCTTTACTCCTGAATGGCACTTAGTATGTGCACCTGGATTTATGGCCGTGGCCGAAGAAGATGGCACAAGACAACACAATTTTGCAGTGATTAACTTTACTAAAAAGAGAATCATCATTGGTGGAACTGGATACACGGGTGAAATAAAAAAAGGAATATTTTCCGTCTTGAATTACGTACTACCTCACGAAAAAAATACGTTGTCAATGCATTGTTCAGCGAATGTTGGGAAAGACGGAGACACCTCTGTTTTTTTCGGATTATCGGGTACAGGGAAAACAACTCTTTCTTCGGACCCAAATAGAAGATTAATTGGAGATGATGAGCACGGTTGGTCAAAAGACAGTGTTTTTAATTTTGAAGGAGGTTGCTATGCCAAAACTATTGACTTGACAGAAGAGCAAGAACCACAAATTTACAACGCGATTAAATTTGGTGCTATTCTCGAAAATATTGGTTTCAAAGAGGGAACATCTACACCAGATTATAGCGATACTAGTATTACTCAAAATACAAGAGTATCTTACCCAATTCACCATATCGATAATATCATGGTGCCTTCCAAAGGAGGAATACCAAAAAATATATTTTTCTTAACGGCAGATGCATTTGGAGTACTACCTCCAATCTCAAAGTTAACACCAGGACAAGCTATGTATCATTTTATCTCTGGATATACGGCAAAGGTAGCAGGAACTGAAGCAGGGGTTACTGAACCTCAAACTGTGTTTTCAGCATGTTTTGGAGCTCCTTTTTTACCTTTACACCCAACGAAGTATGCAGAAATGCTTGGCGAAAAAATAGCCGAATCAAACGTAAAAGTTTGGTTAATTAATACTGGATGGTCTGGTGGAGAATACGGAGTGGGAAGTAGAATTAAATTGAAGTATACGAGAGCAATGATTACTGCTGCACTGGAAGGAAAATTAGATTCGGTAGAGTATACAACTCATGAAGTATTTGGTTTGGCAATGCCTAACGAATGCGAGAATGTGCCAAATGAAATGCTACACCCTAAAAATACATGGGCTGATAAAGCCGCTTACGATGCCAAAGCGAGTAGTTTAGCAAGTAAATTTATAGACAACTTTAAAAAGTTTGAGTCAGCAGCAAACGAAGAAATAATGGCTGCTGCACCAAAAGCCGATGCAGTGACTGCCTAAAGGTTCCCCAAAATTAAGTTATGTTCAAACTCCTTATTTTTATAAGGAGTTTTTTTTTGCTTGTTTCCGTAAAAATTTTCTTGATTTTGATTTATGCGCAGAGAAACAGAATATTGAAACAATGAAACGCAGTAGTCCGGAAGTGATGTTTTTGTAAAGGAAATAAAAATGGCCCAAAAGAAATATCTAATATCCTTTTCAAATTAGGTTGGACGCTCGTTGGATGTGTATATATCTATGTTAAAAAAGAAATTTAAAGTAGATGAATCCAACAAAATCTGGAACATAAGAGTGGAAGAAGGTAAATTATTTATCCAATAAAAAAGCCTTTCGATACATCGAAAGGCTTTTGGTTAGTATGAATTGTTTTGTTAAAAGTTCACTTTGAACTCGACTCTGCTGTTTATAGCCCTTCCTTCGGCTGTTTTGTTTGTTGCTCTAGTATTTTCGATTCCGTAACTCTCAGAAGTCATTCGTGAACCGTCCACGCCA
This sequence comes from Flavobacteriales bacterium, assembly GCA_965658995.1. Lineage (GTDB taxonomy): Bacteria > Bacteroidota > Bacteroidia > Flavobacteriales_D > CAJJDF01 > CAJJDF01. Next base: position 140,939 of record CBFHVI010000003.1, on the reverse strand, counting down.
TCTTTGATTAAGTAAGCTTTTGCGGCTGCCGCTCTAGCTTTTGATAGTTTTAAATTGCTAGATGCTTTACCTGTATTGTCGGTGTATCCACTAATTTCTAATTTGTACTCGGGGTGAGCCAACATTATTTTTGGCAACATTATCTAGTATTGGGTATGATTTTCTTTCAATAATGAAAGAGCTAGATTTAAAGAATAGTCTTTCTATTGCTTCGGTCAGTAATTTTTAATCTTCTTCATTTTTTTCTAGGCACCCGTTGTTTTCGCATTTCCTACTACTTCCGGACATTTGTCTTTGTAATCAGATATTCCATCTCCATCCGTATCTGGACATCCGTTATATTTGGCTAAACCAGCCATTTCTGGACACTCATCTTTGCTATCTTGCGCCATCACCATCTTTGTCATCGGCCTTCTTGGGGCATCCCTCCACAGTTCCTGCTTCTTCAGGACACTTGTCCAAGTTGTTGGGAACGCCATCTCCATCAGTATCAGCACATCCCTTATATTTGGCAAGCCCTGGAGTTGACGGACAAACGTCTTCACTGTCTTTTATGCCATCACCATCGGAGTCTGGGCATCCATTAAATGCGGCAAGTCCCATCACAGTTGGACAATCGTCTTTGTCATCAGCAATACCATCACCATCTTTGTCTTTGATAGGGAGTTTATCACCAAAATTGGTGTATTGATCAATTTTATATTGGTCAAATCCTCTCCATTTATTTGTGTGGTTGTCAACTAACACCGGGATCCAGCCTAAAGCACCTCCACCAAGAAATATATCTCCTAAAACGTATTTTGGCAAAACATCTCCTTTGATGGTGTAGGAAGTTGTGGGGTACCCGTTTAATAGATATTCAATTGAGTGTTCTTCTGTGGTTTTAAGTGGAATGGCAATAGGAGAGGTCCCAATTTTTTTACCATCCACAAAAATATCTGCATTAGGCGGATTGGTGATAAAGTTCACTTCTTGAAGTTTATCTTTTCGCAAAATTGTTGCGCAACTCGTGACTGACACGGCTAGCAGTAACATGGGGAATAGTTTTTTCATAGTAAATAGATTTCGGTTACTTAACAAACTTAATAAAAAAAAGCGTGTTACAAAGCAATAGATTTTGTAATTTTAGGAGTTATGAACACACTAAGAACGACACTTTTTCTTTTGTTTTCGGCTTGTTTTTCCTTTGTTTTTAGTCAAGAAGAGACAGAGTTAAAGAAATTGAGATTTGCCATTGATTTAGGAATGGACCTTCCCAATAATCAATACGCTCAATTTTTGGATGGTTCTCATCCATCTGGTGTTTCTCGAATTTTAACAAATCCTCAGACTAGTCAAAAACTCCAAAATCAGTTTGGTTATCCCATCAAAGGTTGGGAGTATTCGGGAAATAATCAGTATCCATCTTCTTTTTTTTCGGGGGTATATTTAGGTTTTGATTTTTCACCTTCTTGGTCCGTAATCATGAAGTTTAACCTTTCAATTATTCGTTTCTCAACTCCGTTGATTATCGAATTGGATAACCCAAGAAATTTTACGGGTGAATTTGAAAGAGCCCAAGTAAATGCGAGGGAGAGAAGATTTGGGTATAAATTAGGGGTTCAAAAGAACATAGAAATTCAACCAAAACTAACTTATTACCTAGCTTCAGGACTAGGATTCAATTACATTCAATTAGAAAGACAAGAATTGGTAATTCGTTCTGCAAGTTATGACATTACACGTGTACAAAATTCGGGATTTTCATCACAGCGAGTAGATGGATTTGGATACGGAATTTTCTTTGACAATGGACTAACATTCTTGTTGAACGAGAAATTTACTATTGCCCTCGGAATAGAAGGTCGACTTACAAAGAACCGTCAGTACTTGGAGAACCTGACAGAAGGAACTCTGTATTTATCTGAAAACATAGAAAAAGCAAAGAAATTTGTACCAAGTTTTGGGGCTTATCTTCGATTATTATGGAACTAATGGAATAGTTTCGATTCCTTTTGACAAATCCTTCCCATTTCCGTAATTTTGCTCTCCAATCTCAGAACTAAGAACAGTGAAATATAACTTGAGCGAAATTACGGAAGTAATTAAGAATAGAAGAACCATCTATCCTGAGCAATATACCGAAAGAAAGATTCATAAAGAAATAGTGGAGGATGTCTTAAATAATGCAATTTGGGCTCCTACACACGGAAAAACTCAACCTTGGAGATTTCAAGTTTTTATGAACGAGTCGAGAAATGAATTGTCTTCGTTTCTTTCGGGCTTGTACTCAAAGCAATACCAAGGTGAGGCTTTCAACAAAGTAAAGTTCAATAAATTAAAAAATCGCCCATTGGAATCTCCAGTCGTAATCGCGGTTACTATGACTCCCGATGTAAACAAAAAAATTAGTGAAATAGAAGAGGTTGAAGCGGTTGCTTGTGCTATCCAGAACATGTATCTTACCTGCACAGCCTATGGAATTGGCGGGTTTTGGTCTACTCCTAAATTGATGTACACCCAAGAGATGAACAGTTTTCTTGAGTTGAAAGAAGGAGAGAAATGTTTGGGACTTTTTTACATGGGATATCCCGCAATTGACTGGCCCAAAGGCCAAAGGAAGCCTATTGAATATGTAACTAAATGGAAGTAAGCTATGTACCATATTTTTCCAAGTTATCACTATTACGAGCATCCCACAGATCCTAATTATCTCATTTATACATTGAGAAGAAAGGATATGGCGACTTATTTTGAGGAGAAGTTAAAAGAAGCATCGATCAACTACCAAACGGATACTGATGTGAATAAACAACAAAAGACGCTTTATCATTTTGCAGTTCTTCAAAGTAATCGAACCAAAAGTATGGAATTATATATTGAGACTTGGTCCAAGTTCAGAAAACCATTCTTCAGTAATCCCACCATTAAGATTCTTTTATTGATTTTAACAGTTACACTTGTAACATTCGCTTTAATAGGGTTTTTGAATAACAAATTATGAAAAAAAACATCAAATTAGTAGAAGTAACATCCGAACTTGGAGCTGGAACCAGAGGGGCCAGTTTGGGGGTCGGTGCACTGAAAACAGCAGCTTATAATAAGAATTCTAAATTTTTCACGACTTACAGCTCTGAATCTGTCCCTAATTTTAACGAACATATTTTTTCTCTAAGCGATACGCCTGGCGCTATCCGAATTGAGTTTATTGTAAAGCAGTTTGAATTGATAGTCAATCAAATAAAATCTACGATAGAGCGAGGAGAGTTTCCATTTGTATTGGCAGGAGATCATTCAACTGCTGCTGCAACCATTGCGGGTATTCAGCAAGCCCACCCCAAAAAAAGACTGGGAGTTGTTTGGGTAGATGCTCATGGAGATTTACATTCGCCCTATACTTCTCCCACGGGAAATGTTCATGGAATGCCATTGGCCATGGCTTGCAATATTGATAACGAAGAATGTAAAGTGAGAGACATCTCTCCCAAAGCTTTTCAATATTGGGAAAAGATAAAAAGCATGTCTAGCAAAGCATTGCACACAGACGATTTGGTGTTTGTGGGTGTTAGAGATACCGAACAACCTGAGGATTTTTTGATAAAGGAAAAAGGAATAAAAAATTTTGAAGTAGCGGAAGTAGAAGAGAAAGGAGGGAAAAGAGTGGGAGAAGAAATTTTGGAAAGATTATCTGAGTGTGATTTACTTTACGTATCTTTTGATGTAGATAGTATGGATCCTATTGAAACTTCGCACGGAACTGGAACTCCAGTGCCAAATGGGCTAAAAGTAGATCACGTCACTGAACTCCTTCAAACACTTTGTGCGAGTGTCAAATTAGTTTGTTTTGAAACGGTAGAAGTAAATCCAACTTTAGATGAAAAGAAGAATAAAATGGCGGAAGTAACCATTGGAATTGTGGAGAAAGTAGCGTCAGCAATTAGTCAATAATTTTCACAACTATTTTGACATAGACACGTATATAATTTGAGAATCTTAACAATGAAAGAATACAAATTCAGAGTTTTAATTGATACTTTAGAAGAGGAGAACGCTTTTAGAGACATAGCAATAGATAGTTCCTTTACATTTGATAAACTGCATGAGGCAATAAATGAGGCTTTTGATTTTAAAGGAGATCAAGTAGCCTCTTTTTACTTAAGTAACGAAGATTGGGACAAAGGACAAGAAATCGGACTGATGGACATGACCGGAGAAAGTGACGACTTCGTTGAAATGGAATCTACACCTATCGCAGAGAAAGTAGATTTAGTAAATCAAAAACTACTCTATGTCTATGACTTTTTATCTATGTGGTGTTTTTTTGTTGAATTAGTGGAAATCAATCCACTTGATACCTCTAAAAAGTATCCATTAACCGAACTTGTGTATGGTGATGCCCCAGCTGAAGACTCAAAACAAATAGAAATGGTGGATGATTTGGACTTTATGATGGAAGATGACGAGGACTTATACGGAGACATAGAAGACGAATTTGGAAGCTTTGAAAATATAGACGATTACGACTTATGATGAATATGTTAACCAAAATATTACCCTTTCTCCTTTTGATTAATTCCTTCTTGGTGTTATCTCAGGAAACAACTTATGAGAGTGGTGAGTTATTGGTTATGCTGAATAAAGAGGCAAATATTTCTCACTTTTTAGAAGAGCTTACTCAAGATTATCCTTCCTACAACACACAAGTAAAAGAATCGATTTCTAAGGAATTAAATGTTTGGTTGGTTTCTTTTTCCAATATCGAAGTAGCCAATTTTCAAGAGCTAGCTCTTAATTATCCACAAGTTTTAGTTGCGCAACCAAATCATAACAATGTGGCGCTAAGAGGAGACACAATACCCACAGATCCTGGTTTTGGAAACCAATGGCATCACAATAATATTGGCCAGTTTGGAGGTCAGGTAGGGGCAGATATGTCCTCAACAGAGGCATGGGGAATCTCTCATAGTAATTTGTCCGCTTTGGGAGACACATTAGTGGTAGCAGTGATTGACGATGGGTTCTTCTTGGGACACAATGACATTAATTTCTTCAAGAACTATCAGGAAATTCCAAATAATCAAATTGACGATGACGGAAACGGATTCATAGACGATGTTCAAGGGTGGAATGCCTACTTAGATTCAGGAGCTGTTTCGTCCAATTCTCACGGCACACATGTTTCAGGAATTTCAGGAGCTAAAGCAAACAACGGATTAGGCGGAGTGGGAGTGAATTGGGGGGTAAAAATATTACCTGTTCAGAGCGGAGTAGCACTAGAATCGGTAGTACTCAAAGCCTATGATTACGTACTTAAGATGAGAAAATTGTACGATGAAACCTCCGGATCTAAAGGGGCTTTTGTAGTTGCTACGAATTCAAGTTTTGGTATAGATTACGCAAATGCTGCTAGTTTTCCACTATGGTGTGCTTTTTATGACTCACTAGGTTCCTATGGAATTTTGAATTGTGGTGCAACTTCTAATAGCAATATAAATGTTGATGCTAGTGGTGATATCCCAACGACCTGTTCAAGTGATTATTTGATCTCAGTCACAAACACAGACAGAAACGACACGAAAGTAACGGCAGGATTTGGAGCTACTCATATAGATATTGGTGCTCCTGGAACAAGCATTTATTCTACGTTGCCAGGCAATTCCTACGGAAATAGAAGTGGAACTTCAATGTCTACTCCACAAGTGGCAGGAGCAATTGCACTTATGCATTCTATTGGATGTGCCAATTTTGCATACGAATACAAGGCAAGACCAGATTCAATGGCGCTGGTAATAAAGAAAACATTGATGGATTTTGGCGACTCTTTGCTTTCGCTTCAAGGTATTACCGTCTCTGGTAATCGATTGAATGTGAGAAAGGCAGGATATGAAATAAGAACTTCTGGAGCTTGCTCTCTTACTTCCTTACCTAAGTTGGAAGAGGATGATAGCCAATTAGAATTGTTTCCAAACCCAACAAGTGGAAATTTACACTTAAGAATAACGGGGTTTGAAAGAGGGGAATATGCATTAGAGATTTATAGTATAGAGGGAAAATTAATTAAATCTTCAAGTTTCATGATCTCGGAAGAGAGTCAGTTATTGAGTATGTCTCTCCATACAGAAATTGAGGAAGGTGTTTATCTTTTATGTTTGAGGTCATATTTTTCATCCCCAAAAACTATTAGATTTGTCGTAAACAAGTAAGAATGAATAATAGGATTGCACATAAACTATTAGCACTGTTTATTGGTGTTCTATTTGTTGTCAACATTCTTATGCCCTCCCTTATTTTTACGCATTTCAAAATCAATCAATAGTTCATTGCTGCCAATTTATGTGTTGATAAAGAGATAGAAGAATCAACTTGTAAAGGAAAATGTCAACTAAAGAAATCACTGGCCGTTGTTGAAGTAACTATACCACAAAAGGAAAATTTTAAACTAACGATTGAATCTCATATTACAAGTATTTACCTCGAGTCAATTGAAATCTTATGTTTTTCTCATTGTCAAGAACCCGAAGAACATAATAATCAATTGATTCGAATAACTAGTGACGGATTTTATCCTTCTCTTTTCAGCCCCCCATTATGTCTTAATATTTCGAGCTAGCCATTGAAAATCAATGGTTCTATTTTATTAAGATAAAATTCATAGTCAACATGAAAAAATCAGTTGGTGTTTGGATGCTTTTGTTAGCGTTCAATGGACTGTCATGCGATATCTGTAACATGACAGTGAGTCTAACTCCAGATGACACTAAAAATAGAATTTCACTTTTATATCGAAATCGGTATGCTACTAAGACTTTCTCGTCTTTGACCTACAAGGCAACTACTGCCATAAGTGGAAATAGGTACAGTGGAGTGATTTTACTCCCAGAAATGGAAAGTCAGGAACACACGGAAACCTACTCGGTGATGGAAGTAAGGGGTGTTTACAATTTTTCTGGTCGTTGGAGAGTAATTGGTTCATTTCCTTTTATACGAAATGAAAGAATTATTAATGACCAGAGACAATTTGTAATTGCCGGTGTAGGAGATCCATTTGTAATGGCCAAGTACAACATTGTACGAACCAATAAGGTAGAAGCGAATGAAGTGAATCACAGATGGACTATTGGGGGTGGAGTAAAGCTACCACTTGGTAAGTTTGATTTTGGGTATCAAGGAACTCAAGTTCAACTCGACATTCAGGCAGGTACAGGAATCTTTGACTTCTTGTTTGCCATGGATTACCTTATAAAGTTTAAAAAGTGGGATTACTCCTTTCTTCCAACTATAAACTAAACACGTACAATGAACAAGTGGATTATATGTTTGGAAATACCTTGAACACTACGTTGAATCTATTTTATGCTTTAAAGTTGAAGAACCTAACTTTCCTCCCTTTTTTGGGAACCTATTGTGAGCATGGATTAACAGATATAGAACATGGAAAATACGAGAATAATTCGGGCGGATCGTTAGTATTTGGCACGATTGGTTCTCAGTTGTTTATAAACAGAATACAACTAGAACTTCTATTTCAGAAAACACTCGTAAACCAGTTAAACGGTACACTTCAATTGGATACCAAAAACAGGGTTCAACTCGGGATTCATTATTTGTTTAATTAATCTCAATACCTAATCAGATAGAATACTTTATGAAGAAAAGAAAGTATTCTATGAAATAAATTTAAAAACACAGAAATAAATAAACTATATTTAATATCCAATTTAACCGATAACAAATGAAAACAACATTAAAATTTTCGATTTACCTTTTAGCAATGTCGACTTTTCTATTTTCTTGTAAAGAAGAAGAACCAATAGAACCAAAACAAGTTGAAGCTGAAACAGAAGTAAGCTTTATTTTTAAGCAAAAATATAACGGATCTGAAGTATTGACTTCGGATTTAGCTACAACACAATATACCAACGAAAAAGGAAATATCCATACTATTTCTAAACTACAATACCTAGTATCGAACATCACATTGCACAGGACAGATGGCAGTGAAGTTGATTTAGGCGGATACAACTTTGTGGATATAGACCAACCACTGACAAGATTCTACACTCCTGGTGTTCGAGTTCCGGAGGGTAAATACTCTGGAATATCGATGACCTTTGGCTTCGATGAAGAAGATAACAGAGATGGTGCTTACACTGATCTTAATGCTGTTTCTTGGTCTTGGCCAATGATGATTGGAGGAGGTTATCACTTTCTTAAATTTGAAGGAATGTTTCAAGATAATACAGGGTCAATGAAGGGATTTGCTTACCATAACGGAACAGCATCTAAAATGGAAAATGGATCACGAGTTCATGAAGCAAATCATTTTAGAGTGAGATTGTGGGATTACAATGGTGGATTTGAAGTAAAATCTGGTGAGAGATTAAATATTGATATCGATATGAATATTGAGGAGTGGTTTAAGAATCCAGTATTGTGGGATTTGAACCAATATCACATGATGTTAATGCCGAACTATACTGCTCAAAAAATAATGAATAATAATGGAAAATCTGTTTTTGCATTAGGAACTATTGCCCCCGAACTCTAAGAATTGTTAATAGAATGAAAGGAATAAAAATACTTGGTGTATTTATTGGACTGGCACTTTGTTTGTCTTCTTGCCGAAGAGAAGGTTGTACAGATGAATTGGCGGATAATTTCGATGCGAAAGCCAAAGTAGATGATGGAACTTGCGAATACACTTCTTCAAGTTCAGGACCCACTCCTTTGGCATTAAATATTCCTGCCACTTTCAGTAGGTTTTTGCCTCCGCCATCGATCCCTGAAGATAATCCCACTACGGTAGAAGGGGTGCGGTTGGGCAAGAAACTTTTTTTTGACAAAACCTTATCCAATGATCTCACGCAAGCCTGTGCAAATTGTCATTTACCCTCTCAGTCTTTTGATGATACGAATCGATTTAGTGTAGGTATTGACGGAATAGCAGGGACCAGAAACGCGATGCCCATTTTCAATTTAGCTTGGAATTTTAATGAAAAGTTTTTTTGGGATGGACGAGCGAAAGGACTCGAAGAGCAAGCGTTAGAGCCTGTTACAAATCCAATAGAAATGCATGATACGTGGTCTAATGTGGTGGCAAAATTGCAAGCCGATCCAACTTATCCTAGCATGTTTCGTGCGGCTTTTGGAACCTCTACGATAGACTCTATGTTGGCAGTAAAAGCTATTGCGCAGTATGAGAGAACCTTAATTTCTGGAAATTCAAGATTTGATAAATATACCCAGAGACTAATTCCATTGACACCATCAGAATTATCAGGGTATAACTTGTTCATGAGTGAATCTGGGGCAGATTGTTTCCATTGCCACGGAGACATAACAAATCCGCTCTGGACTGACAATTTATTTCACAACAACGGACTAGATGCTTCGTTTACTGACAATGGACTGGGTGATATCACCGGAAATCCTGCAGATAATGGAAAGTTTAAAACACCTACTTTAAGAAACTTGGCTTTTACGGCTCCCTACATGCATGATGGAAGATTTCAAACTCTGGATGAGGTAATAGATCACTATAGTACAGGACTTAAAGCTTCTCCCACCGTTTCTCCATTACTAAAAAAAGTGAGTGATGGGGGTGTTCAACTTACCCCACAGGAAAAGGCAGATTTGAAAGCGTTTCTTCTCACCTTAACCGACTCTAGTTTTGTTGCGGGGTACTAAATAGCTAAGAACGTAACTTCATTTAGCTGATCTTTTAGCCAAGTGGTTACACTATATCTTGTTTTGTGGCATGGAACAACTTCATGCAGCAATTCACTTTTGAATAAAGCTAATCTATTATAAACAGGTTCAATTGAAATTGAACCTGTTTTTTTTGTTCCTTCCTTATGAATAATAAGTTCACCTCCATGTATAGGTTTCCAGTTTGGGTTTAGGTACAGAACCACAGAAATTACTCGATGAGGTTGAGAATGAAAACGGTCGCGGTGTGTTTTGTAAAAAGCCCCTTTTTCATAAATTGCATACATCGCTTCCATGTCTTTGAGGCTTAAAAAAAAATTTCTATTCAGGGCAGCACTCAATTTGTCCAAATACTTCATATAAGCTGCCGTATTTGGCAGGCAAGAATCTTTTTGTATCCATTTTATTTCATCCCGTCTTACCTCTTCTGCTACTTTGTGAGACAAGGATTTTCCAATTCCACCCTTTTTGAATTTGTTTTTCTTCCGCCAAAATTTCAATTCTTTTAATAGTTTTTCTGCCATATCTTGAGGCAAAAAGTCATCAATAATGAGATATTCATTTTCCGCAAAATCTTCAATTTGATCACTCGAAAACTCTTCAAAAGAGATAGATAGAACCATAGTTAACTTTGTTGTTTGCTCTGTGGATAATAAACGTTCAGGATTGAATCTATAGGTAGTTTATTCTCAATGATGTTGTTAATTCTTTCCCATTTTTCTTCCTCAATCAAAGAAACGAGGAGTTGGTTAAGCTCAATAATGTGAGGGAATACTCTTTCTATTTTTTTATCCCACACTTTATAATATTTCACCAAGTCATCAGGATACACTACTTTTCTTTTCGTTCCTTCATCTATGCCCCTAAATGGGTAAGAAATGTTGAGGTAGCCATAGTCATCTGTTAATTGCTCTCCTGGCTGAATGTCGCGAATGGCGATTTCAAAATCGTAATCGGTTGATAAGCAATTAGAATTAAAACTATGATTGACATATCGTCCATTATCCCAGCACAATACAAAGTTGCCTTTGTTGTTTCTGAAAGTAAAAAAATCGAGTATTTCTTGGTAAATCGGTTTCATGGCTTGAATGTCAGAAAGACTAAATTCTCTATCCAATTTGTCTTGAATCCAAGTAATAGTTCCGGCAGGAATAAACTCGGTGGCGACCACTCCGTATCCTACTTCTTTGCTAATGTAGCGCAATTCTGTTTTAGGATGTATCATTTGTTATTTTAAATAAAAGTGGGCGAAATTAGATAAAAAACAAATCGGTTGTTACAATCGTGCGATGAATTATTCAGTTACAGGAAATATTGGTTTTATCTTGCTAATTTTTAATTTGTTATGAAATTAAGAATAGTGCTACTATACTGCCCAAATCCGAGTATCAAAGGAATATCCGTATGGTTAGCTCCGGCAACCCGATGTGCTTCTTTATAGACTCCTCCGTACTGTTCGAAAATTGCCTCTCCATTGGAAATAGATAAGTAATCATCTTCGTTTCCGTGAAGCCACAATAGCGGTTGAGAAACTGATTTTATTTTTTCTACGTTGTCAAATTTCAAACTAGTAAAAAAAGTAGACGAAATGTCTAGCAAGAGAGCTTCTTCTGTGAGGTTTTCTACTGAGGCCATAGGAGCCTCCAAGATTAGTTTGTTTGGCGAAGCAACTGTATAGAATGCGGACAAATCAACGGCCGGAATGGTTCCCAAACTGTACCCGTACATAACAACCCTTTCGCTAGAAACACCCTCTGAGTCAAGCCAATCTATGCAACTTCTCACATCTTGGTACAGACTTTCTTCAGTGGATTTGCCAGTTGATAGTCCGTAACCTCTGTAATCCATCATAAGAACTCCAAACCTATTTTTTTCTCCCGTATTTGCCAGAAGTTTGGCACGCTCCCAATAAGCATCCATGTGTTTTGATTGGCCATGGCAATATACTATCACCGTATCTAGCTGAATAGTGTTCAGGTTTCCAATATACACTGCGTAAATCGTTTCTCCCTCCGTTTCGTTTGGTAGTTTGGAGTTTACGGTAAATAGATGAATATTACTGTCTGGGATGTTGTATGAATCTGGTAATTCAATTTCCTTTTCTCCTTGGTAGTTTTCAAATTGATAGTCCGAAATTTTTTCTCCCAGAAACGGAAGATCATCCATTTTGAAACAGGAGGTAAGCCATGTTAAGGCAAGAGCGTAGATAAAGTATTTCATAAGTGTAATTCTTAGTATGATTAAAATTTTCTGCCAATACCGAAGTAAATGCCACTTGCACCATTTTCTCCCAAAAAGGAAAAATAGGGCACAAAAAGATTCACGTTGTTGTGACTGGGTGCTAGGAATTTAGTTTCTATACTGTACCACCATTTTTTTGATTTCAGTATTAGTCCAATTTGTGGATTCACTAACCATCTGTCAAGCTGTGGCCTTTCTTGAGAACGAAATTTAGCCAGTTCCCACCAATTTGAAATTCCTACATAAACATAATGGTCTTTTTCTCCAAAATTCCAATAGGCATTTAAGTCGAGCTGCGGCCAGAATTTAAATTTGGAATCATTCATATCATAAATTGCATTTGCGTTTACAGATGAACTCAAAGACGGTAAGAATGAATTTTTAGATTCACAAAATCGATAGGTTGCTCCAAGATCTGTTTGAAGGTTTCCGAATAAGAGAGAGGTAAAATGAACACTACCAAATACCGTGAAATTGGTATCAATTCCTCGAGCATATACTACTGAACTTAGCGGTATAGGGATTATTGCTCCACCAAATTCTATGGTGGGTCCACCGATATCTAATCCAATCACTTGCTCTCCTTTTGCAAGTGGCTCTATAAATCGAGAAGAAGCGCAAGAGGCGAGAATAAATAAGGTTGAGAGATAAAATAGAACTGTTTTCATTTAATTTTGTTTTGTGTAATAACTATTACAAAAAGTCGTTATATGGCCTTAACTCTTTAAATGTAGCTAAAAATGAAAAAAATAATTGTGTTTTCCCTAGTTTTTATTATTTCTCAATTGGGATATTCTCAGGTAGATGAAAACTATAAAAAAAATTCAATTGGATTGGATTTAGGATTGCAGGGTGGAAATCCAAATTTTGGTATTACTTATCGAAAATTCTCACAAGATTCTAAGTATAATCTAAGGGTAAATTTTAACCTGGGCGAAACGGAAAAATACTGGTATTATGGATCAAATGATTATAAGTTTTTTAATACCAATGACACGACATTTCCAATGATTGGTATTTCTAGAAATGGAGGCGGATTCGGAAACTATCAGAAGTTAGAGATAGGAGTGGAAAAGTCTTTTTCTGTTTGGAAATTAAACTTGATTTGGGGAATAGATGCCACAGTAGGTCACAGAAGATATGAGACATACCAAAACATCATCGAAGCTGGAATCGACACGATGCAAGAAAATGGATTCACTTATTTTGATTTTGGTGCAGTGAACAATGAAAATCCATGGGAGAATTTAAATGAACTCAATACTGTTTTTGATTACGTAACTGGAGGTTTAAATCTGAGGTTGGGTTTCAAGCTTAATATTTCACAGCAGTTTTATTTCACCTCATTTTTGACTCTTGCTAGTGAATTGCAACTTATTGTAAAAGAAAATTATTTTTACAAATCAGAACTCTTCAAGGAGCATTTGGTAGAGAGAAGAGGAGGAGATACTTTTAATTTGTATTCAGCACTAAACGTTGGGATTCATTATCGATTCTAGGTTTAGCCATATCCTTGTACTTATTTTTTCGTCTACTTATACTTGTTAGGTTTAAAATTTAAGTTCTAAACTCTTATTTACAGCAATTATCTTATTTTTGTTCATCACAAGTAAATGATCAAAATGACCTCAAAAGAGATACGCCAACAATACAAGGATTTTTTCGAATCGAAGCAACATAAAATAGTTAACTCTGCCCCAATCGTGGTAAAGAATGACCCTACTTTGATGTTCAACAATGCCGGGATGAATCAGTTCAAAGATTTGTTTTTGGGCAACAAAGAAATTGTGGATGCGCGTGTTGCCAATTCGCAAAAATGCTTGAGAGTATCTGGTAAACACAACGATTTGGAGGAAGTAGGAGTTGATACCTACCACCACACCATGTTTGAGATGTTGGGGAACTGGTCATTTGGCGATTATTTCAAAAAAGAAGCCATCGAATGGGCGTGGGAATTACTCACAGAAGTATACAAACTAGACAAAGAAAGGTTGTACGTAACTGTATTTGAGGGAGACAAAGAAGATGGAACAGAAATGGACCAAGAGGCCAAAGATATTTGGAGCAAGATTATTGACCAGGACAGAATCATCTTGGCTGACAAAAAAGACAATTTTTGGGAAATGGGCGAAGTAGGACCCTGCGGACCTTGCTCCGAAATTCACGTAGATTTAAGAGACCAAACCGAGATTGACAAACTAGGAGGAAGAGAATTGGTAAACCAAGACCACCCGCAAGTTGTGGAGATTTGGAATTTGGTATTTATGCAGTACAACCGTATCAAAGACGGTTCATTGCATCCACTTCCTGCTCGGCACGTAGATACCGGAATGGGATTTGAGCGATTGGTGATGGCTTTGCAAGGTAAAAAATCCAATTACGACACCGATGTTTTTTCACCCTTAATCAAAGAAATTGAAAAAATAGCTGGAAAAAAATACAAAGCTGGTGAAGGTCACTCGGAGGAACAAACCAAAACCAACATTGCCGTAAGGGTGATAGCCGATCACATCCGAACATTAGCTTTTGCCATTGCTGATGGACAATTGCCATCCAATACGGGAGCAGGGTATGTAATTCGTAGAATCCTCCGAAGAGCAGTACGTTACGGATATCAAGTATTGGAATTGAATGAACCATTTTTTCATACATTGGTGGAGGTTTTTGCAACCGAAATGGGCGAAGCTTTCCCCGAATTGATTGCTCAAAAAGAGTTGTGCACCAAAGTAATTTTGGAAGAAGAAATTTCTTTTTACCGAACACTCGAGCAAGGAATAAAACGAATGGATGATTTGATGGAAGCCAACAAATCGACCAAAAAAATACAAGGAAAAGATACGTTTGAATTGTACGACACCTTTGGTTTTCCGTTTGATCTAACTGCTTTGATAGCCAATGAAAACGGTTACGAAGTGAGCGAAAAAGAATTTGAATCTTGCCTCCAAGAACAAAAAGACCGAAGCAAAAAAGCGAGTAAAGTAGATACCTCCGATTGGGTAGTGCTCAAGGAAGACGAAGTACAGGAGTTTATTGGATACGATACCACAGAGTCAAGTGTGTACATCACCCGATACCGAAAAGTAGTTGCCAACAAAAAGGAATTGTACCAGTTGGTGTTCAATTTTACCCCATTTTATGCCGAAGGAGGAGGACAAGTGGGCGACACAGGAGTGATTGAATCCGAAAAAGAAAAGATTTTTATTACCAATACCAAGCGCGAAGATGGGCTTATTTTGCATTATGCAGATAAGTTACCTGAGTTTTTGACACTCAGATTCCAAGCCGTGGTAGATGCAAACAAACGAAACCGTACTGCCAACAATCACTCCGCTACTCACTTGCTACACAAAGCCTTGCAAGATTTGCTGGGCGAGCACGTAGAACAAAAAGGATCGTTGGTAAACGATAAATATTTGCGGTTCGATTTTAGTCATTTCAGTAAAGTAACAGACGAAGAACTGGCAGAAATAGAAACCAGAGTAAACGCTGAAATTCGCAAAGACATTCACCTGAACGAAATGCGAAATACTCCCATGAAAAAAGCTCAAGAATTGGGTGCAAAAGCTTTGTTTGGAGAAAAATATGGCGATTTGGTGAGAGTCATCCAATTTGGTGATTCTATCGAGTTGTGCGGGGGAATTCACGCTACTTCTACTGGCAAAATAGGGTTATTCAAATTGGTTTCGGAAAGCTCAACAGCTTCCGGAATCCGAAGAATAGAAGCCATTACGTCCGAAGCAGCCGATAAGTATGTGAACGATAAACTGAAGGTAGTTGAGGAATTAAATGCGTTGTTAAAAGCTCCCAAAGATTTAAAATTGGCAGTAGAAGAATTGCTCCAAAAAAACAGTGCCCAAGCCAAAGAAATAGAAAAATTGAAAGCAGCCCAAGCAGGAAAATTGAAAGAAGAGTTGAAAAAAGAAATCACCGAAGTAAACGGAGTGAATTTCTTGGCGAAAAAAGTGGATTTGGACCCCAAAAGCATCAAAACCATAGCGTTTCAGTTGAAAGCCGAGATGGACAATTTATTTTTGGTCTTGTGCAACGAAACCAACGGAAAAGCCAACATCACGATTTTGGTATCCGATGATTTGGCAAAAGCCAAAGACTTGCACGCAGGAAATATGGTACGAATCCTTTCTAAAGAAATAAACGGTGGAGGAGGAGGACAACCTTTCTTTGCTTCCGCTGGTGGAAGTAATCCTGCTGGAATTGAGAAAGTGTTGGAATTGGCAAAGGGGTATATTGGTTGATAAACAAAATCTATTTAATCCCGATTGGTCGGGAAAGTTCTTTTTGTTTCAGAAAAAAGAGATTATTTTTAGTCAATTACAAGAAGTCTCGATTTTTTTCTTTTTTCTGGGTCAAGGCAAAAAGAAGAAAGTTGAAATATTTCATGCATGATTCAGTCTCGGAGACCATAATAACAGATGAAAAAAACTACAGCTCACACTTTCTCTCCATACTCCATGCCTCTGGTTTTGCACAAAAAAGTGGTTTTACTGTTTTCCAAACTTTCAAGAACAAATCAGAATTACGGTAGACTTCTAAATCATCTTCCGATTGCCAATAACTGTATGTCATTAACATATTGGAATATCTTCCTTTTTCTTGCAAAAGTTCAAGTTTTTCGCACCCTGTCATTCCCCGTATTTGTGCCATATGGGATTCATAGATAGACAAAAATTCCTCTGTTTTTTCGGGATGGATAGTAAGTTTTACAATTCGAATGAGCATCTTTTTATTTGTTAAAAGTAACGGTTACAATTTCATCTTCCTTTAACCCCAATAATTGAGAAGCGCTTCCTCCGTATCCTTCCACGCCACGATTAATTGCAATTTCGAGATTTCCACTAGTATTAAAAAGTGCGAGCTTCATTCCGTCCCCTACATCGGAGTATGTTGGGCTTAATTCTTTTACCTCGTAATTCCTAAACCCAATCGTAAAACTTCTTTTTTTACCAATTTCGTCAAATAATTTTTTTGTGATATTAGTAATGGCATTTCCATAAGAATCTATGCGAACAACAGACCCTCTAATAAAATAATCTTGGGTTTGTGGAATAGGTTTTTGGAAAGTAGCAATTTTTTCGATTCGCTTTCCTATAAATTCTGGCGTACCTCCTCGAGCAATGTGACAAGCGGCTTTTGCGAAGATATCTCTCGTAGGGAAGGTCAAAACATTGGTGTCAATATCCAAGTTTAGTTCATAAAAACTAGTAGGTGCAGAGTTATAAATAAGAGAGAAAAGGCCGTTGTCCGCTCCAATAAAAAAATGTCCTTTATATTCCATAAGTATGGCTTGTCTGGAGGTAGAAATTCCAGAATCTACCCCGACAATATGTACGGTACCTTTAGGAAAATTCTCAAAAGAATTTTTGACAGTATAAGCGGCATTTCGGATATCAAAAATCTTTATCTTATTCGTAATATCTACAATAGTAACTTCACCTTTCATCGCTTTAAGAATACTTCCTTTTACAGCCGAAACGTAGTAGTCTTCTATTCCTAAATCGGTGGTTAAGGTAATTATAGCCATGCGGATAATTCGTGTTACTTACTTAGTATTAATCTTATTCAAAAATAAGAATTAAATGCAGGTTTTAAATTATTTATTACGAATTTATTTATATTTATTGATGGAACTATAAACTGATAAATACACGCAAAATTTGACCGAAAAAACATTTACGATAACCGACATTGAACCTATTGATTTATTAGGAGTCAACAATAAAATATTGAAAGCTTTGGAAGTTAAATTTCCTGCTCTTAAAATTGTATCGAGAGGAAGAACTCTGAAGCTCGTGGGAGAGGAAGAAATAATTGATCAGTTTATTGAGAAAATAAAATTAATGACCACCTATTTCCTGAAGTACAATTCGCTTACTGAAGGCGATATTGAAAATATTTTGGGAGAAAACGGGCACGAAACAGTAAAAGATTCCAAAGGTGACTTGGTCATTGTTCATGCTAATAATGGTAAAAAAGTAATTGCTAGAACCCACAACCAAAGAAAGCTAGTGGAGGCTAGTCTCGAGAATGACATGGTTTTTTCTGTGGGGCCTGCGGGTACAGGTAAGACCTACACGGCTGTGGCTTTGGCGGTGAGAGCATTGAAAAACAAAGAGGTAAGAAAAATAATTTTAACCCGGCCGGCCGTAGAAGCTGGTGAGAATCTAGGGTTTTTGCCTGGAGATTTGAAAGAAAAATTGGATCCATACCTACAACCACTTTACGATGCTTTGAGGGACATGATTCCGGCCGAAAAACTAGAAGATTATATCGAGCACAATATCGTTCAAATTGCTCCTCTGGCATTTATGCGTGGTAGAACATTGGACAATGCTTTTGTGATTTTGGACGAGGCTCAAAACGCAACAGAAGGACAAATTAAAATGTTTTTGACTAGAATGGGACGAAATGCCCAATTCATAGTGAACGGGGATCCTTCTCAAGTAGATTTACCAAGGAATCAGAATTCTGGTCTTATTAAAGCCTTGGCTGTATTAAGAGACATTGAAGGAATTGCTATTGTAGAATTGGACGAAAATGACGTAATTCGCCATCGATTAGTAAAAAAAATTATCAAAGCATTTAAACAGTAATAAAATGAATATTGAAAGCACCAAAACTTCCATTGCCAATAGCCAGAAAGCTGTCTATGATTACTTGATGGATCTGAATAACGTAGAAAGCTTATTACCAGAGGGAAAATTCACTGAATGGAAGGGAAGCTATGACGAATGTTCGTTTAAAATGCAAGGTTTTAGTCTCACCCTGAAAAAAGAGAGCTCTACACCGAATAGTGAAATCAAACTTATCTCGGGAGAAGATTCGCCCATAGATTTTGATTTGTCAATTTTTATCGAAGAGAAAGGCCAAGTGTCCTCCGAAGCATTTTTGATCTGTGAGGCAAGAGTCAATACATTTTTGAAAATGATGATAGAAAAACCCTTGACGAGTTTATTCAATCACATGAGCGAGAAACTTAGTAGAGTTTCGTTATAATTCCAAATCACTTTGATCTTACATGAGTCCTTTGTCATTAAAACTTACATACTCTCCGTCTCCAACAATAAGGTGATCGAGTACTTTAATATCCAAAAGTTGAGCTCCTTCAACTACTTTTTTAGTTAAATTGAGGTCGCTTTGGCTAGGAGATAAGTTTCCTGAGGGATGGTTATGTGCCAGAATAATTGCCGATGCTAATTTATCAATAGCAAGTTTAAAAATTACCTTAACATCTGCTGTGGTTTGAGAAACACCTCCACGTCCAATGAGTTGTTTGCAAATAATTTTATTTGCTCTATTCAGGATAATTATCCAAAATTCTTCGTGAGGCAAATCGGTCAACACGGCCTTTATGTATTCATAGGCTTGCTTACTTGAGTTTACTCGCACTTTGTCAATAAGTTTCTCGCTTTTTCGTCTACGACCAAGTTCCAATGCCGCTAAAATACTTATCGCTTTTGCTTCGCCAATTCCTTTGAATTTCAGGAGGTCCGAAAGAGAAAATTTGGCCAGTTCATTCAAATTGTTTTGAGATTCCTTTAGTATCCTTTTGGAAAGTTCTATGGCGCTTTCCTCTCTATTTCCACTACCAATTAATATAGCAATTAATTCCGCGTCAGAGAGTACTTGCCTTCCTTTCGACATTAGTTTTTCTCGTGGCTGATCTTCCTCCGACCAGTTTTTTATCGATAGTTTTTCGGAAATTGGAGCGTCTTTTTTCACAAGCTTTTTTCGGTTTATTGAGCAGAAAGAAATATACAAGTATCTTATTTCTTGTACAGATAGTTTCTTACAATTTACGAAAAAATAAAAACCTCAAAAAATCCCGAGTCTTTTACGCTGTTTTCAGTTTACTTAATTTGGATTTACTAAACTTAGTATTGGCGTAAGATTCCGTTATTTTTAATTTCTTAATTTCGGCATTGGACGGAATTTCAAACATCGCATCCGTGAGAATAGCTTCGCAAATAGATCTTAACCCTCTAGCTCCCAATTTATAATCCACTGCTTTATCGACAATAAAATCTAGTGCTTTCTTATCAAAAGTCAACTGAACATTATCAAGCTCAAACAATTTTGTATATTGTTTCAAGAGCGAATTTTTAGGTTCTGTCAGGATTCTTTTTAGGGCTTCTTTATCCAGAGGATTCAGGTGAGTAAGAATGGGAAATCTTCCAATAAGCTCTGGAATCAAACCAAATGATTTCACATCCTGTGGACTCAAGAAGTCTAGCAAATTATCTTCTTCAATATCCTCGGAGCTTGAGCCAAATCCTAGGGGTTGAGTTTTAATTCTTCGTTCGATTAATCGCTCAATTCCGTCAAAGGCTCCCCCAGAGATAAATAAAATATTTCTTGTGTCAATTTCTACCATTTTTTGGTCAGGGTGTTTTCTTCCTCCTTGAGGCGGAACACGCACATCCGTTCCTTCCAAAAGCTTAAGCAAGGCTTGCTGTGTACCTTCTGAAGTTACATCTCTCGTAATGGAAGGACTATCTCCTTTTCTTCCAATTTTATCTATTTCGTCTAAGAAAACAATTCCCTTTTGTGCAGCTTCTACATCGTAATCCGCAGCTTGTAATAGTCTAGTGAGTAAACTTTCTACATCCTCTCCTACATAACCTGCTTGGGTAAACACTGTAGCGTCAGCGATAGTAAAAGGTACATTGAGCATTTTTGCAATCGTCTTGGCAAGTAAAGTTTTTCCTGTACCTGTTCTTCCTACCAACAAAATATTCGACTTTTCTAATTCCACTTCTTCCGCATCACTTCCTGGATTCAATAACCTTTTGTAATGATTGTATACCGCTACCGAAAGAATTTTTTTTGCCTCTTCTTGGCCTATCACATAATCGTCCAGTCTGTTTTTGATTTCTTGCGGTTTCAAAAATTTAATGTCCTCTTGCAAATCGAGGTTGTGCGAGTGTGTCTCTTCCTGGATCACAAGTTCATTGGCTTGCGTGATACAATGTTCACATATGTGTCCATCGAGTCCTGCAATTAGCATTGACACTTCTTCTCTTTTTCTCCCACAAAATGAGCAAGTTGAATTCTGATTTTTTGACATTTTTTTTGAATTTACCACAAAGATAAGGAACATATTAGAGTTTATTCTTCAAATGGTAGAACGTATTTAATTTATTCTTAAATTTGACTTATTAAATTATCTAACACTTATTAAAAATGACTAAAAACATCCTAACAATCACTGCCTTATCAGCAGTTTTGTTTTTCTCGTGCGGAGATACTAACTCACAAGAAGAACAAGAAGCACTAGTAAATGAAATTGAGAATGTAAGCGCAACAGCGGACTCTCTTTCCAATGAAATTTAAGCATTAGAAGAAGAAACATCTCAGTTAGACGAACTAGTAAACGAATTATAATCAATCAAAAAACTTAATCACAATGAAGAAAATTATCGTAGTAATTTGTGCCTTGTCGTTGGCTGCAACGACTCATGCACAAGATTTAAAATCTGTTAAGTCAAAGGCAAATGCTGAGGCAGTAGAGGGAAAAGACAAAATCAAGGAGGTAAAACAAGACTTGAAGGAATCACGTATGGAGAAAAAAGAAATGAAAGAGGAGAAAAACTCGGAAATGAAGGAAAAGCGTGCTGGCTTGAAAGACGAAATGAAGGCAAAAAAAGAGGAATTGAAAGCAGAAAGAGCAGAACAACTAGAATCTATTAAAGGCGACAAGGAAAAGCCAGCCGCTAAAAAAGAGGAGGTTACTACTCTAAAGGCAGAAAAAGTAGCAATGCTAGATGAGAGAAAAGCAGTTGCAACAGATAAAATTGACAACGCTGAAGCCAAAATTGGAGAGGCTAAGGCCAAAATTGAGGCAGCAAAACTTGACGGATCAATGTCGGCTCAAGAAATTATTGCAAAAGAAGCTAAAATTGCAAAAGCGGAAGAAAAAATTTCTTCGGTAAAGGAGAGATTGAGTAAGTAATTGAAATCTATTTATTTAGAAAAAAAAGCGAAGTGAATAACTTCGCTTTTTTTGTTTATTAGTTTAATATTTCGAAGAAAAATAAATCTTTTTTTAAAAAGTAGGCAACCCCTCTATTTTAGGTCTCGTTTTGGGAGTAGAATAGTGAAATACTATCTCTTTTTTCTTTTTTACGTCAAAGACAGAACTCATTTTCAGACAATGGGTTCTGTTTTTGTTTTAAGGCAGTTTTATTTTGGTTAATTTTGACCAATGAGTCTTTCAAAATATTACATGAGTCGTTGCCTCGAATTGGCAAAAAAAGGTATTCCAAGTACACTTCCAAACCCTTCTGTGGGAGCTGTATTGGTCTATCAAGGAAGAATTATAGGGGAAGGTTACACGAGCCCTTATGGAGGAAATCATGGAGAGGTGAATTGCTTGAATTCGGTAAAGGAGAAAGATCTAATTCCTTCTTCTACCTTATATGTAAGCTTGGAACCATGTTCACACATCGGAAAAACCCCACCTTGCGCAGATTTAATTTTACAACATAAAATTCCGAAAGTAGTAGTTGGTTGTTTAGATACGTTTTCGGAAGTATCTGGAAGGGGAATAGAACGACTAAGGCAACACGGAGTGGAAGTAGAACTCAATGTGTTGGAAAAGGAATGCAGAGAACTAAACAAAAGGTTTTTTACTTTTCACGAAAAGAAAAGACCATTTATCCTCCTAAAATGGGCTGAAACGGCGGACAAATTCATAGCTCCAAGTCCATCCTTACACGAAAAAGAAAGATGGATAACCGGCAGCGAAGCCAATCAATTTACACATTCCCTAAGAGCAACTGAAAGGGCAATATTGGTAGGAAAAAACACCGTACTAACAGACAACCCAAGTCTTACAACGAGAAATTATCCAGGCGATAATCCCATTAGAATTGTGATCGACAGGAAATTAGAAACGTGGAAATCTGAGGAAGATTTTTCTATCTATCAACCAAACTCGATGACTTGGATTCTTAATGAAGAAAGGAACTTTAAGGAAAACAGCGTGGAGGGAATTCAGATTTCTTTCGAAAAAAATGTGCTCAACCAACTCATGGATTTATTGACTAAAAGAATTGTTCAATCCTTGATAGTGGAAGGAGGTAGAGCAACCTTGCAGCAGTTTTTGGATCAAGAATTATGGGACGAAGCTTATGTTCTTTCAGCTGATAAAACATTTGGCGAAGGCCTCAAAGCTCCCAGAATTGAGAAGCCAGTAAGTGACTTTTTTGAAGTGGGAAAAAATAAAGTTTCACTCTACAAAAATACCACCTTTTGATTCTTTCGATTGTTTTAGCTATCTCATTTCCAGTTGTTTCGGTACTACTATTCAAGGAATTTGACAAATGGAATATCGATACCCTTACAGCTATTGTGTTTAATTATCTGGGGGCCATAATGTTGGGGATGTTTTTGTTTGTTTCACCCATTCAGTTGATTCAGGTTCATTCTCAAGAGTGGTTTTGGTCTTCAGTGCTTGTTGGAGGGTTGTTTCTGCTAATTTTTTTTCTTATTGCAAAAACCGCTATCAACCAAGGAGTCTCAATTGCAACTTTTGCAAATAAAATTAGTTTGGTTTTTCCAGTTTTATTTACCGTAATCTACTTTGGCGAACCAGCCGGATTATTAAAAATAGCTGGAGTGTTATTAGCGTTGCATTCCATTTACTTACTCACAGTTAAGTCTTCTCCTCTTCCCAAATCCCCTATCGGTCTATTTCCACTGTTTATCTTTTTATTTACGGGTATAGCCGAATCAGCAATTAATTATACCCAGAAAGTATATTTCATTCACGATTCAGAGATTAGCTACTTTGTTATCGCTTGTTTTTCTGTTTCTTTTGTGTTGGGTTGTGGTTTGTTGTTCTTTCAAAAAAAAATAATCAAGCAGAAGGAAGTTGCTGCAGGTTTATTATTATCAATTCCCAATACATTTGGCCTCTATTTTTTTATTAAATCACTCAGTAATGTGTCTGATTCAAGCGCTTTATTGCCAATTATAAATATTGCCACTTTACTTTTGGCTATTTTCGTAGGAGTTTTTCTTTACCAAGAAAAATTATCTAAAAGAAACTGGTGGGGTATTTTGATAGCAATTTTTTCCATAATAATTCTAACCATATCTTGAACGAAAACTACACATATCAAACACTCGAATCTCCTTGTCATAGCCTGTACAAAGAAAAAGGAAGTAAGTTTTTTGGGTACGGATTTGAGGTAAAATCGGAAGAAGAGGTAAAAAAAAAATTGGCAGAGGTACGCGAAAAGCACAATGATGCGAGGCATCATTGCTACGCGTATCGGCTCGGAATAGGAACCGAAGAACGCTATCGTACAAATGACGATGGAGAACCTACCAATTCTGCAGGAAAGCCAATTTATGGGCAACTCTTGTCGGCAGATGTCACCAATGTATTGGTGGTGGTTGTTCGGTATTTTGGTGGAGTAAAATTGGGGGTAGGAGGTCTGATCTCGGCTTACAAAATCACCACCAAACAAACCTTAGAGTCTACAAAAATTGTCTTAAAAGAAGAGCTCCATTACTATCAGATACGATTTGAATATCCTCAAATGAGCGAAGTAATGAATTTTGTAAAAATGAACCGATTGGATTTGGTAAATCAATTATTTGAGGCTACCTGCACACTCGATTTCCGTTGCTCAATATTCGTTTTCAGTTCTTTGGTAGTTCAGCTAGAGGAAATAGAAAATGTAACCGTTGAGTTTTTAAAAAAAGAGTGAATGAAATAGTTGGTTAGAGGTAACTTTAAATTCCCTAAATTGATGTACTTTTGTTGAAATATCTAATAAAACGAATTGAAAACATTTACGGACATCGGAGTAAGCAAAAAACTGGTAAAGGGACTCAACGAAATGAATATCGTTCAACCTACCGAGATACAGGAATTAGTGATACCGATGCTCTTAAATTTTGAAACTGACCTCGTAGGTCAAGCCCAAACGGGTACAGGAAAAACTGCCGCTTTTGGGTTGCCACTATTAGAGAAAATAGATCCATTAAAGGATCACGTGCAAGGACTTATTCTATGTCCTACTCGCGAACTAGGGCAGCAAATAGCTAAGCAATTGTTCAGATTCACGAAGTACTCAAACAAGGTGTTTACAGAAGCAGTTTTTGGCGGGCAATACATTGATATACAAATAGAAAAACTAAAAAGACCTACTCACATTGTGGTAGCTACTCCAGGAAGATTGATAGATTTGGTAAAGCGGAAAGCAGTGGATTTATCGCATATACATACCATTGTGATGGATGAAGCAGACGAGATGCTGAGCATGGGGTTCAAGAAAGAGCTCGATGAAATTTTAGGTTTTATGACTTTGGTGAAATCTAAATGGTTATTTTCTGCTACCATGCCCGAAGGAATAAAACAAATCGTAAATCAACACATGGCTCCGGATGCTAAGCGAATAGAAACTTCGGGAGATGTGGTGAATAAGAAAATAGAACACCAATACCTTGTATGTGACGATGAGGACAAATTCAATATTTTGATTCAATTCTTGAAATCAGAACAAAAAAATAGAGGTTTAATTTTTTGCAAAACCAAGAAGACTACTCAACTATTGGCTCAACAGCTTGAGGCAAAAAACATTTCCTCTGGAGCTATTCACGGAGATTTACTTCAAAAAGAAAGAGACAAAGTGATGCGAGCCTTTAAAAACGAATCTATCCGCATGCTTGTAGCAACAGATTTGGCTGCTAGGGGAATTGATGTGCAGGACTTGTCGTTTGTGGTGCACTACGAAATGCCCAACAAAGAAGAATATTACACCCATAGAAGTGGACGAACTGCGCGTGGAGGAAAGGAAGGAGTGTCTATCTGTTTAGTGAATTCGAAAGAATTAAAATCGGTACGATATTTTGAAAAAGCTTTGGGTATTTCTTTTAATCAAATAAGACCAAGAGGATAAATGTTCCTAAAATTTGTGGTAAAGATCAAGAAATCGCTCTCAATGAATATCTTTGTTACATGAAACGAGTAGGAATTATTATACTAAATTGGAATGGGAAAGAACATTTGTCTCGTTTTCTTCCTTCGGTCCACAAGTACTCTGGAGAGTATGATGTAGTTGTCATAGACAATAATTCTTCGGATGATTCTGTTGAGTTTTTAACTCATCATTATCCTCAAATAAGGGTAGTCCATAATCCATTGAATGGAGGGTTTGCGAAAGGCTACAACGATGGACTGAAACAAATTGAGGGCGAGTATTCGTATTATATTTTGCTCAATTCAGATGTGGAAGTATCTCCAAACTGGATAGAACCTATCATTTCTAAGATGGAGTCGGAAGAAACTTTAGTGGCTTGTCAACCCAAAGTTTTATCTTTTCAAACCAAAAATAAATTTGAACATGCTGGAGCAGCAGGTGGTTTTCTCGATAAGAATGGTTATCCATTCTGCCGAGGAAGAATTTTCAACGAAATTGAAGAGGACTCTGGACAATATGAGGAGGAAACCGAAATTTTTTGGGCAACTGGAGCTTGTATGTTTGTTCAAAGTAAAACGTTTCACACATTAGGAGGATTTGATGAAACCTATTTTGCCCATATGGAAGAAATCGATTTGTGTTGGAGAATGAAACTTCATGGGTACACAATCAAAGTAATTCCTTCTTCCGTAGTTTATCACCTGGGAGGTGGCACCCTCAATTATATGAGTCCCAGAAAAGTATATCTAAATTTTAGAAATAGTTTGTTTACATTGTACAAAAACTACAGAGGAGGTTTTCTTTTTCCGAAAATAACTTGGCGTTTTCTTCTTGATTACATCGCTTTTGTTGCTTTTATAGCCAACGGTGAGTTCCGAGCATCGGTGCAAGTGCTAAAGGCTCAAATTCATTTTTTGGCAAAGTTAGGAGAGATGAGAAAAAAGCGAAAGTCACTGAAGCTAGCGACCATGAAATCAGCGTTTAATGCTCGTGGAATGTATAAAAAAAGTATTGTGTTTAGTAATTTTATCCGAAGAAAAAAGCATTTTTCAGACCTAGAGTCAAGGAATTTTTATTGAGAAGTACTAATTACAATTTTATCTCGTTATTCGATTATGTATATCAAATCTTCATTTATTTTTTTTCTCGCTCTGCTTGGCCTGGGAAGCTTGAGTTTTGCCCAAACCAATACGCCCAAATATAGTAATGAATTTTTGACGATTGGGGTAGGAGCCAGAAACTTTGGGATGGGAAACTCCGTTATTGCCAGTCTAGACGATGTCACGGCAGGTTATTACAACCCCGCAGCACTTTTAAATACCAAGAAGAACATGGAGTTTGGATTGATGCACTCAGAGTATTTTAAGGGAATTGCCAAGTACGATTATTTGGGATTTAGTAAAAGACTCGATGAAAACTCAGTAGGAGGAATATCCCTTATTCGTTTTGGAACGGATGACATTCCGAACACTACACAATTAATTGATAAAGAAGGAAATGTAAACTACGATGAGATTACTCGTTTTTCGGCTGCTGATTACGCGTTACTCCTTTCTTATGCAAGAAAATTAAAGAACGGACTTGATGTGGGAGGAAATTTTAAAGTAATCCACAGAAGAATTGGGGATCTTGCTAATTCATGGGGATTTGGGTTAGACTTGGCAGTAGCCTACAAAACAAAAAAGTGGAAGTTTGCGGGAGTAGTGAGAGATGTTACCACCACGGTAAATGCTTGGAGCTATTCCATTGATGAGGCTACAAGAGAAGTATTTGAAAGGACAGGAAATGAAATTCCAGAGAACTCCACAGAAATCACACTACCTCGCTTAATCTTGGGTACGTTAAGAGAATTTAAGTTAAACGAGAAGTTTCAACTAAACACCGAAATGAATTTAAATACCACTTTTGATGGAAAGAGAAACTCCATCATTCGAACCAATGGACTAAATGTAGAGCCAAGTTTAGGTGCCGAATTAGGGTTCAAAAAATTACTTTTTGTGCGTGCAGGATTTGGCAACGTTCAATGGGTGCGACAATTTGACGGTTCAGAAACTCTCTCTCTCATGCCAAATTTAGGGGTAGGAGTTGCATTCAAAAAGTTTGACATCGATTATGCTATTTCCAATGTAGGAAACGGATCGTTGTCACTATACTCTCATGTGTTTTCCCTTAATTTTGGGTTCAATTAATTGCTTTCTGCAAACTTTTTGAAATCCTCCAGGTATTTCTTGGATTGTTTTTTGAAAGCCTTAGGAAAAAAGAATCCTATTAATCGCATAGCTCCTTGGAATTTAAATTCTTGATGTGTGCGGTAAATTGTTTGGGTTCCTTCTTCGATAAATTCTGTAAAAATAATGTTGTGAACTCCGTCAGCATCATAAGTCGTAACCATTTTATCAGGCAGTTCGTTTACTAAAATAGTTTCGGTCATAGTCATATTTCTCTTGCCCGTTTGAAAAACCATTTTCGTCTTGGCTCCTTTTTTTCCTTCTTCGCCACTAAGTAACTCTACCGACTGAAGTCCTTCCATCCATTTGTACAGATTGGGAATATTGTCATAAAGTGCTACTACGTCTTTTTTAGGTTTGTTGATAGTCGTTTCGATTGTGTATTTCATTGCTCTAGTAATTGAGTAAATTTAGGATACTTCCATTTATTGACAATAATAACCATTTAACTAAAATAGGTGGAGATAAAGTGATTTTTTCTTACTTTAGTCATTCAAAAAAAATCAATAAATAAAAAGAAAAATGAAAAAAATACTCTCGTTATTTTTACTCGTTTCCCTTGTGTTTACAATTGTAACTGTTCGGGCAAACGAAGGAATGTGGTTGCCAATGTTCATAAAGAGATTGAACATAAAAGACATGCAAAGTCAAGGATTGAAATTGACAGCAGAAGAAATTTACAGCGTAAATAATTCAAGTTTAAAAGACGCGATTATTTCATTAGGTGGTTTCTGTACGGGCGAAATCATTTCGGATCAAGGGTTGATGTTAACCAATCACCACTGTGGATATGATGCAATTCAGCAGTTTTCAACGGTAGCCAATAATTACCTGAGAGATGGTTTTTGGGCAATGAAAAAATCGGAAGAAAAAAACGTTCCTGGACTTACAGCTACCTTCTTGGTAAGAATGGAAGACGTGACAGAAGCGATTTTGGATGGCATTTCTTCACTCGAGTCAAATCAAGACAAAGTCAAGAAAATAGAAGAAATAAAAGCTGAATTAGTTAAAAAAGCTACAGAAGGAACTAACTATACTGCTTACATTAAAGATTTCTTTTATGGAAGTGAATTCTACATGTTTATCAATGAAACATACACAGATGTGAGACTTGTAGGTGCTCCACCAGAATCTGTAGGGAAATACGGAGGTGATACAGACAACTGGATGTGGCCAAGACACACAGGGGATTTTACATTGTTTAGAGTGTATGCTAGTAAAGATGGAAAACCAGCTGATTATTCTGCAGAAAATATTCCGTTGAAACCAAAACATCATTTGCCTGTAAACATAAAAGGGGTAAAGGAAGGCGATTTTGCGATGATTATGGGATACCCAGGAAGCACAGATAGATATTTATCTTCTGATGGAGTACAACAAGCTATTGACAAAAAAGGGCCAACCGTGGTAGAAGTAAGAGATGTGAAATTAAAAACAATGAAAGCCCAAATGGATAAGAAGGAAAGCGTAGACATTATGTATTCTTCTAAATATGCTCAAACAGCCAATTACTGGAAATATTTTCAGGGACAAACAGAACAGCTACAAACGAATGGCGTAGTAGATAGAAAATCTAAGTTGGAAAGAGACTTTGAAAATTGGTTTTCTCAATCTCCTCAACTGACAGAAAAGTACGGAGATGCACTTAGAATGATTCGTGAGTATTATGAATTAACCGATCAATACATTGTGGGAAATACCTATGTGATGGAGGCAGGATTGAGAGGTCCAGACTTTGTATTGTTCACATACAGATCAAACAGAATCATTTCAACAATAGAACAAACAAGAGCTAAGTTTAACGGAAAAATAGACGAGGCATCTGGAGAGGAAAAAGAAGCCATGATTGCCGAAAGAGACAAAACAATCGCTGGATTGATTGCTGCCCTAGAAAAATCTGCGGCAGAGCACTTCAAGAATTACGACAAAACAACGGAGAAAAATTTAGTTTCCAATTTATTTGATTTGTACTACAACAAAGTAAACAAAGAACAGCATCCACCATTTTTTGCGGATGTAAAAAAGGCGAATTTTGATCGATACGCCAGAAAATTGGTGTGCAAATCACCGTTCATGAAAGAAAAGAAAATGAACAAAGTGATCGCTAAATTGAAAGCCGGAAAATCAATAGACTTAGAGAATGATAGAGCCATAAAAGCGGCAACAGACTTTATCTCCATGTATTTTGGTTCCTCATCCAAATTTGCTGAAGCGGAAGAAAACATGGAAGAAGGGTACAGATTATTCGTAGAAGGGATTAGAACAATGCAGCCGAAAAAGAGCTTTTACCCTAATGCAAATTCTACACAGCGTTTGACTTATGGTAGCGTAATGTCTTACAATGTAAGCGACAAAGTGAGAGATATTGTAAGAAGTCAAGACGGGTTAGATACATACTATACTACCATGGATGGACTGATGGAAAAGGAAATACCTGGAGATCAAGAGTTTAGTCTTCCTCCAAGGTTAAAGGAATTATACGAGAAGAAAGATTACGGGCAGTATGCTGATGCTTCGGGGAATTTGAGAGTAAATTTCTTAACTAATAACGACATTACAGGAGGTAACTCTGGAAGTCCTGTAATAGACGGTAATGGATACCTTATTGGTACTGCATTTGACGGAAACTGG
Organism: Flavobacteriales bacterium; assembly: GCA_965658995.1. Lineage (GTDB taxonomy): Bacteria > Bacteroidota > Bacteroidia > Flavobacteriales_D > CAJJDF01 > CAJJDF01. Next base: position 110,203 of record CBFHVI010000003.1, on the reverse strand, counting down.
GAAGCGATGAGTGGAGATATTTCTTTCGAAAACTCTGTTCAAAGAACTATTTCGGTGGACATTAGATACACTCTTTTTATCATCGATAAATATGCAGGCGCTGGACATTTAATTGAAGAAATGACAGTAATCAAATAATGGATTCCTTCATCTGGATTCAAAAAAAGCTACTTGGAAACAAGTAGCTTTTTTTGTTAGTTACTGTGCGATTGAGCTGTCTCCACCCAATGTTCTGCCAACGAATGAGGGTGAGCACCGATAGACTGAGCCAGATGCAATGCGAGTGACATTATGAGAACGCAGGCATCTTCTAATTGAGTGAGTGTCGTGATTTGCTGAAATTTTACTTGTGCTTTATGCAGTAATAAAGCAACATGCTGGTGAGCAAATTCTGTTGGGTTCTTTATGTCAGTAATAGCAGGATGAATCAATGCCTCGTGCCATTCCAAAGGAATCGAGTCCGCCAATTCGCTTGGAGATAAGTAGCCAAGCGTTTTCCATTTATCTAACGCTCCAGAGCTTCCAGAGTCCGCCAATCCATTGTCGAGGTAGAGTTCAAAAGCCACATCGGCTAACTGCTGCATCACCTCCAAATAATTATCTTGACCATATTCGTATCGCTTAGTAGATTGGTCTTGAAGGTATTCTTCTACAGTAAATGAAGGAAGTTCGGTTACTTCCGGGCAACCTTCCAAACAAGGGAAATTTTCACCCTCATGGATGTATTGTACTTTGTTGTGCTGGATTTGCCTTCCCAGCGGATACAACCGACATGCCAGCGGTCGACCTTCATGAACACTACATCCAAAACCCTCGATATACTGGCTGCAAGAGGGTTGATTTTTGTATCCAATAGCTCCTTCAAATTTTAGTTTTATTCCTCCCCAGTCGCAAAATTCTTTGACAAAATCCTGAGTAGAAAGTCCTTTTGCTTTTGCAATAGTTGCCAATTCCCAGGGATTTATATGCACTGTTTTTCCATGGCAACAAGTTCCTGTTCGAGAGCAAGTAAGAGGAAGTGAATCTGAGAGATTTAGTTTTGTTACAATCATTTATTAAGGAATTTATGAGAGCCATCACAACCAGGCATTTTTTTTGACAATCCACAAACACAATCATTTATTCCTTTTCCATTCAAAATGCGAGATTCATATTTCTCTATTCGAGAGATTCTTGTTTTGGATTGTTTGGCTCCTTTAAAAAATAAATTGTAACCTCTTTGTCGACCAGGTGTTAAACCTGAAAATGCAATTTTGAACTTTTTGTCGTTTCTCATTTTTTCTTTTAGTTCATCCACAAAAATGATCTCCGAACTCTTCTTTAAGTCTACTTTTAATCTTAGCTTTTCGATTTCTATGGTCTCAAACAAATAGCGTTTTATCACCGATTCTGAATCGATGATTTCCTCCAAAGAATAGAATTTCCAGTACTTCACAGATTGTGAGTTTGGACCTGGTGAAACCAGTACATTTTCTGAATCTTGAAGTAAAACTCCTTTGAGAAAACTCAGGGAACAAAAGTCTTTAAAACAGCCAATTATAGCTACATTAGATTCGTTGAAATCAAAGCATGGAGTTTTCCATTTGAGTTCTTCGTTTAGTCCACAATCTAGGGCAATTTCTCTTAGCTTTTGAGCTTCTTTACCCCATACTTTTTGTTGGTTCACAAACTGATTGATTTCTTCCTTCATCTCAATCGAGTTTGTATTTGTTTTTGTTGGAGTTTATCAAGAGGTAAAGAATTCCTATTACAAGAGCACCGTAAAATGAGTAAAACTTAATTATTTGAATTTCTGACCACTGCGAAATGTAATACCCCAAGCTGATGACAAATGCCATAAAGAACATCGCGTTTCGAAAGATAGAGGCAATCCCTACCACATCGTATTTTTTCTTTTCTTCCTCGGGTAATGTGTTGTAACCTGCCATCAAGAAATAGAGCTTACCGTTTTTTATAGCAAGCCCCAGAATTACAAAAAATATTGAAATTCCAATCATAAGTGTATGTTTATTCTTGAGAATAAAAGTAAAGGAAGTATTTCATTTCTCAAAGAATCTTGTATTCTATGTTTGCATTCTTCAAAAACCTATTTACATGAAACAAAAGCTACTTTCGTTCGTTCAAAGAAAACTACACTGATATAAAAAAACTATGACACATAAAATAGCTACAGATTGGAAAGGTTATATGGCCTATAAGGTGGAAACTACAGGAGGAAGCTTTACACTGGATGCCACACCTGATGAAAATGGAAAAGCCAAAGGAATGACTCCTAAATACTTAATGTTGGTTTCGCTGGCCGGCTGTACCAGCATGGATGTCACTTCCTTGCTCACCAAAATGAGAGCACAAGTGCGAGATTTTAGGGTAGAGGTAGAAGGAGAGCTCACCGAAGCGCATCCAAAGCATTACCACAAAGTAAAGTTGCTTTACTTGTTCAAAGGGGAAGACTTGCAAAAAGAGAAAATAGAAAAAGCGGTTAAATTATCCATTACTAGGTATTGTGGAGTATATGAAATGTTTAGTCAATTTGCCGATGTAAGCTACGAGATTCGATACAACTAGCATGAATCTTCCTTCCATTATCATCGGAACAGTCATTCTTCACTTTGTCGTGTGGATTGGTTTCTGGTTTGGAAATGGAATAGGAGGAAAGAGGATTAGTACTCCAATTCGCCAATTCCTTGACGCACAATCTCCAATTCGTCTTGGGTGCAATCTACTACGGTAGAGGGTTCGTTGTTTCCAATTCCGCCATCAATTACCAGATCTACTTGGTGTTCAAATTTTTCAAAAATCTGTTCGGGATCAGTAATGTACTCCACTATTTCATCTTCGTGGTGAATGGAAGTTGTCACCAGTGGGACACCCAAATTTCTTGCAATTTCGAGACAAATTTCATTGTCTGGAATTCGAATTCCAATCTCTTTTTTGTTCGAATCAAATAACTTGGGAATTTGATTACTTGCGTTCAAAATGAAGGTAAAAGGTCCGGGCAGGTTTTTGTTCAAAGCTTTAAATATACTGCGGCTAAATGGAGTAGTGTATTCGTCAATAGATTTAAGGTCGGTACACACCAAAGAGAAATTTGCTTTTTTTAGTTTAATACCTCTCAGTTTGGCCAGTTTTTCGATTGCTCGCTTATTATCGAGCGAGCAACCAAAATTATACACTGAATCTGTAGGGTAAGCAATAATTCCTCCTTTGTTTAACACAGAAATCACTTCCTGAATTTTTCTGTATTCAGGCGTTTCTGGGTGTATGGGTAGGAATTTTGCTGCCAAAATTTAAGAGTTTGCTTTTGAGTGATCCTCTAAGAATTTAGCCAATCCGCTGTCTGTCAGTGGATGTTTTGCCAACGCCAAGATTGCACTCAAAGGTCCAGTCATTACATCTGCTCCAATTTTCGCACAGTTGATAATATGCATCGGGTGGCGAACAGAGGCAGCAAGTATTTCTGTTGCATATCCGTAGTTGTCAAAAATTAATCTGATTTCGTCAATGAGGTTCAATCCATCGGTAGAAATATCATCTAACCTTCCAATAAAAGGCGAAACGTAAGTTGCACCTGCTTTAGCAGCAATCAAAGCCTGACCTGGAGAAAAAATCAAAGTACAATTGGTTTTGATTCCTTGCTCAGTAAAAAATTTAATGGCTTTTATTCCTTCAGGAATCATGGGTACTTTTACCACAATGTTTTCGTGTAGTTCGGCAAGAGCAAGTCCCTCTTTAACCATTCCATCAAAGTCGGTAGAAATCACCTCGGCACTTACAGGTCCATCCACAATATTGCAGATATCTTCGTAGTGCTTCATAACTTTGTCCGTCCCTCCAATTCCCTCTTTTGCCATCAAAGAAGGGTTGGTAGTTACACCGTCTAATATTCCTAAATCGTTCGCTTCTTTGATGTCGTTTAGGTTGGCTGTATCGATAAAAAATTTCATAGTTATATGGATAGAATTATTATTTGTATCACAAAATTAAGTTTAGTAGGGAAGTTTACCTATTTACCCAATCGGAAGTTTTAAACAAGTTGTTACAAACTTATCTCTTTGCATGGAAGAAACAATCAACTAATTCTTGCTCCGACAAAGTTTTGAACTTCATATAATTCTCTTCCAACATAGAGATCAAATTGCAGTTGGTTGTTTATAAAATATCCGATTCCTGCATTGAAATTGATTGTGGATAGAGAATAGCTATGGGTTCCAACAAGAGAATAGTTTTTTTACGAGGTTTGATATCAACTGCCAAAGAATAAGTTAGACATTCAGCATAGCTTTCTGGTTATAGGTTCTATCCTGCATTGGAACTTATTCCCAATGATTTCAAGAAGGAGTGGGAAGTAAGTAATTGGTATACAAAGCCATAGTTGTACAAAGAAGCAAAGTCACCATTTTTTGGGAATTGAACTTGGGTAAGAACTGCCAATTTCGTTTTGCTATTGAGGTGATTATAAAGCTGAATTTTTGGTTCCAAACTGAAAAGTGGTATTCGCCTTAAAAGGGGTTACTCCGTCATTAAGGAAATTGAAATCTGACAGCGCGCGAAGTTCTAACTAAGAAAAAAGTCCGTAACGAACTGATACCGTTGGAAAGGTATAGTCCTTTTTGTATGAAAAATAAGGATACACCAGATTCTCGTAAAGTATTCCGGTTTATAGTTACAGTTTTATATTAAGGTTGGCTCGTAGTTCCAAAGTCGCCCCTTACACTTTGTTCATTTTTTTTTCTCGAATACTTTATCGTTCTGGGGTAGGGTCTGAAAAGAGTTAAATTCGCGCAATACCGCCTCGAGTATAAGCAATATGCAAATCTGGATTAAAGGCTTGTAGAGCTCTAAAGCCTGCTCCATAACTAATTCTAACTTGTGTGTTTTTCTTTAAGGAATAAAGTAGGGAAGCTCGAGGACTCACAATTATCTTTTTCAACTTATTGTGTTTGTCCATTCGCACAACTGTTAATACGTTCAGTTGAGGTGTTATTTTCCAATCGCTTTGAATAAAAGTAACCAAAATTTTGTGTAGATTGATTCATCAGATAATTGTAGGAATCTAATTCATCAAAAACATCGTCAAGGAGATATTCTGTTCCAAAAGTAAGAAAGTTTTCTACTCCCAAAGTTTGGTTTATTTTTAGGTTTAGCTGAAATCCTCCTTGAATGGTTTGAGTAAATGAATTTCCACTATGAGGAAGAAGAGAACTGTCTCCGTCTGGCAAGATTCCGGTTTAATGATCTCTTTCTGTTTGATACTTGCCCATGTAGTGGGATCGTTCTTCTGCTTGCTGAGCTAATTTTTTGGGTTTGTTTGTCATCTCTCCACCACATCGATATTCATTGAGGCTACTCAAGCTAATTTTTTTTTGAATTTCAACGAGGAGAAAAAATGAATTAATCCCTAAAGAGGTATTGGTCAATTCGGGAAGATTCGAAAAGAATGGTCTCGTTAACATATATGGGTTATAACAATTGTATGAATTCCAAGAGGAATATTGGATAGCAGGTAATTTCCATGAACATCAGTCATGTTGGAAATTTCTATTTCTGGGATTCATACTGATACAAATTCGGCAGGAGAATTATTCTTTGTCGAAATAATCCCATGAATTGTACCCTGACAGTAAGCCTTCCAGGAGATAAAAAGGAATAGAGTAAATAGGTGTATTTTTTTTCATGTTAGCCAATGAGTTTTGCAAAAACGTCCTCAAGTACTACATCCAAAATCATCATGACTAAAAAGCCGCCAATAAACCCTAAGGTTGCATGATCAGTAAATTTGTCTCTTTGAGTCTCCGGAATTACTTCTTCTACAACCACAAAAATCATGGCACCCGCTGCAAATGCCAATGCATAGGGTAGTAGGGGAGTGAAAGTGAGAACCGCAACAGCTCCCAATACACCAAAAATAGGCTCCACAATGGCAGATAGTTGTCCGTACCAGAAGCTTTTTCCTCGGCTCATACCTTGTCTTCTTAATGGCATAGATACAGCGAAACCTTCAGGGAAATTTTGAATAGCCATGGCTAGTGCCAAAGCAACTGCCCCACCAATAGTGGCACCTTCTATTCCACTTGCTGTTCCTCCAAATAATACACCTACTGCCAAACCTTCCGGAATATTGTGTAACGTAATTGCGAGTACAAGTAGAAGGGTTTTGTTTATTTTTGTTTTAGGACCTTCCGCTTCAGATACTTTTTCGTAATTCAAATGTATGTGAGGAATAAGTTTGTCGAGGGCAAAGATGAACAAGGCTCCTAATAAAAAGCCAATTACTGTAGGACCCACCTTGGCTATTCCTTCTCCAGCACTCATTTCTAAGGCAGGCATGATTAAACTCCATATACTTGCCGCCACCATGACACCACCAGTAAATCCCAGTGCAATATCCAGAACCGCTCGGTTCATGCTTTTGAAAAAGAACACTAATGAGGCTCCCGAGGCTGTAATGAGCCAAGTGAAAGTAGTAGCAACAAAAGCTGCCATTACTGGATCTACCGTTTCAAACCACTGTACGATTGTTTCCATGTACTTTTTTATTTACGAGCTTATTTTCTCAATGATCAAAAAGGAACTTACTTCCTTCGAGATAGTAACTGTTTGTTTACTTGTTTTAATCACTTTAGATTTGTCAAAATCGAATACTTTTTCAACTTCAATCTTTTTACCTAAAGTCAAATTCATTTCTTCCAAAAACTGAAGAAATTCGTTGTGTGTATTTTTTACCCCGACAACAATGCCGGATTCTCCTCTGGCTAGTTCACTTAACAATACGGCTTGTTTTCGTACAGGAATGTTACCTTCTCTATCGGGAATAGGGTCTCCGTGTGGGTCGAATGAAGGGTGTTCCAAAAAATCATCCAAACGGTCCACTAATTCATCGGATTTAATGTGTTCTAGTTGTTCCGCTATCTCGTGAACCTCGTCCCATTTGTAATGAAGTTTTTCAACTAAAAACACCTCCCATATTCGATGATTACGAATAATGGAGATGGCAATGTTTTTCCCTTTTTTACTCAACGAAACTCCTTTGTATTTTTCGTAGGTAATGAGCTCTTTTTTGGCTAGTTTTTTTACCATATCTGTAACAGAAGACGCCTTGGTGTCCAGTTTGTTGGCCAGTTCATTGGTCGATACTTCTTTCCCAAATTTACTCTCTAAGACATAAATTGCCTTTAGGTAGTTTTCTTCTGTTTTTGTATAACTCATGATGCAAATATAACAATATTTTTAGACTTGTCTAAAAATATTGTTTGACTAATTAAAAAGTGCCGAGTGTTGCTAACAATTGTTAATAAATCCCCTTAGTAACTTTTTTGTTTTAAGTAAGGCAAAAAACTGAAGAATTCGAGTTACATTTGTCATTCAACAAACAATTTATTTAGCCAAGTTTCTCGAGTAAGTTCCCACTTGGTTTACCTGCTTATACATTGAACATTAATGAATAATAATTTACCTGATAACGACCCAGTTTCGAGAATGGCTACCAAAAAGAAAGCCTCTCCATTTTTTCAAGATTCCGGAAGAATACCACCTCAAGCAGTAGATTTTGAAGAGGCTGTTTTGGGTGCTTTGATGTTGGAAAAGAATGCGGTAAATGACGTGATTGACGTATTGAGTCCTGAGAGTTTTTACAAAGATCAGCATCAAAAAATCTATGCCGTGATTCATTCCTTATTCGGGAATAGTCAGCCAATAGATATCCTAACGGTAACCCAAGAGCTGCGAAATAGAGGCGAACTAGAATATGTGGGTGGTGCCTATTATATTTCTCAGCTTACCAATAGAATTGCCTCTGCGGCCAATGTTGAGCACCACGCTAGAATTATTGCTCAAAAATTTATTCAGAGAGAGTTAATCCGTATTTCATCTGACACCATCAAATTGGCGTATGATGAAACCACCGATGTTTTTGACCTTTTGGATAAAGCTGAAAGTAGTTTGTTTCAAGTAGCGGAAGGGAATTTAAGTAAGAGTTATGAAAAGATCGATAAGGTAATGCAGCATGCTATAGAAGAAATAGAGAATGCGCAAGATCATCAGGATGGAGTAAGTGGAGTTCCTACTGGATTTACGGCCTTAGATAGAGTTACCTCTGGTTGGCAAAAGTCAGATATGATTGTGATTGCTGCTCGTCCAGGGATGGGAAAAACTGCCTTTGTTGTTTCCATGGCGCGAAATGCAGCTGTTCAATTTGGTCAAGGTGTTGCTATCTTTTCATTAGAGATGAGTTCTGTTCAATTGGTGAACAGACTCATATCTGGAGAGACAGAAATACCAGCAGAAAAACTAAGAAAAGGTAACTTAGAGCCGCATGAATTTCAGCAATTGCATGCAAGAATTGGAAAACTATCGGAAGCTCCATTTTTTATTGATGATACACCGGCACTTTCGGTATTTGAGTTCAGGGCGAAGTGCAGGAGATTGAAGGCTCAACACGACATTCAGTTAATTGTAATTGATTATTTGCAACTGATGACTGGAGGTGGTGAAGGAAAAGGAAAAGGAAACAGAGAACAAGAGATAAGTTTTATTTCCAGGTCTATCAAAACTGTAGCGAAAGAACTAGATGTTCCCATTATAGCTCTTTCTCAGTTAAGTCGATCGGTAGAGACTCGAGGTGGTGACAAGAAACCAATACTTTCGGATTTGAGAGAATCAGGAGCAATTGAGCAAGATGCCGATATTGTTTCGTTTATTTATAGACCAGAGTATTATGGAATTACCACAGACGAAGAAACAGGGGATAACCTAGAAGGTATTGGAGAATTTATTATTGCAAAACACAGAAACGGTTCTTTGGAAACTGTGAAGCTCCGTTTTGTGGGACAATTTGCTAAATTTGAGAATCTTGATTCCTTTGATGAGCCGGGTTTCACGGCCATGAAACCCAATAATGATTTTGAAAGCAATGAAGGCACTCTCACCATGAAATCTAAAGGTTGGGACAATGACGATTCTGACGATGCTTTTGATGGAAGTGACTTTGAAGAAGAGGAGCCCTTTTAAGAATTACTGTCGATAATTCGTTCTTTTCTTCGGATAATCCATTATTTTTAAGCTATGAAAAAACTTTTCACCTTCGTTGTATTTATTTTCTTTGTTCAAGTTGGGTATTCTTCCTATTTGCTGATTCCAATGGATGAGACAAAACAAAAGAATCACTTGAAAGCCTATGGAATTGCGTACTGGGTGTTGCAAAATGAGATAGAAATAGAATGGTTACTCAATTACCGTGGAGGAAGTTTTTTAATACGATATTACAAAGACATTGAAAAGGAATGTGTGGTGCGAGGAGTTTCCTTTGAGCTAATTGCAGATGTGCAGGCACAAGCAATCAAAAGAAAAATTGCAGATCCAGAAGTAAATCAAGAGGTAATAAAATTGGAGAAATTTCCAAAAATTGCGGTGTATACTCCAGAAGGGAAAATGCCTTGGGACGATGCAGTGACTATGGTTTTGGAATATGCAGAAATCCCTTACGACAAGATTTACGATTCAGCTATTATCAATACAGTTTTGCCAAAATATGATTGGCTCCATTTACATCACGAAGATTTTACAGGACAATATGGAAAGTTTTATGCGGCTTATCGAAATGCCGTGTGGTACCAAAACCAACAGTCAGAAACGGAAGCTCGCGCCAAGAGATTGGGCTTTAATAAAGTCTCTCAATTAAAAGGAGGGGTGGCCGTAAAAATCAAGGAATTTGTGGCAGGGGGTGGTTTCTTGTTTACCATGTGTTCGGGAACAGATTCTTATGACATCGCTTTGTCCGCTCTCAATACAGATATTTGTGAATCAATGTTTGATGGAGATCCTGCTGATAGACAAGCGCAATCTAAGTTAGATTTTACCGAAACATTGGCTTTTAGAAACTTTACTCTCAAAACCAATCCCTTGGAATATGAATTCTCGAATATTGACGGAACTTATGTTCGACTAAGGCAACGTATACCCGAGTCGGAAGATATTTTTACCTTGTTCGATTTTTCTGCAAAGTGGGATATAGTTCCTACTATGTTGTGTCAAAATCACACTTCTGTAATCAAAGGATTTATGGGGCAGACGACAGACTTTCATAAAGAATTTGTGAAATCAAATGTCTTAATAATGGGAGAATCAAAAGCACTAGGAACTGCACGTTACATTCACGGAACGCTGGGACAGGGTCAATGGACTTTTTATGGAGGTCATGATCCAGAAGATTACCAACACAGGGTAGGGGATCCACCTACAGATTTGAATTTACATCCAAATTCGCCCGGTTATCGACTTATTTTGAATAACATTTTGTTCCCTGCTGCAAAGAAGAAAAAGAGAAAAACCTGATAAATCAAGGGCAGTAATAGGGATCGGTACTCCATGCTGGGTTGTCCGAACAAAATTTTAAATGAGAAGTATAAGAGCCATTGTATAAATGCTCAACGGTCTTTTCGCTCAAGCTTCTTCCTGTAATTTCAGAAGTATATCTGCTCGCCCATACACCTCGTCCACCTTCAATATTCGTGTAGTCTGGTTTATCAAAAGCGACTCCACTGTTTGGTTTATTGACGTCAATGTAGGTTTTTAGGATGAAATTGGCTGAAGTGATTCTAAAATCAACGGTTCCAATAACTCGCTTGGTTACACCCACAGTATCTTTAAGTTCTGGAGTATTTGCCAATAATCCAAAAAACGATTCTGAATTACTTACTGTTTCTAATTCTCCGCTTGTGGTTGGTTTCTTTTCACCGAGATTCCAATCTACAAATTTCTCATATACATTTCCACCTCTGTGTTCAGTGTAATGAAATCTCATCACTACTCCGTACGATTCAGCATCGGGAGATTGTCTCCAAGCGGGTTTTACATCATTGTACACACCTGAATTAAAGAGCGATATACCGCCTGGTGCTAGAGTTTTTATACGAAAGTTATTCGTAAAGTCAAATGATTCGATCATGTTGGTGGTAGCAGAAAATTCTCTGCCGTCTCCGTCTCCTACTATTCGATATTCTTTGTTTTCGTCAAGGGTGGAATCAACGAAAAAATAAACATTTTGAGAACCGGTAAAAAATATTCCAGAACCTTGAGCAACGTTTACCGTTTTTTCCTGCAAAGAATAAACACGTCCAATGCTGCCATCTTCATTAATTTCCTCCACTTTCACTGTTACGTTATCAAAATACATAGAATCGTTCACGCTAGGATACTCTAGATTGTTCGTTCCCAAGAAACTTTTATTGATTTTAATCCATTGAGTGTCTGCTCCCTGATCCAATACACCGTATATTATCGGAATACGATCATAAGGCGCATTTATTTCGAAGTCTGTTTTACATCCAAATAGGGCGCCCAATAGGACGATAAGAACAAGTAATTTTTTCATTTGATAGAAATAGAATGAATAATAAGACTAATGTACAATTATTATAGAAATTATGGGACCGAGAGTCTTTTAAAAGTTTTTGAGATTATACAAGTTTAATACTCTGATTTCATGGATTGTTGCACGACCGTATGCAATACCTCTTCGAGAGATGCTTTTTCATATTTCTCAAACATTTGTGGCACCAAACTAGCTCCAGACATTCCTGGTGCAGTATTTACTTCAATCACATAAGGTTCGTTTTTTACTAGAATAAAATCAACGCGTATAATTCCTTTCAATCCCAAAAGTGCGTAGATTTTTTTGGTAATTTCTTGCACTTTGTCTCTCAATTCATCTTCAATTCTGGCTGGGCAAATTTCTTGGGATTTTCCTTCGTATTTGGCCTCATAATCAAAAAATTCATTTTCACTCACAATTTCGATAAGCGGCAATGCAATGATTTCTTTATCTGATTTGAAACAAGCACATGTCACTTCTTTCCCTTCCATAAATGCTTCTATCATGACTTCATTTCCTTCGGCAAATGCACGATTTATTGCAGGGATAAGCTGAAGTTCTTCCTTTACTTTTGAAATCCCAAAGCTACTTCCTCCATCATTTGGTTTCACAAAACAAGGAAGTCCTAGTTCTTCCACTATTTTTTTTGAGTTGAACAAAAATGCTCTATCGTTTATGAGGATAGATTTAGAAACATTGATTCCATTGTTAGCCAAAACTTGATTGCACAGCCATTTGTCAAAAGTCAGTGCAGAGGTTTTACTGTCGCAAGAATTGTATGGGATACCCAGCATATCAAAGTATCCTTGGAGTTTTCCGTCTTCGCCCGGTGTTCCGTGAATGGTGAGGTATACACAGTCAAAAGAATGGGTTTTACCATCCATTTCGAATGAAAAATCATTTTTATTTATGGGAAACAATGCTTCATTTACTCGTACGTTCCATCCTTGTGAGTTAATGATTACCACGTATTTTTCGTACTTATCGTTAGGTAAATATTGGTAAATAGTTTCCACACTTTTTAGCGAAACTTCTAATTCGCTAGAGTATCCTCCAGCTACTATGGCGATGTTCTTTTTCATTCAAAATAATTTAATAATTAAAGATAATTGAACCTTTTGAAACAACAGGAATTGTTCGCATATTTGAGTTAACCGGTCGTTGTTAATTAGTCGTCAGATAATTTTCCTGAAGGTTAAGTTTAGTCGTGGACTGAGTGTGCGAGTTGTTTTAGGAATCTGGTGTTTCCAATAATGTTGGGTTTCACCCGCCAAAATTAGCAAGCTGCCTGAGGTCAAAGGAATGTCAATTTTTTTTAGTTCAGTATTGGAAATATGCTTCAGCTGAAAAGGCCGAGTTTCGCCAAAAGTAAGAGAAGCGATAACCGGATTCTTCCCAAGTTCTTTTTCATTGTCTTGATGCCAGCCCATGCCGTCTTTTCCATCTCGATAATAATTAAGTAGGCAGCTATTGAACGTATAACCGGTGGTTTTTTCTATTCGTTGTTTTATCTGAATTAATTCTTCTGTCCAAGGTTTCGGCTCTAAGGTCAATCCCGAATAGGTCATGGCCTTTCCTTCTTCTCCGTACCAGGCATTCAGTCTCGGAATTTTATGCGTTTTTCCGTAAACAATAACTTCGTCTTGAGACCATTCGATAGTTTCTATTAGCCTTGATTGAAGTGCTTGGCTTTCTTTCAAATCAAAAAATCCCTCATGAAAGGTAAGTTTTCCATCAGGGATTTTAATATCAATAGGCTCCTTGAAAATCATTTACTTCAAGCTCTTTTCAATGTGTTGAACCAATTTATTCTTTTCGTTCATTATGTCAAACCAAGTTGTTTTTTCGTCTTTCTTGAACCAGGTAAGTTGTCTTTTGGCAAAGTTACGGGTGTTTTGTTTTATTTTTTCGATAGCAAAGTCTAGCTCCCATTCGCCTTCTAGATGTCGGAATATTTCTTTGTACCCAACCGTGTTTAGGGAATTTAATTCTTTCTGAGCAAAAAGCCCTGTTACTTCCTCCACTAAGCCGTCTTTAACCATGCTGTCTACTCGCTGGTTTATTCGATCGTAAATAACTTCTCTATCCGCAGTGATTCCTACTTGAATAATATCAAACTCTCTTTTTTTAGCAGTTTGATTTCTCAATTCAGAATATTTTTTTCCGGTTGAAAGGCACACTTCAATCGCTCGTACCAATCTCTGTGGGTTTTGTTTATCCATGAATTTGAAGTGCTCATAATCGAGTTTTTTTAACTTCTGCTGCATGTGTCTCAATCCTTTTTCTTCTAGTTCTTGGTTCAGTTGATTTCGTAGTTCCAAGTTACTTGGTATTTCGTCTATTCCGGCAAGAACTGCATTTACGTACAAACCAGATCCCCCAACCATAATGGCAATATCTTGGTTTTCAAATATCTCGCTGAGCTTCGATATCACATCATTTTCAAACTGACCAGCAGTATAGAATTCTTGAATGGATATACAATCTACAAAATGGTGAACCACTCCGTTCATTTCTTCGGGGGTAGGTTTTGCGGTTCCAATACTCATTTCTTTAAAGAATTGTCGAGAGTCCGCGGATATAATTTCGCAATTGTATGCTTTTGCTAATTCTACGGATAAGGCAGTTTTGCCTATTGCAGTAGGCCCTACAATACTTATTAATGTTTTGTTTTTCAAGTTACTTTTACGTTTCTAATGATGCGTGCAAATAGCCCTGGAAAAAATCTTTTTACGTATATCGCAAAAACTTCTTTTTTTCCAATCCAAGCTTCACGCTTATTTTTTTTCAATGATTTGATGTATCTTTTTGCCAATACCTGCGGATTCATTCCTTGGGCTATCGCTTCGTCTTTTTTGTTTTGTTTCTCACCAGTGGCAGTGAGTGCATTTTCAGAAATTGGGGTGTTGATAGGACCCGGGCAAACAATAGTTACCCCAATATTATAGGAGTGTAACTCGGCTCGTAAACTATCATAAAAACCGTGTAATGCATGTTTTGAGGCAGAATAAGCCGTTCGTACAGGTGATCCAAATTTCCCTACCACACTAGAAGTAACAGCAATTTGTCCTTTTTTGTTTTCGATGAAATAGGGGAGGATGGCTTTGGTGAGTGCAATCGTACCAAAATAGTTAATTTCAAAGATTTTTCTATCTACTTCTAACGAAGTTTCCACAGCCAGTCCTCTTTGACTAATACCTCCATTGTTAATCAATACATCAATTGATCCAAAAAGAGAAATAGCTTCTTGGGTTACAGCCTCAAAGTTTTCATTTTTTTGTAAATCGAGTGGTAAGAGTTTTACATTTTTTATGTCCATGCACAATGATCTTGTCTCGATAAGAGCCTCATTGTTGCGAGCAGACAAAATCAAATTAGCTCCTTGTATAGAAAACTCAATTGCCAGTGCTCTTCCTATTCCAGAGGAGGCTCCTGTAATCCACACGGTTTTATGTAAGTACGAGTTCATACCTTGATTAGCTATATTTAATAGCCATTTCTTGTGCTGTTTTGTTTACGCATTGGTAAATTCTTCCTGGATAGGTTTCAATGGTTTTGTAATGGTGGGTGGCCATAAATATCGTTACTCCTTGCTGAGAAATGTTAATAAGGAGATCCATGATTTCTCTTGCAGTTTCGGGGTCAAGACTTCCTGTAGGTTCATCAGCAATAATCAAATCAGGTTCGTTCAGTAGTGCTCTTGCGATGGATACTCTTTGCTGTTCTCCTCCCGATAATTGGTGAGGATAATTGTCGTTTTTTCCAACAATTCCAACCATTTTTAATACCTTTTCAATTTGTTCGTCTATTTTTTTTCTCCCTTTCCAGTCAGTTGCTTCGAGTACAAATCTTAAATTATCGTAAACGGTACGATCGTATAACAATTTAAAATCTTGAAAAACATTTCCGATTCTTCTGCGAAGCATAGGAATATCTTTTGTCCTTAATTTCATCAAGTCAAAACCAACTGCAGTCGCATTACCATCCGATAATTTGATTTCACCGTAGATAGCATCTAACAAAGAACTTTTACCACTACCGGTTTTTCCAATGAGGTAAACGAATTCTCCTTTTCGTAATTCAATATCAATAGAATTCAATACTTCGTGGCCTTCGTAATTGATTTTACCGTGTTCGATTGATACAACTATTTCTCCTTGTTCCATATGTCAAAGATATAATTTATTCAGTGATTTTTTATCTTACTCGTATCAGAATTTATGATGACGAGAAATCTTCAATCCATAAAAAAAGCATCTCCTTCTGAAGAAAGAGATGCTTTTACTACTTGTTTTATTTGAGTTAGTTCTCGAAAGGAACCACAGACACAAACGATCTGTTGTTTTTCTTTTTCGTAAAAGTGACAATACCATCAGTTTTAGCAAACAAAGTATGGTCTTTTCCCATTCCTACGTTTGTAGAAGGATGATGTTTTGTTCCTCTTTGACGAATGATGATGTTTCCAGCTACACAAGCTTGACCACCAAAGATTTTTACACCTAATCGTTTCGATTCTGATTCTCTTCCGTTATTCGAACTACCCGCACCTTTTTTATGAGCCATGTCTTATAATTTTTATGAAATTCCTTCTACAGTCAGTTTCGTTAGATACTGTCTGTGTCCTTTCTTTAGTTTATATCCTTTTCTTCTTTTCTTTTTAAAGATGATTACT
Organism: Flavobacteriales bacterium; assembly: GCA_965658995.1. Taxonomy (GTDB): domain Bacteria; phylum Bacteroidota; class Bacteroidia; order Flavobacteriales_D; family CAJJDF01; genus CAJJDF01. The sequence continues at coordinate 94,163 of CBFHVI010000003.1, read as the reverse complement.
TTATCACCTTTCAGATGTTCTTCGACTTTCGCCTTTACTGAAGCACCTTCTATAACCGGGGCGCCAAGCTTTACTTTTCCGTTATCATCGATCATCAAAACTTTATCAAAAGTAACAGTGCTACCTTCTTCGTCTTGCAATCTATGAACGTAAAGAGTTTGGTCTTTCACAACTTTGAATTGTTGCCCTGCTATCTCTACAATTGCGTACATATTTAGTTAATTTTTATTATTCGAACTGCAAAAATAGAAAATCATTTTTGTTTATCCAATGTTTTACAGTTTTTATTTAGAAAATACCTTACTAACTCTACGTTTTTTCTTAGGGACGAATTGCCTTTCATAAAAAAAGGGAATTTGATTCATTCAAATTCCCTTTGTATCCCTTATTTAATCAAAGTCATACTACACTAAATAGGTTGGAAGAAGCTTTTCTTACTTTCTTTCCATATTGAGAATGATCTTTCTCATGTCGGTACTCAATTGCCAACAAGGCGCTGGCTCCCAATCCTTCCATGGGAGTTGCATCTATTTTTAGTTCCGCGCAAGCAATAAGAGCAGAAGAAAGAGCAAGATAAGATTGTTTGGCTGTCCAGTGTATTATGTCTTCCCCTTGTTTTTCTTTCACTTTCTCTTGGATAAAGGTAATGTAGCCTTCCAAACTTGAATAGTCAATGTTATTTATCTCTCCTTTTAGCCTCATCATCGTTTCAACATCTTCATCAGATACTTGTAATTGATGAGCAAAACCAATAGTTGGGAAGCCTCCGTAGTTTCGAAAGAGATTTAGATTGTCGATAAAAGAGAGATGAATCGAGTTTTCATTCAAAAACTGAGAAGAAATGACCATAGAGAATCCTGTCGATTTCGTTTCTTCCATTACCTGATGTAATTGACCCGGAGACACAAAGAACACTTGGTTCTCACCCAATTTATCCGAATGAAAATCAATTTTATCTGTCCCTTTCGCCTTTTTCTCAGCTCGTTTTTTCTTCAACGATTTTGTAGCTTCTTTCTTAACGGCTTTTTTGCATCTTTTCCTTTTCCCATTTTTCTGTTGTTTTGTTGGGAACAAGGTAGTGAATGGTAAGCTGGTTTACTGTATCTCGAACGACTTATTTTTTCGTCCAAAATAGAACAACATCAAGAAACCAAAATTCAACAGTAAAAAACCAAAAAAAAAGAATAATTCCCGCATAGGGCCAGTGGAATATTTTGAACATAATTCCAGTACTGATTGTGAATGAGGATAAAAATCCTAGAAGGTTAAGTGTCTTTTTCATAGTAAGTGTTTTTCGTATATATAACCCTGAAATGCACGAAAGAAAAAAAGTAACAATTTTGTTTTCTTTTGAACAACTCAAATCAATTTCTATCTTTATCCTCTCAATGGAATTGATGTCTAGATATTTTATAAAACTTGCCTTTAACGGTGCGCATTTTCATGGGTGGCAAATACAAGATAATGCCATTACTGTGCAAGGAGAGCTTAACAAAGCTCTTAGCTTATTATTAGGAAAGGAGATAAAAACAACAGGTTGCGGAAGAACAGATACAGGAGTAAATGCCTCTGAGTTTTACGCTCATTTCGATTCCGATAAGTTGATTGATAATTTGGTGTACAAGCTCAATAGTCTTTTGCCTAATGCCATTGTGATAGAATCGATTCAAAAGGTAGAACCTCATTCACATGCGAGATTTGATGCCAAAGCAAGAACTTACCATTACTTTTTTCATAACAAGGCAAATCCGTTTTTAGGTAAATTTTCATATTACGTTCCACGAAAATTAGACATACAATTAATGAATGAAGCATGCAATTTGTTACTTTCTACCACTGATTTCACTTCTTTTAGTAAAGTTCATACAGAAACCTTTACCAACAATTGTAAAGTAAGTAGAGCCGAAATAATTGCCTTAGGTAATGGTAGATTTAGATTTGAAATTACTGCTGACAGATTTCTCAGAAATATGGTAAGAGCAATCGTAGGCACTTTATTACAGGTAGGAAGGGGCCGAGTAGATTTGAAACAATTTCAGGAGATAATTCACTCACACGACAGAGGAAAAGCGGGAAAGTCCGTAGACGGAGAAGCACTTTTTTTAGCAAAAATAGAGTATGAATAACTAGATTATTAGAAAGGTTCGGTTTGGAATAATTTATGTAGAACAACTAAAAAAAATACTAATTCCTACAATAACTATTTCTGTTTGCTTAGGTCTGGCAAGAAGAGTTAGTTTCTTCTTTCCAAGTAAGAAATCTTGTTTGCTAAAAACCGTTAATAACTTTTAAAAAATCGAATTCGAAATCTTTGTCCACTAGGCAAAACGAGATTACTTTTGATAAAACTTCAAATAATGGCAGATATTACTCAATTGAAATCAATTTCTTCACAAGTAAGAAGAGACATCATACGCATGGTTCATGCAAATAATTCGGGGCATCCAGGAGGTTCTCTAGGTTGTGTGGAATATTTTGTTGCACTCTATTTTGACATCATGAACCACAACCCAAACGAGTTTGATATGGATGGTTTTGATGAAGACTTATTCTTTTTGTCAAATGGTCATATTTCGCCTGTATGGTATAGTGTATTGTCACACGCAGGATATTTCGAAAAATCAGAGTTAGCTACTTTTAGAAAGTTAAACTCAAGATTGCAAGGACATCCAGCAACCGAAGAAGGATTGGAAGGAATTCGAATAGCTTCTGGTTCGCTAGGTCAAGGATTATCTGTGGGTATTGGTGCGGCTATGACAAAAAAACTGAATGGGGAAGAGAGCATCGTTTACACTCTTCACGGAGATGGAGAACTACAAGAGGGACAAATTTGGGAAGCAGCTATGTACGCGGCAGCCAATAAAGTGGACAATCTGATTGCGACTGTGGATTACAATGGCCGTCAAATAGATGGTGATGTAGAAGATGTTCTTTCTCTGGGAGATTTGGAAGGAAAGTGGAAAGCTTTCGGTTGGGAAGTAATTACTGAAGATAATGGTAATGATATAGAATCTGTAATTTATGTATTGAATAAGGCAAAAGAATTGACTGGAAATGGAAAACCAGTAATGATCTTACTCAAAACAGAAATGGGTCAAGGCGTTGATTTCATGATGGGGACACACAAATGGCATGGATCTGCTCCAAACGATGAACAATTGAGTAATGCCCTTTCCCAACTAGAGGAAACTTTAGGAGATTACTAATGGCATAACAATTGCATAAATTCTATTAAAAACATGTTTATGAATGCATTTTCAAAAAAACTATCTGTTTTCTTAGTATTTCTATGTGTTAGTTTTTCCTCATTTGCTCAAACTGCCGAAACAATTCGTATATTATTCATCTTTGATGGATCCAATTCAATGAATGGGCAATGGCAAGAGCAAACAAAAATAAAGGTTGCTAAAAAACTCATGTACGAAACCATGGATGAGTTATCAAAACTGGAGAATATTGAAGTTGCTCTCCGTTTGTATGGTCATCAAACAAAATTGTATCCGGGACAGCAAGATTGTAATGATACAAAATTGGAAGTTCCATTCGGAAGAGACAACTACGACAAGGTAAAAATGAAGATTAACTCCCTTCAACCAAAAGGAACTACGCCAATTGCTCGGTCTCTGGAATTTGCGGCACAAGACTTTCCTGATTGCGAAAATTGTAGGAATGTAATTATTCTCATCACTGACGGAATAGAAGCATGTGACGAAGATCCCTGTGCAGTCGCCAAAATGTTGAGAGAAAAAGGAATAGAGGTAAGACCTTATGTTATTGGGATAGCAATGGATATGGAATCTCTCAAAGATTTTCAGTGCATTGGAAAATCTTATGATGCCAGCACAGAAGAATCATTTCGGGATGTAATGAAAGTAGTAATGAGTGAGGCACTCAATAATACTACAGTTCAAGTGAATCTCTTGAATACAAAGAAGCTACCGAGAGAAACTGATGTGGCTCTTTCATTTTATGACCAAAAAACTGGAGAGTTAAAGTATACTTTTATGCACACGTTGGACAGAAAAAATAGACCTGATACGATGTGGATAGATCCATTGTCGACATACAGAATGGTGGTGCATACCACACCTAAAAAAGAATTGAGAGACATTAAGCTTAAGCCCGGTGAACATAATATAATTGAACTCAGCGCCCCACAAGGAGGTTTAGAGTTCAGGATTTTAGGTGCGGGAAACTCATACACCGATATTAAATGTGTGATACGAGATAAAGAAACAGGAGAGACAATTAATGCTCAAAGAATGAATAGTGCAGATACCTACATAGTTGGGAAATACGATGTTGAGATCTTGTCACTTCCTAGAATTGTTATGACTGACGTAAAGGTAGAGCAAAGCAAGACAAATACGATTCAAATTCAACAACCAGGATTGGCAAATGTAAATCTTCCTTTTTTTGGAATTGTCTCTATTTTTACAACAGACAAGGGAGAAAGAGTGTGGGTGTGTAATTTAGAAAAAGAAAAACTCAATTATCAATTGGGACTCCAGCCAGGAGATTACAATGTGGTGTATCGTCCTGCCAGAAAGAAATTATCTGCCTACACCGTAACAAAAGAATTTACGGTAACACCAGGAGCAACCGTTGAGGTAAATTTATAATACATTATTTTAAACAAAAAACTATGAAAGAATATACAGTATTAGGTAAAAAAGACACAAGGTCGGGATTTGGAGACGGACTTTTGGAATTAGGAAAGAACAACGAAAATGTCGTAGCTATGTGTGCTGATTTAACTGGTTCTTTGAAAATGGGTGCCTTTAAAGAAGCATTTCCAGATAGATTCTTTCAGGCGGGAATTGCAGAGGCAAACATGATGGGTATGGCAGCCGGTATGACAATTGGCGGAAAAATTCCTTTTACTGGAACATTTGCTAATTTCTCAACAAGTAGAGTGTATGACCAAATAAGACAATCGATTGCTTATTCGGACAAGAACGTAAAAATTTGTGCTTCACATGCCGGACTTACATTGGGAGAAGATGGAGCAACCCATCAAGTATTGGAAGATATTGGAATGATGAAAATGTTGCCAAATATGACAGTAATCAATCCTTGTGATTACAATCAAACGAAAGCAGCAACTATTGCAATAGCAGAGTATGAAGGACCGGTTTATTTGAGATTTGGTAGGCCTAGTGTTCCTATTTTTATCCCAGAAGACATGCCCTTTGAAATAGGAAAAGGAATTCTCTTGAATGAAGGAAGTGACGTGACAATCTTGGCTACTGGTCATCTAGTGTGGAAAGCACTAGAGGCAGCGAAAGAATTAGAACAGAAAGGAATTCATGCAGAGGTGATAAATATCCACACAATCAAACCTTTGGATGAAGCAATTATTTTGAATTCAGTAATGAAGACAAAATGTGTGGTAACTGCAGAGGAGCACCAAATTGCCGGAGGATTGGGAGAGTCTGTTTCGTCATTGTTGTGTAGAACGATTCCCACTCCTCAAGAGTTTGTCGCGGTGGATGATACGTTTGGTGAGTCCGGAACTCCAGACGAACTAATGACAAAATATGGATTAGACTCGGTTGATATTGTTTCAGCTTGTGAAGCAGTCTTAAAAAGAAAATAAATTCTGTGTGAACTGAATAACTGTAGCCTCAGAGGATTTTCTTCTGAGGCTTTTTTTATGGAATGAGAAGTATCGCTACATTTGGTTGATAGTTTTCCTAACTTTATCTAAGACTCACTATCACTATAATTCATGAAAGTATTACTTACTGGCGCAAACGGCTATATCGGAAAAAGATTAATCAATACATTAGTCGAAGACGGACACGAGGTGATTTGCTGTGTGAGGGATGCCAAAAGATTCAACCCCGCAGAAATACTTTTACCTAAGATAAAAGTAATAGAGATAGACTTGCTGGAAAAGGAAACGCTCACAAAAATCCCAAAGGATATTGATGGAGCTTATTACTTGGTGCATTCTATGTCTTCCTCTTCGGAATACGAGTCATTAGAAAAGCAATGTGCAGTAAATTTTCGTGAAGCTATGGATTCCACAAATGTAAAGCAGGTCCTTTATTTAAGTGGTATTGTAAATGAAAAAGAATTGTCTAAGCACCTGTCTTCTCGAAAAAATGTTGAAAAAGAACTAGAAAAAGGAAAGTATAAGTTAACCACTTTGAGAGCCGGAATCATCATTGGTTCGGGGAGTGCTTCCTTTGAGATTATAAGAGATTTGGTAGAAAAACTTCCTATCATGATAACTCCAAAATGGTTGAACACCAAATGTCAGCCAATTGGAATCAAGGACGTGATTGAATTCCTATCTGCTGCTTTGTTTCAAGAAGACACCTACGGTCAGAATTTTGACATTGGTGGACCGGATATTCTAACATACAAGGAAATGTTATTGGGGTTTGCCAAAGAAAGAAAGTTAAAAAGAAAAATATGGACTGTACCTATAATGACTCCAAAATTGTCTTCTTATTGGCTTTATTTCGTTACCTCTACTTCATACAAATTGGCCAGTTCTTTGGTTAATAGCATGAAAGTTGAGGTGGTTTGTAGAGATTCTCGAATAAATGAACTACTATCTATCCAACCAATTTCTTACCAGAAATCATTGGAATTGGCATTTGCTCGAATCAAAAATAACTCAGTACTTTCTAGTTGGAAAGATGCTTATGCAAGTAGCGGATTTAATGATAATATTAATGATTTCATTGAGGTTCCTACATTCGGTTGCTTTCGGGATGTTCGTGCCAGTGAGATGGTCGATAAGCACCAGACCATAAATAAAATATGGAGTATTGGTGGAAGTACAGGGTGGTACGCAGGAAATTGGTTGTGGAAGCTAAGAGGCTATATGGATAAAATGGCAGGCGGTGTGGGTCTAAGAAGAGGACGAACAAATCCAGATACGATTCAGGCGGGAGATGCCTTAGACTTTTGGCGTGTGTTGTATGCCAATAAAGAGGAGGGTAGGCTGTTGTTGTTTGCTGAAATGAAGTTGCCCGGAGAAGCTTGGCTAGAATTCAAAATCCATCAAAATAAATTGGTGCAAACTGCTACTTTTAGACCGCTGGGGTTAGCGGGAAGGTTATATTGGTATGCGGTGTTTCCGTTTCATGGTTATATTTTTAAAGGTATGATTGAGGCAATTACCAAACAAAAGGCATAAAAAAAAGAGCAATCGGGGAAGATTGCTCTTTTTGAATTTCTGAAAAAAGAAATTTACTGGTTGTTATTTTCCCATCTCTCTTTCAAGTCAGCCAAATGAAGTTTGTATGCTTCCATAGTAGAAACTTCGCTTCTTTTGTCGCTTAATAACATTAATTGATTCATTACGTTGTTTGCTTTATCAAACTGAGCTGTGTGAATGTAGGCATCTGCAAGGTTGTAATAAGTTGCTAAAGTAACCTTTTCATTGATTCTAGCTTTCTTGTTTTCCACATCAGATTCTTCTAATGCTTTTTCCCAAATAGTAATAGCCTCATTCAATTTTTGAACAGCTACTTCTGGCTCCGAAACCAATTTGCTGTACCCTTCACTTGCTGCGATGTACGCCAACTTGTAATCTTGGTATGTATGTTTTTTTTCTTTTACAGTAAAAATTTCTGTCTTTCTTTCTACACTTTTAAATCCATAGTTGTCATTGATGAAATCATTGATTTCCTTTAGATTATCAGTTACGGCTTTGTCTTCCAACATTTTGATGTACGACTCACGGTTCATCGTTTGTCTACTTCCTTCTGTTTTTGGCGTAGAGATAGTTTTCATTTCACTGAAATGAGAAAAAGTCTCGTTAAATAAAATTTGGCCATCTGGAGTTTCTATCTTCAAATTAATTGGGTGCTTGTAAGAAGTTTCGTACCACGTGTAGTTCTTGTAATAATTCGATTTAGTTTTTGAATTATACATTTTTCTGCTTTCAGTTTTGTACTGAGGTTCAGTGTATTCAAATCCATAAAGATCTACAGTTATTTTCAAAGCATTTTCGATGGATTGATTGAATCCTTCCAATTTGAGATAGCTGTTTGCCAGCATATCTTCACTAAATACTTTTTGAGATTTTACCTCTCTCAAATACGGTTTTGATGGCGGGTAATAACTTCCTGGATGAGTTGGTTTTGTATTTTCTTCCAGTACATTTTTTTCGATAAACTTTTTTCCAGCAGACTTGTTGTCGTAAGCCTCTTTCTCTTTGTTGTATCTTTCAAGTCTTTGGTTATATCGTTCTTTGGCTTGTCTTTCCAATTCTGGGTATTCGGCCATGGCTTGGTCGTACTCCTTCTGAGCTTGAGCTTTTTCAGCCTCAATTTTGTCAGTGTACAGCAAATTTACTTTCGCAAAGTAGTTTTGAATCGACTGGTCAAGAGGTGTAACTGGCAGTTGCACGTAATTAAACTCGATGTCTTGATCTTGTGGCTTCTGAGAAAAACCAATTGTGGCAACTCCAATAGATATCGCTGCTAGTGTGTGTTTTAAATTCATTTTGTAAGTTTTTTTTGCAAAGATAACATAAATGTTTTAATGGTAACTGATGGCAAAATTCGGGGTTTCTGGAAAGTGTAATTAACATTCAGAAATCACATAATTAAGAATCGTTGTAACTCATCAAGGAGATTATCAATTCGGGTTGAATGAAATTGAAACGTTTGTTTGGCTGAAAAATGCACCAAGATTTTTGTATTATCAATTTGTAGAAAGCAAGAAAAGAAACAATAAGAGAAGGAAAAAATAAAGAAATATGGGAGCAATTCTCCGTCCATAGTGGAAACAAGAAATAACTGATTACCCTCTACTTTTTTACAAACAAGAAGTCTATCTTTGTGATATGTCACAGAAGCTTTTGTTAGTTATTCCACCATTTAGCCAATTAAATACTCCGTATCCAGCAACGGCTTATTTAAAAGGATTTTTGGACTCTCAAGAGATTGAATCTCATCAAGTTGATTTAAGTATAGAATTATTTACTTCTATTTTTACCAAGGAATTTTTGACCGAAGCTTTTGTTGAAGCTCAGAAACTCAAAGAAATTAGTTATACTAAGATACTCAAGAAGAAAGAAGAGTACATTCAATTGGTAGATGAAGTAATTCAGTTTTTACAAACTCCCACTTACGAAAAGGCACAAAAGTTATCAAGGATCTCCTACTTTCCTTCGGGTCATAGATTGTCGGCAGTGAACAAATCAATCCAATGGGAATCAGGAGAAAATGGAGTTATTGACCGTGCAAAGCATTTTTCCACTTTGTATATTGAGGAATTAGGAGATTTTATTCAATCTAATGTGGATGAGTTCTTTTCTTTCACTCGTTATGCTGAGCAAATTGCAACTTCGGCTGTTAGTTTCGATGGGTTAGAGGATTCTCTACTATACGAGCCAACTCTAATAGAGCATGCCTTGTTCGATATTTTGGAGCAAAAAGTAGAAGAATTTCAGCCAACATTAGTTTGTTTTACCGTTCCATTCCCTGGAAATTTATTCGCCACTCTCCGAAGTGGTCAATTTATCAAGCAATTTTATCCCTCAATAAAAACTGCCATGGGAGGTGGTTATTGCAATACAGAACTTAGATCGTTGTCCGACCCGCGGATTTTTGAATTTGTTGATTTCATTACTCTTGATGATGGTGAAATTCCTTTGGTAAGAATTAGTCAATTTTTGGATGGGAAAATTACAATCAATGAACTAGAACGCACTTTTTACCGACAAGAAGACCATGTAGTTTATCAAAATAAGGTTCCCAATACGATTGTTCATCACAGTAAATTACCGGCTCCTAACTACGAAGGTTTGCCGTTTTCTAAGTACGTGTCGTTCCTGGATGTGATAAACCCAATGCACAGAATGTGGACAGACGAACGTTGGAATAAGTTGACAATATCTCATGGCTGTTATTGGAAACAATGCAGTTTTTGTGATGTGTCGCTTGACTATATTGGAAATTACCAAAATACAACGGCTGAGGACTTGGTGAATAAAATGGAAAAGATAATCTCTCAAACGGGCATCAAAGGATTCCATTTTGTGGATGAAGCAGCTCCACCTAAAATGTTGAGAGCGCTTTCGAACAAGCTAATAGAGAAAGAGTTAGAAATTCCATGGTGGACGAATATTAGATTTGAGAAAACTTTTGATGACGACCTATGCAGACTGATGGCACAAGCTGGATGTGTAGCGGTGACAGGAGGATTGGAAGTAGCCTCCAATAGGTTATTGGAGAAAATGAAAAAAGGGGTAGATATAGGACAAGTAGCTCGAGTTGGCAAACACTTTGCCAACAATGGAATTATGGTTCATGCATATTTAATGTATGGATTTCCTACACAAACGGACCAAGAAACAATTGATTCTCTTGAAATTGTACGCCAATTATTTCAGCATAATTGTATTCAGTCTGCCTATTGGCACCAATTTACTGCAACTATTCACAGTCCTATCGGTCAGCACCCCGAAGAATTTGGAATTACGATTACTGGACCTAAATTTGAAGGGTTTGCACAAAATGACTTGTGGCATGAGGATCCTATGGGAGCAGACCACTCTAAGTACACCAAAGGATTGAATTTGGCTTTACACAATTACCTGAACGGGATCGATTTTGAGTTGCCGTTGCAAGAGTGGTTTGATTTTGAAGTGCCCAAAACTAGTCATCCAAAATTTAAAATTGCCAAAGTTTTGGAATCACGAATCGACACGTAAAAAGACGATTACCCTCAGAATTTCTTGAAGGAATGTCGCAAAAGTTTAGCCTACAAGTTTGTATTATATTCCTTATTCCTGTTACTTTGTAGGAAATACACTCACTGTGAAAATAAACATTGCAATAGACGGATATTCCTCCTGCGGAAAGAGCACTTTAGCCAAGCTTCTTTCTCAAAAATTAGCTTACAACTACATAGATACTGGTGCAATGTATCGCTCCGTTACCCTTTATTTAGTGAATCAAGGACTGATAAAAGATGGTAAAATATTGAAAGAAACAGTCATTGATTCTTTGGATAAAATAGACATAACTTTTCGATTTAATTCCTCAAAGAATCAATCTGATACATACTTAAACGGAGTAAACGTAGAAGATGAAATTCGTTCTCCGGAGATTTCCTCTTTGGTGAGTGGAATCAGTCAATTGCGCGAAGTAAGACAAAAGTTAATTTCGCTTCAGCAAAAAATGGGGAAAGACAAAGGAATTGTGATGGATGGAAGGGACATTGGTACGGCAGTTTTACCCGATGCTGAAGTCAAGTTTTTTGTCACAGCAGAGTTAGATGTTCGCTCTCAACGAAGGTACCAAGAACTGAAATCCAAAGGATATGACTATTCGATTGATAAGGTTAAAGAAAACCTATTGGAACGAGACCACAACGATACCCATCGAGAAGAAAATCCACTCATACAGGCAAAAGATGCCATATTGATGGATAATACTGACTTGACAATAGATGAATTGGTTGAAAAATCTTATCAGATTGTACAAGAAACGTTGAAAAAATTAAGAAAGAGATGAAAAGAGAATACTGGTGGATAGCGATAATTTTAATGGTTCTATTATCGTGTAAAACCACTAAGAACAAGGAGTATATTGAATTGGTCGGTCAAGCCCAGGGAACAACTTTTTATATCGCGTATTTCGATTCTAATTCAAGAGATTATACTACCGAATTACAAACCATTCTTGAGAACTTTGACCAAGAAGTTTCGACATACAAACCTCGTTCTATCATCAATCAGTTCAACGACAACTCGCTGGATACAATTTGGAAAAGCGACCACACCTATTTATATCATTCTTTTGCTTTGTCGGCAGAGGTAAAATCTTACACCCAAGGATATTTTGATGCCGGAATTTATCCAATTATTCAGCTGGGAAATTCTTCAAACAATGTGTTGAGTGCCGGAAACCGACTAGTTGATTCTGTGATGAAAATTCCAAGAGACTTTTATTTAACAGAAAAATACGTGACTAAACTAGATAAGCGAAGTCAGTTTAATTTTAATGCCATAGCCCAAGGATATTCAGTAGATGTGTTAGCCCACTTTTTTGAAAGTAAAGGCGTTGTAAATTACTTGGTTGAAATTGGCGGAGAGCTAAGAGTAAAGGGGAAAAATAAATTCAATAAGTATTGGACGGTTTCTCTTGAAGCACCCAATTCTACCGCTGAAAATCGAGAAATTCAGGAAATAGTAGCGGTAAACAACCTCTCGGTGGTCACTTCAGGAAGTTATCGAAAATTCAAAGAGATTGAGGGTAAAAAATATTCGCATGCTATCAATCCATTTACCGGACAAGGTGTAACTCATTCTTTGTTAAGTGTTACCGTAATTCAAAAGGACGCTGCCATTGCAGATGGCTTGGCTACCGCTTTTCTTGTCATGGGAAAAGAAAAAACAATTCAGTTCTTGGAATCCAACAACTTCTATGATGTTTCACTTTTATTTATCGAATCCGATGAGGAAGGAAACTACAAAAGCTCCTATTTCGGTGGTTTTGAGGAATTGATTGTAGAGTAGGAGTATTATTCCAAATGAGCAGAAAACTCATTGTTTTCAAACTCAACTTCAATATGATTTTCTAAAGTAGTAGATAGGGTAAGTCCTGCAAAATCCGCTTTTATTGGAAATAGTCTGTGTCTTCTATCTATCAATACCACGGTACGCATTTTTTTTACTTCGTGTCTCAAAATCACATGACTTGCATGCATGAGTGTTTCTCCAGTATTCAAAACATCATCTACCAAAATTACGACTTTGTTGTTCGGAATTTCCAGTTTTATGTTGTTTGTGAGGCATTCAATCGAATTTTTTTTGTCAAAAGTAAGTTCCAAAAGGTGAAATGTGTTCGAACTTACTTTTCGCAGATTCTCTACAAGGTGTTTAGCCAGTATATATCCTTTGTTGGCAATTCCCACGATATACATATCTTTTTCATCTAAATTGTCTTCAATAATTTGAAAGGCAATTCTGTCAATTTTCTGGATTATTTGGGAGTGGGATAAGATATCTGAAGGAGCCATATTTGTTACTTTTTTATAAAATTAATAAAAACTTCTTTACCCAATCTTGGAGCAATCGAATTATAGGCAGGATTCATGTTTTTTATTTCAAATTTTGTTGAAAACAAAGAAGTGTATTCTTTTTTGTTTCCCCCAAAAGGCGGGTGTTCCGAATTAAGAGGGGCATCAAAAAGAAGACCTATTATTTTTCCCTTTGGAGCAAGGATTTCGTGCATTTTATCCACATACATGGGGCGTAGTTTTGGGTCCAGTGCACAGAAGAAAGTCTGTTCTACCACAAGGTCGTAAGAATCATTAAGTTGAAAAAAATCTTGATGAAGAAGTTGCGAGTCAGGAAACTGGGGCAGACGATTTTTTAGGTTGATGAGTGGTTGCTTTGAAATGTCTACGACTGTCACATTTTTGAAACCTTGGCGAAACAAATATTCTGCTTCGTGGCTGTTTCCGCCACCAGGAATTAAAATCTTGAGATCTTTGTTTGTTACTTGATCGAAATAAGTCTTTATTGGCGGTGACACTTGATTTAAGTCCCATCCTGTTTCATGGTTGAGATATTTTGAGTCCCAAAAATCTTTATTGATTGGTGAATCCATTAACAATTTAATTTTTTTAATAATCGGTAAGTTAGAAATACGCCTGTGAGAGGCAGCATGGCCAACAGAATATATATGTTGTATGAGATTAATCCAAAAATTGCTGCTGCAATAACAGGAAAAATAGCGTTGGAAATTGAGGTGATTGATTCACTAATTCCCATAAGTTCACCCAACTTATCTTTTTCGGCATGTTGAGAAATAAGGGAATTGAAGACTGGCATGCTGAGTGATATTCCTAAGTTTAAGATGTAATAGAGGACCAAGTAAATCCATAAAACATCCGTTAATGTGATGGCAATGAATCCAAGAAACATGAGTCCAAATCCTAGTCTGAGTGTTTTTATTTCTCCAAACTTTACAACAATTTTCTTGTACATAAATGCTTGATTAAATCCGAGGAAGACACCGGCTACGAGCATAAAAAAACCGACTCCTTTTTCGTCAAAAGAAAAAAGATCTATCACAAAAAGAACGATCGTAGAAATGTAAAAAGCCATTGTGGCGCTCATTAGTACTTTGAGAATCAATACTTGCTTAACAATTGGTTTGGGATTCAGAAGATTTACTCTTTTTACCAAATTGAACGATTTCAGAAAATTATGCCTTAAGTAAGGCCTTCTTTCTTTTTCGGGAAGCGATTCTTTCAAGAAGAAAATAATTGAAAACATTGCAACCAAAGAGACGAGTGCAGCAGTGATTATCGTACCCAAATACCCTATGGAATAGCTCGCTGTAATTCCTCCAATGGCTGGTCCTATTACAAAAGCAATTCCGGAAATTCCGCCCAATGTACCAAAAATTGTTTTTTTTTCCTGAATACTTGTAATATCCGATATGTAAGCATTGGTGACAGAAATATTTCCACCCGTCAACCCATCTGTAATTCGGGCAGTGCCTATAATCAAAAGAGGCAATGACAAATAAAAAGTTTGTCCCATAAAACTGAAATCCCAAAATGCCAAGGTTTGGTAGGGAATAAAGTAAGCAACGCCAATAATTATCCAACTGAGGAAAGTTCCAAATTGAGAGATGAGCAAAATTTGTTTCCTTCCTTTTGAGTCCGATAATTTTCCTAAATAAGGAGACCCAATAAACTGAAAGAAAGAGTAAGTAGATAGCAACAATCCATAAATATATTCAGGGGCGTTGGCTTCCTTTACAATAAAGGGTAAGATTGGAATCATGATACTGTAGCCAATCACATTTACGAAGGTTAGCAGATAGGCTGGCAGTATTTTTAGATTTTTCAAAATGAAGGATTCAAATTTTTGTTGGGACAAAAGTACCACAAATTTGAGGAATAAAAATGTATCTTTGTGGGAAACAAATACCTACTTATGGAAAACGGATTATATACAAAAATTAATACTTCGAAAGGAAGTATCTTACTAAGAATGGAGCACGAAAAAACTCCAATGACAGTTGCCAACTTTGTTGGTTTGGCGGAGGGAACGATTGCCAATGATCACAAGGCTCCAGGAGAACCTTACTACAACGGATTAAAATTTCATAGGGTGATACCAGATTTTATGATTCAGGGAGGTTGTCCTAATGGAACCGGTGCTGGAGGTCCTGGATACGATTTCAAAGATGAATTTCATCCAGAATTAAAACACGATAAACCCGGGATTTTGTCAATGGCAAATGCAGGTCCAGGAACGAATGGAAGTCAGTTTTTTATTACCCACGTAGCCACCCCTTGGCTAGATGGAAATCATACCGTATTTGGAGAAGTGATAGAAGGTCAATATGTAGTAGACGATATTCGTGGAGGTGACCTAATTGAGTCTGTGGAGATTATTAGAAAAGGTGATGAAGCCGAAAAATTTGAGGCTGTAGCAATTTTTAATTCAATGAAATAACCTCATTTAAAATGAAGAATGTAAAATTTATGTTGGGATTAGTAGTGATAGGAAGTATGTTATCTTTCGTAGCGGCTACGCCTTCTTATAAATTTGCTGTGATGAAGTACAATGGAGGAGGGGATTGGTACGCCAATCCCACTTCACTTCCCAACTTGGTGACTTTTTGCAATGGCAAACTCTCCATGAATATAGATTCTCAGGTAGATGAAGTGGCAGTGGGTTCACCACAATTGTTTAATTATCCGTTTGTGCATATGACGGGTCATGGAAATGTGGTATTTAGCGAAAGTGAGGCCCAAAATTTGCGTACCTACTTGTTAGGTGGCGGATTTCTTCATATTGATGACAACTATGGAATGGATAAATTCATCCGAACCGAAATAAAAAAAGTATTTCCAACCAAAGAACTTACCGAATTACCTTTCTCACATCCAATTTATACACAGACTTTTAAATTTAGAGAAGGACTTCCAAAAATTCATGAACACGATAACAAAGCACCTCAGGGATTGGCAATAATTCACGAAGGCAGAGTGCTGGTGTTTTACTCCTACGAATCTGATTTGGGTGACGGATGGGAAGACCCAGATGTTCATAACGATTCTCAAGAAAAAAGAGAACAAGCGTTACAAATGGGAGCTAACATTGTTCAGTTTGCTTTAATGGGTAACTAATGGAACTAGAATCCTTGAATAAAACATTAGACACAACACTGAATGAAGAGTTGTATCAAAAAATCCTTTCTCAAACCGAAAAGGATTTTGTAATGTCAGGAATTCAGTATGAATTTTCTGATTTACAGCCCCAAGAACTAATGAACTCTTTGTATGAAATCGTGGAGGAGTTACTTTCGAGCGAATATGCAACCTTATTGAATTTACTATACCGAATGGATATTCCAGAATCCTCCATTCGAAATACCGTATCGGAGGATATTCAGCAACATCTCGTAGAATTAATTTTGAAGAGAGAGTTTTTGAAGGTACAAACTAGAATGAAATATTCTCAATAACCCAGATAATCAGGGGAGGTATGGGATTCTAGTTAATTTAAGCTACCTTTGCACTCGTAATACATAACTATGACATTTAAAGATTTGGGTTTATCCAACTCCCTTCTCAAAGCAATTGAGAAAAAAGGCTACACAGAACCTTCACCGATTCAGGAAAAGGCGATACCACAAGTTTTACAGAGAAAAGATGTTCTCGCTTCAGCTCAAACCGGAACGGGAAAAACAGCTGGATTTGTTTTACCCATTTTGGAATTGCTCTCTACTGAGACTTTCAAAAGACCTCAGGTTCGAGCTCTTATTCTGACACCAACGAGAGAATTGGCAGCTCAGATTCAACAAAACGTAAAGGAATACAGCTTGTTTCTTGATTTGAAATCAACCGTTATTTACGGAGGGGTAAATCAAAAGCCGCAGGTTGCCACACTCAAACAGGGTGTAGATATTTTGATCGCTACTCCAGGTAGGTTAATCGATTTGAATAACCAAGGGTTTATTAATTTGAAAAAAATTGAGATGTTTGTGTTGGATGAAGCAGACCGCATGCTCGATATGGGATTCGTAAGAGATATCCAGCGAATTATGGCGATATTGCCTGAAAAGAGACAAAATCTATTGTTCTCGGCTACATTTTCGAAAGAAATAAAAAAATTGGCAAATGGGATATTGACTCAACCGGTTATGGTGGAAGCTACCCCAGAAAACACCACTGTTGAAGTAATTAAACAGCGAGTAATTAGAATGGATAAGCCAAGAAAAACGGCTTACACGATTAAAATGATTAGTGAAGGTGATTGGCAGCAAGTGTTAATTTTTACCCGGACCAAGCATGGAGCCAACAAGCTTACTGAAAAACTGAACAACAAAAAGATTTCGGCTATGGCTATCCACGGGAACAAAAGCCAGAACCATCGAACAAAAGCTCTTGCTCAATTCAAAAAAGGAGAGGTACGAGTGTTGGTAGCTACGGACATCGCAGCCAGGGGTATTGATATTCCTTTGTTACCTCATGTTATCAACTATGAAATACCGAATATTTCGGAAGATTACGTTCACCGAATTGGAAGAACAGGAAGAGCCGGTGCCAATGGAGTAGCAATCTCCTTGGTAGATAACGATGAGCTCGCCTATATCCGTGATATCGAAAAACTAACCAAACAAACGTTTGAGAAAGAAATAATTGAAGGATACGAGCCTCCGCACATTGACGAATCTCAAATAAAGAAACCAAAAGGAAATCCTGGGCAAAACAGAAACAGAAATCGAAATTCACGAAATCCTAACAGTAAACCGGGTAATAAAAAACATTATTACAAAGGAAACAAAGGGAAAAGTGGAAGAGGATAAGTAATTCAAAACGGTACATAAATCCTTTTGCCTAAGCGGGCAAAAGGATTTTTTTTTGCCTTTTGAGTACCAGAGATTAGCTTAGTTTTCTCCACTGAGTACCAAATAACCCAATCATTACCAAAGTAAAAGTGATTTGAACATAATCTGCTTTCAACGTATCTAGAAAAATAAAAGTGGAGACCACCAATCCAACATTTGAAATTAAATAAAGCCAGAATCCAAACTTTTTTTGGCGGTAAAGCAAAATGGCGGCAAGCAAGGAAACTCCGTGAAGTATAGTATAAGTAAAACAAAACTTCGTTGTAAAATCCTGAAGCATTGAGTTTTCTCCAAATTGAGACCCTCGAATAAGAATAACAACTGCTGTGGCAAGCATGTACAAAGCCAAAAGAACATCCCAAATTATTGAAAACCAACAAAGAAATCTCAAAAATGCAGAGGGTTTGTTTTTTCCAAGAATAATTCTTTTTGCAAGACTGAGTTTATTGTTTATTTCCATGGTTATTAAATGTTTGAAGGGCTTTTATTATTCTAGAACCGTACCAAGAATATAATTCACCGTCTACAATTTTTATTTCGGCATTGGGCACTAATTCTTGAATTTCACTTTTGTGTTTTTCTCGAAAAGGATATGGCTCAGAAGATAGCAAGACAACTTCTGGATTTAGCTCGGTAATTTCAGGGCCTGATAAACTCGGATATCTAGAAAAATACTCAGAGTTACAAACATTATGAAATCCATTTAGCCTTAACATATCATTGATATAATTGTTACTTCCAGCTACCATGTATGGGTTTTTCCAAATGAAATAAAGCACAGATTTGGCAGGTTTAACTATTAGTTTAGACTCTTCGTAATTTATTACTTTTATCAGTTCCGTACTTTTTTTTTCGGTCTTTGTTATGATACCCATTTGGGTAATCATAGATTTTGCATCTTGAATTGTGTAAATATCACTCATCCACACAGCATACTGTTTTTCTAGCTCTTCTATTCCTTCTTTGTAGTTCTCCTCTTTGTTTCCAATTAGCAAATCTGGTTTTAGCTGATGAATGACATCAAAGTTGAAATTTTTGGTTCCACCAATAATAGTTTTAGCATTTTTCAACCCTTTTGGATGAATACAAAACTTGGTAACTCCCACAAGTTTATCCTCTAATCCTAACTCAACAAGTAATTCAGTTTGAGAAGGAACCAGTGAAACAATTCTCTGGCAATTATCAGGGATTTTTATTGTTCTATTCAATTGGTCTATTACTTTCATAATCGAATATAAAAAAAGGGAATCAATTCCCATTGATTCCCTTTAAATAATGTCTTGAGTATGTATTAATTAACTCAATGCAGCAATTAATTCAGCTTTTTTCATAGAAGTGTATCCAGTAATTCCTTTTTCTTTTGCCATCACTTTCAGTTCAGCAACGGTGTTTGAAGAAATGTCTTTCGAAGTTTTCATTTCTGCTTTTGCAGCTACTACTTTTTTCACTTCCTTTTTTTTCTCTTCTTTTTTCGCTTTTGGTTTAGCGGCTGTTTTTTTCTTTTTAGCTACAGGAGCAACACAAGTCTTATCTGTCTTAGGACGGTGAACCCCCCAAGTACTCATAATTCGCTTTCCTTTTTTTGTTTTTTTATCTCCTTTTCCCATAGTTTACATGTAATTTTTTGTTCAATTAATACACAAATATAAGGATTCCTTTCTGTTTCAAGGAACTATCTTCTTAAAATTTAGTTAACTAACTGATTTATACCTTCCTTTTTGCCTCATAGTCTTCCGCTATTTTTTCGCCCTTTTTTATCGATTGTTTGAGCCACTTCAAGAGCACTCTTTCTTGTTCGGATTTACTCAATTGCCAATCAATATCTTCCTTCCTCATTTTGGTGGTAAGTTCCGAAAGGCAGATAGCAGCGGAAACAGAGATATTAAAACTCTCAGTAAATCCATGCATAGGGATAGTTATAAATTCATCTGCTTCCTCTTTCACTATGTCAGAAATTCCCTCGGCCTCGTTTCCTAGGACCAATGCAATAGGCTGATCCAATTCCAGATCATACAAAGATTTTGTATCTGGTAAGGGAGTAGTGGCTACAATTTTGTATCCTTCTTTTTTTAGTTTTGTAAGAGCTTGTCTTGTGTTGTTTTCCTCTTTCTTGTGTCTTTTAATGTCTATCCAGTTGGCAGAGCCTAGCGTAATTCCTGTATGAACATTGAATTGATTTCTGTTTTCAATGACATGCATTGTTTGAATTCCAAAACAATCGCACGTGCGTATTGCTGCACTCGTGTTTTGAGCATGATAAATGTCTTCAAGTACTAAGGTAACAAACTTTGTTCGTTCTTTTATTTTTTCATTGAAAAGTGTCACTCTGTTTTCATGAGCAAACTGCGATAAATAGTCTACCAAATTAGGTTCCATAGTTTTCTATTTTATTACTTTTTTGTATAAGGTAATATATTTTTCTACAATCTCATTCAGGTCGAATTTGGCAGCTTGATTCAGCGCATTTTTCTTAAATTCCTGATGTCTTTTTTTGTTAGATAGGATGTAAATTGCATTTTTTGCCATTTCTTCTACATCTCCTACATTGCTCAACATTCCCGAAACTCCTTCAGCGTTAACCTCCGGAATTCCTCCCGTATTGGTAGAAACCACAGGAACAGATACTGCCATTGCCTCTAATGCTGCTAGCCCAAAACTTTCTGTTTCGGAGGGAAGCAAAAATAAGTCAGCAATTGAGAGAATTTCTGTTGTGTTGTTTACCGTTCCAATAAAACTAGTGTCTTTACAGGTTCCTAATTCTCTACAGAGCATTTCCATTTTATCTCTCTCGGGTCCATCGCCTACCAAAATGAGTTTACATTTTAATTTTTCTCTTACTTTCGCAAAAACCTTGATAACATCCTGAACGCGCTTTACTTTTCTAAAATTAGAAATATGACATAAAATTAATTCATCTTCCTCGGCATATCGTTCTCTTTGGATACTAAATTTCATGTCTTTTATACAGATGAAATTAGGTATCACCTCTATCTCATTTTTGATATTGAAAAATTTTAAAGTGTCGTCTTTCAAACTTTTAGAAACAGTAGTAACCGCATCGGACTTATTGATAGAGTATGTAATAATTGGTTTGAAGAATGGATCTCTACCTACCAAAGTGATATCGGTTCCGTGTAAGGTGGTGATAAAGGGTATGTAAATCCCTTCTTCTTGCAAAATTTGTTGCGCCATGTGAGCCGCAGATGCATGAGGAATTGCATAGTGCAAATGCAAAACATCTAACTTCTCGAAACGGATTACATCTACCAATTTACTGGTAAGTGCAGACTCATAGGGTGGATATTTAAAAAGTGGATAACTATTCACTCGGACCTCGTGGTAAAAAATATTTTTGTCATGTACATCCAATCTTACTGGAAAACTGTAGGAAATAAAATGTATTTGATGTCCTTTTTGCGCCAACGCTTTCCCCAGTTCGGTGGCTACAACACCACTTCCTCCGTAGGTTGGGTATAATACAATTCCTATTTTCATACTCTTTTCTTTTATTAGTCTCGTTTCGTTCCACAAACTTACTATTTATTCTCATAACTTTTCAGTAGTTTTGCACTCGCAAAAATCCCCAAATTATGCCGTTAAAAAAATACTTTAACTTATTCGATTTTTCACAAAAAGTAAATTACAAAACTGAAGTTTTAGCAGGATTTACCGTGGCAATGACAATGATACCAGAATCGTTAATGTTTGCCATTTTAGCGGGTTTTCCTCCATTAGTTGGACTATACGGAGCATTTATAATGGGATTGGTTACCGCCATTTTTGGAGGTCGTCCAGGATTGATTTCGGGTGGAGCAGGTGCCACAGTTGTGGTGGTAATGGCGCTCATGATTCGATTAAATGGATTGGAATATGTGTTTGCCGCAGTTGCCTTGGCTGGTGTTATTCAGCTAATTGTGGGTTTACTCAAACTGGGTAAATTCATACGTTTGGTTCCTCAGCCAGTTATGTTTGGTTTTGTTAATGGATTAGCTATCATCATTTTTATGGCCCAGCTCGATCAATTTAAAGTAAGCGCTGGCGAGGCAGTAGAATGGATTACAGGAACTCCCCTTTATACCATGTTGGGATTAGTGATATTTACTGTTGCTATCATTATGATTGTGCCAAAAATCACCAAGGCTGTACCAGCCTCATTAATCGCGATTATTATTGTATTTGCTGTTGTTTATTTTCTCGGTATTGATACCAAACAAGTTGTTGACATAATAAACAAGGATACCTTGCCTGGTGAACCTTTGAAATCTTTGAGCGGTTCTATTCCAGAGTTTAGAATTCCGCAAGTTCCGATGACTTGGGAAACACTAAAGATAATTTTTCCTTTCGGGCTTACTATGGCAGCAGTTGGATTAACCGAAGGACTTTTAACCTTGAACCTAGTTGATGAAATCACTGACACCAAAGGAAACAGTAACCGAGAATGCTTGGCTCAAGGAAGTGCCAATATTTTGAATGGTTTTTTTGGAGGAATGGGAGGGTGTCCTATGATTGCTCAAACTTTGGTGAATTTATCCGCAGGTTCGAGAGCTCGATTATCCGGTATTGTGGCAGCCCTCACTATTTTGATTATTATTTTGGTTGGAGCTCCCGTAATTGAATTATTGCCTATTGCAGCGTTGGTAGGAGTAATGGTGATGGTTTCAATCGGAACATTCGAATGGGCAAGTTTCAAGGCGTTTAGACGAATGCCTAAATCAGATATTTTTGTCATGGTTCTCGTGACATTGATTACGGTGTTCTTACACAACTTAGCTCTTGCGGTATTGATAGGGGTAATTATTTCGGCACTTGTATTTGCCTGGGAAAGTGCCAAGCGTATTAGAGCCAGAAAACATATTGATGAAAACGGAGTAAAGCATTACGAAATTTACGGACCACTTTTTTTTGGATCGGTGACTACTTTTAATGAAAAATTTGATGTAGAAAATGATCCTGAGGAAGTAGTGATAGATTTTGCGGAAAGTAAAGTATCGGATATGTCTGCTATTGAAGCATTGAATAGACTAACTGAAAGGTACTTGAAAGCAGGAAAAAAGCTTCATCTGAAACATTTGTCGAGCGATTGCAAAAGATTGTTGAGAAATGCAGAAAAAGTAATAGATGTAAATGTTTTGGAAGATCCTACCTACAAAGTAATGTCCAATTAATTACGAAGAGTCCAATGTCTCTTATCGGGCTTAAATTAGATCGAATGGGTGGAGGTTGTTTCTATTATCACGACTGGCCTCTAAATTCTCTTGTACCGATGGAACCAGTTGTTTCCAGAAAGTTAATCTTTTTTCTAAAAGAAATAAATTTAGGTAGTAAGTTGACGAATACAAGTTTTATGCAGTACTTTTAATAGACAAACTAGATTTATGATAAAAACAGCATACATAGCAGGAGGTTGTTTTTGGGGGATGGAAGAACTTTTTCGAGTTCGCCCGGGAATTATTGATACCGAAGTAGGGTATATCGGAGGAGAAAACGATAATCCTTCCTACAAATTCCATCCTGGACACGCAGAGGGTATCGAATTAACGTATGATTCGGAAATAACTTCCTTTCGTGAAATTCTCGATTATTTTTATCGAATCCACAATCCTACAACACTTGACAGACAAGGTAACGACATTGGTTCAAGCTACAGGTCTGCTATTTTTTTCCAAAATGAAGAAGAGAAAAAGACGGCAAAGGAGGTAATTCAAATGGTAGAAGAATCTGGAAAATGGGAAGGGAAAGTAGTTACCACGTTAGAGCCAAAATCTACTTTTTGGCCCGCAGAACCTGAACATCAAGATTATTTATTGAGAAATCCAAATGGGTATACGTGCCATTTTGAAAGGTTTGGAACTTTTTTGTAGTTCAACCAGTTACTTCAAAATGATTTTCTTTCGTGCTTTCTTATAAGAGGTCTTTGTCAGAAGGAGATGCTCATGGTGGAGTCTAGGAGTTTTTTACTTATTGTTGTAGCACCAAGCTTGGATACATGGTCGCCATCTGGAATAAAACAAGAATCGCTTAGTTCTAGTCCCGAGAAATCGATGTAGTGGATGTTCTTGGACTGGATAACTTCAGTCAGTTTGTTTTTGAATGGTGTTGGCACTTGCTTGAGATAATAGGGGTGGAGCGGAGTGTTAATCGCAACAATTTCAATTCCGTTTCTTGAACACAATTCAATTATTTTATCAAAATAGTGCAGGTTAAACTCAGAAAAATCAGTTGTTTTTTCATTGGAATAATACTGGAAATCTATTCGCTTGTCCATAGAGGATTTTACGGCTTTGGTTTTGTCGAATCTACTCGAATAGCCGCCCATGTGGAGAAGGTCATCTGTTCCACTTATTTTAAGGAATCCCTTGTTTCCTATGCCTTTGAGGAATGAAACCATGTTTGATTTATTCCAAGATAAGAGTTTTAGTTGTTGGGAAAATGGCAACAGGTAGAAATATTTTGGTGAAATAGCTGCTGATTTGTTGCCAAAGATAAAATTGTCGTAATAACTGGACAAACTATGATAACTAATTCCTATAAATACTTTGTTAATAGAAGGATTTCGAGAGAGTAATTTTTCTAATTTGAAATAAGAAAAGTAAAAAGATTCTGAACTTGTTCCCAGATTCAAACTGTGTGGAAGTAAGGAGTCATTTATTCCCTGCTGGACATGTGAATCTCCTATAAAAACGGTATGTATGTCGGTCTCGAGATCAAATTCTGAGTCGAGCGTATGAACGTAATATCCTACACCCACCAAAATCGGAACCCCGATAATTGTTGGCCATAGAAAAAAAGAAAGTATTTCTCTGATAAACTTTTTCATGCCGATTTAGAATTGAAAATAGATAAATTGTTGTTCTTTTCCACCAAACCAAAAAATCATAAAAATTAACGAATAGTAGAAAGCATGTCGAAGCGGTCGATTCCAGTTTTTGCCAAAATTAGACAAAGCAAAATTCCCTTCTCTTCCCAACCATTCGATAAGTAAAAAGAAGCAGACTAAAATAAGGGTGGTACTGTAAGGCGAGTAGGTTCCTAACGAGAAATAAGTGTGAGGAGCTAATAATAGTTTACTCACGTAACTGATCGCGTGTTCTAGGTTTTCGGCTCGGAAGAAAATCCAAGCGACCATTGTAAGAACAAAGGTGGAAGTCATCAAAAGAAATTCTTTTGATGAGGGCAAGTATCTTCCTTTTGCAATAATATCGAGATGATTTCGGTTTTTATTGGCGAGTAAAAGCGGAAGAAAATAAAGAGCATTGAGCGCTCCCCAAACGATAAATGTCCAATTGGCTCCGTGCCAAAACCCACTAACGATAAAGATGACAAATGTATTTCTAATCTTTTTTCCTGTTCCGCCTCTGCTACCTCCAAGAGGAATATATAAATAATCTCTGAACCACGTAGAAAGAGAAATGTGCCATCTCCGCCAAAATTCTGCGATATCTCGAGAAAAGTAAGGGAAGCGAAAGTTTTGCATTAAGTCAAATCCAAAGAGGCGAGAGGTTCCAATAGCGATATCGGAATATCCAGAAAAGTCACCGTATATTTGAAAGGTAAAAAACAAAGCACCTAGAGCCAATGTAGCTCCTGATAGCTCCCCTGAATTTGTGAATATTTCGTTGGCTAATGTTGCACAGTTATCCGCAATTACCACTTTCTTGAACAATCCCCACAATATTTGCCTCAGTCCATCAATCGCCCGAGAATAGTCAAATTTTCTAGGTGAATAAAACTGAGGAAGAAAATGAGTGGCTCTCTCAATCGGACCAGCTACAAGTTGAGGGAAGAAGCTCACAAAGGCCATAAACGAAACAAAATCGTTAGTAGGTTCTAGGTTTCTTCGATAGACGTCAATGGTGTAGCTCAACGTTTGAAAGGTGTAAAAGCTAATTCCAACGGGCAAAATAATCTCGAGAGTGTTGGGTTGAATTTCAGCACCTAGGATAGAAAAGGCAGTGATAAAATTATCTACAAAGAAATTGTAATACTTAAAGAACCCAAGAAAACCTATATTGACTGAGATACTTGACCATAACAGGATATTTCGATTGAGTTTTTTTTCTTCCTTACCTAGTCCCTTCCCAATAAAATAATCAACTAGTGTGCTAATAAAAATTAATGCCAAAAATCTCCAGTCCCACCATCCGTAAAACAAATAACTTGAACCAACAATCAATAGATTTTGAGCAGTCAGGTTTTTGTTCGTTACAAACCAATATAGCAGAAACACTATAGGCAAAAAAATGGCGAAATCTATTGAGTTAAAAAGCATTTAGATTTGTTTAGTTTATTTGTGATGGCGTTCTAAAGACTTGCCAATTGCTCTCTGGTTATTGGGTGTAAAGATAAAGAAAATTATAGTTTTGGAATTCGAGACCAGCATACCAGCTTTGGAGTTGAATCTTGTTTTTTTTCATAAAAAAAGGGAAAGAACTCAGGTCCTTTCCCTAGTGAAAAAGATACTTTCCGAACGGATTATTTACTCAAAAGCATGTTTCTTTCAGAATAGATTTTTCTGAAAAACTTATCTTTCAAGTCATCAATGAAGTAGATGGCTTCTCCAGTCGATTTCATTTCTGGTCCAAGCTCTTTGGCTACTTCTGGAAATTTTTCGTAAGAAAACACTGGTATTTTAATTGCATACCCTTCTTTTTTTGGAGTGAAACCAAAGTCAGTTAGTTTTGCGCCAAGCATCACTTTGGTAGCATAATTTACATAAGGCTCATCGTAAGCTTTGGCGATAAACGGCACTGTTCTAGACGCTCGAGGATTTGCTTCAATGATATACACTTCATCGTCTTTGATAGCAAACTGAATATTGATTAGCCCCACTGTATTGAGTGCTAATGCAATTTTCTTAGTGTATTCTTCCATTTTGGTAAGAATTAAATCTCCCAAATTGTAGGGAGGAAGAACAGCGTAAGAGTCACCAGAATGAATTCCTGCTGGTTCTATATGTTGCATCATTCCAATAATATACACATTTTCACCATCACAAATTGCATCCGCCTCAGCCTCAATTGCACCTCCCAAGAAATGGTCCACCAAGATTTGATTGTCTGGCATGTCTCTCAAGATATCTACTACATGGGTTTCTAACTCTTGCTCATTAATGACTATTTTCATCTTTTGCCCACCCAATACATACGAAGGACGAACTAATAACGGAAAGCCTAATTCTTTCGATTTTTCTAGTGCTTGTTCCGCACTTTCTACCACACCAAATTTTGGATAAGGGATGTTCAATTCTTCTAACTTATTGGAGAATCTTCCTCTATCTTCAGCCAAATCAAGTGAATCGAACCCAGAACCAATTATTCTAATTCCGTATTTCTCTAGTTTTTCAGCTAACTTAAGAGCGGTTTGACCTCCTAGCTGAACAATAACTCCTTCGGGTTTTTCATGCAGAATAATGTCATAAATATGCTCCCAAAATACAGGTTCAAAGTATAGTTTATCTGCCGTATCAAAATCGGTAGAGACGGTTTCTGGATTACAGTTAATCATGATGGTTTCGTATCCCATTTCCTTCGCAGCATAAATTCCATGCACACAGCAGTAATCAAACTCTATACCTTGTCCAATTCGGTTGGGACCAGATCCTAGTACAATAATTTTCTTTTTGTCAGTTACTACTGATTCGTTTTCCATTTCAAACGTGGAGTAGTAGTAAGGAGTTTTAGCATCAAATTCCGCGGCACAAGTATCCACCAATTTGTACACTCTGTTGATACCAAACTCTTGCCTTTTTGCAAAAACTTGGCTTTCAAGAGTTCTTAGTAGGTGAGCAACTTGTCTGTCACAATAGCCTTTCTGTTTTGCTTCAAATAATAACTCTCGAGGGATAGAATCTAACGAGTATTTTTCAATTTTTTTCTCTGTTTGAATTAAGTCTTCAATTTGTCTTAAGAACCAATCGTCTATTTTGGTAATTTCTTTTATTGTCTTGAAAGGAATACCTAGCTTAATGGAATCGTACACATGGAACAACCTGTCCCAACTTGCGTGTTTCAGACTATGAAGCAATCTGTCTTGGTTTCTTTCTTCTTTTCCATCTGCTCCTAATCCGTTTCTTCCTATCTCAAGAGATTGACACGCTTTCTGAAGCGCTTCTTGAAAAGATCTTCCAATCCCCATTACTTCACCCACAGATTTCATTTGTAGACCAAGTTCGGTGTTAGCTCCTTTGAATTTATTAAAATTCCATCTCGGAATTTTTACAATTACGTAATCTAAGGTTGGTTCAAATAGGGCAGAGGTAGTTTTTGTAATTTGGTTATCGAGTTCGTCTAGAGTGTATCCAATGGCAAGTTTCGAGGCAATTTTGGCGATAGGATATCCAGTTGCTTTGGAGGCCAAAGCCGAAGAACGCGAAACTCTTGGATTAATTTCAATCGCAATGATTTCCTCTTTTTCATCTGGTGATACAGAAAACTGTACATTACATCCTCCAGCAAAATTCCCAATGCTTCGCATCATTTTAATAGCCATGTCACGCATTTTTTGATACGTGGTATCCGATAAAGTCATCGCTGGCGCCACCGTAATAGAGTCACCAGTATGAATTCCCATAGGGTCAAAATTTTCGATCGAACAAATGATAATCACATTGTCATTTTTATCTCTCAAAAGTTCTAATTCGTATTCTTTCCAGCCAATAACCGCTTTGTCTATCATTACTTCGTGGATAGGCGAAGCGTGCAATCCTCTGTTTAGTAGTTCATCAAATTCTTCTGCGGTGTGAACAAAACTAGCTCCACTACCACCCAAAGTGTATGAAGGACGAATAACTAATGGAAACCCAATCTCTTGGGCAATCTCTTTTCCTTTTAAGAAAGAACGGGCAGTATCAGAAGGAGCAGAACCTACACCAATTTCATCCATCAAAGCCCTAAATTTTTCTCTATTTTCCGTTATTTCAATGGCATCAATATCTACCCCAATTATTTCAACTCCATACTCTTCCCAAATTCCTAGTTCCTTACATTTGATACACAAATTGAGGGCAGTTTGACCTCCCATCGTAGGCAATACTGCATCAATTTTATGCTTGTTTAAAATCTCTTCTACATATTCTGGCTCTAAAGGTTTGAGGTAAACATTGTCCGCAACCATCTTATCTGTCATGATTGTGGCAGGGTTAGAATTGATAAGAGTTACTTCAATTCCTTCTTCTCTCAATGAACGAGATGCCTGGGATCCGGCATAATCAAATTCACAGGCTTGACCAATTACAATTGGTCCACTACCAATGATAAGAATAGATTTTATTTGTTGATTCTTTGGCATGAGTGCTAGTTTTCTAAGTTTTTGTGTAGTATGAAACTAAATTTGGTAAAAATACTGATTATAGGGCAAAAAAAAAGGACAACAATTGTTGTCCTTATTAATATTTATTAACATTATCTTTTTGGTCTTGCCTCGCAAGACACCGTAAGCTTTTTTCTTCCTTTTTTTCTTCTACGAGCAAGAACTCTACGTCCATTAGCTGACGACATTCTTTCTCTGAAACCGTGTTTGTTTCTTCTCTTTCTTCTTGATGGTTGGTATGTTCTTTTCATATCTTGTTATTATTACGGTTTGCAAAAATACATAATTTATTATTTATACAAAGTATATTCAGAAATAAATTTAAGATTTTATTCATCCATGCAAGAACCAATTCTTGTTCTCTTCTTATAAGTGAAGAAATAATAGTATTTTTGTGCCTCAAATATATGAATAAGAATGCCGCGACCCGAGAGAATCAAACTAGAGAAGAAAACCATCAAAAAGGCCTCAACTTTTTTTAAATTTGTTGCACCCTACAAAGTTTCCTTTGTCATCGGGATGTTTTTTTTATTCCTGTCAAGTACTACCGCCATGTTGTTTCCCTATTTAATGGGGCAGTTAATTGGGAAGGACACGCCTGCGAGCGAATCGTTTCCTGGGGTTGAATCTATGCCGGAACCAAGTCAAATTATTGATTTATCTATTACCTCTAATCTTATCATGGTGATGATTTTGGTTTTTGGTGCGCAAGCTATTTTCTCTTTTTTTAGAATTTATCTTTTCGGGTATTTCACAGCAAATGCTCTCAAAGATTTGCGAATCCAAGCATTCTCTGTATTGGTGGCTTCCCCTCTTAATTTTTTTAATAAAAACAAAGTAGGGGAGCTTACGAGCAGGATTTCCAATGATATTGAACAGTTAAGAGATACCCTTAATACGGTGTTAGCCACATTTATAAGGCAAATAATTACTGTTATGGTTAGCTTGGTTGCACTTTTTATAATGTCTCCAAAGCTCTGTTTTATAATGCTTGGGGTGGTTCCGGTTGTAGCGATTATTGCGGTGGTTTTTGGAAGGTTCATAAAGCGAATAGCCAAAGAGTCGCAAGATGCATCTGCTGAATCCAATTCGGTGCTCGAAGAAAGTTTGATGGGAATAGCCAACGTAAAGGCCTTTGCTAATGAGTATTTTGAGATTCTACGGTATAAAAAAGCCGTATTTGAGGTACGAGACAAAACTATGCGCATTGTATTGTGGAGAGGTTTGTTCGTGACTTTTGTTATTTTTTGCATGTTTGGCTCGATCGTATTCGTAATTTGGCAAGGAAAGCTAATGGTTGATGCAGGTGAAATGAGTAACAAAAACTTTATTAGTTTCATCTTGTACACAATTTTTGTGGGAGGGGCAATTGGAAATTTACCGGAATTATATGCCAAAGTTCAGCGAGCTATTGGGGCTACCGAAAAGCTCATGATAATTCTAGACGGTGAAAAAGAAAATCTTTCCTTAGAACCCAGCAAAGAGTCACTTCAGTTGAGAGGAAGTATTTCGATCGAAAAGGTTCATTTTTCTTACGAAACAAGACCAGATGTGGAGGTGATAAAAGGAGTTTCGGTTGAAATAGAGGCTGGACAACAAATTGCTTTAGTGGGCTCTTCGGGTTCAGGAAAATCAACGCTTTCCTCCTTATTATTACAGTTCTTTCAACCAAACTCAGGATCTATATTATTCGATGGAAAACATTCAAGTTCCTATTCGCTGAGTGCGTTACGAAATGAAATGGCGATTGTACCTCAAGAAGTGATATTATTTGGAGGAACTATTAAAGAAAATATAGCCTACGGAGATCTTTCTGCGAATCTTGAACAGATTATTGAGGCTGCTAAAGGCGCAAATGCCCATGAATTTATACAACAATTTCCTGAGGGGTATGATACCTTTGTGGGAGATCGAGGAATTCAACTTTCGGGTGGGCAAAAACAACGAATTGCCATTGCACGAGCTATACTAAAAAACCCATCCATTCTTATTTTGGATGAAGCAACAAGTTCTTTAGATTCAGAGTCTGAATTGTTGGTTCAGGAGGCGCTAGATAGATTGATGAAAGGAAGAACCTCGCTGGTGATTGCTCATCGTTTGTCTACTATTAAGAATAGTGATACAATTCTGGTAATGGACAAAGGAGAGATTGTGGAAAGTGGCAGTCACGAAGAATTAGTGAAATTGGAGGAGGGAGTGTATAGAAACTTGAGTGAAATACAATACCGATAAGGGAAGAATTTTATTAAAATCCGCAACAAGGTTTATCACAGCTATTCGTTGCTAAACAGAGAGAATAATTGATGTGAATAAAGACTGATATGTATGTTACAGGGACAAAAAGTATATTTGAGAGCGATTGAGCCAGAGGATGCTCATCCAATGATTGGATGGGAAAATAATCCAGAAAACTGGAAAATAAGCAATACATTGGTACCCTTTTCTAAGAACCTGATAGAGCAATATGTGAATTCAGCTCAAAATATTTTGGAAACAAAACAAGTACGATTTATGATTTGCTTGAGGAAAAACGACCTGGCAATAGGTACTATCGATTTATTTGAATTTGATCCAATTCACCAACGAGCAGGAGTTGGAGTTTTGATTGGTGATAGTTCATATAGAAAAAGGGGGTATGCAGATGAGGCTCTCTAATTATTGATAAAGTATAGTTTCGACAGATTACAGCTACATCAATTATTCTGTCATATATTTGACACGAATGAGGCGAGTATCAAATTGTTTGAAAGAAATGGCTTTGAAAAGTCAGGAGAACGAAAAGAGTGGGTTAGAACCCAAAAAGGATGGGAAACCGAGTTGTTTTACCAACTTATAAAAAAATAGTAAAATGGAATTATTAAAAGAATTATGTGGAATTCATGCACCTTCTGGGAATGAAATTGCCATGACACATTTTTTGTTGAAGTATATTGAAAAGAATAAGTCAACTTGGAAAAATCAACCAGAGATATACGCTGGAGAAGGTTTTCAAGACTGTATAATGCTCAAATTTGGAACACCCAGGACGGCAATTTTTGCCCACATCGATTCTATTGGATTTACGGTAAAATACAATAAAGAATTAGTGAAGATAGGAGGTCCAAGAACAATAGAGGGCACGGTGCTAGTAGGAAAAGATTCGCACAGTGACATTGAGTGTGAATTACTAGTGATTGAAGATGAAGAAGGAAGAGAACACTATGAATATGTGTTTGGGAGAGAGATAGATAGAGGAACGGACTTGGTGTTCAAGCAACATTTTGTAGAAACGGATAATCATGTTCAATCCTGTTATCTAGACAATAGACTAGGGGTTTGGAATGCGCTTCAAGTAGCCGAAAACTTGGAGAATGGAATCATTTGTTTTTCTTGTTGGGAGGAGCATGGGGGAGGATCTGTAGGTTATTTAGCAAAGTACATGTACGAGAATTGGGGAGTGAAACAAGCCTTGATCTCAGACATTACCTGGATTACTGATGGAGTGTCTGATGGCGGTGGAGTTGCGATTTCGATGAGAGATTCAGGCATACCGCGAAAAAGTTATCTCAACAAAATTATCGAGTTGGCAGAACAAAGTGGTGCCGTGTACCAATTAGAAGTTGAAAATGCGGGAGGAAGTGATGGAAATGCACTTCAAAAATCGCCCTATCCATTTGATTGGTGCTTTATTGGAGCAGCTGAACACAATGTTCATTCACCACAAGAAAAGGTGAATAAACAGGATATAGTGGAAATGGTGAAGTTGTACGAATATTTGATGGAGAAGTTGTAGATTCTTTAAACTAGAGAATCACCCACCTCAATCCTTTTTCATAGCAGGAAGATTAAAGAAACAGGAACTCAATGATCCTGTTTTTAATTGACAAAATGAATACTTAAAAAATACACGTTAAGTGATTTATTACCCATTCAAAGCCTCTCTAACAGCCATACATTTAGTCAAAATTCCTTCCAATTTATCCAATTGTAACATAGTGTGAGGGTCACTTTTTGCTTCGCTTGGATTTGGGTGGACTTCCATAAAGAAACCATCGGCCCCAGTAGCAATAGCGGACAAAGCTATAGATTCTATCAGTGTTGGGTCGCCTCCAGTCACACCTTCAGTTTTGTTTGGTTTTTGAACGGAGTGAGTACAATCCATAATCACTGGAGCTCCAAGCTTTTTCATTCGATGAATTGCTGTGGCATCTACAATCAAATCTGAGTATCCAAAAGTAGTTCCTCTTTCACACAACCAAACGTTTTTATTGCCTGTTGAAAGCACTTTTTCTAGTGGAAAAATCATCGCTTCTGGAGAAAGAAACTGACCTTTTTTTATATTTACTCCACAACCCGAATTTCCTGCCGCTAACAATAGCTCGGTCTGCCGGCACAAAAAAGCTGGGATTTGAAGATGATCTACAAATTTCGCCACCTTAGCCACCTCATGACTTTCGTGCACGTCCGTAATGGTAGGAACTCTTAAATCTTTTCCTATTTGTTGTAAAATATTAAGCGCTATGTCATCACCAATTCCTGTAAAGCTATCCAATTTTGAACGATTTGCTTTTCTGTAGCTTCCCTTAAAAATATAATCAATTCCAAGTTTGTCGCAGATTTTTTTTACTTCTTTACCAATTTTGAAAGGAATGATATCGTCTTCAATGGCGCAAGGTCCAGCTATCAATGTAAATTTTTTCATGTTTTTTTTAAAATGTTAGAATTGAGAATTAGGGTTGACTATTCGTTTCAAGAAACTATCAATTGTTACGAAACTTCATTTCTAGCTTTGCTACCCAAATATCCACTGTGATGCCTGAGAGCATATTGTTCTTTAGTGAATCCAATTTTTTTCATAAGAAGTACAATGATAATGTCACCTATCACGGTCATGGCAGTAGTAGAGGTGGTAGGCGCTAGACCCAAAGGGCAAACTTCTTTGGGTGCTCCAGTATACAAAGTCACGTCACTGAATTGGGCTAAATCTCCTTCTAAGTTTCCGGTCAAACCTATAATTTTTATCTCGGGAAACAACCTTTTTACAAGCGTTTCGAGTTCCACTATTTCTCTTGTTTTACCCGAATTGGAAATGAGTAGCAAGATGTCATTTTTTTGAACAATGCCTAAATCACCGTGTTGGGATTCGCTTGGATGAAGAAAAACAGCCGGAGTTCCTGTGGAGGCTAAGGTTGTGGCAATATTAACGCCTATTTGACCTGCTTTTCCCATTCCGCTGATTACCACTTTTCCTCCTTTTTGATGAACTTGGGTTTCGATGAGTGAAACTGCTAGTTCAAAATTCTCATTTATCACCAAATTCTGAAGCGCTTTCACTTCCTGATTGATAATCTCCTGAATCACGTCTTTCATACTTTAATTAAATTTCATTCAAAGATAAGGAAATCTGCGAAGAATCAAGTAGGAGAATTCTCAGTTTCAGGCTGGTTCAAGTTTTTGAACTATTTCGAGCTCTAGTTCTGTTATGAAAAGTTCAAGTTTTTCAATCGAAACGTGCTCCATCACTACTATTTTGTATGAAGTTGGTTTTTCATAGTCGTCAGGAACTAACCCAAATCTGCTCCGAAGTTTGTCAAGAGAATCGCACCGTGTCATTGTCATAATATTAGAAAAAGAATTGAGGTAGTATTCTACCTCCAGATCAGTTAGTTGATTACATAACCAAGCTGTTCTTTGTTTTGTAAAAGAAAGTTTTTTTTTGAATCCATCGATACGGACCATGTTTGCTCAATATCATCAAAACCGCAATTGCATTTGCAGCAGAACGACTTCCAATTAAGGTAAAATTATTCCCTTTTCCATACTTTGCAGAAGTGCCCGAATGAGCAATCATTCCTTTTCGAGTAAGGAAAATCCCTGTTCCATAAGGAGCTTGACACATTTTGTGAGCATCTATAGTGATTTAACTGATAGCTGGATTGGCAAAATTTAGCTCATTAGAGGTGTTGGTATATGGGTAATAAAATCCACCATAGGCTCCGTCTACATAGATTTTAAAAGTACAACTTTGTTTTTTTAGTCCGAGGAGAATGGGAATGAGTTCGTTCACGGAGCCTACATCGTTGTCATCATATTGGCAATTACGACAAAATATCTTTTTCACTCATTTTTTGCTCTTTCAATGGTTGAGTCAATTTCTCTTATTGATCCAAGTCTGTATTTTGAATTTATCCCAAATTGGTATAAATTAAGTCCTAAGATATTTTCTCCCTTATTCATGGAGTAATTTCTGTCTTCGGAGCAAAGTAAACAGATATCGCATAATTGGGCGGAAAATTCGTGGGTAAAATAGTTTCTTTACATCCACATAGCTTGAATGTTTGCTTCTGTTCCGCCAGAGGCAATATAACCATCACAAGAATTAGGTTGGGCTTTCATGATATCTACTGCACAAATTTCAATCAATTCTTTTTCAATCTTTTGGGTGACTCATAAATACTGTTCTGAATCACTCAAAGTTTGACATCCAATGTGATTTGGATTATGAACAAGTGCAGTAAGAAAAGGAGCATCTTTAAGTAAATTACTATCACTCGAAAAAACTTCGAAATCCAAATAATAGGCGGGTAGCCCTAAAACATTATTCATATCAAAATTGATATTGTTACTCATTCCTTTCCTTACTATTTCTTGAACTTCTTTCTGATATTTTTTCTCCAACGTTTAAATGTGCGTTTTTCCATGCTTCAAACTTCACATATTTTCTTCTGTAACCAAACCACTCAGGTCAGCCTTAACTAGGACATTCGTTTCTTTTTTGTATTTTAGGTAAAACCGATTTATTATGATGACTCGCGCAATTCCACAAACCCAAGTAATAGAAGGCAGTAATAAGCGCCTTATTTCTTTGGATTTAACGCTTTCGAATAGCGAAAGTAATAAGTCACCAATCGTAATTTTTTGCCATGGATATAAAGGATTTAAAGACTGGGGATGTTGGAATTTGGTAGCTGAATATTTCGCTCAAAACGGATTTCATTTCCTTAAATTCAATTTTTCGCACAATGGAGTTACCCCGAATACGCCAACAGATTTTAGCGATTTGGAGGCTTTTGGAAATAATAATTACACTAAAGAATTAGCCGATTTGGAAGCAGTTATTAATTGGCTCGAAACCGAGTGTTCTGAAAAGTCTCGGATTCAATTGGACTCGATATACACAATAGGTCACAGTAGAGGAGGAGGGATTGTGAGTTTAGCTGCTGCCAAAGATTCTAGAATAAAAAAAGGAGTGACTTGGGCAAGTGTTTTTGACTTGACTGAACGATTACCAAAAAACACAGAGGAATGGAGAGAGAATGGCGTAGTACATCAGTTAAATGGGAGAACAAAACAAGAGATGCCACTTTATTTTCAATTTTATGAGAACACGGCAATGAACAAAAAAGAATTATCCATTGCTTACCAGGGAAGGAAAATTCGGTCACCGTTTTGCATTATACATGGTGCAGAAGATACTGCCGTGATCTTAGAGGAAGCAATAAAACTACACGAGATAATTCCCTCTTCGGAGCTCATAATTATGGAGCATACAGGACATACTTTTGGAAGTTATCACCCTTGGAATTCTTCTCAATTACCCACCGAACTGAAGGAGGTAGTAGAAGAAACAATAAGATTTCTTCAAGATTAATTTCTCTTAAATTTTTTGAGTATTTCCACTCCAATTACTTCAATTTCAAATTCGATTCCAGCTTTTCTATGTAGGACATATCCATCGTATTCGTTGGAAATATTTTGATTTAATAAGGTAGACCTTAATTCTCCTAAGATTCCATATTTGTTCTTACTTATTTTTTCGATTGGCACAGTGACTTTCATAGGCATGATGAATACGTTGTCCGGATCGATAGAATTATTATTACTCTGGTTTATAGTGCTCACATACAAGCCATTTACTAATAGTTTTACCTCAGTTTTTACAACTTCGCACCCAACGTCATTCGGATTAAAAAAATAGGCATTAGTTCCCAGTTTTATCTCTTTTTTGTAAAGGGTAATGATTTTGTTATCATCAAGTTTTAAGAAGTCTT
The DNA here is from genome assembly GCA_965658995.1 of Flavobacteriales bacterium. Classification (GTDB taxonomy): domain Bacteria; phylum Bacteroidota; class Bacteroidia; order Flavobacteriales_D; family CAJJDF01; genus CAJJDF01. The sequence continues at coordinate 56,971 of CBFHVI010000003.1, read as the reverse complement.
GTTCAATTGAAACAGTGCAGTTTAAAGGGTGATTCAGCTAGGCACTAGCAGAGTGGTGTTTTTGATTTTCGGTCAATTTATTATAGAGATAGATAGTTTCTTGGGCTTCTTTTACATCATGCACTCGAAGAATGTTTGCTCCTCCGAGCAATGCAAAACTTTGTAAGGCTGTAGTTCCATTTAGCGCTTCACCTGGAGTACAATTCAACACCTTGTAAATCATTGATTTTCGTGAGAGACCTACCAATATAGGCAGGTTTAGTAGCTTTAAGTGAGGAAGGTTTTGTAGTAATTCATAATTATGCTCAATAGTTTTTCCAAAACCAAAACCAGGATCTATGAGCAAATCATTTACCCCCATTTTTTTTAGTTCTTCTACTTTTTTAGCCAGTGAATAAAACACTTCGGTCACTACTTTGTTGTATTTAGGTTTTGTTTGCATAGTTTGGGGCGTTCCTTGCATGTGCATGAGGCAATAAGGAACTTGTAGCTCTTTTACCGTCATGAACATATTGGAGTCCAAATCTCCTGCAGAAATATCGTTGATTAATGCTGCTCCAGCATTTACGGCTGCTCTGGCCACTTCACTCCTAAATGTATCAATGGATAGGATAACTTCGGGAAATTTCGAGCTAATTAATTGGATTGCAGGTACCACTCTGTTTAACTCTTCTTCCACACTTACCTCTTTTGCTCCGGGCTTAGACGAATATCCGCCAATATCCAATATAGTTGCTCCCGACTGAATCATGTTGAATGCTTGTTCAATAAGTTGCGACTCTGTTTCGAGGTTTCCACCATCGTAAAACGAATCGGGTGTTACATTTAAAATTCCCATTACAATTGGGGAATCAAAATTTAATAATTTACCTTTACAATTAATTGTCATACAAAATTTATAGAGTTATCATGAGTAATACTTCCCAGCAATACGACACAATAATAAGTAAATGCGAAGACATTTTTACAAAAAAAACGAAAGATTACGGAACTGCTTGGCGAATTCTTAGGACTAGCTCACTTACCGACCAAATTTTCATCAAAGCTCAACGAATAAGAACCTTGGAAGAAAAAGGTATTAGCAAAGTAGGTGAGGGAATAGAAAATGAATTTGTAGGAATAATTAATTATTGTGTGATGGCTATTATTCAATTAGAATTGAAAGACAACACCGAACTAGAACTAGCTACAGAATATGCCAACAATCTCTACAAAAATTATTTTTTAGAGGCAAAATCTCTCATGGAGAAAAAGAATCACGACTATGGCGAAGCATGGAGAGATATGAGAGTTTCCTCTTTCACCGATTTAATTTTAATGAAATTATTGAGAGTAAAACAAATTGAAGACAATCAAGGCGAAACAATCATGAGCGAGGGAATTGACGCAAACTACTACGACATGATAAATTATTCAGTCTTTGCCTTGATTCAAATGAGTGAAGAATCTCAATAGTTCATTATCTATTTGTTAACGACTCTTATAGAAGAGAGTATTTTATTATTTTAGCATAAATTTAAACCTAATATTATGAAGCATCTTGTTCATTTATCTCGAATTGTGGTAGGTTCAGTTTTTATTGTTTCTGGATTGATTAAAGCAAATGATACCTTAGGTTTTTCCTACAAATTGGAAGAGTATTTTTTACCTAATGCGTTGGGGTCTTTCTGGACTATGTTTTATGACTATTCATTACCGTTGGCCATTATTGTATGTGTTGCTGAAGTGGTTTTGGGCTTGTCTTTAATTTTTGGTACAAAATATAAAGTAACAATAATTGCTATCACAGGATTTTTGGTGTTTTTTGGTTTTTTAACTTATTACACCGCTCAGTGTGATCCGCACGCCATTATTACTTACACCAATAGTGCGGGAGAAGAAGTTACTGGCACCCCCATGTGCGTTCTCGATTGTGGATGTTTTGGAGATGCACTCAAAGGTTCTCTGGGTAGGTCCCTCACTCCATGGGAATCTTTCCAAAAAGACATGGTTCTCTTGGTGTTTACCGTATTCTTATTTTTTGGTTTTAAGTCGCAATCGTTGAACAACGAACGAAAAGACAAGCTGTTGATTGGTGGATCACTGGCTTTTACCGCAGGATTTTCGGGATATGTTTTTGGTTGGTGGATGCCATTAAGCTTTTTAGCCATTGCTGCTTTACTTTATTTACTCATCAAGTGGTTTTATGTTAAGAAAGGTCGCGAATGGATCATCCTCGGAATGCTCGTATTCATTTCCAGCGCTTTTGCTTGGTACACATTAAACTACCTTCCAGTAAAGGACTACCGACCTTATGCGGTTGGAAATAATGTGACAGAACTAATGAAAACATCCGATCAGTATAGAGAAGAATACAGGCAAGTGTTTCTGAATGAAATTATGGCAGGTTACCAATCCGATATGGAAGCGGATTTCAAACAATACCTGGAACAAGATACGCTTTACCGAAAAGGATTTGAGTCAGATTCGGCACAAATAGAATACGAACGCTCCATTTTTGAAGAGATAAAATTTGGGTACGAAGGCATGGCATACGAAAAAGCCGATTCCTTAGCTGTAGATTCTATGGAACGAAATAATCTATTGCCTCCTGTGTATTATTCGATGTACTATTTACAAAACAAAGAAACAAAAGAACGGGATTACTTTAAAAGCACGGACTACATGGCAAATAGAATGTGGGAAACGTGGGAATATGTGTACGTTATGGTAAATCCAAAAACGGGAGAAACTCAAGAAGTAGCCAAATCAGAATTTAATGAAGAAGAGTGGGCAGAGAAAGGTTTTGAGAAAAAAAGTTTTGAGTCTGTACTAGAAAAAGAAGGGTACGAGGCAAAAATTCCTGCAGAATTTAATTTTAATGACGAATCCGCCAATGACAAAATTCAGCGAAGCGATACTTATACTTTTTTAGCTGTTTGCTGGGACCTAGATTTGACAAGTAAAAAAGGACTACAAAAACTGAATAAACTGAACGAGTTTGCCACAGAAAATGGCTACAATTTTATAGCAGCTACTTCCACTATGTCCAAGGTTGATTCGGTAATTGCTCGTAATGAACTCACTTTTAATTTTATTTCGGGGGATGACAAAGTCTTAAAGACAATTGTGCGTTCCAACCCCGGAGTAATTGTACTCAAGAATGGAACAATTCTGGGAAAATGGGGAACAAAAACAATCCCTAGCCCAAAGCGAATGAGCAAGTATCTTATGAAGTTGGAACGATGAATCTACAAGCTTTCATCGAGAGGGTAAGATACTCGACCCCCGTCAACACAGTCAGAAGAATTCTTAAGAAAATAAGTTTTCCGGGGTTTGATACCATGTCGTTGTACGATGCACTAAAATTTGTAAAAGAAGCTTTTACCCGTAGTGACATTGCGACAAAAAGTGCGGCAATTTCTTTTAAACTCTTCATCGCTCTTTTTCCAGCTGTTATTCTTTTACTTACTTTAATTCCGTACGTTCCGATAGAGAATTTTCAACAAGATTTATTGAATAGCCTTGCGGCAATTATGCCCGAAAATGTGGAAACAATAATTTTTCAAACAATTGAAGATTTAGTCTTGAAAAAGCACACCGGATTTCTTTCAGTAGGTTTTATTTTGACTATTTATTATGCCTCCAGTATCATCAATTCTATTCTCACTACATTTTCTAAATCCTATCAAATAGAAATCACAAGAAATCCACTAAAGCAAAGAGCAATCTCTCTGGTTCTTATGATTATTATTACTGTTATGATGTTAGTAGGTTTTGCACTTATTTTATTTAGCGAAGCAGGATTCAGTTACTTTTTGTCCACTTATGTTTGGGAAAGCGAGTGGATTACCTTCGCCCTCCGATTAGCCAAATGGGTAGCAGTTTTCTTGCTGTTTGTGCTGTCAATTTCCACCCTGTACAACGTTGCTCATATTCGTAGAAAAAGTTGGTTGATGCTATCCGCTGGAGCTATGTGGGCAACAGTTTTAATTATTCTCGCCTCTTTAGGAATGAGTTTTTACATTGATAATTTCAATTCTTACAACAAACTTTATGGGTCAATCGGGTCACTTATTGTTTTTTTGATTTGGATTAATATTTCTTCTACTATTCTTATTATGGGTTTCGAATTGTATGCAAAAACAAATACACTTGGCCATGAAGAGGAATAAACCAGTTTTGATCTTTTTAATAGGGTTTATGGGAAGTGGAAAGACGACCATAGGAAAGATGATAGCGAAACAGCTCGGTTATGAATTTGTTGATACTGATAGCTCTATCTCGCAACAAATGAATAGGTCCATTCCAGAGTTATTCCTTGAACTTGGTGAGCAAGGATTTCGTAAACTTGAGCATGAATGGCTTTTGAGGTTAGATGATTTTACTGAAAACACTGTAATAGCAACTGGTGGAGGAATGCCGTGTCATCAATATCGACTCAATCGAATACTTCGAAACGGAAAAGTAGTGTACCTAAAAATTGATGTTAAAAGTATCTTAAAAAGAGTAGGTCAGTCAAAAGATAATCGACCTCTTTTGCAGGGGTTGTCCATAGATAAGAAGACAAAGAAAGTTACTCGATTGTTGAAAAAGAGAAGGAAGTATTACGAACAAGCTGATTTTGTAATTTCGAGTTTGGAAGCGAGAAAAATTGATTATAAAGTGTTACTGAAATAATTTTTTTGCAACTTGTCACCTTAGTCTGACAAATCTTCAATCTTTTCATCTGATTGTAAATCAACTCATAAGAAAGTTTTTTATAGGGTTTTGACTATTTTTTGTAAATCATGCTCATTAGAATAATACTTGTACACTTACTAAAAAAAATAGAACAATATGAAAGTATTAGTTATAGGAGGAGGGAATATGGGATTAACTTATGCCTAAGGAATGGCGGATTCTGTGTATCTGAATAGAAGAAAATTAGTGATTCAAGATATAGGAGAGGACACTTTAGCAAAAATTTCGTCTGATACAAGATTTGAAGCTTTCAAAGACTTAGAAAAGTGCTTGTCTTCCGCAGACAATGTATTTATTGCTGTAAAGCCATACCATTGTGAAGAGTTATTTGCTAAGATGAAACCAATGCTGAATTCCAATCAGTTAATAGTAAGTTTGGTAGCAGGATTAAAAATAGAAAATATCCAAGAGCAACTGGGCATCAACAAAATTGTGAGAACAATCCCAAACCTTCCTGTAAAAGTGGGAAAAGGAATAACCTCTTTTACCGAATCTGACGAAGTCTCTCGAGTGGAATTGCGCATGGTAAGGAATCTACTCATTAACCAAAGGCTCAAAAAAAGTTAGGTATTTGTCACCGGTTCGGCAGTAGTTGAGCTTGTGCCATTATTCTATCTGGCATCACGCTGGTTATATTTTCTTCCGTTTGTTGGTTCTCATTTGAAACGAGAACCTGACTTATATTCATAGTTGTCATTTCTTAATCCCGCTGGCGCTCGTTTGCAACGAGTGCCCACCCTCTTTATTCGTTTGGAACGAATATAAATATAAATTTCAACTTCTTTTCATGGATTCATTTACTGCTTGTCCCAATCAATTTGGATTTAGCTTTTCATAATACGACCGAAACTGCTCAGCTACTTCGGACCTTGGATTTATTATTCAAGCAATCCTAAAATAAGGAGTAGTAAACTTACCTTAAAACACTTTGTCCTCTATTTTTCCTTAATGAGTTTTAGACTTTTGTTTCCACGATTAAGTAACCACAAAACACAAGCTCCTATATAAAGTAAAAACATTCCGATAATTATTTCGGTTAAAAAATAGCCAATAGCCTCCAGAAGAAACTCCATCAACAAATTAGTTACTCTTCCATCAAATTATCTTCTAAAAACTTAGTCATTTTGGTAAAGAGGTTCAACCTAGTTTTTCCGCCATAAATACCGTGGTTTCTGTTTGGATAAATAAACATCTCAAACTCCTTGTTTTTTTTTACCAAGGCATTAACCATTTCGTAGGTGTTTTGGGGGTGTACATTGTCGTCACCTCCACCGTGTACGAGTAGGAATGCACCTTTTAGTTTGTCCACGTGGTTGATAGGCGAATTGTCGTCATAACCGTTGGCATTTTCTTGTGGCGTACGCATAAATCGCTCCGTGTATATGTTGTCGTAATACCTCCAGTTTGTAACAGGCGCCACGGCAATTCCTGCTTTAAAATAATCGGCACCTTTTGTCATACACAACGAAGCCATGTATCCACCGTAGCTCCATCCTTGTATTCCTATATTAGTGGCATCGGCATAAGGTAAACCTCCAATGTATTTTGCCGCGCTTATCATGTCTTGAGTTTCAAGTTTTCCTAGTTGCTGGTAGGTTACATGTTTAAACTCTCTTCCTCTATACATTGTTCCTCTAGTTTCTACACATACCACCAAAAAACCTTGTTTTGCAAGCAAGTGATGCCACATCATTGTGCTACCTCCCCAAGAATCTGTAACCACATTATTTCCTGGTCCGTTGTATCCTGTCATAAATACTGGGTATTGTCTGTTTGGGTCAAAATCTGCAGGTTTTATCATCCAAGCATTTAGTTTGGTTCCTACGTTATTTGCAAACTGAAAAAATTCTTTCTTTGGTAGCTCATACTTTTCCAGCCTATCTTTCAGAGCTTGGTTATCTTCCAATACTTTTATTTGGTTTCCGTTGGCCTCATGCAGCGATATGTAGGATGGAGTGTTGGCATCCGAATGGTAATTGAGGTAATATTTCATCCCTTTGCTAAACGAGGTTGAATTATTTCCCGATTTTTGGGATAATTTCTTTTTACCACTTCCGTCAGTCTTGATCACATACAGTTCTTGCTGAGTAGCACCATTCTCTGCCGATAAGTAATAAATCAATCCGTTCTCTTCGTCTATTCCTTGCAGTTCTATTACATCCCAATTGCCTTTTGTGATTTGTTGTTCTTTGCCCTCAATGGTATTTAGGTAAATGTGATTGAATCCATTTTTTTCACTCATCCACAAGAACGTTTTGTTGTCTTTCAGGAAAGTGAGATTGTCGTGAATATCAATGTAAGTGTCAGAAGTTTCTGTCAAGAAAGGAGTTGCTTCAAAAGCCGATTTTTTTTGAGGTAAATCGTTGTTACAGTTCACTGCCAATAACTGAAGTTTGTTCTGTAATCTATTTAGCTTGGTAATGGACAGCACGTTAGGATCTTTTGTCCAGTTGATTCGTGGGAGGTAGTATTCTTCCGAATCGTTTATCGCAACAGGAACCGATTCTTGTTTCCAAATATCATACACCGAAACACTAATCTTGGAGTTATCTTCTCCTGCCTTGGGATACTTGAACCTATATTCCATGGGGTACAGTGGTCCGTAGTAATCTAAATGAAACTCTCTTACTTCGCTTTCATCAAAAGTTAAATAGGCAATTTTAGTCCCATCTTGATTCCACTCAAAACCTTTGTGAATTGCAAATTCCTCTTCATATACCCAATCCGTAGCGCCATGAATGAGCTCATTTAGTTTACCTGATTGAGTTACCGCAAACTCTTTTTTTGTCTCCAAATTCATGAAGAACAAGTTGTTGTCTCGCACAAAAGCCACATGGGTTCCAGCAGGAGATATTTCTGCCAATCGTTGTTTTCCTAGTTTTTTATCCGAAAGCGGAGTGGTTTTTTTTGTCGTTAAATCATAAATGTAATAATACGACTTGCTCGACCTGCGGTAAATGGATTCTTGATCAGTGGCAATTAATACTTTGGTTTCGTCTGCATTAAACTGGTACTCATCAATAGGAATTGGATTGCCTTCTTCATCCTTCAGGTCCATGAATGTAAGTAGAGTAGACACTTTCTCGTATGTCGCGTAAGCATATTTGTTTACTTCTGGGCCGTTCTCACCATTGTCTAGCGTGGTAAAATGCTGTCCATCATTCATTGAACGAACTCCTCTGACAGATTTTCCATAAAATTCACCGGAGTACCAAATCAATTCATTCGACAATGAATGAGTAGGAGTGGTAAGAGAATTTTTAGTATGTTTTTGGGGTTGAGCCGCGCTCGTTTCTATTTTTGTTGTGCTGCAGCTAAGTAAGCTTGCAGTGAAAAATAAAGAAATAAATGCTGTGTTTTTCATGATGGAGAGTTTATAAAAAACGAATATAATCAAATCTTAAAGGAAACCCCATCAAGCGCTTCTGAAAATTGATCGTTACTAATCTCATTAAAATGATTTTTATCATGAATAAATCGTTAAGTTTTTATTTATATTTGTTCTAAATAAAAACAAAGAGTGAAATTATCAGAATGTCATACATCGTTTGTTGGAGTGATTCAGGAAGTTTTGGAGTCAGATTTTGACAGTAAACTTATGGAGTATGGATTAATTCCTGGGGCGAACATTCGAGTGATAAACAAAGCTCCTTTCCACGGACCTATTTTTATTTCCATTGGTTCACAAAAAATTGCTATTCGCAAAGAAGAAGCCTCTTTTATTACCGTAAAATGAAGAAATTGCACGTTGCCCTTATAGGAAATCCTAATGTTGGTAAAACTACCCTTTTTAATAGGTTGTGTGGAGTTAATCAAAAAACCGGAAATTACCCAG
>CBFHVI010000003.1:0-48404 GCA_965658995.1 Flavobacteriales bacterium | reverse complement strand
AGGAGTAACGGTCGATAAAAAGCAAGGAAAATTTAAACACCTAACTCATTCCATTGAGATTACGGATCTTCCGGGTTTTGATAGTATTTATCCAAAATCCGTTGACGAAGAGCTAGTAGTGAATTACCTGAAAAACAATTCGGGAAAAAACTTGATAGACAAAGTTATCTTTGTGGCGGATGGCACCAACATCAAGAAAAATTTGTATTTGCTTTCTCAGGTTAAAGATTTGGGATACGACATAGTGTTGGCGATAAATTTGATAGACATCGCAAAGCGAAAGGGAATTCAAATTGATACGAATTATTTGTCGCAAGAATTTGGAATACATGTTGTTCAAATTTCGGCAAGAAAAGGAGAGGGAGTGGATGAGCTTAAATCTGCATTACTTCTTGATTCCCCGGAATATAAAGCAGACGATTTAAAATATCTCCGTCCAGAAAATCACGGAATTCTAAAGAATTTCACGGAGAAAAATAACTTGCAAAACGTGTATAAATCTTTCTTGAGTATCACTCAAGAGAATACTTTACCAGATGTGAACAGTAAGAAATGGAAGTCTGAAGAGGCAATTCTGCGGTATCAATTTGTACGAAAAATACTTGACAAAGCAGTTTATATCGACAAGTCGCTGGCAACAGACTTAACCTCAAAACTTGATTTTATTCTCATGCACAAAGTAGGAGGGTACTTGATATTCTTGATGGTTTTATTGGTTATTTTTCAATCGGTGTTTTCGTTGGCCGCTTACCCAATGGGCTGGATAGAATCGTTTTTTAGTTGGCTTCATGATACGATGCAATCGGGACTTGCGCCAGGGGCATTTACGAGTTTTATAACCGAAGGATTAATCCCGGGAATAGAGGGAGTGGTAATTTTTGTTCCTCAAATTGTCATTTTGTTCTTCTTTTTTGCTTTGTTGGACGAAAGTGGATACATGAACCGAATTATTTATTTGATGGATCGGGTGATGCAAAAAGTAGGAATGAGCGGAAAAAGTGTGGTGCCGCTTATCTCTAGTTTTGCCTGTGCAGTTCCGGCAATTATGGCAACTCGCACCATTGAAAATAAGCGAGAAAGACTTATTACTATTCTTGTGGCTCCGATTCTTACCTGTTCGGCAAGGCTGCCTGTGTACACCATCCTTATTGGGTTACTCCTCCCTAACCACTTGCTTTTTGGGTTCGTTAGTGTCCAGGCACTTGTGTTGTTAGGTATGTATTTACTGGGAGTAGTCACCTCTGCGCTTGCTGCCATTACCTTTAAGTATCTCATAAAAAATCAATACCGAAGTTTTTTTATCACCGAAATGCCAAGGTATTTATTACCGAGTCTGAAAAATGTAATTTTTACAATTTGGGAAAACACCAAAGCATTTATCTGGAATGCAGGAAAAATTATTGTGGCAGCATCTATTATTTTGTACGTTTTAGGTACCAATGGAGGAGAAAAGTTTAAGAATACAGAGCGGTACGTTCAGGCTAAATATCCTGGATTGACTCAAGCCGAATTGGCTCCAAAAATTTCTTCTTACGAACTGGAACACTCTTATTTAGGAATGATGGGAAAATCTATTGAACCTGCAATTATTCCATTAGGATATGACTGGAAGATTGGTATTGCATTAATAAGTTCAATTGCCGCTAGAGAAGTGTTTGTTGGTACTATGTCTATTATTTACAGCATAGATTCGGAGGAAGATTTATCGATTATGCAGAAACTAGAAAAAGAAACAAATAGCAATACTGGCAAACCTACGTTTAATTTTGCCACGTGTATTTCCTTACTTTTGTTTTATGCCTTTTCGTTGCAGTGTATGAGTACAATTGCCGTAACTTACAAAGAAACCAAATCTCTGAAATGGACAAGTATTCAATTCATGTACATGACGGGATTGGCTTATCTAGTTTCGTTAATAGCTTATCAAATAATTAGTTAAATGCAAGAGATCTTGGTTTATATATCATTTTTGGGCGCTATCGCTTACGTTGGTTTTCGCTTTTTTTCTACTTTTTTTAAAAAAGAAAAAAAATGTGGTAATGGAAGTTGTGGATGTGACTGAGGGTTAATTTTACTGTCACTCTTCTACCAAAAGGAATTTTTTCTAGAGACATAGTTAAGAGAATACTTGACAAAATTGAAAGTAGAAACCGAAGAGTCAGAAAAAGTTGAAATCAACCGTTAAAACTGACGATTCTCAATTTGAAAATCGGCAAATATTCCTTACCTTTATCAAACAAATTTTAACCCTATAAACCTTATGGCAAAAGTTCACAATTACAGTGCAGGACCTTGTATTTTACCTCAAGAAGTAATCAAAGAAGCAGCAGATGCGGTCTTAAATTTTGATGGATTAGATTTATCTCTTTTGGAGATTTCTCACAGAAGTTCAAATTTCGTTTCTGTTGTAGAGGAGGCAACTTTTTTAGTGAAAGAATTATTAGAGGTTCCTGAAGGTTACTCGGTTTGTTTTATGCAAGGGGGAGCGAGTTTAGGATTTTTAATTTCTGCGTTCAACATGATTGGTGATCACAAAAAATCGGCTTATATCAATACAGGAACTTGGAGCGATAAGGCAATAAAAGAAGCTCATTTTGTGGGTGACGTAGAGGTAGTTGCTTCTTCCAAAGAAAGTAATTTCAACCATATCCCAAAAGGCTTTGATATTCCCACTGATGTAGATTACTTACACTACACATCAAATAATACCATTTTTGGAACCCAATTCAAGGAGATTCCATCCACTTCGGTACCGTTGGTTTGCGATATGAGTTCAGATATTTTTAGTAAGAAAATCGACATTTCAAAATTTGATTTAATTTATGCTGGCGCTCAAAAAAATATGGGGCCGGCAGGAGCAACCTTGTACATTGTAAAAGACGAAGTTTTCAAAAGAAACAGAATCAAAATCCCTACAATGTTGAATATTGAGACGCACGTGAAAAAAGAGTCTATGTTCAACACGCCACCTGTTTTTTCTATCTATGTATCGATGTTGAATTTGAGACATCTTAAAAGTATTGGTGGAGTAGAAGCTCAGCAAAAAATTAACGAAGAAAAAGCTTCTCTGCTCTATACCGAAATAGATAGAAATCCTTTATTTAAAGGAGTAGCAGCAACAGAAGACAGAAGTACAATGAATGTGACATTTGTACTTACAGATGAAAGCAAGCAAGCTAAGTTTGATGAGCTCTGGAAAGCTGCTAACATTAGTGGAATAAAAGGACACAGAAGTGTAGGTGGATATAGAGCATCCATGTACAATGCGCTGCCAGTTTCCTCTGTGCAAGTGCTTGTAGATGTCATGAAAGCCCTGGAAACAGCCTAATAAATCAATAGAAAAACAAAAAGAGCGATAAGATATTTTCTTATCGCTCTTTTTTTTGCTTGATTGTGCTGCAGTTACTGCTTCATAATTCTTTTGGTAACTAGTTCATTTTTCTTTCCAATAAATTGCAGGAAGTAGATTCCGCTTTTTAATCCCTCCTACGAAATCGTATTCTCCGAATTTTCTCGATATGAATAATATAGTCCTTAGTATCCATTACCTTGATAAGTGAGGGAACAAAACTTCCTTCATACGAAATATGTCCGTTTGTGGGGTTTGGAAACACAGAGAAATCAACCTCTTTTGTTTCTGTGAGAGAAACATTTGTTGCTACCTCTATTTCATAAATAGTTGTTGTACCTGAAACATCGATGACGTCAATGGAGTCACTTGCTGCATTGGTTACAAATATTTTTTTGGAACCAAAATCGTAAGTGGAAATTTCACAAGCTCCATCTCTTGAGTCATTGTGGCGACCTATTTCTGTTATTGTAATGGATTGAGAATAGCCCAATACTGAAGAAAGTAGGGTAGCAGAAAGTAGCAGTTTGTTCATGTTTTTTGATTTTTTTTGAGTTTACTCAAAAGTAAATCATGGACATTACTGCAGGTTTAAGTGAAAATTATGAATGATTATTCTTAGTGTTGCTATTTTGTTAATTCCTTGTTGAGCAAGTTAATTAATTCTTGCGTTGACTCAATATTATTGAGAACTTCAGTAGAAACTAATTCCATTAATTCTTCTCCCTGTTGCTCAAAAACTATGGGATAGGAGAAGTAGCTGGGATATACTTCTTCAAATTCATCAATGTGGTAAAAAACAAACTCTAAGGAGTGAGATTTTTTAAATTCTTTCCATTTAGTTTTTTCTCTCAAATTGCCGTGCGTCAATTTGCATAAAGAACAAGAATACGAAGAAGGATGTAAAATTTTATGAGCAAAATCAAAAGCAGAATTCAACAAGTCTGACTTCGCATTGTAAACAAAAATTAGCGTCTTCATTCTTTAGAAAAATAACTATCATAAGGTTTTTCAACCGGCAGACTTCCCGTTAATACGAATTGATTATCGAATTCAAAATATTGAACAGTTTCCACTCCTTTTATTTCTAGTTTCATAAATAAGGTGTAACCGATTTTTTCTTCTTCTTGTCTCAATAATCGAACAGGCGAAAATTCGGTAATTATTATTTCCTCTTCACTATTCTTTTTCATCCATTTCGTGGCAAGTATTCGAGGTAAATTTACCGTATCTAAGTATCCTTTTGTTGAAATAACGGAATAGGTAGTAATAACCGTAGCCATTGCCGAAGCTGGATCTTCTGGGTTTTCAAGGAGTCCATCCAGGTAGTTGTATACTTTTTTGTTTTCCAATAAATCCTGAGGCAGAGCTGGGTTTCTTCGGTAGTAACCATAGAACCAATCGTATTCTTTTCCTGTAAATTCGTACTTCATCAATTGAGTTAACTCTTTGATTTTTCCATCAGGGAAAAGAAAAAAATGGGTTTGATACAAATAGTCAACTCCCTCTTCATTCACAACGAAGTAATGTTTGATATCGTAGATAGGAAACTCCTTATTCATCTTGATGGTGTCAATTTTTCTTTGAATTAACGCATCGTACGATTTCAGGGAGCTATCTGTCAAGAGGTTATTTTTCCTCAGTACGTCTATTTTCTTTTTTATTTCTTCTACTTCCATTATTCTCGGTGTACTCGTCTTGTAAAGTTCCGAGAATCCGTAGGACTTATATTCTTCTCCAAAAACACTTTTAAGGTGGGTTTTAACGACTTTTTCGGCTCTTTCTTGGGCGTTTTCTTGTGAAAATCCAAAAACTGAGAAGAAGAGAATAAGAAGAGTGACAAAATGCTTCATTGATGAGTTTTGTTTAGATTGATATCAAAAATTATTCCAATTAATGAAACAGCGAGTTAAAGCTAAAAGCCTCTTTCAATCTCACTCCTTTTTCTGTTTGTTGGAGAGTACAACATTCATTCTTGAAATCATGCTCTAGAAACAACACGATTTCTTCTTCTACACATTTAGTCAAGAAAAATTCTTTTTCATCTAAAGTAAGAAGTGGTCGTGTATCGTATCCCATTACATAAGGGAGAGGGATATGACTTACAGAAGGCAAAAGGTCCGCCATGAAAGCGATTTTTTTTCCTTTATAGTTCAGAATGGGAATCATCTGACTTTCGGTGTGACCATCCGCGAAGAAAAACTCCATGTTAGGAATTATTCCAGCAGATAGATTCCCTATTCTTTCCACAAACTTTAGCTGTCCAGATTCTTGAATGGGAAGGATGTTTTCTTTTAAAAAAGAAGCTTTTTCTCGTGCATTTGGTTCAATAGCCCACTGCCAATGATGTTCGTTGCTCCAGTAGGTGGCCTTAGGGAAGTAAGTTTCGTAACGTTCTTTCGCATGGTTGTGTATAATAGCTCCACCACAATGATCAAAATGTAAATGAGTAAGAATCACATCTGTAATCTCATCTAAACCAAAACCGAGAGATTCTATCGATTTTTTTAGAGAGTCATCGCCAAAAAGATAGAAGTGACTGAAGAACTTCTCTGATTGTTTGTCTCCAATTCCTGTGTCAATTAAAATTAATCGGTCTTCGTTTTCAATTAACATACATCGCATAGCCCAATCGCACATATTATTGGAGTCGGGAGTAATAGTTCTTGTCCATAATGATTTGGGAACTACACCAAACATTGCTCCTCCGTCTAGTTTGAAGTTTCCTGTGTTAATTGGGTATATTTTCATAGCTGTGGAATTTGAGATAAAGATAAGGATTTTTGTAATTACTGAGTGCAATGCACGTTCTTGAATCCTGTAAAAGATTGTACTAACTTTGATCAAATATTTTTTATGAATTTATATCACACAATTTTAGCACTATTCGTTTTGGCGAGCTGTTCCCAAACGGTAAATCCTTCAATTTCTATGGAGCCGAAAACCGAGGGAAATGAAGTAGAGTCATCGGAAGTTGTAGAAGCTGAATCTTTTCAGAGAGATTCTACGGTTGATTACTCCACTTTTACAAACGAGCAATGGGAAGAGATTCTTACCTCGATGGAATACCATATTTTGAGAGAGAAAGGAACCGAAAGAGCTTTTACTGGAGATTATGTGGACAACAAAAAATCAGGTGTTTACGTGTGTAAAGGATGCGCAACTCCTTTGTTTGAATCAACAACAAAATTTAAATCTGGGACTGGCTGGCCTTCATTTTATGACAAAATTGAGAACAATGTGCAAATGGTTCCAGATAATTCCTACGGTATGCAACGAACGGAGGTTATTTGTGCCGTGTGTAAAGGACATCAGGGGCATGTATTTGTGGATGGTCCTGAACCTACTGGTCTAAGATATTGCATTAATTCAAAATCGCTTTATTTTATAGAAACGAAATAAACAATGCCAGAATCCGACAGAGCCAAACTACTACAGTTATTTACAGGAGATTTACCAGGAATGCGAGAGCATCTCAAAATGACTCCCTACCGAGCACTTTCTATAGCTGTTCCTGCTGAGCGAAGAGAAGGTTCTGTTCTTTTGTTGCTTTTTCAGCGGAATGGAGAATGGTATTTTCCATTGATACAAAGACACGATTATGAGGGAGTTCATGCCAATCAAATAAGTTTTCCAGGAGGAAAAATAGAAAATGAAGATAACTCGAAATACGAAACGGCCTTGCGCGAAACGAAAGAAGAAATAGGAGTAGAGCCGCATAAAATTGAATGGATAGGAGAGTTGAGCGAAATATATATTCCCCCGAGTAATTTTCTGGTTTCAGCTTTTGTAGGATGTTATAAGGAGGAACCTTTTTTTGTGAAAGAAGAAAAGGAAGTAAAAGAGATTATTGAGGTTCGCGTGAGTGATTTATTAAAGCCGGAGATCGTTAAAGAAACACTAGTGACTGTTCAAGGAGAATTGAAACTAAAAACTCCTTACTTGGAGCTCAATGATCAAGTAGTATGGGGAGCTACTGCGGCAATTCTTGCAGAGTTTAAAGCGCTGGTCTTAGCTCAAAACGAGTTGTTTCGGTAAGCAGTTCTTACGAAGAAAAATGAAACGATTTATTTTAAAAAATGATTTTACCTTTTTTAGGGTAAATTTTGCAATTCAAAATTGCATTTAACCCCTAATATTTTTTATCTTCGCAGTACAATGTGATCAAGAATTTTACATTCAAATCTATAACTTCAAATTTTTTATAATAAACTATGAGCGAAACAGCTAAATTCATTTTAGACGGAGAAACCTATGAGTTTCCTGTAATTACTGGATCTGAGAATGAAAAAGGAATTGATATTTCAAAACTAAGAGGGCAATCAGGGTACGTTACTCTTGATCCAGGATACAAGAATACAGGGTCCACTGAGAGTGGAATTACCTTTTTGGATGGAGAAAATGGAATCCTGAGTTACAGAGGTTATTCGATAGAGGAATTAGCTGAGAAATCTACCTTTTTGGAGGTAGCCTATTTGTTGATAGAAGGAGAGTTGCCAAACAAAGAGCAATTAGAAAACTTCAATGAAAACATAAGAAAGCATACTTTGGTAGCTGAGGACATGAGAAAGTTTTACCAAGCCTTTCCTCACCACGCTCACCCAATGGGAGTTTTAGGTTCTCTTATCAATTCATTATCTTCTTTTTACCCAGAGTCGCAAGACCCTAACAGAAGTGAAGATGCTATTGATTTAACAATTTACAGATTGATTGCCAAAATCCCAACATTGGCAGCTTGGTCACACAAAAATGCACAGAGACATCCGGTGGTTTATCCAAACAATGAATTGAACTACAGCGAAAACTTCTTGCAAATGATGTTTTCTTTGCCTACCGAAGAATATGAAATTGACCCAGTTGTGGCGAAAGCACTAGACTTGTTATTTATTCTTCATGCAGATCACGAACAAAACTGTTCGGCTTCTACAGTGAGAATTGTTGGTTCTTCTCAAGCAAATTTATATGCCTCAATTTCTGCTGGGATTTCGGCATTGTGGGGACCACTCCACGGAGGAGCGAACCAAGCGGTTATAGAAATGTTAGAAGACATCAAAAATGATGGAGGTGATGTAACAAAATACTTGAACAAAGCCAAAGATAAAAACGATCCGTTTAGATTGATGGGATTTGGTCATAGAGTTTACAAGAACTTTGATCCTAGAGCAAAAATTATCAAGAAAGCTTGTGATGATGTATTGGATAAATTAGGTATTAATGACCCAGTATTAGATATCGCTAAGAAATTGGAAGCCGCAGCACTTGAAGATCCTTATTTCGTAGATAGAAAATTATATCCTAACGTGGATTTTTACTCTGGAATTATTTACAGAGCCATAGGAATTCCAACTGAAATGTTTACAGTGATGTTCGCAATTGGAAGATTACCAGGATGGATTGCACAATGGAAAGAAATGATAGAAACCAAGCAACCAATCGGAAGACCTCGTCAGATATATACTGGTGCTAATGCTAGAGACTACGTAGAACTTAGCAAAAGGTAATTGGCCTATGAGAGCTCTTGGTTTGTTTGTTCTTTGTGCAGTTGTGTTGTTTTCTTGCGAAAGCAACAAGAACTCTGCGAAAGGGGTAAAATCCTTGAGTTTTGAGGAAATAGTAAAACAGCACACGATGGAATATTGCTCCTGTGCAGTGCCGTTGAATGATTTTGTAAACTCCGTAGATGTGTCGCAAATGGATTCGTCCATTTATGCGCAATATCAGCAATTACAAGCTCAATTTGAGGCTTGCTTTGATCCCAGAGGAGAGAAGAAACTATTTAGAGAAGGACTTACAATGGAACAAAAAAAACAACAGAAGGAATTGTTTAACCAATATAGGCAAGAATTTTGTCCGGAAGTAGTTCCCAAAAGCTAAAGAGTATAAGCAGATTATTAGATAAAAAAGTCCTTCACCGAATGAAGGACTTTTTTTATTCGCTTACTTAGTTCCGATATTGAATCTTCTTGGTTGAGTTTCTTTTTTCTTTATCTCAAAAAACAAAAGTTCAATTGATTTGTTTTGACCATTAGGAACAGGTTTGGCTGCTGGTGCTTGTAAAATTTTTCCTGCTTTGTCCAAAAGAATATAATGAGGAATTGCAAAGATGTTAAATTCGTCCAGTAAATTTGAGTTTCCACCGTAATACAACATATTCCAATCGTATTGTGGGTGTGTCGCACAGAATAATTCATACTTTTTGTAGCTCGCATCAATATTGATACTTACCAGCTCTACAAAGTCTCCATATTCTTTTTTCAATCTCATAAAAACATCCATTTCGGCCTGACTCCCTTTGTTCCATTTCGCCCAAAAATTGATGTACACATAGTTACCTTTAAAATCCTCAATACTTACGAGCTCTTTATTTTGATTTACAAAGGTAAATGGTGGAGGTGTAGCTCCTGGCACTAATTTAGTAATGTTTTTGATTATCTCTCGGGTAATTTTTTTTACCTCTTCGTCTTCACCCAGTCGTTCAGCTTCCTGAAGTAATCCCAGTATCACTATGGGCGAGTAGTTTGGGTCGTAGTACAAAGAATACAAGTTTTCTGTAATAACTAATTCTCTTATCGAATTCATGCTAAAAAAGTAATCCTTTTTTAACAAGGTGTCGAGTGCAATATAGCTTGGATTTTCGTTCAGAACTTTGGCAATTTTGGCGCCTACTTTACCAAGTTGATTATTTAACGTTTTTTCATAAAAGTTGAGTAAAAATCTCATTTGGGCATGGTGCTTCGTATTTACTCGTTTGTTTATAATGTGAGAATTGTAAAGTCCTAGTTTGTTTACCTTCAGGTGAGAAGAGGGAGTCACAAGTTCGAGGTCAGCAATGCTAAATCGAACATAATTTTTGAAATAAGAATTTTTAACTCCTTGAAATTGTTGTTGAACTTTGATTTTGAACGTATCGAGTTTACTATGAAATATTTTTTTTCCAGCGTAGTACCTATTGTCCTGAAGAAATTGATCATACAACCTATCGAACTCCAGCACAAGTCCATTAATATCACCCAATGGTATGGAGTCAAAAATTAGGTTTACGTTATTTCGAGTCAATTTGTAGGTCCCATCCTCTGATTTTGGTGGGAACTTGATGGAATAAACTTGATTTGGATCTAAATAGATAATTCCTATTAGGTATTCTATTTGGATAATAGCTTGTTGGGTTTCGGTAATCGCATAGTCAAAGAAAAAGTTCCCGTTGCTATCAATCGTGGTAGACTGAATGATTCGGTAGTTTAGGGTAACATAATCAGTATATTCAATTAAATTCACCGTTTTTCCCTCAAAGGGCTGAAACGTGTTTCCGTAAATCTGTGTGGCAAAACCCGAAAATGTAAAACCGAAAATAAATAAAAGAAGTGTGACAGAATGTTTCATGTTTAGCTTTTTAATTGAATCCCGCTTGGTAGAAACGGAGAAGCATCCCCTTTATTTTTTATAATATCGCGAACTATAGAAGAACTTATGGCAGAGAGTTCTGCAGATGTAATAAGAAAAACGGTTTCTACAGAAGGCATCATTTCTTTGTTAATTTGAGCTATTGCTCTTTCAAATTCAAAATCGGCAGAGGTGCGTAGTCCTCTGAGCATGAATTGAGCTTCCCTTTGTTTGCAATACTCTATCGTAAGTCCATCGTACGATTCAACCTTTACTCTGGGTTCATTGTGAAAAGTCTTTTGAATAAAGTCGATTCTTTCTTCCAGCGAAAAAAGATACTTTTTATTTGCATTGGTACCAATTGCTACAATAATTTCATCAAACAATTCAAGTCCTCGTTTTACTAATGCTTCGTGCCCTTTGGTGAGAGGATCAAAAGATCCAGGAAATATTGCTCGTTTCATACTTTGTGGTTGTTTTTGTGTTACAATGATACAATAGTTAAGTCAAACTTACTAAAAATTAGCAGATGCCAACTTTCGTTAAAAATAGTTAATCATTCGGAATAAGTCGTTTTTTAGTTCTTGCCAAATTGGTAGAGTGTTAGATTGTGTTAAATTTGCAAGACTAAATAATCAACTATAACTATGAAACAGGCAGGAACAGCTTTAAACATTGTATTGCTCATTGCGGTAGCGGTACTATTTTATCTTCATTTTTCTACTAACACAGCGGAGGTTTTACCTCCTGAGACAACACAGAAAGAGCCGGTGGTTATGATGGAAGATTCATTGACAAAATTCATGAGCTTAGATTCCAACATTGCAGCTAAGCCAATAAAAATTGCTTACGTAAACAATGATTCACTGAATAAGAAATTGTCTATGTTGAGAGATGTAGAAAACAGAATCGCTAAAAAAGAGAAGGAATTACAAGGAAATATTGAGGCTAAGAAACGTACGTACGAAAGAAATTACAAGAGTAAAATCTCTGAATTTGAGTCTAAAAAAAATCAATATACAATAAAAGCTCCTACCTTAACAGATAAACAATTGGAGGCAGAACAAGGAAAGTTGATGGAAATGCAACAAGAAATCATGCAAATGGAGCAAACCTTGCAGCAAAAGATGTATCAGTTTTCACAGGAGCAAGAGCAAGACTATTTAATGATGAAATCAGAAGAAATGGAAAACTATTACCTCAAGGTTCAAAGCTTCTGTCAGTCATTTGCCAGAACGCTTGGATTTGATTTTATTTTAATTTATCAGAGCGGAGGGTCTATTTTGTATTCCAATCCTAATTATGATATTTCTAATTATGTTGTGGATGCTATTAATAAGGAATACGCTCAAAACAAATCTATTTCAGCAAAATAATGTTAATAGCGAATCAGAAAAAAAAGGAGAACATTGCCGAATACGTAATCTACCTGTTTCAGGTAGAAACAATTATCCGAAGTTTTGACTTTAAAATTGACGATATTTTCGATCATTACATTTGTTTAATGACTTCTATCGAGGAGGCTCGAGAAGACGTAAAAAAATGGTACCTTGAGATTATTGCCGAGATGTCGGAGAAAGGATTGAAAGAAAAAGGGCATATTGCTCGAGTTCATGAGGTAATGGATGAGATGAATTTTCTGCACAACACGCTGCTAACCTCATTAGAGGATACGGAGTATCAAGAAATTCATGCAGAGGCTGGTGGATATATTCAAGAATTACGAGATAAGTCTGGAACCGAAGGAATGAGCGACATTGAAATATGTTTAACAGGATTGTATGGAAAGCTGACACTTAAAATTCAGAAAAAGGAAATTTCTGAAGAAACAGAGTTGGCTTTTGAATCTTTTACGAGGTTATTGGCAATTTTGGCAGTGCGCTACAAAGACTTTAAATCAGGAAATCTAAAATTTCAATTAAACAATTAAGAACCTAGTTTTTCAATGTTCTTAAATATTACCCGAAAATCTTTCCAGAAGGAATAGTCTTTGGCGTAAACTCTGTTAATTCTATTGGTCCTTGTCGTATCAAATAACTCGTGATCAACCACACTCATTGCAAATGATAATACACCCGGTTTTATCTGTGGTAGTTCCGCTGAGTTTTGAGGGTGGGCATAACCAACCCACGATTTGTTCCCTTTCAATACAGTAAATGTGTTAGTAAAGAATTTCTTTTTATTATTTTGAAATAGAAAAAGAATAGGGGCAAACAAAAGACATTTTAAAGAGAACACAAAATCGAACAACCGCTTGAGTCTTTTGTTTTCTGTGGATTCTATTCCCATTACTTTTATTGTATGTAATTCGCCCGAGGTATTCATATCTGTACTTCCTAATACAAACATGTCCTGTGTATGAGCCAGTTTAAACTGAATATCCGTTTCTTGAAATTCAATGAGTGTCTGAATTACGGAGTCGTAATTTACATTTTTAGCGCAAAAAATAGCTTCATTGATTTGATATCGCTTTTTTAGGCTTCTCAGATTTTTTAGTTCTCCTAGGTATTCTTCATTGTTTGTAGAATTTGGTGAGATTGTTCCCACCACCGATGAATACAATTGAGTATGTTCAACAAGGTTTTTTACCTTGTCACTTTCTTTTTGGTCCCCAATAATTGCAATTCTTTTTCTAAAAAAATTGATTCGGTATTTCTTTATTTTAAAAAAATGCAATACCCAACGCACTGCTGACAATCCGAACATAATCAGAAAAATTCCCAATAAGGCACTTCCTATACCAAAATAATAAAAACTCGAGACAAAGAAATACACCAAACTAGTGAGAATTGAACCAATGACTGTTCCTTTGATGACTTTTTGAAGTTTGATTGGTCTATCGTATCCTCCAGCGAAAAATATCGATAAAAGAATGAGGATCGAATATATCGTGAAAGAAATATTGATTATTTCGGGCTGGTGGAAGAGACCGTGGTCGTCTTGATAAATGGTTTTGGCAATATGTAAACCAAAAAATACTGTGCAAAAATCGATTACAGGAAGAAAAAACAAAGAAAAAAACCTTTTGATTAGGGCCAAGCTGGCACTAAAAAATATGGCTATTTTAATTAGCTTTGAGAATAAACTGGCTTTGTTGTGTTCGAAGTGTTTTTTTGCAAAAATTGCCATAGCTTTGTAAAACACATACACATAATTTACACTACTTTTTTTTGTGCTTTCACCCTTGTAGTGAATAATTGTAGTGCCAGGATAATAGTAGTTTTTGTAGCCTCCTTGAGTGATTCGATAAGACAAATCTATGTCTTCTCCATACATAAAGAAATCCTCATCCAATAAACCTACTTGATTCAAGGTTTCTTTGCGCATCACCATAAAGGCTCCTGAAAGCACATCAATTTGGTGGGTAGAATCGTTATCTAGATATCCCAAATGATATTTCCCGTAATTCCTTGACTTGGGAAATAGCTTTGAGAATCCAAAGATTTTGTAAAAAGCAACTTCTGGGGTTGGTAGTCCTCGCTTAGATTCTGGTAAAAACTTTCCATTTCCATCAATCATTTTTACTCCTAAACCTCCCGCATCAGGGTGAGTGTCCATGAATTGAATAACTTTTTCAAAAGACGTTGACTGAACGAGGGTGTCAGGGTTTAGCAATACGACATACTCCGCGTTGGTTTGTTTTATCGCTTGATTATTGGCTGTAGAAAACCCAACATTTACCTTGTTTGTGATCAGCTTAACTTCCGGAAAAGACTCAGTCACCATTTCCACTGAGCCATCTTTAGAATCATTGTCGACGACATACACTTCAATATCCGAAAGGTTAGTTGAATTATAAACAGACTCTAGGCATTGCTTCAAAAAATACTTGACGTTGTAGTTGACTATGATGACTGCTAATTTCACACCCAAATGTAACCGAATACTTTTGTAAAAGAAAAAAAAGTAGATTGAAAATTACTGCTGATCTGAAAGTAGATACAGGGGGTGAATCGAATGAAAAGTTTAAAAATGTTTTTTGAACATGTATAAATTAGGGGGTGTTAATAAATTTTCACATAAATTTCAATTCAGACCCCCTAAAATGAATTACATTTGTCTATTATTTTATAAAAAAACAAATTCATCATGGCTCAAACAAGGTTTAGTGCTCTTGAAACTATCAATAGTAGAAAGGCAAAAGAAATTAAAATTACTCCGCAGAAGATTTCTGAAATTTTTGCAAAGGATGTTTTTACTGACGATAAAATGAGAAATCACGTGTCGGGTGAAGTTTTTAAAAGTGTCCAAAAATCAATTAATGACGGTACAAGAATAGATAGGGAAGTAGCGAACCAAGTAGCAAATGCCATGAAAGAGTGGGCTGTTCAGCGAGGTGTAACTCACTACACACATTGGTTTCAGCCGTTAACTGGATCTACTGCCGAAAAACACGATGCTTTCTTTGAAACCTCTGAAAATGGAGCCATAGAAAAATTTAGAGGAGAATTATTGGTTCAACAAGAACCAGATGCTTCAAGTTTTCCGAACGGAGGAATTAGAAACACGTTTGAGGCGAGAGGATATACAGCTTGGGATCCCTCATCTCCGGCATTTATCATGGGAACAACATTGTGCATTCCAACAATATTCATTGCGTATACCGGAGAAGCATTAGACAACAAAATGCCTTTGCTAAAAGCGTTGCACAAAGTAGATGAAGCTGCTACTGCAGTTTGTCAATACTTTGATAAGAACATCAATCGAGTGCAAGCAACTTTAGGATGGGAGCAAGAATATTTTTTGATTGATTCAGCATTGTACAACGCTCGTCCGGATATTATGATGACGGGAAGAGCTTTGTTTGGTCACAAGCCTGCTAAGGGTCAGCAATTGGATGATCATTATTTTGGAACAATTTCAGATAGAGTTACTGCATTTATGAGAGATTTCGAAAAGCAATCTCTCAGGTTGGGTATTCCGGTAAAGACGAGACACAATGAGGTAGCCCCAAATCAATTTGAGTGTGCCCCAATTTTTGAAGAAACCAACTTGGCAGTAGATCACAATTTGTTGTTGATGGATGTGATGGAAAAAGTAGCTGATGAGCACAATTTTAAGGTATTACTGCACGAAAAACCTTTTGCTGGTTTGAATGGATCAGGAAAACATAACAATTGGTCGCTCTCCACAAATACTGGAGTAAATTTATTACAACCAGGAAAGAACCCGAAAGAAAACATCCGATTTTTAACCTTCTTTGTAAATACGATAAAAGCGATTCATGATTATTCAGATATTTTGAGGTCGAGTATTGCTACAGCCAGTAATGATCATCGTTTAGGTGGACATGAAGCACCTCCAGCTATTATTTCGGTATTCATTGGTCAGCAATTAACCAAAATGTTGGATGATTTGGAAAAGAACGTTAAGTCTGGAACTATGACTCCTGATGAAAAAACTGCTCTAAAGTTGAATATTGGTAAGATACCAGAACTCATGCTTGATAATACCGATAGAAACAGAACTTCGCCCTTTGCTTTTACTGGCAACAAATTTGAGTTTAGAGCCGTAGGATCTACAGCCAATTGTGCTACTCCAATGATCGCGCTCAACACAATTATTGCAAAGCAATTGCAAGAGTTCAAAAAATCAACAGATGCTCGAATAAAAAAAGGGGAGAAGAAGGACATGGCTTTGCTCAAGGAGATTCAAAAACTGATAAAAGAATCTAAGATTATCCGTTTTGAAGGAAATGGATATGGCGAAGAATGGGTGAAAGAGGCAGCAAAGAGAGGATTATCAAACCTAAAAGATACACCAAGAGCAGTACAAAAAGTATCAGAGAAAAAGTATGTGGATTTATTTTCAGAAATGGGAATATTTACAGAAGTTGAATATCATGCACGCCAAGAAATTCAATTGGAAATGTATCAATTGCAGATTCAAATTGAAGGAAGAATGCTGGGTGACTTGGCTCAAAACCACATAATTCCTGCAGCAGTGAAGTATCAAAACTTACTTTTAGAAAATGTAACAGGTATGAAATCTATATTCAGTGAGAAAGAGTTTAAAACCAATTGCTATACTCAGTTGAGCATCTTGGGAGAAGTATCGACTCATCTTACTGCCCTCAAAAAGAATTTAGAAACGATGTTGGATATGAGAAAGAAAGCCAACAAAATTGAAGATCCTTTCAAAAAGGCGGTAGCGTATTGCGATACGGTAAAAGTTCATTTTGATCAGATAGCGTATCACGTAAATAAGTTAGAAATCCTCATAGATGACTCATTGTGGCCGATGCCAAAATTAAGAGAATTACTGTTCACAAAATAAAACTAATTTTAACAAAATGGTAAGGAGGTACTTTTGACAAGTTACCTCCTTTTTTTATACATTTACGTCCTAACTAATGAACGTACTTATTCTAATGCGCAACTTCCTTTCACTTTTATTCTTTCTGTTTATTTCTTTATGGGGTGACACACAAAATATTACGATAAGCGGAACCATAAAAGACTCTCAATCAGGTGAGACATTAATCGGTGCAACAGTTTTTGTGAATGAGCTAAAAATTGGTGCTTCCACGAATGTGTATGGGTTTTATTCATTAACGATTCCGGCCGGAACTTATTCCGTTACCTATTCTTATGTAGGATACAAAGAGGTTAGTTCTACCAGAACGCTAGCCGAAAGTGTTACGCTTAATCAAGAGCTAACTAGTTCAGATGTGGTAATAAACGAATTTAAAGTAGAAGCAGAAAAGGGAGACGAAAATACCAAAAGTACTCAGATGGGAACTGTGGAGTTAGATGTGGAGCAAATAAAGAATTTACCCGCTTTTATGGGAGAAGTGGATGTGCTCAAAACTATCCAGCTATTGCCTGGTGTCCAGTCCTCAGGTGAAGGAAATACGGGGTTTTATGTGCGTGGTGGTGGACCAGATCAAAATCTCATTATGCTCGATGAAGCAGTGGTGTATAATGCGGCTCATTTGTTTGGTTTCTTTTCTGTGTTTAATGCAGATGCTATCAAGAATGTGAATTTGATTAAGGGAGGAATGCCTGCGAACTACGGAGGAAGACTTTCTTCGGTATTGGATATTTCAATGAAAGAGGGGAATGATAGAAATTTTCATGGAGCTGGAGGAATAGGTTTGATAGCCTCTAGATTGACTCTCGAAGGACCTGTTCAAAAAAACAAAAGCTCTTTCATCGTTTCTGGAAGGCGAACCTATATTTCGGAATTAGCGCAACCATTTATCAAAGAGGATGCACCAATAAAAGGTTCTGGGTATTATTTTTATGATTTTAATGCCAAAATAAATTACCAGGTTTCTGACAAAGACAAACTATTTTTAAGCGGTTATTTTGGGAAAGATGTATTTACCTATTCTCAGGCAGAATCTGGATTTACCATCAACATACCGTGGGGAAATGCAACAGCAGCTTTGAGATGGAATCATATTTTTTCGGACAAACTCTTTTTGAATACCACAGCCATTTATAGCTCCTATGATTTTACTTTTGAAGGAAGACAAGAGGATTTTAGTTTTGGATTGTACTCAGGAATAAGGGATTGGAACCTAAAAGCAGATTTTAGTTATTACCCAAATCCAAAGAATACCATTAAGTTTGGGGTAAATTATACCTACCACACATTCATTCCCAATAATGTAACTGCTACGCAGGGCGATACCGAATTTGACCTAGGAGGAGCAGTAAGACTCTATGCCAATGAGGGCGCCATTTACTTTTTGGATGACATTGAACTATCACCGTTGTTAAAAATAAATGCAGGGATACGGTTGTCGAGTTTTCAGCACGTTGGACCTTTCAAAAGATATATAAAAGACAACGAAGGGAATGTTCTGGAAGAAATAGAATATGATGATTTTCAATCATTAAAAACATATGTAAGGCCGGAGCCTCGTCTCACAGGAAGATATACCTTGAATGAATCTAGTTCTATGAAATTTGGAGCAACTCTAAATTATCAATACATGCATTTGGTTTCTGTTGGAGGAAACTCTTTGCCAACAGACCTGTGGATTCCCTCAACAGACATAGTGAAACCACAACAGGCTTCTCAAGTTAATTTAGGATATTTTAAAAACTTCAAAAAAAACACTTACGAAGCTTCAGTAGAGTTGTATTACAAAGATTTACGGAATCTTGTGGAGTTCAAGGATGGAGCCGACCCCAGTGATGGAGTAAATGACAACATCGATAATCAACTTACCTTTGGAAAAGGATATTCCTACGGAGCAGAACTATTCGTAAAAAAATCACTTGGCAAGTTAACTGGTTGGGTTGGGTACACATGGTCAAGAACTATGAGGCAGTTTGATGAATTAAACCAAGGAAGGGAGTACCCTGCAAAATTTGACAGACGTCATGACCTTTCAATTACTGCAAGTTATAACCTAGGAGAAAAATGGACTTTTGGGGCAATTTTTGTTTACGCCACAGGGAATTCAATTACGCTGCCTGCCTCTAAGTATTTTATCGAAGGTGAATTACTAGTAGAATACGCAGATAGAAACAGTTACCGAATGGCTCCCTATCACCGAGCAGATATTTCGGCAACTTACCAGGGAAAGAAACACAAAGAATACAAAGATGTGGCGACCGGGGAAATAAAAAAGGTTAAAAAGAAATTCACATCAAGTTGGAATTTTTCAGTATTTAATCTGTACAACCGTAGAAATCCATATTTTATTTACTTTGATAGTTCTGGAGGGTTTACTCAAGGCACTCTGGATGTATCGGCAATTCAGGTTTCGTTGTTTCCAATATTGCCCTCTGTAACTTGGAATTTTAGTTTTTAAAAAAAAACAGTAGCTATGAAATCAATTTTTCACATACAAGCAGTTTTCATTCTTTTGCTTTTCATTGGCTCTTGCGAGAAAGAGATTGATGTAGATTTGCCTCGACCCGAAGAAAAACTAATCGTAGAAGGAGTAATAGAACTCGGTCAAATTCCTTACGTAATTCTGAGTAAATCATCAGGGTATTTTGATCCAACAGATATTCAGTCTGTGGCTAATAGTTATGTGTCCGATGCTGTCATTTCAATCTCAGACGGTACAATAACTAACCAAATGACCAAAATATGTTCAAGTACACTTTCTGCCACCCAACAAGAGCAACTAAGTAGGTTAGTGGGAATTCCTGTTGCCCTTTTGAGCAGTTACGATATTTGTGGATTTATTGATCCATCTATGACCGGTGAAATAGGAAAATCCTATACAATATCGATAGATTGGAAAGGAAATAATTACCAAGGAACCACCCATCTTTTGCCGCCAGTTGCTTTAGACTCTACTTGGTTTGAAGTATTTGGAGATCGAGATTCTTTGGGGTTTTTATATGCCCAAATGACCGAGCCGGCTTCCGAAAAGAATTTTTATAGATGGTTCGCCCAAAGAATAAACTCTTACCGTTATGGAAGGTTGAAAGGACAACAAAAAGACGAGAGATTTTTGCTTCCTTCGAGTTCTGTTTTTGATGATGAATTTGTAAATGGAACAACCTTTGAGTTTGGGTATGGAAAGCCAGTAAATTCCGATAAGTTTGACGATCAAGCGCCTGAGAGAGGATTTTACAAAGTCGGGGATACTGTCGTGGTCAAGTTTTGCTCCATCGACAAAGGAGTGTTTTCGTTCATTAGTATTGCCGAAGAACAAATACTGTCCACAGGAAGCCCATTTGCTACCCCGGTGAATGTTCCCTCTAACCTGTCAAATGGTGCACTAGGGCTATGGGCTGGATACAGTCCTTATTTTGACACAATTGTTTGCACCAGGTAACTCTTTGAATTTGAATTCTTCCAAAATACTTATTTATATTAACATAAAAACTATCAAATATGTTAATAGGATTTAAAGCCTTTATCATAAACGGAAATGATAATTAATTTGCAGTTGATGTAATTATTGCGGGAGCAATAAAGAAGTAATTTCGGTATTTTCTACCAAAGTAATTATGCCAATCGTTGGGCACTTTACCGGAGGTGTAGATTTCTCTGATTTAATGTATGTGTTGTCAGAGGAATTAGTAGATGCTGGAGGAACTGTTGTAACTCTAGTGAATGCAGTGATGTATGGAGAGTGGATCAATTCAATTATTAACCTTATATTGGTAGGTTTTTTATTTTTTGTGTTTATTAAGGTTTACAATAAATCTAAAAAGAAGAAAGAAGAAGAGGCTTCAGCTCCTTCAGGACCTTCGCAAGAAGATTTTTTGGCAGAAATTAGAGATTTACTGAAAAAGTAAATTCCAATACGTAGAGAAATAAAAAAGGTCCTTAACTCATTTAAGGACCTTTTTTATTTTACAATAGTTTTTATCGTATTGGCTTTGTCAGGGTACTTCGTTTGGTAATCTCTAAAACGTTTTCTGGCCTCTACAACAAACAAACTACCTGGGCAGTCAAACAAAAGTTTTTCGTAGTTTTTCATAGCCTCTTCTGGTTGGTTTAACTGGTTTTCTTGAAGCTCAGCTAATTTAAAGAGTGCGTTGTCACCCAGAATCCCTTCTTTGTATTCATTTATAATGTGTTCAAGGTGTTTCTTTGCAGATAAAAAATCTTGCTTTTTAAAAGCAATTTCATATTTTTTAAATTCAATTTCGTCTGCCAAGCTATGCGAAGGATTTCTACTAAGTATTGAGTCAAATACCAAAAGAGCTTTTTGGAATTGATTTTGAAAAATGAACAAATCTCCACGGGCAAATTGTTTCATATTTACTGGCGTTGTATCCATATTGTAGTTATCTGTAATCAATAAAGATAAATCAATTGCATCATTGGATATCAGTTTGGAAGTAGAGGCTTTTAGTCCATCCAATTGATTTTGAGACCATTCAAAATCACCTGTGTAGTAGTAAAGTTTTGCGTTCTTATATTTAGCTTTTGAACCAAGAATGTCATGTTTGAATTTTTTTTCTACTTGCATGTAGAGCAAAGAGGCATCCCAGATTTCATTTTTGAGCATGTAAATATCGGCAAGGTCTATCTTCACTTCACCAAGTTGAGAGGGAGAAATAGACGGAAAAGAAAGCAATTGCTTGTAGAGAATTTCGGCCGTATCGATGTTGTGGATATAAAATCCTTCGAGATAGGCGAGTCCCTTTATTAAGGGGAACTTGTCTTCCAAGTCATTTGTGCTATTAAGTGTAGATAGATATCTGTTTTTTAGGTTGATAATATCTTCTTCTTTGTAGGTTGCATTGGCAAAAATTTTACTTTGAAGAGCTTCAAGAATTGCTTGCTTTGAGGCAATATGAGAAAAAAGGTAAGAATCATATTGTTGTATGCAATAGTCAAATGACGCAATTGCCAACTCATATTTTTTGTTCGAAGCGCACATCTGTCCAAATTCGTAAATCTTTTCTCCTTGTTGTTTCGTTCTCTTGTCCAAGGCTTTTACATGGATAAATGCCGTTTCAAAATCGTTGGATTGTTGATATATCCAAATTAATAAATCGTAGAGAGATTCATTTTCTGGTTGCTTCTGTATTTTTCTAAGTGTTTGTTTTTTAATAATATCTACCACCGCTTTATCTTCAGTAAAATTAATGGAGCGAGGCAAGAGCATTTTTATACGAACAAGTTCAGCCGAAGAAAGGGTTAGCTGATCGAGATATGTATCAATCATTTGTTCGTAGTTCCCAAGCATTCCATGAAGATTGGCAATAGAAGTTTTATGATTGGAATTTGAGTGAACATTGTCGCATCTCTCAAATACCTGTATGGCATGCTCATACTTTTGTACCCGAACAAATTCATTGGCAAAAATCACAAATTCGTTAACGGTATTTTTTTTAGTCAACTCGTTTATTAAGTCTTCGTAATAGCTTTTTGCTTTTTTATTATTTCCTTGCTGTTCGTACAGGGAGCCGAGTTTAATTGCGTAAAAAGTACCAATTTTTTCGGTTTTGATTTTCTTCTTTGTGATTTTTATCGCCTCATCCAATTCACCTAACTTCACTAGTGTGTTTACATATTTAGTGTACACCTCTTGGGTAGAGGAGTGGGAGTACAACTTTTCGTAATAGAGTTTTGCTTTCTCAAAATCTGAGTTTTCAAAATAGTATTGAGCCATTTGCAAATCTGAGTTTTGTCCAAATGTCTCGGTGCTCCCAAAAAAGGTGAGGAGCGCTATTAAAAATAACGAGTGAACGAATTTTTTACTCAGGTTTTGGCTCATGAACGTCTATAATTGAATCTAACTGCGGCAAAATTGTAGTAGCAATTGACATTGTGTTTTGAATAGATTCATTAAAGTTAACAATTTCGGCATTAAGTAGTATCAATGCATTTTTTTCTTCACTAAAAAAAATAAGTGACTCCTCTTTTTCTAACGTCTCATGTATGAGATTTTCTCTCAAATTTCTATACTGCTTGGTGGAGTATGAATATTCGTTTTCAATTTTCGAACTGTTTCCCTCGATTTTCGCCAGTTTTTTTACCAACTGACCTCTAGCAATCAACATTATTTCTTCGAACTTAGTATCTATAAAATCTGACTGATAGACTGACTTTATTCTGTTGTATTTTTTGTTAGCAGAATCGCGAATTAGTTTCAAAGTATCTACTTTGGCAGATTCGAATAGCCGATAATTGGAGTCCATCGTAGCAAAAGTTTGATCTAAATCTACAATCTCTTTTTTGTACAAAGAATTTGAAGCAGTTGGTTGAGAGCAACTAAATAATGTAAGGGCGAGAAAAAAATAGAAAAGTGATTTCATAGTTAAATTGTTTCAAATCTTGTGTAAGGAACCAAAGCCTTTGGAATTTGGATTCCATCTTTTGTTTGATTGTTTTCGAGTAGGGCCGCTACAATTCTTGGTAGCGCCAGTGCGCTTCCGTTAAGGGTATGGGCAAGCTGTGTTTTCCCATCTTCATTTTTAAATCTTAATTTCAATCTGTTTGCTTGGTAGGTTTCAAAGTTCGACACAGAACTTACTTCCAACCATTTTTCTTGTGCTGCCGAATATACTTCAAAATCATATGTAATGGCAGCCGTGAATCCTAAGTCGCCTCCACAAAGTTTAAGAATTCGATACGGTAATTCCAGTTTTTCTATCAGATTTTTTACATGGTCAATCATTTCTTCAAGAGCTGCATAAGAATTGGAAGGATGTTGAACTTGCACGATTTCAACTTTGTCAAACTGGTGCAATCTGTTTAGTCCTCTCACATCTTTTCCATAGCTTCCTGCTTCTCTTCTAAAACAAGGAGTGTAGGCGGTTAGTTTGTGAGGAAAATCTTCCTTTTTTACAATTACATCTCTAAAAATATTGGTAACAGGCACTTCGGCTGTCGGAATAAGATAAAAATTATCTTCGGTTGCATGGTACATTTGTCCTTCTTTGTCAGGAAGTTGACCGGTTCCATACCCTGAGGCTTCGTTTACCAATAAAGGAGGAATTACTTCTTTGTATCCAGCTTTTTCGGCCTCATCCAAGAAAAAATTAATCAAAGCTCTTTGAAGTTTAGCGCCCTTTCCTTTGTACACAGGAAATCCTGCTCCAGTAATTTTTACTCCTAAGTCAAAGTCGATTAGGTCAAGCTCTTTGGCCAGCTGCCAGTGTGGTTTTGCTTCTGAGTCCATTTTTTTTGGATCCCCAAATTCAAACACAGTGACATTATCTTCAGGAGTTTTGCCAGTTGGTACATCCTCATGAGGTACATTTGGCAATTGATAAAGGATTTCTTCAATTTTTGAGTCCAATTCATTAAATTGTTCTTTCAAACTATGAATTTTATCATTTAATTCAGTAGTCTCTCGCTTTTTTTCATTCGCTTCATTCGCTTTTCCTGTTTTAAATAACTTTCCAATCTCCTTAGAAAGCACATTTCGTTTATTTAAAAGCGCGTCATTTTCAACTTGAATTTCTCTTTTGTGCTTGTCCAAATTAAGCAAGTCGGAAACTAAGTTTTTTGCATTAAAATTTTTAATTAGCAATCTCTTAACAATCTCGTCTGGGTTGGCTCTAAGGGCATTTAGTTCAATCATTTTGATCGTAGATTTCAGGGTTATAATTCATGCAAAGATATTAATTCAGACTCAAATCTATTCTTTAAACCGTTTTTTTTACATTAAAAGCAAAGACCAACTCTGGAAGTGTATTTTGACATGTGTAAGTTGATACAATTGAATGCTTTATAGAAATAGCTAAACACCAACAAGTAAAAAAATAGAAACAAACTAACAACACTTAGCAAATAGGAGATTAAATTTTAGTTTGAGAACAAAATCATTTTTGTTATTGTTTGTTCAATAATATTCACTTCCCTTTATGGGACTTACCAACAATACTTAGACATAACTTCCCATGAAGATTTATCTCTGGAACATCCACTATTTCTATGTTATTATATTCTTGTAAATCGAGTCCAACAACATACTCCATTTTACCTTAAACATTCACCGTTCATTCGCGTAATTTCATATCCTTCTTTGGGAAATTTTAGCTACTTCCATTTTTTATTGTTGAGAGCTATATTTCTTTTATCTTTAACAAAAAATAATGCGAATTTTTCATCACAATTGGTTTTTAGTTGCTTTTCTGGCGATTACACTGCTTGTTGGGTTTACCTCAAGGTCATGGAAAATTCATCAAGAATATCCTTATCAATTTACTTATCGGAATGACGTAAATCAATATTACTGTTATTTACCTGCATTGTTTGTATACAAAGATTTGAGCTTTAAGTTTAAAAACGACAGATTGTATTGGCTTACGGAAGATGAAAATTGGATTGCCTTACCCAAAATGACCATGGGTATGTCTCTTATGTATAGTCCGTTTTTTTTAATAGGTCATGGTGTTGCAATGATCAGTGATTACCCTCCAGATGGATATTCACTCCCTTATAGTATTTCCATTCGCATAGGGACTTATATTTATGTCTCGATTGGCTTATTCTTGTTGTATCTCTCTTTGCTTCGATTTTTTAAACCATGGGTTTCTTCCCTTTCAGTTTTTCTCATTTTTGCAAGCACCAATTTGTTTTATTACACCATGGGCGAAGGTGAAATGAGTCATTCCTACTTGTTTTTTTTGTATTCTGTTGTTATTTACAGCACTCTTCAGTGGAATGAATTAAAAAACAATTATTCCATAATTCTTATTGGTCTTGCTATGGGATTAAGTGTTTTAATCCGTCCTACTAGTATTTTGTTTGCCTTTTTACCGCTGGTACATTTTTTTTATTCGAAAGAAAATCGAAACTGGATAAAAAAAAACAGAGGGATACTTTTATTTTCTTTGATTTCATTTTTTGCCCCAATTTTTTTGCAAATGCTTTTTTGGAAAATACACGGAAGTGGTTGGATTCGATGGAGTTACCGAAATGAAGGATTCTTTTTTGATAATCCACATTTCTTAGAGTTTTTGTTCGGTTATCGAAATGGATGGCTTTTATACACTCCTATTATGGTGTTTGCTCTTTTAGCTGTTTTTATTCTACCAAAAAAAATGAAACCAATGAAATGGGCTATTTTTTTTATAGTTCCAAGCGCTGTGTACATTTTGTCTTCTTGGTGGTGTTGGTGGTTTGGAGGTAGCTATGGATCCAGACCTATGATAGAGTTTTATGCCTTGTTGATTTTTCCACTTGCCGCTGGAATACAGTTTTTTTCCAGCAAGAAAATGATCAAAGTCCTGATGGTTTTTCTATTTTTTTCTACCTGTTTTTACAATATTTTGGGAATGCACAAAAAAACAAATCATGAACTGCATTGGGATTCCATGAGTAAAGAATCATTTTGGTATACTTTTTCCAAGATGAAACTAACTGGAGAAGAGAGACAACATCTAGAAAAATTGTACAAACAGCCTGATTATGATAATGCTAGAAAAGGTCTCATAGAACGCAAGATGGATTAAAATCCTCTTTCATCCCACATTTATCATTGGAATAAAACTCTTATATTTGTTGTATGCATGGATGGAGAGAGAAACTACACGAAATAATTTTTGAAGCAGACACAAATGCAGGAAAAGCATTTGATATAGGTTTACTGGTTTTTATTCTTGTCAGTTTATTCGTTGTTATGCTAGATAGTGTTGTGCATATTCACAACGAATATGAGGAAGTTCTGTATAGCATCGAATGGTTTTTTACGATAATATTTTCTTTAGAATACATTTTGCGTATCATTTCAGTAAAAAAGCCTTGGAGATATATTTTTAGCTTTTACGGAGTAATTGATTTTGTTTCTACCATACCTACATACATTTCTTTAGCTATTCCGGGAGGAGGTCATGTATTTCAAGTCTTTCGTGTGTTAAGATTTTTGAGGCTTTTTAAGATATTTAAACTGGGAAACTTTACGAAAGAAGCTAAATTTTTGGGGCAAGCGATGAGAGATAGTCGAGAAAAGATTATTGTGTTTTTGGTTGCTGTTCTCTGTATGGCAATGATTTTAGGTTCCCTGATGTATGTAATTGAAGGAAAAGAAAATGGTTTTTCAAGCATACCGAGGAGTATTTATTGGGCAATCGTTACACTCACCACGGTGGGTTTTGGAGATATTTCGCCAGTTACTCCGTTAGGCCAATTTGTTTCTTCTATCATAATGATTTTGGGATATGGCATCATTGCCGTTCCCACAGGAATGGTTACTGCTGGGGTAATTAAAAAAAATAATTTTACGAATACAAAAAGCTGTAATTCTTGTTCTAAAGAAGGTCATGCGGACGATGCGATTCATTGTAAGTTTTGTGGTGAAAAGCTATAAGTATTCAAAACCGAAACAAACAAACTATCTAACTATTCAA
Organism: Flavobacteriales bacterium; assembly: GCA_965658995.1. Classification (GTDB taxonomy): domain Bacteria; phylum Bacteroidota; class Bacteroidia; order Flavobacteriales_D; family CAJJDF01; genus CAJJDF01. The sequence goes on along the minus strand of CBFHVI010000003.1, from coordinate 20,942 downwards.
ATACCATGGTAAGAAAAGCCTTCGTCTTCATCTCTGTGATTCTTATAATTTCAGTAATTTCTTTTTCACTATTCATGCAACCTATTTGGTGGGTTTTTGTCATTCTGGCACCTCTAATTATGCTAAGAATCTACGACATGACCCTAACAAAACATGCAATCCGTAGGAATTTTCCTGTCATTGGAAATTTACGGTATCTTCTTGAAGGTGTAAGACCTGAAATAATGCAATATTTTGTTGAAACAGACACCGAAGGAAGACCATTTGATCGAATTGATCGTTCACTTATATACCGAAGAGCGAAGAACGTATCGGATACTTCTCCTTTTGGAACCCAAGAGGACCCTTACAAAGATGGGTATGAATGGATAAATCATTCGATGTACGCAAAATCTCACCACGACTACACTATAGATTCAAGGGTACTTATAGGTGAACAAAATTGCACAAAACCCTATTCGACTAGTATTTACAATATATCAGCCATGAGTTTTGGTTCACTCAGCGACCGTGCCTTAGAAGCACTAAACGGAGGTGCCAAACTTGGTAATTTTGCTCACAATACAGGCGAGGGAGGGGTTAGTCCTTATCATTTGAAGTACGGTGGAGACGTAATTTGGCAGATAGGTACAGGATATTTTAGTTGTAGAAACTTAGATGGTACATTTTCGAAAGAAAATTTTCAAAAGACCGCCACCCAAGACTCAATCCAAATGATTGAAATAAAATTATCCCAAGGAGCCAAGCCTGGCCATGGAGGAATTCTACCTGCGGTAAAAAACACCCCAGAAATTGCCAAAATTAGAGGGGTAGAACCTGGTATAGCTGTTTTGTCACCTCCAGGACACTCCGCTTTCAGCAATCCTATTGAATTCATGAACTTTATCCGTGAATTAAGAGAATTATCAGGTGGAAAGCCGGTTGGGTTTAAACTGTGCATTGGGGTAAAAAAAGAATTTGAAGAGCTGTGCGAAGCCATGGTAAATACGGGAATAACTCCAGACTATATAGCTGTAGATGGAGGAGAAGGAGGCACGGGAGCTGCACCAGTTGAGTTTGCCGATTCGGTAGGTACTCCTTTTCTGGATGGGCTGGCTTTTGTGCATGATACGCTGGTCAACTATGAATTGAGAAATAAAATAAAGCTGTCAGCTTCTGGTAAAATCGTTTCTGGTTTTCATATTGTTCGTGCGCTAGCTATGGGAGCAGACTTTTGCCAAAGTGCAAGAGGAATGATGATGTCTCTAGGATGTATTCAAGCGTTACAATGCAATTCAAATAAGTGTCCCGTAGGAATCGCTACTCAAAAAAAATCATTGATTAAAGGATTAGATGTGACAGATAAAAAGCAACGAGTAGCGAGTTTTCATAAAAAAACGATCGATAGCTTTAAAGAAATTGTGCTGGTAGCAGGACTTACAGACAAAGATCAACTGACCCGCTCTCACATTAACCACAGAGTAGAGAGTAACATTATTAAAACTTATGAGGAAATGTATCCTTCCAAAGTATATGATAAAACTCAAATGAGAGGATAATTGGCTTTGTTTTTGATTAGTGTTAAATAATTTTACTTCGTTACCGTTACCCAAAGTATGAGATTATTGTTAGTTTTTTTAATTTGTGTTTATTCTACCCTTTCTTTCTCGATGAATAAAGGAGAATACTCTATGGAGATTAAGAATCATGAAATTATTCTGGATTCTTTGTTTGATTTGTTAAGGAGTAGTACTCTCGATAGCGAATTTCAAAGGTACAACCAGGAGTTTACCGAGCAACTAGAAAAAACACTTGAGTTGAAAGAATCTTTTAGTTACCCTTTTAAGAATTTGGTAAAAATGTCGAAGCTCGTTTCACCAGATGGAGAGTTTAGGCTGTTTAACTGGAATGTAGAATCTCAAAGTGGTGTGCATTCCTTTTACTGTTATATTTTGAAGAAAAATGGGACCATAATTAAGTTGCGAGATAACCACCGAATCATTGAAAGGGCCGAAAGCAAATCTCTCACTCACACCAACTGGTATGGTGCGCTCTATTATAAAATTATAGTAACAAAAAAAGGACGATATACGTTGTTGGGATGGAATGGAAAAGATGGAATGACTACCCAAAAAGTGATAGAAACGATGAGTCTTTCGCGAAAAGGAGCAAAATTTGGTTTCAATTTGTTTGAGTATCCTTCGGAGCGAAAAACAAAAAAAAGAGTTATCCTTACCTATTCAGATGAGGCAATTGTGAGTGTGAAACATTACAAAACAAAAAAAACGGAAGAAATAGTGTTTTCGCATTTATCGCCCTCAACTCCCCAGATGACCGGATTTTATCAGTACTATTATCCCGATTTGAGTTTTGATAAGTTTATACTAACCAATGGGAAATGGATATTTGAATCCGATTCTCTCATGAAAAATGAAAAATCCAACCAAGACGATAATTACAACCCACCGGAGTAAAAACCTTCTTTACAAAGCGTTAGTTTTTTTGTACTTTTGATTCAATCAAATTAGCGCTATGAAATTTATTTTATCACCGGCAAAGTCAATGAATTTTGACAAGCAAACCATTCTATCCGAACACAGTCAGATTTCCTTTCCAGATAAAACGGAAAGAATAATGAAAAAATTAAAATCTTTCTCCTCCAAAAAGATTGGTGAGTTAATGAAAGTAAGTGCTGCAATTAGTGATTTAAATTACGATAGATTTCAATCTTTTTCACAAGAGTTTAATTCTCATAATTCCAAGCAAGCAATACTTGCATTTACTGGTGATGCGTACCGCGGAATGGATGCCCAATCTTTTTCAAAATCTGAATTTCACTATGCTCAAAATCACCTCAGAATTTTATCAGGTTTGTATGGATTGCTAAAACCTTTGGACTTGATTCAGCCCTACCGATTAGAAATGGGTACCAAACTCGAAATTTCCTCCAAAGAGAAAAACCTATATGCTGTATGGAAGGAAACTACCACGAATGCGCTGAGCAACGAACTTAAAGGAGATTATCTGGTAAACCTTGCGAGTAATGAATATTTCAAATCTATCGATACAAAAAAACTTGATGGGAAGGTACTCACAATTGGGTTTAAGGATTTTAAAAAGGGAGAATACAAAACAATAATGAGCTATGCCAAGTTTGCCCGAGGCTTGATGAGTAGATACATAATAAAAAATGAGATTGCAGATGTTCAGGAAATCAAAGGGTTTGATTATGATAATTATTCCTTCAACGAGCCGCTTTCCACAGAACAAGAATGGATGTTTACACGTGGGTAAAGAAAGTTCCAAGCTTTAAAAGTACTTCTTACATTTTCAAATATATTCCTGAATGAGGTAAAAGTAATACACTTATTTTACGGCAATTCCCGATATTTCAATCCTTACCCCTTTTGGTAGTTTGCTTACTTCCACGGTTTCTCTCGCTGGAAAATTATTGGACTCGAAATAAGTCGAATAAATAGTATCCACCTGCGAAAAGTTTTCCATGTTATCCAGAAAAATTGAGCATTTCACCAAATTATTTACAGTCATCTCGGCTGCCTCCAACAAGGCAAGCAAGTTTTTCATTACTTGATGAGTTTCATCTTGAATATTGTCTGTTTTGAATTCTCCATCGTACGGGTTAATGGCAATTTGACCACTTATGAACAAGGTGTTATTACTCAAAACTGCTTGACTGTAGGATCCAACAGGGGAGGGCGCGTTTTTAATCGAAATGGATTTTTTCATTGTTCAGTTAAAAATAGTTAAGGGAATGAATTTTATTTTTCAAAGATAATTTTTTTTGGGTTGAACTTCTCTATCTTTAACTAAACTTCGATTTTGCATGTAATAATAGCAGTTACTCTGTCATAACTCTTATATTTGTTTTCATTTTATTTTAGAAAAATTGCTTTATGATTATCACCATTTTTACCCTATGGATTTCTATACTTTTTCTTTACTGTGCCATGGGTACATGGAAACTCTTTGAAAAAGCTGGTAGGAAACCCTGGGAAGGTTTTGTTCCGATTTACAACTTGTTTATCTGGTTAAAAGTCATAAAAAGGCCTTGGTGGTGGGCGCTAATCTTGCTCATTCCTGGTTTTAGTCAGATTTTAATGTTTGCCTCCATTAATGTTTCGATGGGCAGAATGTATGGAAAGTACGGAGCGGTTGACACACTTATGCAAATTTTTGTTCCCTTTATTTATTTTCCTATGATGGCTTTTGGCAAAGAGGATTTGGTCTATCAAGGAGAAATGGATTGGAATGATAAGTCCCAAATTGAGGCAAGATCTACGTCAGATAAAATTGTGCTGGCATTGGCCTCTTTTGGTATTATTTCTCTTTTGGTGTATGTTCAAAAAATTACGGGTGGAAAGGACAAAAAAGGACAAAAAACCATGGTAAAAGAATGGGGCGATTCCATTGTCTTTGCTTTGATAGCTGCTTCATTGATAAGAGGATATGTGCTAGAAGCCTTCACTATTCCCACGCCTTCTATGGAAAAAGAATTACTCGTAGGTGATTTCTTATTTGTGAATAAATTATCTTACGGAACTAGAGTGCCTTTTACACCTCTTTCTTATCCTTTGGTTCATAATACTATTCCATTTACTTACGCCAATTCTTATTCAGAAGCCATAAAATTACCTTACTACCGATTGCCAGGATTTGGGAAAGTAGAACGAAACGACATAGTTGTGTTTAATTACCCTACGGGTGATACAGCAGTTTTTGGAAGATCATACGGCTCTCAGGGTGCCGGGGGAGAATTACAAGGACACAATTACTATCAATTTGTAAGACAAGAAGCCTATTTGCAATCTACGCGAGATCGAGTTTCTCCTATGGTATTTTTGAATAACACGCAGAAATACGAAGCAATGGGCAGAAAGAAAATCTTAGAAGATAACTTGTTGTATGACTTTAGCGCAGGGAGAAACATCCAGTTACAAGGACATGCTCATCGACCGATAGATAAGAAAGAAAACTACATAAAGAGATGCGTGGCAGTGGCAGACGATACTCTCGAGATTAGGAATGGAGACTTATACATCAATGGTAAAAGAAGTGTTGTAGGGGAGAATGTCAACTTTAAGCACAAAGTAGAATTTAATAGGAGTTTGGGTAATCTTGACTTTCCAAAATTGAAAGAAAAATTTGGTTTCAATTTAGGGTTATACAAAGATTTAACCTCCTTTAATGACAATGGAAACTTGCCAATTGGTCAGAAAGTATGTTACGTAAATATGAGTGCTGGATTAAAGGAGAAATTTGTTTCTGCTCTCAATAAGGGAGAAATGGGAGACCTCAGAATTGTTTCTGTGGAGAGAAAAATTGATTCGGTGGGAGATAAAATTAGTTCCTACATTAGTTTTTATCCCTACCACAAATCTTGTTTATGGACAGCCGATAATTACGGCCCTATTTGGATGCCTAAAGCTGGAGCCACCATTACCTTGAACGAAGAGAATTGGGCGATGTACAAGAGGTGTATCCTAACTTATGAGAGGAATAATGGCTACGAAAAGAGCGGAAAATACTTCATTAACGGAGAGGAAGTGAGCACCTATACTTTCAAGCAAGACTATTATTACATGGTGGGTGACAACAGACACAATTCGGCTGATTCTAGAATGTGGGGATTTGTGCCAGAAGACCATGTCGTGGGGAAAGGACTTGTTATTTGGATGAGTAAAGACCAAGAATTAGGATGGGCCAATGGCGGTATAAGATGGAATAGAATTTTTAAAACTTTGTAAAAATGTCTAGAACTACAGAATCAGATTCTCATTACAACGACTTGGAAAAAATGAGTGTGGGTGAGTTACTTACCAATATGAATCGCGAGGATAAATTGGTGCCTTTGGCCGTGGAGAAGTCCTTGCCAGAGATAGAAAAACTGATAGAAAGTATTGTTCCAAGAATGAGAAAAGGAGGAAGGCTCTTTTATGTAGGAGCAGGAACGAGTGGAAGGCTAGGAGTTGTAGATGCAAGTGAATGTCCGCCTACCTTTGGAGTTCCTCATGAGTTGGTTGTAGGGATTATTGCAGGTGGAGATTCTGCCATAAGAAAAGCGGTAGAATTTGCGGAAGATGATGTGGAGTTGGGGTGGAAAGATTTGCAAGATCAACACATTTCAAATCAAGATACGGTGATTGGTATAGCCGCATCGGGATCAACCCCTTATGTGATTGGAGCAATAGAAAAGTGCAACAAAGAAGGAATAAACACGGGATGTATTACCTGCAACAAAGGAAGTAGATTGGCAGAGGTAGCCAATTTTCCGGTAGAAGTAGAGGTAGGTCCAGAGTTTGTAACAGGAAGTACGCGAATGAAATCCGGAACGGCTCAAAAACTAGTTCTCAATATGATTTCAACCTCAGTCATGATTCAATTGGGAAAAGTGAAAGGAAATAAAATGGTGGATATGCAATTGAGTAACGACAAATTGGTAGACCGAGGAACAAACATGGTTGTCTCTCAAACTGGGTTGGATTACCACGAAGCAAAAGAGTTGCTTTTGCAAAAAGGAAGTGTGAGAAAAGCCGTTGCCTTTTATCAAAACAAATAACACGAAATGAAAGTAATTTTACCCATAGTATATCTCGGAAACATTGAATATTATTCTTTGTTAAAAAACTCAGAAGAGGTTTTTTTCGATTTACATGGTCATTATTTGAAACAAAATTTCAGGAATAGAACTGAGATTTATGGCGCAAATGGAAAGTTAAACTTAATAATTCCGGTAGAAAAACATAAGAATCATACCGCACTTCAGGACATAAAAATATCATACGATCATTTTTGGCAAAAACAACACTGGCGATCTATCGCTTCTGCTTACCGATCTTCTCCTTACTTCGAATTTTATGAAGAAGAGTTAGAGACAGTTTTTATGAAACACTATACTTATTTGGTGGAGTTCAATTTAGCACTTCAAAATAAAATATTGGACCTTTTGTCCATGTCGCCTATCGTTTCATTTAGTAAAGAACATCACAAGGAAATTGAAGGATTTACGGATTATAGAGGATATTTTACTCCAAAGAATAAATCATTAGAAGTTCCCAAAGAACTTTACAATCAGGTTTTTGAGGAAAAGTACGGGTTTCTTCCAAATTTATTTATTTTGGATTTACTTTTTAATGAAGGGCCTAATACAGTTAGTTTTTTATAGGAAAACAGAAGGAAGAACTGACAATCTCTTTTTTGATTAACCAATATCCCTTTTCATAAATAATCTGCGAGCTAAGCTTATAAATAATAGGGTGTAAGAGAGAGCAATTCCGCTTGCCAACCAATTAAACGTATCGGGAGAAGTCAATCCAGCCAGCAACATCCGAAAATTAGGAAAAGGAAGAGTTTGAGAAATAACGTTCAAGGGGAGATAGTCATAAATGAGCTCAGCATTGTTGTTTTTCAATTGAATTCCTAAAATAATTTCCGCAATGTACGCTGCGTAATAGATGAGCACAGCAAGAATTCCTCTTTTCGCCAAAAAGGCAACAAGAAAGGCAAACCCAAAATTTGCCAACACCTGAACAAAAAACCTACCTACGTTTTCTACTCCATCTAATAAAGAACCAAATCCCACTATTGGATCAATTTCCTCTCCGGTGTTAAAGAAATTTTGTAACTGCCCGGCATCTTCGGGATCAAAGGTAGAAAAGTACGCTCCTGCGATTAGTCCCACCACAAATACGTATAGAGTTGCAATCACTGTAATGGCGAGCATGAGGTATATCTTTCCTTTGATGAACTCGTTTCTGGTATATCCGTCAATTATATTTTGGCGAACAGTTCGGTAATTGTATTCATTGGTAATGTGATAAATTAATACAAAAGACAGAAGAAAAAAGCAAAACCAGCTTGAAATGACAGAAACGGCATACCAAGTAGTTTCATAATTGTTTGGGATGAACGGATAGAAATCGATTCCGTTTATGGTGTCCCCTGCCATAGCTGGAACTAGAATAACCAGCAGTGGTAAAAACACAAGAAATAACAAACTAAATACTTTGAATGACTTATTTCCTACAATCTTTTTGAACTCTATGTTTAATAATCTCATTATTTATTTTTTACAATTTCCAAAAACTCATCCTCGAGAGAGGACGTTACTTCCACTAGTTGAGAGGCTATAATTCCGTTATCAAATAAGAATTTGTTTAATGAACCTCCATTCACGGTTTTATTAAAAGTTACTTTGACCTTCTCTTCTTTGATTTCTGATGATTGAAAGTCAGGATGAAGTTCAAGTATTTTGCTCAATTTTTTTTTGTTTTCAGCGTCAATAGAAAATTGATTCTTGGAGGTAAGTAAATCTCCTATGGCTCCTTGCATGAGTAATTTTCCATTTTTCAATATTCCAAAATGTGTGCACATTTTTTGAATTTCATCCAGAATATGGCTAGAGATAATAATTGTTTTTCCTTCAGCAGCGATAGATAAAATTAATTCTCGCATTTGTCTAATTCCTTCAGGATCTAATCCATTTGTGGGTTCATCTAGTACCAGCACTTCTGGATCCGACAAGAGAGCAGCGGCAAGCGACAAACGCTGCTTCATCCCCAACGAATAAGTTGTGAAGGCAGAATCTTTTCGCCCAAATAGTTCTACTCTTTTCAGTACGGCTTCAATTCTATCTATATGAACTTCCTTTATCAATGCAGTAATTTCCAAATTCTTGTATCCACTGAGTTCAGGGTAGAAAATTGGATGTTCCAAGATTGCACCAATTTTTTTTCGGTGATTACTTGCTTGCGATTCCCCAAACCAAGAATAAGATCCTGAAGTGGAGTTTAAGACATCAAGCACCATTCCAAGGGTAGTTGTTTTGCCGCTTCCATTGGGGCCTAATATTCCAAATACATTGCCTTGTTCCACCGAAAGTGATAAGTTGTCTACCGCAATAAAATTGCCGTAGGCTTTTGTTAGATTTTTTATTTCTAAAACAGGTGTCATTTTTCTTTATTTTAACTAAAAATACGGTTTTTTATTGAATTCAAACTACGAACTTGACAAGCGGAGAGATCAATTGGTTAAATGGACAGAGTGTCTTCTGTTTCCTTTTGAATATCCTTAGTTTTTCTTACATTTAAGTAAAGAAAAAAAGAGATGAAACATACGTTATTAATCGCGACATTTTTGTCGGTTGTGGGTGGAGGATGTAGCCCAAAAAAGCATTTATCCACTGTAGATACGGTCGAATTATCGCGCTATGCGGGAAAGTGGTACGAAATTGCTCGTTTGCCCAATTCTTTTGAGAAAAACCTCACTTGCGTTACTGCCAACTACACATTGAAAGAGAATGGAGGAATAAAAGTCACAAATAAAGGATTTAATACAGAAAAGCGGGAATGGGAGGAAGCTAATGGACACGCAAAAGTGCCAGATCCTGAGAATCCAGGAGAGCTTAGAGTCAGTTTTTTTCGGCCTTTTTATGGCGACTATTACATCATTGAGCTGGACCCCAATTATCAGCACGTATTGGTTGGTTCTCCTTCCCGAAAGTATTTGTGGGTACTCGCAAGAAATAAGGCGATAAAGGAGGAAGTGTACGCTCATTACCTCAAGACAGCAAAACAACTAGGTTTCGACACACACAATATTCATAGAACGAGTCAAGATTGTCAGAATTAATTGCCGATTTATCGGTTAATTCTTTCGTTTTGCTCGTTTCATTTGGTAAGTTTGTACAGCTTAACTAATCTACTAACAACCAATAAAAATTATGGAAGAAAATACAACACAATCAACAGAATCATCTTTTACTAATCCGGATTGGATTTTGGAAAAAATAGTAGAATACGGGACCTCCCTGTTATTCGCTGTTGCAGTCATAGTAATCGGATTTTGGATAGTAAAAAGAATCAACAATCTGGTAAGACGAACCTTCGAAAAGAAAGATTTTGACCCCTCTTTGGAAACGTTTTTGGCAAGTACAATTGCCATTACTTTAAGAATTTTGGTAATTATCACAGCTCTGAGTCAATTAGGAATAGAAATGACCTCATTTGTTGCCTTGCTTGGTGCTGCTGGTTTGGCAATAGGTATGGCTTTTTCTGGAACATTGTCTAATCTGGCAGGTGGTGTCATGATTTTATTTTTTAAACCCTACGGAGTTGGGGATTTTATTGAGGCTCAAGGCGAAAAAGGAACAGTAAAAGAATTACGAATTTTTAATACTATTCTGATTACTTTGGATAACAAAACAGTCATTATCCCTAATGGACCTTTGGCAAACGGAAATATGATTAACTACTCAACACAAACAAAAAGAAGGGTGGATTTTGTTGTAGGGATTGCTTACGGTGATGATTATGATACGGCCAAAAATACGTTGTTGGAATTCGTAAAGGACGATCCAAGAATTATTGATGCAGAGGATAACTTTATAGGACTAGTAGAACTAGCAGATAGTTCGGTGAAAATTACCTTGAGAGTTTGGTGTAAAACAGAAGACTACTGGGCGGTTTTTTTCAATATGAACGAGAGAATTTACAAAGAATTTGGTAGTAAAGGATTGAATATTCCATTTCCACAAATGGATGTGCATGTGCACAATAACTAATTACTACTGAAATGAACAAAGAAAAAGCGACTGATAATTAAGTCGTTTTTTTATTTTCATAAAGAGTGTTGCTATAATTTAATTGGTAGTTTTCTTCTTACTGATGGTTGTTCTTTCGTTTCTGAGTTGAATAAAATTTTCTTGCGCCACAGAATCGCTGGGATTATGAACAATCTGTTTTAATGAATTGGCGTATTCAGGATCATTCGGATAGTAAAAATCGATAAATGAGTCGGATTGAATCACGCATAAAACAAATGAAGAAAGACCAATTAACACAACTCTAACGAACACTCTTTTTTCGAAAAATATTTTTTCAAAATAATGTAAAAAAAAGTAAACAACCAACGATAAAAGAAGTGAAATTAGCCCAACCGATAACAAAATATTACCACCAGGCCAAAGCATAAATTTAAATAAAATACCTATCACTAGGGTACCGATAACTATGCCAAATAGTGCACCAAGTAACAAGTTTAGACGATTCTTGTGAGTATAATTTTTTCTGTTAAACATCTGTTTGAGAGACAAATCATTGAAAACTCCCACTCCCAAATAGAAATAAAATAGTGCCACAAGAACCAGCGAAAAAACGGTGAGAATTCCCGCTCCAGGCCAATGCATTAGTTTAAAAACTAGCCCAACAAGAAACGAGCTCCAAAGTATCTTTTCCCATTTTTTCATAATTCAAGATACAACAAAATGGTTAAACTTTGAATTCACTGGTTTTGTGGAAGGTGATTTCTGGATAATCAAATTCTGCTTGACGAAGTAGGAAAGCCGATTCTGCCAAGAAAACAAAATTCCCATCTTTGTCTTCGGCTACATAACTGGCTTTTCTTCTCACAAACTCCTGCATTTTATCCTTGTCCTCAGACGTTAGCCAACAAGCTTTGTGAAAGTTTTTTGGAGTAAAATCACAAGAGGCACCATATTCGTGTTTCAGTCGATATTGAATAACTTCGAATTGTAATTCACCCACAACACCAATGATTTTTCTGTTTCCGGGTTGTTGAGTAAATAGTTGGGCAACCCCTTCGTCTGTGAGCTGCTGAATCCCTTTCTCCAGCTGTTTCGTTTTCATAGGATCTTTGTTCACCAATTCTCTGAACATTTCAGGTGAGAAACTAGGAATGCCCTTAAAATTCATTTCTTCCCCTTCTGTTAGAGTATCACCAATTTTGAAACTACCTGTATCATATAACCCAATAACATCTCCTGGATAAGCAAAATCAATGATGTTTTTGTCTTGAGCCATAAAACTTGTAGGGTTATTAAATCGTAGTTTCTTGTTGATTCGCTGGTGCTGGTAAAATTTATTTCGTTCAAATTTACCCGAACACACCTTAAAAAATGCAATTCTGTCTCGGTGGTTTGGGTCGAGGTTTGCATGGATTTTAAACACAAATCCCGATAACTTGGGTTCGATAGGAGCAACCATTCTGATATTGGTTTCGGTAGGTTGGGGAGAAGGGGCAATTCTGATAAATGAATTGAGCAATTCTTGTACCCCAAAATTATTTAAGGCAGAACCAAAAAATACGGGCGCAAGGATTCCTTTTAGATATTCAGATTTGTCAAACTTTTCGTATACTCCCTCAATCAATTCTATGTCTTCTCGTAGTTGATTAGCATCAGTTTCGCCAACGAATTCATCCAGTTGACTATCGCTCAAATCACGAATGGATACAACCTCGTCCTCAATATTTGTTTTATTTACTTGAAATAAATTGAGCGAAGAATCATAAATATTATACACTCCTTTAAATCTATCACCAATATTGATAGGCCAAGAAAGAGGACGAACTTTAATATCTAGTTTTTCTTCAATTTCATCCAAAAGAGTAAATGGATCTTGCCCTGGTCTATCCAGTTTATTGATAAAAACCATCACAGGCGTATTTCTCATTCTACACACTTCCATCAATCGCTCTGTTTGTGGCTCAACTCCGTTTACACAATCAATAATCAAGATAACAGAATCTACGGCAGTAAGCGTACGGAAAGTATCTTCGGCAAAATCTTTGTGCCCGGGAGTATCTAGCAGGTTGATTTTTAGACCTTGGTAATTAAATCCCATCACCGAAGTGGCAACCGAAATCCCTCTTTGCTTCTCAATTTCCATAAAATCGGATGTAGCCGTTTTGGTAATTTTATTCGATTTTACCGCTCCAGCCGTTTGGATGGCACCACCAAATAGCAACAATTTCTCTGTAAGAGTTGTTTTTCCTGCATCTGGGTGACTAATTATCGCAAAGGTTCTGCGTTTTTCAATTTCTTTCTGTAATTCGCTCATAGATTGCAAAAGTAGGCTATTACCGAGAATTACACAAGATAGCTACCCCAATTTTACTGTCCTTACAAAATAGGAGTGAGGCCAATGAGAAAGAGAAGGTTCTTTGTCGAAAATGCCAAAAACGGTTGAACCCGTTCCAGTCATGGAAGCAAATTCTGCTCCTAGTTTATACAATTTGGTTTTTATCCCTTTTACTTCAGGAAACTGACTAAACACTCCTTCTTCAAAATCATTATAAATAGAGTTTTTCCAATCGGTGATAGGTTGATTTTTAATGACATCGGCAATGGGAGAATTCGGAGTTTTTTTAATAGTTAAATTCTCAAATGCTTGCTTAGTACTTATATGAATCGCAGGATTCACGAGCGCAATCCATTTCCCCGAAAGAGGTACAGAAATATCGGTAAATATTTCTCCAATTCCGTGTACTAGTTTTGGTTTATTTTGGATAAAAAACGGACAATCAGCTCCTATTTGTAACGCATATTTTTCGAGTTCAGTCACAGAAAGTCCTAATTTAAATTGCTTATTCAATCCCACTAGCATAGAGGCACCATTGGACGAACCTCCTCCCAAACCAGCACCCATTGGTATCTGTTTGAACAAGGAAATAGAAATTGGTGGTAAGTCATACACCTCATTTAATAGTTGATAAGCGATTAGTATGGAATTTGATTTTTCATTATCTAATTCCAAATTACACTGAAAACTCATTACACTAGACTCAATAAATTCCAAAGAATCGAACAAAGGTATAGGAATAAAAACACTTTCAAGATTGTGATAACCATCCTCACGTTTATTGTGGATACTCAATCCAATATTTAGTTTACATCCTGGGAATAAAATCATACACAAAGATGCATAAAAAAAATCTCAAACTGCAACAAGACAGTTTGAGATTTCTCCGTGATTTTCATTTTTATTACACTCATTATTGTGGGAAAACAAAGTCTCGAATGAGGTTTTGAAAGGAATCTATTAAAGAGTAAAACAAATGATGATTTGGTGGGTATTTCTTACAATTTACTCAAGTCTAGAGGCTTGTCGTTGTCATATTCTACTTTATAGGTGTAGTTCAATTTTTTGTTTCCTTTTGGTTTTAATTCAAATTTCCATTCCATCATTCCTGTTTTTTCGTTAAAATTAGCTCTTGATTTGTTTTCTATGGTAACGACAATCGATTTTGCTTGCGAAACTGGCAGATGATCTTCCACCACAATTTGATAGTTGGAGCTGCCGTTGTTTTTTACCAATAAATCATAAGAAACTGTTGTGGATTTTCTGTTTGAAAACACTTTTTCCCTGGATTTTTCTTTGTCTTTAGTTCGTTTTACCCTTACATTTCTGTCGTTACCCAACGAAATGTATAAAGTGTCGTTAGCCGTTGGGTTTATTCTGGTTTCCCCAATATAGCTTCCCTCATAATATAAGTTGGCTTTCGAAGGAAGTAAATCAAGCTCCTCCCATTCTACAAGTTGAGCTACTAAATAAGATTCTTTGTCATATTTTGGTACGAGATAGTGGATATAGTTCGCTGGTACTTCTTGTTGGTTTACTGCCACTAAATGCGCTTTGTTGTCACTATTGATGCTATATCTTAGGTCAATTCGGTACTCAACATTTGCCATCGTTTGAGTCTTTACCGTGTAGTTGGTGCTTCTTACTGCGGCAGGCGCATAATATTTAGAATCGAAGCTCGAGGACTCCGTTACTTCATCCGCTAAACTAAGTGTTTGAATAGATTTTTTTGCTTCGTTGAGTCTTCGAGGTGTTACATTGGCATCTTTGTAGTATCCAATATTTGGATTGTAATAATTTATATACCAAACGCTTAATTCCGGTTTTACTTTGTTCTTATAGGGATTATTGGTTGAAAGGGTCAACTTTACATTGTCCCAATTTTCTCCCGTATTTTGATAAACAGTTCCTTTCATCGTAAGTTCCACTGGAGAACTACTATTTTTCACCCGAATATCGTAACTAGGAGACCAACTGGCGTTGGACACAAAATAGGAAATAGTCATACTTCCAGTAAGTGTTTTTTTTGCCTGAACAGTTACTTCAATTTGATGAATTGGCTTTTCAGGTTCGGCAGTTTGAGTGTTGTTTTGGTAGTTGTTTAGTTCCTTGAGCCGCTTATTTATCGTTACTATTTGTTCAGATAATTTGTCGTTTTTAACTTTCAATGAGTGTTCTAATTCTGTAATTTCAAAAAGTTGTTTTCGTAAATATGCCAAAGACTCCTTCAGCACAGGCAATGTATCTTTGTAATAAATTTTGTTGGCCAATATATATTTTCGTTCCGTGTTTAGATGATTGAGCTTTGCCGAGATATCTGACCTCTCAAAATTCAAGTATTTAATCGAATCTTTCATTTTTTCTATGGTCCGAGTAATTCTTGATGGAACAGCTTTTTTCTCAACTGGGTCGGGGTATTTGATAGATTTTTTAGAATCCAAAATTATATAATCGCCTAATCCGCTTACCTGAATCGTTTTGGGATTGAGGTAAGGAGAAACACCTTGAAATACCAAGGTATTTATTCCTCTTTTGAGGGAAACCATTCCTTTTCGCTCTACCTGAGCTCCATTGAGGTATACAGTTACTTTGTCTATTTCTGAATTAATTGATTTCTCCGTGGTTGCGCTCAATCCATAGGAAAGAGAGTTGAGAAACAGGAGTGTGGTAAAAAAAGTTTTCATGTGTGTATTGTTTTATGTTTTCTTCCCGTACACGCACACAACGAATTGGTTCAAAAAAAAGCATAAAAAAACCCACACTAGAAGCTTAATAAACTTCTGTAGTAATGGAAGGAGACTCTCGTTCATGTCTGTAATCCTCTGTATTTCAGTAAAGAAAACCAATTTTAATTGGTTGAGGCCCGCCATCGATGTCCGAAGTGATTCTCCAATATTATAAAATGTTAAGTTTATATAACGAGAGTGTGGGTCAATAGGTTTGAAAGAACTTTCTTGGAATAAATTTACAAAAAATGAAACTAGAATGTCCAAGATTAGAAAAGTTTTTTTATTCTTTTTTGAATCTACTGAAAGAGAGGAATCTGATGATTTGTTCAAGTAGATTAGATAAAAAAATAGGCTTTAGAGGGAGGAGATGTAAAAAATTATATTTATCTTAATAGGGAAATATGGGAATATTAAAAGACATAGGACATTATGAATATCACTGCCCTCATTGCAAAGAAAATTTGCGAGAGAAAGAGGGGATAGAATTTTTAATTAAAAATGAAAAGGGTAAAATGTTGTCTATTTTTTTAGATCCCACGTTAGGTAAGTATGACTTTTACTATGATTATAGCCATAATTTCAAACAAGGAGAAAGAGTAAATTTTTTCTGCCCAGGTTGTAATCATAATTTACAATCTCCCAAGCATTCAGATTATGTGGAAGTGCATATGATTGTGAGTAAAGATGTAAATTTTGAGGTGTTATTTTCTCGAATTTACGGGGTTAAAAGAACTTATTTAGTAATGGAAGATTATGTCGAAAAACATGGAGAAAACCTTCTTGACTTTGACGAATTATACGAAATCTAGTAAACAGCTTTCGCTAGAAATAAAGCTTTTATTTGTATCCCTTCAATCGATGACAACACTCTAATACATTCCATTATGGTAGATCCTGTGGTTATTACATCATCCAGAAGTAACAACGTTTTATTCTCAAATTCTTGTGGTGAACGCACTTCAAATGCATTTTGAATATTCATTTTTCTTTCCTCCTTATTCTTTTTTGTTTGAGTTTCGGTAAAACGAGTACGAATAAGGTTGTTCGAAGAAATTGAAATGGAAGTAACAGACGAGATACCTTTTCCCAGCAGATGACTTTGATTGAATCCACGTTTGTATTCCTTTTTTGGATGAAGAGGTACGGGGACTAAAAAATCAATATCGGAGAGCAAAGCTTGGAACTCACTTCCGAGGAGGGTACCGAGGTATTCTCCAAACGGCAGGTTTGAGTTATACTTGAGTTCGTGAAGTAAGTGCTGAGTTTTTCCTTCTTTGTCAAAATCAAATAAATGGCCAGCACCTAAAAAAGAGTCGTTTTCTTCAAATAATTTTCCCGAATCTGTGTTAGTTCTAATAGCCAATTCTCCTTTTGGTAGATAAAAATAACAGGAAGAACAAATGAATTTTTCGCTCTGTACCAAGGCATTAGAACAGCTGAGGCAATTTTGTGGAAATCCAA
Source organism: Flavobacteriales bacterium (assembly GCA_965658995.1). Classification (GTDB taxonomy): domain Bacteria; phylum Bacteroidota; class Bacteroidia; order Flavobacteriales_D; family CAJJDF01; genus CAJJDF01. Next base: position 3,877 of record CBFHVI010000003.1, on the reverse strand, counting down.
TTTTAATTAAATCTGTGAGCACATCAATATTTTATGTTAAATAATTCAATTTGCTCCTTAATTTACATATTTTTACGTGAATAAATCGATTGTTATGAATAATAAGACACCACTTTTGGTAACCGCTTTGATTATAGTGGGATTGATTGCAGCTTTTCTTGCTTGGGAACTCTCTGCGAGCAATAAGCAAAACAAGAATTACGAAGAAGAAATTGCCGGAATGGAAGCGATGATGGCTGGAAATGGGATGAATGCCCTTATGGAAGATGATATTGCTGGTTCTCTGAAGAACCTATTGAATGAATATAATAGTGTAACTACTGATAATTCAGAATTAAACGATAGTATTGCCATCCAAAAGCAAAAAGTAGCTTTGCTTCTCCAGGAAATAGAAAATTCGGAAAAAAGTAGAAAATACACCGCAAGAGAATTATACAAAATGCGAAAAGAAGCAGAGACTTTGCGAAAAGTAATGAAAAACTACGTGCATAAAGTAGACTCGTTAAATACGCTTAACCTCGAACTTCAGGCAGCCATTAAGGTAAAAGACCAAACAATCTCCACGGTCAAAGGAGAAAGAGACGAATTTAAGGAGAGAACCGAAAATTTATCCAAAACGGTAGAGATGGGTTCTAAACTGCAAATTCTGGGGTTAAGTGCCGAGGCTATCCGAATAAGAACAAGTGGAAGTTTTACCGAAACGAGTAGATCGAAACGAGCAGATCAAGTAAAAGCGTGCTTTACGATAGTGGCAAACTCTATTGCAGAAAAAGGTAGCAAAATGTTTTACATGAGAGTGATATCGCCTGAGGGAGTGGTTCTTACCAATACAAAAAGTTCTCAAATTACCGTGAATGGTGAATCGATTGAAGTAAGTGTGGGTAGGGCGTTGGATTACCAAGGAAAGGCTGTAGATTTTTGCGTATTTTACGAAAAAGCAACCGATGAACTTCCTAAAGGAGATTATAAAGTAGAAATATATTCAGAAGGATTAAAAGTAGGAACTTCTACTTTTGGACTAAAATAAGAGAAACAAACGATTATGAGTGAACAAAATTATTTGAGCTTGGTGCAATTAGCCAAGTCATTGAATAAAAAAGCACAAAAGCTAGAGAAAGGAAAATTGGCCTTTGAGGAGGTAAACGAAATGCTAGAAAATAGTAGAGATATATACGAAAGACTTACAGTGATTCGATACAAAGCTCTGGTGGAGAAAAAAGAATTACTTGAGGGATTGGAAGAAGAAAATATCTCGAAAGAAAAGATTGATGAAGTAGTGGAAGAGAGTTCGTTTTCTTTTCAGTTCGATACAGAGGAAGAAGATAGTTTGGTGATTAGTCCGAATCAAAAGAATTTACTCGATGAGATAAACGAAATTGGATCAGATCCAATTTTTGAATTTCCAGAAATAGAGAAAATTCAAGAGACAAAAGAAGTAGAAGAGTCCCATTCAATCAATCAGAATCATGCAAGTTCTCAGCAGCCCGAATCATTGGGTGAGAAGCTGACAAAAAGTAAAATTAAGGATTTAAGAGAGGCAATTGCCTTGAATCAAAAGTTCTTATTTATGAATGAATTATTTGAAGGAGACAAGGGAAAATACGACAAAGTATTAGATAAGATTAACGGATGCGAAACCTTGATAGAAGCCAAAGCCTTTTTGTCATCGGAGGTGGATACGTATTCCTCCTGGGACGAAGAAACTCAGGCCGTACAGCAGTTTAACTCATTGATTGAAAGAAAATTTTTGTAAGAACATGGAGCATATATCTACTAGAATAAAAAAGATGTTACCTTCGGCAACTCTTGAAATGGCTCAGAAAAGTCGCGAACTAAAGCAACAGGGAGTCGACATAATTAGTTTAAGTTTGGGTGAACCTGACTTTGACACACCCGATTACATCAAAGTGGCAGGAATAAGAGCCATTGAGAAGAATTATAGCAAATACCCTCCCGTTCCTGGATATATGGAATTGAGAGAGGCAATTGCTCACAAGCTAAAGCGCGACAACAACTTAGAGTACAAACCAAGTCAAGTGGTCGTTTCTACTGGAGCCAAACAGTCATTAGCGAACATTTTTTTAAGTGTTCTTGACCCAGGAGATGAAGTGATTATTTTTGCTCCGTATTGGGTGACCTATTTTGAACAAGTAAAGTTGGCAGAAGGTGTGCCAGTTGTGATTCAATCAGATATATCTACTGATTTTAAAATCAATGTGAAAGAACTAGAAGAAGCTATTACGGAGAAAACAAAATTGGTTATTTTCAGTTCTCCTTGTAACCCATCGGGAACCGTATTTACGAAGGAAGATTTGAGAGAAATAGCGCAAGTAATTGCCAACTATCCCGAGATTACTATCATCAGTGATGAGATTTATGAATTGATTAATTTTGACGGGACTCACGAGAGTATCGCCCAGTTTCCTGAGGTAAAGGAACAAACGGTTATTGTTAATGGTGTATCAAAAGGATTTTCTATGACTGGTTGGAGAGTTGGTTACATTGCAGCACCTCAGTGGCTCGCAGATGCTTGTATCAAAGCACAAGGTCAAATCACCTCTGGAACTTCTACTGTATCGCAAATGGCAGCCTTAGAAGCAATAGCTAATTCACCCGAAAAAATTTACTACATGGTAGATGAATTTAAGGAAAGAAAGGAATTGGTAGTGGCTGGATTAAACGAAATAGTAGGAGTTGAATGCAACAATCCTCAAGGAGCTTTTTATGTGTTTCCGGATGTGAGCAGCTATTTTGGAAGAAGCTACCAGGGAAAAACAATTCGCAATGCATCAGAATTAGCTTTGTTTATTTTGGAACAAGGAAAAGTTTCGGTAGTGACTGGTGAGGCATTTGGATCAGATAAGACAATTCGAATTTCCTATGCTTCTTCCAAAGAAAGTCTGATCGAAGCAATCAAACGAATTAAAAACTCGTTGGCTTTATTAAATTAAAAATATGGTTAAAAAACTGATACTTATCGTTTTGTTTGTTTCGCTTTTTGCTTCATTGGCAGTGAGTCAAAATAAGCCCCTAAATTTATTCAATTTTGCCAAGAGTCGATACCATTGGGGGTTTTGGTTAGGCTATACTCAATCCTCCTTGATTCCTAATCGAAAAGCAGATTTTGATTTTAGTGATTCGTTGATTTCACTTACACCAGTTTCTGTAGGTTCATTTGCGGTAGGTCCAATGGGATCTATTTCATTTAATGAAAATATCAAACTTCGTTTGGCGATTCTCTTGTCTTTCCAAGACAGAAACATGGAATACGTGTTTCTGCAAAATGGAAAAAGTGAATCTTATTTGCGAGAAGTAAGATCGGTGTATAGTGAATTTCCTTTGCAGCTAAAAGTTGTGACAAATCGAATTAACAATGTAGCTTTTTACGGAACGATGGGAGGGAAGTACGGAGTAGATTGGTCAAGTAACATCAATGTGAAAGAACAATTTGATTATAAAGATGTACTAAAAATAAAGCGATCTAATATTGCCTACTCTGTGGGTGGCGGGGTGGATTTTTTCTTACAATATTTTAAGTTTGGGATAGATTTGCGATTAGATATTGGGATTAACAATGTGTTGGTGCCAAACAAAACTTACTTTTCATCCCCGCTTGAGAAACTACGAACCCAAATGTGGCAATTATCTTTCACATTTGAAGGATAATTTTTTTAAGATTATTTGAAATAAAAAGATAAAATTCTATATTTGCAATCTCAAACAGAGAATGTCTCATGGTGTAACTGGCAACACGTCTGTTTTTGGTACAGAAGAGTCTAGGTTCGAGCCCTAGTGAGACAACAAAAAGCCATCCTGCAAAGGATGGCTTTTTTTGTTTTTAGCTGTTAGATTCTATCAGAACCCTTATTCCTTATAG
>CBFHVI010000002.1:87518-154602 GCA_965658995.1 Flavobacteriales bacterium | reverse complement strand
AATTCCCCCTCTTCCAAATCACCATTCCATCCAATTCCATATTTAATAACTCTTCATGGTAGTTGTAAATGGCTAGTTCTGGATGAAAGTTACACCAATCCAGTACCGAATGATCTTCAGGTGTTTGGTCTATGGCTTCTAATACTGCTTTACACCCCTCTTTTCTAAAATCTGCTTCACTACTTGTACCAATCGTCAGCTCATGTATAAAAAGTAAGTACAATTTAAACTGTCGCTCCCCCTCCCAAGTTTCTGCTCTTTTTAGTGCCGTTGGATAATCGCCTTCGTTTAGTAAATTGAGTATATCATCTGCACTGTTCTGTTCTTGAGTCATCAGCTTTACGCTATTTACTGTAGAGCGAATGGTATTCATTTCATGCTTTCTTCTTGCTCCTTCTTTTATTCCTAGTTGCACTGCATTTTGACTCCAGGCATAACCCTTGGAAAGTTGTATCTGCCTTCTCCACAAACTCTCCTGGTTTACATAGCTGTGTAAGCGCTCGTAATGATTACCTAATTGTGATTCTAAGGCCATATGCTGATGCAGGTGCTCTAAGGCATAGTATTCATCTTCCTCTCCTTCAGCTTGTTTTATAGCATCTTCTAAAAAGGAAATTAATTTTTCGTTGAGTACTTGTACTTCCTCTGCCTTTAGCTTTTGGAGTAAATACACCTTTAACCGCTCATGATACAATTGATACTTTCCACTTTCTGGGGAGTTAAACCAACTGGAATAGGTGTCAACTAAATCCTTCATCTGCTCCTCTTCCAGTTCCAAAATAGCAGCAGCCATATTTGCAGAAACCGGCCCTTTGAAAAGTGCCCAAAGCGCTAGTTGATGTAGTACTTTTTTGCGTTCAATCACTGGTGTATTCTGAGTAAACTCTTGCTCATACAATCCAATAAAACCCTGAGGCAATGCTGCTGCATTTTCAGCATTCAGCGAGCCTTTGTTTAAGCTATCGTAAACGTAGCGCAGGTATGTGGGTTCGAGGTTAGTCATTAGAAAATATTAGAATGTTGATATCCTTACCAGTAATCCAGAGTGTCTTCTTATATTTATAACATATTGATCATTAAAAATTAAGTATTGAGCTTTTATGCCTGTAAGAGTTCCAATAAAAGTTGAAGTTTCTCTTTCGAGATTAAAAGATTTAAGATTTCTAATTCTAGATGAATTATAAGGGTAATCCAATATAATTTCATCTTCATTAATTATATAATCGCTGTTAATATACGGAGCCAGTTCTTCAACTTTCTCCAAAACACTAAAACAATTATTTTTTTCCTTTTCCCAATTAATTTTAACTGCATTCTCTAAAATCATTTGCTTCCAATTTGTTTTATCTGAATAGTGATCTTTTAAGCTTAATAATGCTAAACCAGCTAGATATCTATTTGGAAATTTCAATATTCTAATTGCTTGTATTGCCCCTTGCGATGCAATACGATTTCGATAATTTGAGGTTTTTCCAATTATTCCAACTTTTAAACCACTTGTAACTGCCAAATACAAAGTATGTTCTACATTATGATGCTTCATTTCCCATTCGTAATCTCTTAATGCAACACCATTATGGATTTGGCTCAATTCTGGCCTAATTATACTTTCAACAGCAATTGATGAAGATTTAAAACAAGAATAGCAATTACCTAAACCGTACGTCTTTTTTATCATTTTACCACATTCAATACACGAAAGTCCGATTTTATTTATGATAACTTGTTTCCCAATTAAACTATTCATGTTATGGCCGCTTAAATAAAATCTAGAAGGAAATCCAAACTCAATATTCATTTGCTTTAACTCTATTTCTGCATTCATAGACATTCAATTATTTTGTTAACATAAATATTTTTACTCATGCTATTTAATGTATTACTTTCAATTTTATCATTCCTAAATAAAAAATAAATGATTAATTCATCAATAATAAAGTTGTATTCATCAGAATTAATTTTTGAATGGAATAAAATAGAATAAAATAGTTTTTCAATATTTGAATTTGAGATTTTATCAAAGGTGACAGGAGAAAACCAAACATTTGTTATTAGACCTTTAAAAAAAACTAAATGGAATTTGGTTCTGATAAGATTCAATAATTTATAATTAAAGTGATTAACAGGGATATTACGTCCGATGAAATAATACTCTGAGAATAATTTATCATCGTTAATTATTGCGAGATCTTTTATATAATTGGTAGAATCAATTTGTTTACCTTCAAACTTCTCTCTCAAAATGATGAGATATAGATTTTCAAAAGATGAATTAGGTTCATCTAAAATGACTTTTTTTACTTTATTTTCTAATATTAAAATACAAGAATTTAATTTAAAATAATTTAGAAGTTTCAAAAAACCAGTTTGAGATCTTATTGATTTTAAAATAGATAATAATTCACTACTAAAGCCTGTTGATAATAACTTAGATGACATAAATTTTATTAATAGTCTATCGGTTGTAAATAAAATTATGTGCAACTCTTTTAAATTAGTGAAACTCTTTAAGGTAGATGTTAATTCGCGACTTAGTTCTTCTGTTGTAAATTCATCTAAAACATTTATGTTAACTGAATCAAATGACTCATTTAAAAGTTTAAATATGTTATCTACTAATAGAAGAGTTAGTTCATCATTATTATAATTTTTATTTAAAAAATGTTGCCCTAAGAAATCTAACTTATCATCAAATTGTTTAATTAATTCAATTATTATATCATCTTTTTTAAGATTGAAATAATAATTTTTAAGTATGATGATTTTTAATGAAGGAATGTCATACTTTTCATTAATAAATTCTAAATGTGGGTTGAAAAAATTAATTTTTTCATAAAAATCACTTATTGAATCTTCATCAAGATTTTTTAAAAAACTAAATGAGTTCAAGCTTTTATTTTCATTTATAGCATGATAAGTCAAATAATTTAGAATGGAACTTTTGACCAAATTAGATTCGTTTAAACCATTGGTCTTTTCTCGAAGTAAATTTTCAATAAATAATTTCAGTAATTTTGGTTTTTTGTTCTCTATGTAATGGTTCACAATTATCTTAACATAGGTATCAAAAGAGTTATCATCCAAAGAATTAAGTAGTAAGTTTAGTTTTGTTTTATCTTCTAATTCCAATAACTTAATTATTTTAAATTTTAGCTTATCTACTACACTGGAATAATTTATTTTAGGTTTAAATTGAATAAAAAGTTGATTGAATTTAAATAAGTATAGTTCAGATATTTTATCTAATTTTTTGGTAAGCATTGTTTGAAGTTCTGTAAAATGATAATCAGACTCTACGGTTTTCATATATTCGTAAACAAATTCAAAATTTGAATTTTTGATTGCACATTCAGCTAATTCATTCAATTTATCTTGAAAAAAAATTGGATTATTAATTAATGAGAAATATTCGGAATAATAAATTGAACTTTTATCGTTATTTAAATTGGCTTTAACGAAAGACTTAAAATCATATTTATTTTCCTTTAAAATTTTATAAGTCTTCTCAATTAAGGGTCTTACGTAATAATCTTCTTTATTATCATCAGAAATATTTATAAACTCATCGTATGAATTATCAAGATGTCTCTTAATGGATTCAGTATCAAGATTTATAGTTTCTAAATTATTTATAATTGTTTTCCATAAAATATTTGGAATGACTGAGTTTAAATTTTCAAAATACTTGCTGTAAACAGATTGATCTAAACTATCAAAACAAGAATCAAGAAAATCTTGAGTTAAAGCACTTTTTGATATTTTGTATTTTAAAATATAAATAACAATAAATAGATAAGTCTGAACATAAAAAATATTTTTTGGCAATTCAGAGGACAAATAATTTGTAATAATTTTTTCTGATTTATTATTGAGATTTCCTAAAAGGTTCTCTTTAATTTTTTGAGTTATAATTTTTTGCCTATCAATTGATACTAAAACTTTCTTGTGTAAACCTTTATGAATGGCAAGATCCATGAATAGTTTATTAGCATCCAGCAAGTATTTATAACTACCTAATTCAATTTCACTTTTCACAAGAATAACATCACTTAAACAAAATTGCTCAAGTAACTCAAAAGATCTTTTTTCTTTATAAGAATTAAAGAATAAATGTGTATGATAATTTTTTAAAAAATAAATTGAATGTTCCTTACTGAATTTTAAAACTTCATTATTAGAGAATATTCGTTTTCCAAAGTTTAGAATTTTTAATTCTAAATTTTTAATGTCATTTTCATTAACCTTTGAGAGCAAATACACTTTCAAACGTTCGTGATATAATTGATACTTACCACTTTCCGGACTATTGAACCAACTAGAATAGGTATCAACTAAATCCCTCATCTGCTGCTCTTCCAGTTCCAAAATAGCAGCAGCCATATTTGCAGAAACCGGCCCTTTGAAAAGTGCCCAAAGCGCTAGTTGATTTAGTACTTTTTTACGCTTATTTGCTGGTGTTTTCTGAGTAAACTCTTGCTCATACAAACCAATAAATCCATGAGGCAATGCTGCCTCATTTTCGGCATTCAGGGAGCCCTTGTTTAGGCTATCGTACACGTAACGAAGATATGTAGGTTCGAGATTGGTCATAGGAAAAATTAAAATTGAACCTTTACTCCAAAAGTTAAAGAATAGTACAAATCGTCAATGGGTAGAGGTCTGTACAGGTCGTAATTGTGTTCGTACTGAATAAGAAAGCTCAATTTATTGGTAACTGCCATATTGATTTGGAAATTCAAAAACCATCTTGGCAATCTAAAGCTATCATTAAGCGGAAACTGCAAATAATTCACTCCAGAAAAATCGATTTTATCATTAATTTTTTTTGCAAATTTTATTGTGGTATTCAATCTAAACAAACTACGTACAACGCTTAAATTGGAATCACTTAACTCAAAAGCTGAACCATCTGTTTCCCAAATCTCATTCTCATAAAACCCACCAATGCCCGTATATAAATCGGCACCTTTCTTTTCTATCCAATTCACTCTTAAGTTACTTCCAATTATATAGCGTTGTTGCATTCCAATAACATTATTCCATTGGTATTGAGCATATGAATCAGGAAATAGCTTTCTTTTGTCATTGTCTCTGAACCTTAACTGAAAGTAGCCGTTATTCTCAATTGATTCCTCTCCATTTAAAATCATTTGAGTGGAATTGATTAGAATTAAGATTAAATCCTTTTTTAAAAACTTACCAAACTCCGCTTTGCTATTGGTTGAAAAAATGGTGTTTTGTTGTTTATCAGCTGAAAAATCTAAATCAACGACACCATAGTAAGCTTTTTTTAATGTATCTGTTTCTGTTTCTCTGTCTACATTCAGAACTTGAGACAAGGAATTAATTCCAACAAACAAAAAACTACTTACTAAAAGTAAGTATCGATTCAACAACACTTTTTTCAGTTTTAGGTATTCTGTCATTTTCTAAGATTTTTTTAAGATTATCTTTAGGTATATGTATGTATTTTAATTCATCCTCTGACAAAAAATTAGGCTGCGTTACTAAATCTTCCATCATTTGAGTTGCAGAGGCCATTTCGATTAACAGACTGAATTTCTCCATCTTAATTACATTAAATAACCAAACTGGATAAATTTGAACTCTAAAAGAGTTTTCGGGATATTGATAAAATAGATTTTCAGTGAATTCAAACCAATCGGCTTTTTCGAATAACTCGGGATGTTTCATTAATTCCATTGAGGCAATAAAAATTCCGATTCTATGATTGAGCTTTGTATTAATTAAAAGCCTCATCCTATTCAAAAGATAGTGTTCCTTAGTTAAATTTTCGCTTAATAAATATTGGTTAAAAGAATTACAGATAAAACCAAAATCCTCTAATTGCTGATAAGAAAAAGAGTCTATTCGTAGGCTGAGCGCCTCGATAGTTTTTAAATAATTATCAGGAAATAGCGAATTTGGGGAAATCAACTTTATTCTTTGCTCAATAAAATAAATTGATTCTTTTAGAGTACAAGCTCTACTTAAAACACCCAATAATTTACTCTTTAAATTTATATCCTGCGATTCCTTTACAGAATTCCATAAATCGTTTAACTCAGCAGTATCTGATACGGAAAAGGTATGATTATTTTGTTTGACAGTTATCAGAACATCATACAACCGAACGAAGTGATTGTTTGGGTGTTTTGATTTAATTAATTCGAATTGACCTTCCGCACCTGATATTTTCAATAGTATCTCACCATAAGTTTCGATCATAAGATGAAGGGATTCATCTTCTTGAATGGATAATATTTTCTTTTCAAGAAAGAGAGGTAAATTATTTTCGAATAGGAGTTTAAACTTTTGTGGATTTGAGGAAATGATTAACTGAACCGCTTTCAGGAAATAAAATCTTGATTCATTGGTATTAAAAATAAATTCAAAATTCATTTTACTCATAAAAGTTAAGTAATTCAAAACATCTCTATTTTCTCCCCTGGTCAATGATCTTTTTAAAGCCTCCAAGCAAATCACTCTTCCTTTTTCTGGATAGTCAGAATAAACTAAGATGGTTCTCTCTGCCAATTGAAACAGTTGATCATTTGTTAACTTAGCTATATTTCTAGGCTCCTCGTTCACGCCAAAATCAGATAAAGTAATATTGATAATTTCCTTATGGTATTCCTTCACGATTTGGGGCGTTTTTCCTTTTGTTGTTTTAATGGATAAAATAAATCTTTTCAGTGCTGCCCTGATTGACTTTGAACTAAACCTATAATAATCATCAGTATCATTTAGGTCAATTATTATCCCTGAACTTTCTGCTTTCAACAAGTTATGAATCAACTCTAACCTGTCCATTTTCCATAATTTACTCAGTAATTTAGCTTCAAACTCCATCCCAATAAAAGAAGCGCTGCCCAATACTTTTAATACATCCTCTGAAAGTTTTGAAAATTTTGAATAATACAATTCTTCCATTCTATTTTCTGCAGGCACCGTGTCCCAATCAATATCAGACCTCAGAGTTATCACATTATTGATTTCAACAAACATTTCTTTTTCTATTAGGAACTTTATTAATTCGAGAATATATTTAGGATTTAATGAGCTTGTTTGTTTTATGAATTCATCTATTTCTTCAATAGTTTTGGCAGATATATAAATTCCGGTATTATTAGGCGATAAAAAATTCTTCAGAAATCTTGCGTTGATGATATTTGTAATTTGTAATTCTTCTTCCATTACTTCTTCCCATCTCACAAATGAAAAAAGTTGAGTTTTCTTAGAAACTTTAGTAGCATGTTCTATAATCTCATTACATTTTTCATTATTTTTTTCAGAGGTGGTAGTAATAAAAATGATTTTTATATCGCCAAATTTTGAAAAGTTTAATCTTGTAAACTGTTCTAATAATTCTTTAAATAAAATTTTTGTGTAATTATCTATCCAATGTAAATCTTCAATAACAATTAAGATGTTTTTACCATCTTGTTTCTTTGCTAAATTTAAAAAATGATTTGAAATTCCTTGAGAAATTTCATTTGTGGATGCTCCGTCAAATGACGGCTCATTATTAACCAGTGTATCAGCAATCCCATCTATCCCAACAGCTCCAAGAATAGGACTAGCCTTGTCAATAAGGTCCATAGCTGCTTTATTACCTTTATAAAAAATCCCTTCACCTATGAATTCTTGGAAAGCCTCCTGAAAGGGTTCGTAAGGAATTGTGGCTCCCTCTTGATCTTCGTCACAATCACCATAAAAAGAATGAAAACTGGACTTATTTCTATCCATGAAATCTTTTAGAAAAGTGGTCTTACCTATGCCCGATTCTCCTTCAATGTGAATATGAGTAACTCCTATGGAACCAGAGGTAATCTTTTTTATTGCCTCGTGAAATTTCTCGTTAAAATCGACTACAATTGATTTTTTTGAGTCAGTTAACTGAAAAGAAATGATCTTTTTTAATTTTAGTAGTTGAGTTTCTTCCTTCTCCAATTCTGGAGACTCAATGCTCGATTTATTTTTCTTTTTTCTTAACACAATAAATGGAGTAATTCCAGTAATTAGTGTAAGACATAAGGCGACAAATACCATTTGGTTTGGTCCAGAAACTCCTCCGACCTTTAATAATTCATGAAACACTAAACCTAAAGGCAAGAAAAATAATACCGGAGCAATCAGGAATAAATAATTTTTATTTTTCTTATATCCTCTAGCCATCCAATATGCCCCCCCGAGAGAAACAGCTAATGCACCCACTACATAGACTAAAATAAGACTTAAATCTAGTTCCTCTGCTATATAGACATAACTCGCCTTTAGAAAGGGAAGAAGGGAAGCAATTGAAGCTGAGTAAAGAAAAAGGAATATTAATGGAAAACTATCTGAGAATCTTCGTTTTACTATTAATCCAACTAATACAAACAAAAGAACTGGTGTAATGACTATTAATTCAGTAAGTAGATAAGGCCATAACATGACAAACGGCTCACCCATAAAATCTAAACCTTGCGGTGCTATCAATGAGAGTCCAGTTAAAACTCCAAATGAAGAAGCAACACCTAATACAAATCCAATGACTAACGACAACACTAAATTTAAAAAAGAACCTAATTGACCCAGTCTTCTTTTTAACACCATAAATATCAATACACCAAATAAAAGAGTAAATAATAAAAATGGCGAAAAGTATAGAATAAAGGATTTAGATTTCCCCTGCATATTCACACTAAAACCCTCAGAGTAGGTGTCAGATATTTTAATGTTTTTCACTAAATCAAAGAATTCAAATTTAGCTCCAACATAGGATACTTGATTTGAGCTATCGTATTCTAATACGCTCACCTTACCTATGTAAATGGTGTTAAAAAAATCTCCTATTTTTCTTAAATCATTCGACCCCTCAATTTGACTTTTTCCTAAAATTTGTGAGATTTCATAATCAGAAATGACATACATTTTTGAGTTGTTATTTAAAAACTGAATTGACACCTCTTTTAGTGCTGAATCACCTTTTACATCAACAATGCAATACAGCAAAACATCTTTAAGGTCTTTTGAAGGCTTATAAATACCCGATTCAAGTAAAGAATTTAAAGCTGATTCTGCGGCTATTTCTAATGGTTCATCATAGTATTCAAATTCTGAATATTGATTGGTTAAAAAAGGAATAAGAGGATAGACACCATTTACATTGTCTGAAGCAACTTCTATTAATTCATTCAACTGATTCTCAAATGAATTAATAGTTCTTAGGTAATTCGATTTACAGTTTTTTTGCAAATTAGCAGAAGCCAAAATATTCCTTGCTAACTGCAAATGATCTAAAGATAATTTGGCTTCGTGATAACTGTTTTGTCGGGCTCTAGAAAGCCAGTGTAAACTATTTGCTCTATTCAAATGGTAATCCACTTGAACATTTCCACAAGAATCGTTACCCCAAACAAAGACTATTTGACAAAAGAAATAGGTAAATAATATTATTTTTTTCATTTATTTTAATAGTAAAGTTTAAATTAAATAGTTTGTATTGAAAACAGCAACAAACTCATTAACAAGATGCAATATAACTAAATTTAAAAAACTTAAATCGGATTTTAAGTGTTTTGGATACAATAATTCATTCATAGAAAAGATATTTAAAAAATAAAAAAACGCTATATTAGGGCAACAAAACAAATGAATTTAAATGGCTGAAGAAATAATTGTTGACGGTAGCAGATATATAAAAAAAGACAATAATGGGTCTTCTGATGATAGTAGTTTAGGTGGAGGTTGTAGTTCTGTATTCTATATATTAGTAGTATTAGGGGTCCTTTTCATATACGGTGGCTTTGATTATATTTCTCGCTGGTTTGATGAAGAAAATGAATATCGAATTTCCGTAAAAACTGCTAACTTTAGAGAGAAACCTACTAAAAACAGTAAAGTTTTAAAAAAATTAAGTGAAGGAGAATCTATTTTTATAATTGAAGATACCAACTTCATTAACGAGAATTGGGCAAAAGCTATTTCTGAGGAAGATACTGGCTTTATATACAAAACACTAATCTCAAAATAATGCTTAAGTATAGACGAAAATAATATGATAGATGTGATTCATAGTTTTTTTGAAAAAAACAAATTAAATTTAGAGTTATATAGTGAAGCAGGCCTTCAACATGAGTTTGCTTTTTTTTTGAAAAATGCTTTGCCTGACTACATTATTAGGCTGGAATATCCAATAACTAGAGTTTTCCGTCCAAATCCTGGTTTCATTAAAAAAGAGATGGATATTTACTTAGTTTCTCCATCGAATGAGAAATACTTAATAGAATTAAAATTACCTAAGGAGAATTGTGGTACTCCCAAGGAAATGTACAGGGCTTTCCAAGATGTTAAGTTTGGTGAAGAGTTGAAATCTCATGGCTTTAAATCTTGCTTCTGTATATTAATAACAGAAAGAATTTCTTTTTGGGCTGCTCCTCAAGCTAATGAAGAAATTTATTATTGTTTTAATGGTAAAGAAGTTAAGTTCTCTTCAATAAATTGCTCGCATCTGCCAAAATTCCTTCATAAGAATGGAGATATAAATTTAAATAATAGCTATCGTGCTAATTGGTTAGAGTTTAATGACGCACATAATCATTTATGGAAATACTTCATTTTAGAAATTTAAAAACAATCCGACTTAAAGCCGACTTAAAACAACATATTCATACTCGAAATATAATTATCGATAATAGCAAGGACAATCAAGTTTCTTCTGATGATAGTAGTTTAGGTGGGGGGTTCTAGTTCTGTATTCTATTTATTTGTATTGATAGGAGATTATATGCAAAAATTCCATTAGTAACTTGGAAATAATAAAAAGCGTTTATTCTAAAAGTCCTTTAGTTTGTTTATTGATTTTGTATAATTGATATGCGGAGGTACCAGTTAGTAGATTATTCGTATCCATTGAAGAATTTACACTCTGAAGTTCACTAGTTCTTCTTTCATTTTTTTTAAATTACGTACAACGGTTTAGCTAAACTGCGTTTTAATGCAGTTTAGGTTTTGTTAGCAAATGTTATTTTAAACTATAATCTACTCAACTTATTCGAATCTCCAAAATTCATCTGGGCTATCAAGGGTAAATGGAGTCTTTTCAGGGGTCTCCTTGTAATTCCAAAATACATTATCATTATATGTTATAAATGCAATAAAATGATCTATATCTCCTAATAATGTTTCAACTTTTTGGTTTCCCTCAGGTAAATCATCAAACAAACCATATTTTTTTATATTAATATCTATTTTTTCTCCTGTTGTTAAATTTATTGAAAATTTACCCAAATTTTTTGACTCTCCATTTTCAGAATAAAACATGTCAATAGGACCTGGAACATGTCCTGAAATGGGTTCCTTTAGTAAATTAATACCTACTATAAATTTCTTCACCTCAAGAATACTTTCAAAATTTGGTACTTCAATTATAGTTTTTTGAGTCCCTTCCCCAAAACGTAAAGTTTGAAGCCAACTTTTAAGTATATCTCTATCTATATTGTAAGATTGGCTAATAACTTCTTTATTGTTAATGTAAGTATACCTTTGTATGGATAATTTCATAATACTTTTATTTTTAATTAATATTTGCTAACTCGTTAGATAGCCTTAAATGTCATTAAGTTAATTTAAGTGCAAATAGGTGCAAAATAAAAAGGGCTAAACCCCTAATTTCTGTACCTCAACTACACAAGGTACAATTAAGGTATAAATTTGTACCTAATAACGCTAAATAAAACAAAATAATCATTGACTTTGTTGAAACAAAAAAGCCCATTAAATCAATGGAAATAGGCTTTTAATGTGGTTTTATTATTGGTTATGTTTGTAATGGTTACTTTCCAATACAGAACTTACTAAAAATATTCCCCAACAATTCATCGGTAGAAATCTCCCCAGTAATTTCACCCAAAAAATGAAGGGCTTGGCGGATGTCAATCGCTACCAAATCGCCAGGGATTCCCATTTCAAGGGCGCTGGTTACTTGGGTGATAGCGTCATTGGCTTTGGTGAGGGCTTCGTAATGCCGCACATTCGTTACCACTACTTGCTGCTGTTCAGCTTGCTTGGAGTTGGTTATTCTCACTATTTCTTGTGTCAATTCTTCCAAATTATCACCCTCCGATGCCGAAATTTGAATACACTCCAACTCGCCCAATTTACCCGTATCTTGGAGCAAATCTATTTTGTTGGCTACCCATATCACCTCTATCGAAGTATCGGTGAGCTTCGACTGTAGGAAAGAAAATTCTTCTTTTACTTTATTCAATTCTCCGTTGGCATCAAACAAATACAAAATAATGGCAGATTTTCCGGCTTTTTCTATGGCTCGCTGGATGCCTATTTTTTCTATTTCATTCTCCGTGTCCCGAATTCCTGCCGTGTCTATGATTCGGTATTTTATTCCCTCAATCACTATTTCATCTTCCACAATGTCGCGCGTGGTGCCGGCTATGTCCGACACAATGGCCTTTTCTTCTTTCAAAAATTTGTTGAGCAACGTAGATTTTCCCGAGTTGGGTGCCCCAATAATGGAGATGGGGACCCCATTTTTAATGGCATTACCAAACGAAAACGACTCTATCAAGCTCGATAATTTTTTGGAGATTCTCTCCAGCAACTCATTCAGCTGGGTTCTGTCCGCAAATTCTACGTCCTCCTCGCTAAAATCCAATTCTAGTTCAATCAAGGAAGCAAAATTCACCAACTCTCCGCGAAGTCCGTTGATCTCCTCCGAAAAACCTCCTCGCATCTGCTGCATGGCAAGTTTGTGGGCTGCCTCAGTGGTAGACGAAATCAAATCCGAAATGGCCTCGGCTTGCGACAAATCAAATTTCCCATTGGCAAACGCACGCATCGAAAATTCGCCTGGCTTTGCTAATCTACATCCATTTGCAAGCAATAATTTTAAGATTTCTTGTTGAATAAAAACTGAACCGTGGCAAGCAATTTCTACCACATCTTCGCCCGTAAACGAAGTAGGGTTTTTGAACACCGTTATCAAGACTTCGTCTACCAGTTTTTCGTTGTTTTTGATTAGCCCAAAATGAGCGGTGTGAGAGTGTTGGTCTGCAATGTTCTTTTTGGAAAAAACAGAAGAAACAATGCCAAAAGCCTCGGTTCCCGAAACTCGAATCACCGCGATAGCTCCCATTCCGTTAGCAGTCGAAAGCGCACAAATTGTATCAGTAGAATCTAATATCATAAGGCAAAATTAAGGTTTATTTTTGTAAATCATCTACAATCATTTTTACTTGTCATTCCTACTAAGGCAGGAATCTACGTTTTATTATTGATTCTCTTGATAATTCAATACTCCCCTCTGAAGGAAAAACGGAATAAAGTTAACGTCTAGTTCTTGAAATATTAAAACCCTAATTTTTGTAAAAGAAAGGATAAAAAACTACTTTTGAGTATTCATAAAAAAATCAATCAAATACAATGAGTATACTAGTAAATAAAGATTCTAAGATTATTGTTCAGGGTTTCACAGGAAACGAAGGAACTTTCCATGCAGGTCAAATGATTGAATATGGGACAAATGTTGTAGGAGGTGTAACTCCCGGAAAAGGAGGACAAAAACACCTTGACAAGCCAGTGTTCAATACGGTTGCGGATGCTGTAAAAGAAACAGGATCCAACGTTTCTATCATTTTTGTACCGCCAGCATTTGCCGCAGATGCCATCATGGAAGCCGCTGAATCAAACATTGGAGTAATCGTATGTATTACTGAGGGAATTCCTACAAACGACATGGTAAAAGTAAAAGCTTACCTTGCCGATAAAGACTCAAGATTGATTGGACCAAACTGCCCAGGAATCATTACTGCTGACGAAGCAAAAATTGGAATTATGCCAGGGTTTGTTTTCAAAAAAGGAAGAGTAGGTATTGTTTCTAAATCTGGAACATTGACTTACGAAGCAGCTGACCAAGTTGTAAAGGCAGGATTGGGAGTATCTACAGCTATCGGGATTGGTGGTGATCCTATCATTGGAACTACAACAAAAGAAGCGGTAGAGATGTTTATGAATGACCCAGAAACAGATGCCATTGTGATGATTGGTGAAATTGGTGGAGACATGGAAGCAAATGCAGCTAGATGGGTAAAAGAAAACAACAAAAAGCCAGTGATTGGTTTTATTGCTGGACAAACTGCACCAAAAGGAAGAAAAATGGGGCACGCTGGAGCCATTGTAGGTGGAGCTGATGACACAGCACAAGCCAAAATGAAAATTATGGCTGAATGCGGAATTACCGTAGCTAGCTCTCCTGCCGAAATTGGTAAAAAAGTAGCAGAAGCATTGTCAAAATAGGTTGAGAAATTTCTCCACAACAAAAGAGCCCTGAAGATTGTTCTTCAAGGCTTTTTTTATGGTTGTCGGGATGAGAGGATTCGAACCTCCGATCTCTGGTCCCCCAGACCAGCACTTTAACCGGACTAAGCTACATCCCGAATTGTCTTATTTCACAATCGCCTCCAAAGTTTCCTCCATTTCTTCTGGTGTAAAACTCAGCTTTGGGCGCGAAAAGTTTATGTCCTCTACCTGATTCAACGGAACTAAGTGAATGTGAGCATGAGGAACCTCTAATCCTATGACAGCGATTCCCATTCGCTTACAGGGCACTGCCTTTTCTATTTGGAGCGCAATTTGTTTCGCAAATATCATCATTTCTCCTAAAAGAGCATCTTCAATTTCAAAAATATAATCAACTTCAACTTTTGGAATTACTAAAGCATGACCGCGAGCAAGTGGATTGATATCCAAAAAAGCTAAAAACTTGTCGTTCTCAGCAATTTTATAACAAGGAATCTCACCTTCAATAATTTTGGTAAAGATATTGGACATTATCGTGATATTTCAATGATTTCAAATTGGATTATTCCACCCGGAGTCTGAACATCTGCTACATCGCCTACTTTGTGCCCCAATAATCCTTTTCCTATTGGAGAATCCACTGAAATCTTCTTCTCCTTAAGATTTGCTTCGTTTTCGGCCACAAGCGTATATTGCACCTCCATGCCATTCTTTAAGTTCTTAATTTTAACTTTGGATAGAATCAGTACTTTGGACGTGTCCATATCAGTATCGTCCAAGACTCGTGCCGTAGAAATGAGCGTTTTTAGCTGAGAAATTTTCATCTCTAACAATCCCTGCGCTTCTTTTGCCGCATCATATTCGGCATTTTCCGACAAATCGCCCTTGTCTCTGGCTTCAGCTATTTGCTGTGACACACGAGGTCTTTCAAAAGTTTCTAATTCATGTAATTCATCCTTTAGTTTCTTTAATCCTTCTTCTGTATAGTAGGTAATATCTGACATAATCTCATCTTTTTGGCAATTCATATAACGCAAAAAAAGAGAATCTTGCGACTCTCTTTCTCATTGTGTGTATACACAAATATACAAATTTTTATTTACTTGAAATAATCTTATTTATTTCTACTCATCTTCACTGTTACCCAACTTTAGAGTTACACCTACTGTATGTATACCTCCAAGTACTGGTGCAGTTCTGTAAGCGTAATCCACTCCCAAGGAAGATTCATTCTTTCCAAAAGGAAAGTCTAGCGATACTCCTGCGGTAGGACCCGACAGAGCCGACAACGTTTCCGAATCAGAAAAAATTCCTTTCTCGTATGCCAATCCTGCTCTAAGTATGATCATAATTTTCTTAGCATTCAATCCATATTCTCCTCCTACTCTAAACTGATCTCGCTGAAAAGAATTTGAAGTAAATGTTCCTGCCAATGTAAACTTGTTGTTTTCATTAATGAGAAAATCATAAGCCGCGGCAATATTGATCAAAGAAGGCAACTCAAAGTTAGCAGTTCTTTGCTCGGTAGTTGTGGAAATTTCGGTAAATGGATTCATTGTTTCAATAGCAAATCCATCTCCCTTGTACTTCATTGGTGGACCTACATTTTTCAATGCCAATCCAATCTTAATTTGATCATTTTCTCCCGTGACATATCGAACTCCAGCATCAAATGCTACTCCTGTAGCTCGTGCATTGGAAGAACCTTCATTCATAATCTTTATGTTAATTCCCCCTGTAATGGAAGCAGAAAACTCTCTCGCATAGGCCAAGTTCATTAAAAAACTAGAAGGTGAAAATGTTCCCAATCCTCCTTCTGGTAATTCGGTTGTAGTAACAGGAATATCTCCGTAGTTTGTAGACATTATACTAATCCCCAAAACACTAGATTCTCCTACACGTTGTGCTAGACCAAACGTGTTGATATTAATGTCCGTTGATTGCATCCAGATTGTATTAGCAAAGCTAATTTCCGTTTTTCCTGCCAAAGCCAGTCCAGCTACATTAAGTTGCATGGCTTCTAACCCTTTCACGTGAGCTCCAGCTGAATTTCCCCAACCCGAGGTTCTTCCCCAAGGATTTATAAGCAATTGTGTTGCTCCGGCTGCACCTATTCGGTCTTCATTTCCTGCGAAAGTATTGACAGAAAATAGCGTTGCAATTGATAGTAATGATAATTTAAGTTTCATAAGAGTATGTTTCTTTAAATAAGTTTGTTACAGTTTTGGTATTCTTAGAAGTTAGTCAAATCTGGTGGTCTTAAGGCTCCAAACCATTTGATCACTTTCTCACCTACCTCAGGTACATCTACATGAATAATGTACACTCCTCCTGCAATGGGTACCCCATTCACATTCTTTAAATCCCAATCAATAGATGTTAATGGATCGTCCTTCGTTAATGTTCTCACTAATGAACCTCCCACATTGTAGATTCTTATTGTACATTTCTCCGGAAGATTCGTAATCTTTATTCTTGAATCCAATCTGCTTGTTTCGTAATTCGCATAGGCATAATATGGATTTGGAACTACGTTAATTAGATCCAACGCAGACTCCGCTGTATCCAATACTCCTTTTCCAGTGGCTACAGAATTAGTGTTAAACCTGTACAAGTTAAACCATTCGTTTCTACTCGCAGCCTCATTATTTGCGGTGATAGAAGAAACAAGATTCACGACATTTCCTCCAGTTGCATACCTTTCATAATCTGTTTCTACTCTCACTTTCAAAATAGCATCTGTTGCAAGGAACGTTCTTCCAGGTATAGTCATGGGCATTCCTACCCACATACACGATCTCCACAATTGTCCTCTCTGTGCGGCACTATTGATTTTATTCCAAACTGCCTGTCCATTGTCATACTGAGTCACAGGATTGGCATCATTTGCCATAATTACTGGTTCAGTTACGATGTCCTGATTTCTGAAGATGTATAAATAGTGTTTTCCACCAGCAACCCAACTTCCTAATCCTTGAGAGAAAGTTGACGTAGGATTAAACATCATGTCTCTTCCGTTATCTCCTGCTAACCAAGAATCTTCACCATACGCCACATTCAATCTTTCTCCTGTTTCCAGGTCAATCACGTAACCCGGGAACCATCCCATTCCTGTCGCACTCACCAAATCACCTTCGGCACTGTTGTATCCTGGATCTCCGGCTTTTCGTCCTTCTTTATCGATGGACGCTGCCCCTCGAGGTCTTAATTTATTTGCTCCGCCTTCTGCCAAGGTTGTACTTTCTTGAGTTTCTAATACCACACATCGTGTCCATAAGCTTTTGTCTCTTGTGTACACTACATCAACACTGTGCAATTCTAACATTCCATTGAATGACTTTATAGCACCAGTTGCTTCTCCTACACCTCCAACCGGCGAGTTTGGTACTGGTTGTGATCCCATTAATCTGAAAGGTGCAAATGTTCCATTGGCTATTCCTTCAAATTGTTGTTGGTCATCGAGACCTTGGTAATCATTATAGTCTCCATCTGGAGTGGCTGGGTCACTTATTTGAGTTCCACTTCTTATCCAGTTAAACTCCGAGTTCCCATCTTGGTCCGGCATTCCTGTCAACCAAGCTTTTGATGGATCCGCGTATTCTAGGCTCCATGAAATTAGGTTCGTACTCGCTTCAGGAGCTCCTGATGAACTCGCGGGGTCTGTTTTTACTAGCACCGTTTCATGTGTATATTGTTCTATATTAATTGAGAATCCTAAATCTGGGAATAATTGTTCGTATCCCAGTGCAATACTTTCGTCTGAAGTATAAACTTCTCCTGTGCTTAAGCTGGTTAGCTCCCAAGTTGCAGAATCCATTCTGTTGGATGCATCTTTGATGAATCTCAATTCGTATTCATCAGCAACCAGATTCAAAGGATCTATCACTTTGATATCAACAGGTCCTTTTCCGGCTACATAAGTAACTTCTTCCGCGTTATTATTTCTTGCAATCTCTAATCTAGATGTATTTGTCAATTCAAGCTCTCTTCCTCCGTTACCCATTCCTTCTAATCGGGTGATTTCAACACCATCACCGTAGTTCGCATTCTGAACAGTTCCACCTGCCTCAGGCGAAGGGATGTGTGGGATTCCACCATACGCTGCTATTTCACCACCATCAAATCCTTTTCTTGAGGCAATGTATGGTTTCTGCTGACCATCTAATGCCAATGCATTGGTTGGATCATACTTTTTGAATTCATTATAACCGTAGGCAATGATGAGGTAATAATAAGTTTTGTGATTTACTAATCTCGTATTGCCTTTGGCAAACAAATCTTCCGTTACTCTGAATGAATGTTTGATGCCTTCATCAGCTCCATTTGCAAGTAATTCTGGTACACCTACTTCCAATACTGGATCTACAGAATAGTTGATCAATTTGGTTATACCATTTGCAATATCAAACTGTGCTACTAATCTAGACTTATCAATGTCATAAATATCGGAGGCAGAAACAGAGTTGTCTTTCAATTGGAATATCTGATATCCTTCAAACGTGTAGTAATTATTTCTACCGTTTACTCCCTTCAAGCTGTCTACTAACAAACTTGTATCAATTGTTGGGTCTAACTTTGCATAATTTTCTATGTCCGCACCATTAGCCTTAGGATCAATCGTTAAGATAAGCTCTTTGTCTAATTCTTGGATTGATAATTTCGGTGCATCAGGTCCTTCCAAAATTTCGAAACAGTTATCGAATAGACTTTGGGCTTTGTCATCGGCTTGGGTTAATTTAGCGATTGCCGATAAATTTCCACTTGTACCTCTTCCGTAAACAACCCCTACTGTAATATTGTTAAGAGCACCTGGCTCCAACACGAATGGACCAGCAGACTGCAAAAATCTTCTATCTCCGGCAGCATTCCCCACTGAAGATTCAGACCATGGTAAAGCAGCTACTGAAGTGTTACCTCCAGTTCCCCATCCTTCTGGATCTGTATTTCTTCCTGTTGCTGGATCACTTGGGAACATGAAGTCACAATCCACTCCTGAGGTTGAAGTACCAATTGGAGCTGGGTAAGCGTTTCCTCCATATTGGAATTTTACTCCATCTTTCCACAAACCTCGCAAGTAGTTGTAGTGCTCGATTTGGTTATCAGGATCACTTTGGTTTCCTCCAGCTGAGTTGTTGTAGTAAACAAATCTTCTCATTCCAAAACGCTCATTATCCACGATAGAATCACCATATCCAATTCCGTTTCCTGGTACGGCTTCGGTTAAGAAGTTAGAAGAACCATTCACAAAAAATGGATTCGCTAACCCATCATTGTCTTGATATGGACCTTCAAAAAAGTCTACTCCAATAGCTGGTGGGTTCGAACCGTACGGAATCGCACCATTGGAACAATTATCATCTGTTGCATCTGCATTGTAGGCATATCCCAATCCTCTTCCAACATCACAACCAACGTAATCATCCTGAGCACAACCCAAATCAGTATCCACGTTTTGTCCAAAATACGTGTCAAACAAAGTTTGTGTAGACCTGTTAATTAGTTCATAATTGTAAAAAGTCATATCATTTATCTCATCATTCGTTGCAAATGAAAACGCTTGACCTCTAATTTCCATCCCAATCGGCTCACCACCTGATTCGGTGTGGATATTTCCTCTATCATTGAAAATCCACCAGATAGTAAAATCTCCAAACAAAGTAACCTGTCTGCTTGTTCTACAGTCTACTTCTTCTTCGATATCGTACCAAGGATAATCTCCATTAGCTACGTCATAGGTACCGTCACCGTCATTGTCATAAAACGGAGCGATGTAATAATCCTGAAATTTTGAAACATCACCGTGAGCTGGCCAATCTGTTATACTAGAAGGGATTGAGTAACCAGGAAAGTCCACTGATGCATCACAAGATGGATCTTGCGAACAAATGTACCATGCTCTGAACTGCTCCACTTCCTGTCGTGTAATCACGAAAAATTTGTCCCATTCGGCACAAACATCAGCTGTAATATCTGCTGGTCCAAAATCTCTTTTATCTACACCGTTTCCAGATCCTGGAACGGTCGTTAATGGTCCAGGCCAATAATCATTTCCATCCGAACGAAAACGAATAGCGGCTAGTTTTAATTGGTTGGTTGCATCTACACCTCCCATCCAAAGTCCACCTGCAAAAATCGGGGAAGTTCCCGCATCTTTTGGGATCAAGTAAGAAGCTCTTCCCAGTGAACGGTTGTACCATAACAATCCACTATTCTCAATGTACGCACTTGCATTATTAAACGCTAGCGTTCTATTTTGACTTGCAGGGGCACAAGAGGCCGCTCTGGTCGAGATTGAGCTACTATTTGTTTTGGTAGAGGTTCCTATCCATTCCCTTGCCGTTACCGACATGGAAAGTGTGAGTCCTACACCTAATAAAAAAAGGTTATATATGTTACTTCTTTTCATAGTTGTTATTTTTAAAAGTCAAGTTTTACCCCTAATCTAATTGTTCTTGGTAGAGAGTAGTTGAAAGGGTTATTCATTCTCAAAGCGTAGTATTCTCTAAAGGATGCTTCGTCAATTTGTGCAGCAATGATTGATTGGAACTGCGCTTCGGACAAATACCCATCATCATTTGCGTTTCCAGTAGCTCTGTACACACCCAAAATGTTTTGAGTATTCAATAAGTTGTTGAAGAGTAAGTATACATTCAGTGCAGCTGTCTTTTGTTTTTTAGATCCCATTTTTAGCATGAAGTTTCTATCTAACTGAAGCGCTACTCTAAATTGACTTGGATTTCTTGATCCGTTTGGCGTTCCTGCCAATACTGGTGCAAGTTCACCTGTCAAAGGTACCGCTGATTTAGCTGCAGAGTATGGTGTTCCTGAGGCAAAATTGGCTGTAAAGTTAATCCCTGTATTCTCAAGGATTCTTTTCCCTGCTATTACAGGTCCATTGTAATCTTTATCTTCTCCATATCTAAAATCCACTGTTGCGTTTACCGCATGCCTTTGATCGTAGCTATATGGAAAAATCGCTCGAAGGTTAGGTTGTCCAGAATTAATTAAGGCTAGAGAAGAACCTGCAGAGGAACCTGTTCCTTCTGCAAATTGCAAAGTATAAGATACTTTCATCCAAAGGTTTTTCGATTTTCTTTTGTCGTAAGTTAAAGTCACACCTTTTACTGTTCCAAAATCCAAGTTACCAAAAGATCTGTATGTTTTTGGGTAAGCACCTGCTACGTTTATTACAGTAATTTCATCTCTTTGTTCTCTGTAGAATCCTGCAATTTTAAGAGAAGAGGATCTACTAAGTACTTGTTGGAATCCAACTTCGTAATCAATAGTCCTTGTTGGTCTCAAATCAGGATTGTTGATAGTGTTGGCTGAAATATTCTCGATGTAAAGGTAATCCAATGGGTTACTTCTTATTCCAGTAGTTGGTCGTTGCGAAAGAATATCGTAGTGAGCAAAGAACAAGGCATCTTCCGAAATAGGGAAAGAGAAAGAAATTCTTGGCATTACTATTATAGAAGGTTGATAATCTTGAAATGCATTAGAGTTTACTTGATCTGTTGCCGATACTCCGTCTGCTAAGTATGGCGCAATACCATTTGGCGACTCAATAGTTCTTGGGTCAGTAATTTCTATTCCATCAGCGTTGTACCAAGTATTTCCGTTTCTATATCCATTGATTGCCGTAGGTGCGTTGATGTCGTTTACGTACACTACAAAATCATCTCCCATATTGGCTGGGTGTGGACCTAAATCTCCTACCTCAGCTACTGTTTTTGCTGGTCTCAATAAATATTTATCTTTTAATACTGGCTGGTTCGCATCAAATCTATCTACTCTCAATCCCACGTTGAAGATGATGTCATTGAAAGCAAATTTATCCATGATGAATCCTGCAAAATAAATAGGTTCAAATGCGGCAACTGGTCTTGTAAAGTTTCCAAACTCATCTTTTTGAGTAAAGAAGTCATCCAAACTTGGATTCGAAGAGAGTCTTTTTCCTGTATGATCGTATCCATAATAGTTCACAAAACTTTGGTTGAATCCTCCATTAGTTAACTCATCGGCACTAAAGAAATCTACACTAAATTGAGATGGGTCTAGTGCATCCACAACAATAAAGTCGGATCCATTTGGATCTAATCCCAAAGAATTTCTTAGGTTATAATCAAAAAATGATTGAGCATCAGAACTAATTAATCTATCGTAAGTTCTATACAAGAACGTCCCTCTATACTCGTCTGTATAGTTTTCAAGGTCGAGCTCATTAATATGGCTGTTGGCCAGTAACCTCATTCTAGTCCAAAGTCCGTTAGGTGCTATACTATATGATCTATCTGATCTTTGCTCGTATTCAAATCCTACCGTAATAGCGTGATCTCCTACATTCGCAGATCCTGAAGCTGTCACCCTAAACTGGCTAAAATCAGAATATCCATAAGCACTAGGCTGAGCTCCTAAATTTGTAAATAATCCATAAACAGATCTTGGTCCATCTCCGTTTCTCAATGCCTGACCTTGAAGAACTTGGTCAATTGCTGTAACATTTCCATTATTGAAATCATAGAAAGACTGGGTAACTGCCGCCAAATCCGAATTTACATCTGACGCGGTGAAAGCAGCTCCTGTTTCTTGAAAACCATTATGAATGTAGGTATTTGTAGCCGCATCATATTCGTAACTATTTTCGAATTGTCTATCGAATTTCCCTACATAACCGTAGTCAAACAAATTATCTCCATGTCTCGTATTAGTTGTTTTACTCGAATTTCGAGAATAATCTACCATTACGGTGTAATAGGCATTTTTGATTTTGGATTGCGTTTCAGCGTCTTTGTCTAAATTATTTTGAAATCTTTGTGTCATTTTACCGTACACCCTCCAAGTGTTTGAAGTTGTGTTTGATAAATTATCTGAATTCAATAAAGAACTAGCAAAGCTGTACCCGTTTCCGTTTGCCCAATCTAGCGTTCCTCCGAACGAAACATTCATATTAGTTCCTGTGTTCACGTCTATTTTAGAGGAAACAGAAGCTCTTCTTTGTGCTACATTTTGTCTGAATTTAATTTTTTCAAAATCATCCATTGTTAAGAATTCAGTTTTGTAGTTAATACCACTTCCTGCATTTCTCACAACTGGGTTTGCTAAGATATCTTCTCTCACATCTTCTTTTAATTGATACTGATCAATAGCAAATGGTCTTGTATCAACGATGTGGCTCAAGTTCCCCGAAAGGAAAAAACCTAGAATTGGCTTCGTCTTTTTTCCTGTACTGTCTTTTTTCATCCAGAGAGGTCCCGCAATACTTCCTTCAAGAAGGTTGTATCCGTAATTATCAAGTCCGTATGTGTTATCCCCAATTTTGTATCCAGAAGTAACGTACTCTACTCCTCCAAAATAAAAACTAGAAGGTCCACGAGTGGTAATAGAAATAATACCTCCAGTCGCATCTCCGTAACTTGCAGGCAAACCACCTGTAATTACTGATACTTCCTGAATTGCTGATTTAGGTAGATTCGAAGATCCTCTCACTTTAATTCCATCAATATAATAGTAAGTGGCTCCTGATCTTGCTCCTCGTACACTGGAAATAGAACCGTTCCCATCCGTTTGAACTCCCCCTACTTGTGCCGCAATGGAACCAGCAGAACGTCCTGGCATTTTTGCGATTTCATCTTTTGTCATTGTTCCTCCTGAAGCTCCACCATCTTTATCAATAAGCGGTACTTCGTAATCTACTACTGTAAATTCATCCAAGGTAACATCTCCTGATTCTAACGGTACATTTTGAAAGGTGATTTTATCCCCTTTAATAAGAAGGTCATTTACTTGGAATTTTTTGTATCCTACAAAACTTACTTTCAGTGTGTATGTACCTGCTTGCAATGAACTAATTGAAAAGTTTCCGTCCAAATCGGAAGCAGCTCCAGCCTTTTGTGTTCCATTTTGCAAGAGTATCAAGTTGACGAATGGCAGCGTTTCTCCCGTAGCCTTATCCGTAATCTGACCTTTCAATGTTCCTGTACCAGCTTGTGAAAACCCAGCGCTAAAAGCAGCAATCGCAATAAATGTTAGAATAATTTTTTTAATCATGTTATTGATGTTTTGTTCTTAATATGGATGAAAAACTTCCCTTTCAATCTCTATTTTCTTCTTAGATGTTTTTTACCTAAAAAGTAATAAGTGGTAAATATAAAATATTTTTAAGTTTTTTTAACATATAATTAAATCAAATGTATAAGATAATTTTTCAAGTGAAAAGCGCCAAAATCCAAAAAACGAGTAAAAATATACATCTCAATTATTTACCCCTTTCCTAGCCTATTTATTATACGGCTTACTTTTCGTGTTCTCTAGCAGAAATATGAAGTTTTCGGAGGAAACACACTATTTTCTTCTTCTATTTGATTTTCTTTTATTTCTTTTTAAACGCCTTCTGACTTTTCGATCTTGAATAGACAAATGTTTTTTTTGAGCATTTTTCTTTGCCTTGTCACCCTCTTTTTGTTTCTGTTTCTCTTTTTTAGATTCTTGTTTCTGCCGTTTTTTGGGAGAAACAAAATTTCTCGACTTGCAACTGGAGGCTATCAATAGCAAGAACATTAAACTCCACAAATAAGTTAATTGAAATTTCATGACCGAAAATAACTAACCCATTCGTTAGATGCAAAATATGATTAAAAAAAAAGGGAATTCAAAAAAGAATTCCCTTCCTAATACACTTCGTAATTGAAGCAATAGTAATTATCGTTTAATCTGAAGATATCCTAAATATGGCTCAAAAGAATTATTGTTCAAACCAATTAGGTAATAATAAGTTCCTCCGCTGGCAATAGCCATAATTGACCCCCTTTACCAAAACCCCATTACAACTGCTGGCTGGAGTGTAAAAACGGTGTCAAATACCGGTGCTGTTGGAGGTGCTATAGCGGAAATAAAGTCTTCGGATATCTCTATTGGATTAGTCTCGGTGACCGCGGTGAAACCATACGAGCTGACTACAGATGCGGCAAAAGCTGTCAGTATAAATTTGTACATAAGATTAGATAGTTCGCAATAAAATATTACCCAAATATAACACAAGGAGCTGCATAAGCAAGCAGCTTTTTTTAACATAATTTTCGAAACAAGAAGAAACTTTTTAAAGAAATAAGGTTAAATTCGTTTCTCTAACATTCTTGAGAACCCATTTTCATTCTCAAAGCCTCTTTTAAAGAAAAAATTTTATGGCTAGATCTGCTCTGCTCTTATTCATTTTATTAAGTTATACTTTCGCAAGTTATTCGCAAGTGAGTATCAAGGATTCTTCTATTCTCTTGCCTAATTTAAAGCTGGGGATTTCGGCTGGATTTCCGTCCAAAGATTTGAAGAAGACTTTTGGAACTTCCGCCATTATTAACACAAAATTTGAGGTAAAGTTCAAATCTCAATGGTTTGTGGGGGCTCAATACAACTTTCTATTTGGGAGGTCGGTAAAAGACTCGGCTATGCTCGATGAATTGCTTACAGATGGCGGTGGAATTATCAATGCTAATGGTGAATTTGGTACTTTCGAGATGTTACAAAGAGGCCATCACGTAGGTATTCATGCGGGACGATTATTTTCTATTCTCGCACCTAACCCAAACTCTGGCTTTATCGTATCGGCAGGTGTTGGAATATTTACCTATAAAATAAATTTTAACAACATTAGCGGTGATTTAATTCAACTGAATGGTGAATACAGCAAAGGATATGACCGTTACACGGCCGGACATTCATTTACCGAATTTGTGGGATATCAGTATTTCAGCAACAATAGGCTGTTGAACTTCTATGCCGGAGTGGAGTTTACTCAAGCTTTTACCAAAATAAGAAGAGGATATCAAGTTGATTTTGAAGTAAATGACCCCAGATTTGGACAAAGAATGGATCATCTTTTTTCTATCCAATTTGGATGGATGCTCCCCCTTTACAAAAGACCGCCCAAAGAATTCTACTACTAAGGCCGGTAAAAACTTAGGATCTTTTTCGAATCATTTTCCTGTTTAAGTAGGCTTTGCAGAGTGATTTCATTCTCACTGTAATAGTCAGAAACCATTTTGTACCCAAGCCACTTGCCCAGTTCACCAGGCGATTCTTGAGGCAATCCAGGAGTGAAAGCCCCAGGATTTATGTACGAATTTATTTCTTGGATATTTTGAGAGTAAAGCAATTTAAATTCAATCAAATTTTGAAAAATAAACGGCTCATTCTTTTCGCACCATTCCCATTCTTGCTGAGTATAAGAAAACAAATCAGCTTCTGATTTTGCTGGAAAAATTACCTTTAGCAAAAGCATCATTTTTCCGTGGTACACCAGGGTAGAAAGAAAGTCTTCCCTTGCTGCATACATCATAGAGTTTTCGAATTCTCCCGGACGAGAATGATGAACATACACCCAGCTTTTGAGCGCTTCGAGTGTCAGGTTATCGGGATCCATGTCTTGTTTCAAATATTGTGGAAAAAATTCTGGTGGAAGCAGCGAAACTACTTCTTCGTCTCTTCCCAAAAACATATCGAGGCCAATACCCAAGGTATCCTTGTAGGGAAACGTCTTGGCATTAAAACTAGAATAAAACGGAACTAAAACAGGAAGACTCACTTCAGGAAAATAATGGTGATACCGAGCAAAAGCCTCGTTCAGCTCATTTTCGTAGACTCCAAAATCGTTGAACACAGATTTAAGCCTTTTGTTTATAACCTGAATGATAGAGTCTGTCAAAAATTTTTCTAACCGATAATCTATCATAGGGTCTTGAGCAGATCCAGCATTTATCATTTGACTCAAAAATGATTCGTACAAGATTCCGTAATCTTTTACCCACTTCTTGTTTAGGTTTTTTAGGTCGTACACATCTGCATCGAGCAATTCTCGATCAAAACGATGAAGAGTTAATTTTTCCTTTAGCGGACTAACCTCAACTTCTAGTTTGGATTTTGACGAGCATGAATACAAGATTATTGCTACAAAGAAAACGAGTGATAATCGCATGATTTAATAATAATTGAGATTAAAAAATTCTTCGTATCTCACTAAAGATTTGGACTTGAATAAGAGCGAATAATTGCGAGGCGTTATAGTAAAATAGCTATAAGTAGAAACGAACGGTTTCATCACAGGATTCACCTTGTAGGCAACTAGGTAACTATTTGCTTCCGATTTATTGGCAAATTGTTTTACCAATACGGTTTGGAATTCAGTATCCAAACCAACTGAGGTTACCTTCAATCCCTTTTCATCAAACGAAGAGCTATTGAAATTACTTAGGGCTATTTTCAATTTGTTCAAATCCTCTGTAATTGGAACAATGACACAAAAATAATGAACCGATTTTTCATCTTTTACGAACACCACTTCTTGGCTGTCTTCTTTCTTTATTCGTTCGTTTCTCAATTTACCTAGTGCCTTTTCGGCAATCTCTCCTAGCGGAGTATTGGGACAATTGTCCACCAGTTTTTGAAGTGTTGTGTCTAGCTCTTCTTTTCTATCCAAATCTGATAATACTTTCGCTTTCAGGTAAAGGAGTTGACATTGGTAAGGATTTTCGTCTTCCTCATTCAACAAAGCCTCTATTTTGGCTAGGCTAGGTTGATAGCTTTTTATCTCCACCAAATTGTACACATCTTCATACTTCTTTTGATAGATATCTTTTCCTTCTTGCTGTTTGGAGATATAATCTGGATCCAAAATGATTTTCGCCTCCTTCGATTTTGGGTAATTCTCCAAAATAAAATTCTTTACCGAAATCTCATCATCTCGTTGGTTTAGGTTCTGATAGATGATATAAAGTTGATAGAGGGAAGGTGTAATTTTTGGATTGGGGTGGAACCTCTTTTTGTTGTCCTTGAAGGACTTAATCGCCTCGCTGTAATTCCCTAAAATATTGGTGTAGATTAATCCCGAAAGATAATTTGCATTGAGAATAGAAATAGCGGCTGCTGTTACCTCCGACTCTTTCACCGGGACTTGCTTCAAAAACTCTTCTATTTCTTCATCGCTTACCACAGGTGAATTGTTAGTATTCACAATCTCTTCTACATTGGATTGGCTTTTGTTCGATCTTCTCCAGTTGTCTTCTAATGAAATATTTCCCCATACTGCTCTAAACGATTTGAGACCACTGGCTTTGATTTTGTCGTTATATATCCAAAAACTTCCTCTCTCACCCAATGCAGGAGGCTGTAAGACTGGAGCTGGATCGTTACCACCAACGTTCGAGTTCTTCAGTCGTTCTTCTTCTAGTCGCTTTGCTTTTTCCTCATACAAAATCTCCTCTATCCTATCTCTCCTTTGTTTTTCGTCCAAAGAGCCAATTGCCAGCATACTATCTTTTAAGGCAATTGTATTAATGTAAGAAACCAAACGAGTCAGGCTTTCGTTCCGCTCCTTAATTTCGCCAAACAACACATTTTTGGAATCCAATTCGAGCAAAGTACTGTCGTAGTATTTTTGTGCAAAAACATATTCCTTGTCTTCAAAGTATACATCTGCCAGTCTCTTAAATGTTTTAGCTTTTTGTTTTTGATTAGAAGGTGGAGATGCGGCAGACTTTTCGAGGTAGACTATTCCTTGTTCTTTGTTGTATTCCTGGAGTTCCAAATCTGCCAACGCATAATAAATTTGATCTCTGAACTCGATGTACTTTTCGTCTTTTGCTAAGTCCTCCAACTCCTCTTTGAGTGCCCCTCTATCTTTACTACTTGCTACCAGGGCTCTATTTATTTTCGAATAAAACACCAACTGGTAGGAAGAACTTTTCTTAATCACGAAAGAATACTTTTCTGAAGCTACCGGAAGATTGCCCAACTCTTGGTTCAATTGTGCTTGAATGAAGTGATACCGAACTCTTAGTTTTTTTGACTTTTCGTAATGAATGGCACTGTCCAATAATTCAACTGCTTGGTTGAAGTCATTTCTTCTTAGGTGAAAATCGGCTTGAGTAGCAAAATAATCAGCAGTCATTTTTTCGGGAAACTTCACCAAGAACGAACGCTCTTCTTCCACTTCTTCTCGCTTCTTGGTTCGTTTGATACTCGATCTACGATTTACTTTTTTCCTTCTTCGCTTTTTGTATTTCTTTCGTCTCTCTTCGGTCTTTTTTTGTTTTACCTCCTTTATTTCTTTTGCTTGCTTTTCAACTTCTATCTCGTTGATGTATTTTAATGCCTCAGGAAAATCGCCCATTTCAATGTAAGTCTTGGCCAACCATAATTTTGCGTAGTACTTCGACTTATCTTTCGGATACATTTTTACAATGTAATTAAACTTTTCAATCGCCTCATCGTATTCTCGTTTGTAAAAATAACTGATCCCCATGACCAGCCAATTCTCATCCATCCATTTTCCGTACTCCTCCTTGGCGTCTCTTCCTTTTTTCACATTGGGCATTGCGTGCTTACTTATCACGGTAGAAGTTTTGTCGATTGCTCGGTTCATCTCAGGAAAGAAGCTTTTTGATTCTTCCTCGTTTGGATAACGATTTACGGGAATCAGTATGGTAAAATCCTCTGGTACATTACGCGAATACTCCTTGTGCGATACTTTTATGATTTCTCGGGCATTAAAATACCCATTGTAATAAGCTGTGGTATTATGATAAAACTTATTTAATCTCTTGTCTTTCTCCGTAGAGCAACCCAGTAAAAGGGCGAGGAGGAAAATTGTTAATAAAAATGAGAATTGGATTTTCATAGACAAACGGACAAGTTGAATTGCGTGTTAGGCGATAAAAGTAAAAATTAATCAATAAACTGAGCCTATAACTAATAATAAATTAAAATATTTTATCTTTAAACCGTTATTATTGCTCAGAAAATAAAAATCCTCAAATGAAAAATTGGTTAAGCAAACTGAAAAAATACCTGAAAGAAAAAAACCGATTCATCATTCAGAATCCAATTTCCTTTCAGCAGAAATTTTCATTAACCCTAACCAAACGAAATACAATTCTAGTATTAGTTGGGTTTACGCTTATTTTCGGAGGGATTATGTTTTCCATTATCTCATTCACATCTCTCAAAAACTTCATCCCAGGCTACCCAAGTAAAGGCTCAGAATTATACAAGATTGATAAAGAGAATCAACTTAAACTGAATGAATTGACAAGCGAAAATAGAAGCCGTGATTTGTGGATAAAAAATCTACAATCTATCTTATCTAATTCAGACACTATTTCTTTACAAACTTTAAACGAATCTTTGCAAATTGACTCTAATTTCGATTACAAATCCATTGTTTTTGAACGAACAAAACAAGATTCCACTCTGAGAAAAAAAGTAGCTGCTTTCGAAAAAAACGGCAAGTTTTCGCTCCCAGAAACTATACTCAAAGAGGCTTTGTTCTTCGAAATGCCTGTAGAAGAAACGCCAACAGAAGTAGAATTGGAAGGGGTACTTAACTTAGCATTTTCTTGCAAAAAAAAGGAATCTATCATTTGTGTGATGGATGGCAGAATCGTTTCCCAGCAAAACAACTCAGTAGTGCTTCAACATGCTCACGATTTGGTTACGGTATTTAGCGGAATTTCCATTTCTCAAAATGGAATAGGCGATTTTGTTGAAAGAGGAATGAAACTAGGCTCTACGTCCGATACCACTATGTTTCTTCAAGTATGGTACAAAGGAGAAAGTTTGCCACTCTCAGTTATTAACCATTAAGAGTACTTGTCCATTATTTCTTTCGAAAACTCAAACAACAAAGATTCCTCAAAAGGCTTTGTCATGAGTTGGATACCAAAAGGCAAGCCATTAGAATGATTTCCTAGAGGAAGAGAAATAGCCGGATTACCTGCAATGTTTGCATGAACCGTAAAAATATCCTGAAGATACATCGTAATAGGATCTTTTACATTTTCTCCGATTTTAAAAGCAGTATCAGGTGCGGTAGGTCCTAATACAACATCATACTTTTGAAAAACCTCCTCTGTTTTTTGCTGAATTACTCGTCTTACTTTCATGGCCTTTGTGTAGTACGCATCGTAATATCCGGAACTTAATACAAATGTTCCCAACATAATTCTTCTTTTTACCTCCTCGCCAAATCCTTCTGTTCTCGATAGCACGTAGGTAGAATCAATATCGTGGGCATTCTCACTTCGGTAGCCAAAATGTATACCATCATATCGAGAAAAGTTAGACGAAGCCTCGGCAGTTGTAATCACGTAATAAGTAGGTACCATATACTCCAAATAAGGAAAATCAAAAGTTGACACTTCGTGTCCTTTCGCTTTCAGGTCTTCGGCCAATTCAAGCACTTTTGTTCTTATTTCAGGATTAAGCCCTTCACTCCCTATCACCTCCTTTGGAATTCCTATTTTCAGTTTACCGATCACTTTTTCATCACCCAAATAAGTATCCACCTCTCTAGACGAAGAGGTACTATCCATTTCATCTTTGCCAGCCATAACTTGGGTCAACAAAGCTGCGTCTTCCACGGAATGGGTAAACGGACCAATTTGATCAAAAGAAGAGGCGTAAGCCAACAGACCCCATCTCGAAATTCTTCCATAAGTTGGTTTCATTCCTACGACCCCACAAAAAGAGGCGGGTTGTCTTATAGAACCACCAGTATCTGAACCCAAACTCGCTAAACAAAGTCCAGCAGCAACAGCAGCGGCAGAACCTCCCGAAGAACCCCCTGGAACCCTGTCCTCTTGGATGGGGTTTAACACGTTTCCTTTAGAAGAATTCTCATTTGAACTTCCCATGGCAAACTCATCACAATTCAATCTTCCGATGATAATTGCGTCTTCCTCCAGCAATCGCTCAACAGCGGTTGCAGAGTACAAAGACTCAAAACCCTCCAAAATTTTTGAAGAAGCAGACACCTTGTGTCCTTCGTAACAGATATTATCTTTTATTCCAATCACAAAGCCAGCTAATTTACCAGCTGTTCCTTTCGAAATTTTTTCATCCACTTCTTGTGCTTTTTGCAATGCACTGGTTTCAAAAACTTCTAAAAATGCGTTTAAATGTTTTTTCTCTTCGATTAGAGCTATATAATCCTTTACTACTCGGACACAAGTAGTGGATTTACTCTTTAGATCTGCAAGGAGCTGGGGATAATTTCTGTACAAACTAGGGGTAATTTACTTATCTTCTAATACGTTGTCAATCGAGTCTTTTTTCGAATCTTTTTCTTCTCCTTTCGAAGCGTCTTTAAATTCTTTAATTCCACTTCCTAATCCTTTCATTAGTTCAGGAATTTTCTTTCCTCCAAACAACAATAATACAACCACAACAATAAGTACGATCTGATAACCTCCAATGGCCAAAAACACGAATGAATTCATAATTTTTAATTATTATATTTAGAACAAATGTAAGAATAAAGTGCATAAAAAAAGCGAAGAATTCATAAACTTCGCTTTTCTAGTTAGAGAAAAATTTCTCCTCGTTCTTATTTGGTTAATTCTTGAATTTTTTTGTACAATTTTTTCTCATCACCAGGCACATAGTTATTGTGCTCGTATACAATTTTCCCGTTCCTATCTACCAAGAAAGTATAAGGTACATTATTCACATTCATTGCTCTTTTTAGGTCCTGATTTGCATCCAAGTACACTTCAAAATCCCATGCTTTAGAATCTACGTAAGGTTTTACTTTATGCTTGTTTCTTGCATCGTCTATCGAGATAGCTATAACCTTCACTCCCGTTTCGTCTTGCCAATCTGGGTAAAGCTCTGAAATATTATTCAGTTCTTTTTTACAAGGACTACACCAAGTCGCCCAAAAAGAGATAACCATTGGCTTTCCGTCATTCGACAACTCCGATGTGTTTATAGTTTTACCCGTCAAAGTTTTGATGTTCACCGAAGGAATTGTTTTGCCATTGCCATTGGTAAAAGAGAATGCCAATGCTGCCAGAGCAACGAGGATTGAAAATTTAATTGTTTTAGTCATTATGTGCTTTTTTTTTGTATTTTTACTCGCAGTGAATATACAAATAACTGTGCCAAAAACTATTTGTTTTCACTGATTAACATTAAAATAACCGAAAGTACTATGAAAAAAAATCTACTTATATTTAGTTTAATTACTTCTTTTACAGTTTCTTACTCGCAAATTGAGCTGCGTATGCACAGTGGTAGTTCTGCCCTGATTAACGGAACAAACGTGAATGTAAACGCGATTCTTGTGAACGACATGAATCAGGACGTGCCAGTAGAAATCGATGTAAAAAGTCTTTACTCAACGACCAAAACGCTCCGAGTAAAGAAAATTGAAAAATCTTCTACTGCTACTCTTTCAGAAAACGCTATTTGCTGGGGACTTTGTACGATTGGTGTTGTTTGGGGCACTCAACCTACTGTAATCAGCGATCCTTCTCCAATAAATGCAGGAACCACGGTTCTTTATTCGGGACATCTGTACCCCAAGTTAGATCACGGTACGAGCGAGTTTAGATATGTATTTTATGACGTAGCTAATCCTTCGGATAGT
Source organism: Flavobacteriales bacterium (assembly GCA_965658995.1). Lineage (GTDB taxonomy): Bacteria > Bacteroidota > Bacteroidia > Flavobacteriales_D > CAJJDF01 > CAJJDF01. The sequence continues at coordinate 120,884 of CBFHVI010000002.1, read as the reverse complement.
ACTTGGGTGGACGTAACTTTTAATATCACCAACCCCAACATGGTTAGCCTGGATGAAGCAAAAAAAGAAACTTCTTTGTCACTTTTTCCAAATCCCGCAACTACAGAATTAAACATTAAGTTGAACTCTAATGAACACAACAAAAGAGTGGAAATCATTAATCTTTTGGGAAAACAAGTGTATAATAAAATAGTCCCTACTGACAATGCAAACTTTAAGATCAACACGAGTAATTTTAAGCCTGGAATTTATTTCGTGTCTGTAAAATCAGACAACAAAGCCATAAAAACAGAAAAAATTATTATTACACAATAAGTCGATTCATATCTTATTCAAAAAGAGGAGCTAAGAAGCTCCTCTTTTTTTTTGAAATATACTCAGGTAGTGACCGAAATACTTGATAAATCCTTATATTTATCGCTTTCATAAAAATTTATTCAATAAATGATCACTTATCTGAACGGAAAATTAGTAGAAAAAAACCCTGCAAACGTAGTGATTGAGTGTAATGGAATTGGGTATTACGTTCACATATCATTACAAACTTATTCCAAAATAGGGAACCAAGAATTGTGTAAAATCTATACGTATCTCTCCATCAAAGAAGATTCGCATACTCTCTATGGATTTGCAGATACGCAAGAAAGAGAGTTGTTCAAACAATTAATTTCTGTTTCTGGAGTTGGTACAAACACGGCTCGGATGATGTTATCCTCTATGACTTCCAGCGAACTTGTTTCTTCTATTGCTTCCAATAACGTTACCTCACTCACAAGTATCAAAGGAATCGGCGGTAAGACTGCTCAGCGCATCATTTTGGACCTGAAAGATAAAATTCTTAAGACATCTGACACGTTAGACAACAAATCAGGATTAATGAACAATACAATTAAGAATGAAGCGTTATCTGCTCTTGTAGTATTAGGATTTGAAAAAAAAATGGCTGAATCCGCCCTAACCAAGATTTTGTTAAAAGAGCCGAACATTACGAATGTTGAAGAATTAATTAAAAAAAGTTTGAAAACTTTCTAAGAAAACTTTGAATCAGCAAACGAACATATCAATCAGAATTTTTCTGCTCATTGCATTGTCCTCTCTCTTTTTTGCGGGATATTCTTTGAAAGATGAGCCCAATATCGGAAAAGTCTACGTAGAAGAAACTTCGGATTTGTTACTGCCTATTGAGATTGATTCTCCGGATATAGAGCTTCAATATCCTTACATAAACACAAACAACCAATTTCGAACAAAGTCGAGTATTTTGGGGCTGAAGGACCCTCTCAACATAAAGAGAAGAACAAGATATAATTCGAAAACTGGTCGTTATGAATTCATTACAACCCTCGGAGATAGCAATAGTTTAACTTGGCCCTCTACCATGTCTCTAGAAGAATACCGAAAATACCAAGAGCAAAAAGCACAAGAAGACTACTGGAAAGAAAAAATTGCTGAAGACAACAGTACTAATTCAGGGAGTTTTGTTCCAAAATTAGACCAAAAAAACAGAGAGTTTGGCGATATTTGCGAGGGAAAATTGATTGAAATTAACCCTCAAGGTTCTGCCGAATTAAGATTCGGATTAAACACTACCCGAACCGAGAATCCTGCTATTCCTGTGAAACAAAGACAGCTCACAACTTTTGATTTTGGTCAACAAATTCAACTGAACGTTCAGGGTAGTATTTGTGATAAATTCAAGTTAAATTTTAATTACAATACCGAAGCTACATTTGATTTTGAAAACCAAACGAAGCTTGCCTATGAAGGAAATGAAGACCAAATTCTGCAAAAAATTGAAGCAGGGAATGTCACCTACCCAATCCAGAATAGTTTGATTCAAGGAAGTCAAAGTTTGTTTGGATTAAGAACGGACCTTAAATTCGGAAAGCTGAATATCTCGACAGTAGTCTCGCAAAACAGAGGTGAAAGAAAGGAAATCAACATCAAAAATGGAGCTCAACAAAAAGAATATGAATTGCCCATCAATAACTACGAGGCAAACAGGCACTACTTCCTAAACCATTACCACAGAGACAACTACGACAAAGCTATGACCTCTCTGCCGAATGTTTCTTCTCAAGTTAGAATAACAAAAATCGAAGTTTGGGTAACGAACAGAGTCAACGATTTTGATGATACACGAAACATTATTGCGTTTTCGGATTTAGGAGAAACGAAAGTACTAGAGGGGAATCCACAAGGAATTTCTAACCCAAATGATGTACCTTCTAACAACGCTAATGGTTTGTATGGATTTTTATCAAGCACTCCTGGAGCAAGAAATTTAACGACCGTAACTTCTACATTAAATGCTGTAACAGCTGCACCTGGTCCTCTGGTGCAAAGCAAACATTACGAAAAGTTGGAAAACGCTCGCTTGTTGTCAGTTTCTGAATACAATTACAATTCGATCTTGGGGTACATTTCCCTCAACCAACCGCTGAATAATGACGAGATTCTGGGAGTTGCGTATCAATATACCTACCAAGGAAAAACCTACCAAGTAGGTGAATTTTCGACTGATGGAATAAAAGGAAATGATGCCTTATTTGTAAAAATGCTTAAAGGGACAGTAAATTCTCCTCAGAACAAAGTATGGGATTTGATGATGAAGAACATATACTCTATTGGAGCCTACCAAATAAACCAAGAGAACTTTAAACTAGATGTGTGGTACAACAACCCAAAAACAGGAGTTGAAATCAACTACATTCCGCAACCCGGTGTCGACAATAAATTAGTACTCCAGCTTATTGGATCGGACATCATTAACCAACAACAGCAGCCTTATAAAGATGGAGTATTCGATTTTATTCCACTTCAATACAACGGAAACAAAGTAGATAATGGAGGAACCATCAATCCACAAAATGGACGAATAATTTTCAGTAAAGTTGAACCCTTTGGTTCATACTTGGAAGAGCAATTACTTTCTGCCGGTGTTTCTCCCAGAGTTGTAGAAACGATAGCTTACAATGAATTGTACGACAGTACCCAAACCATTGCACTGCAATTTCCTGAATTAAACAGATTCAAAATAAAAGGGACCTACGAATCCGCTAATAGTTCCGAAATATCGCTCAATGCATTTAATATCCCACAGGGATCGGTAACGGTAACAGCAGGAGGTGTAAGATTAGTGGAAAACACGGACTACACAGTTGATTACAATATTGGGCGAGTAAAAATTTTAAATGATGGAGTCTTAAATTCGGGAACCCCTATCAAAATATCGTTGGAGAGTAACTCACTGTTTACCTCGATTCAAAAAACAATGATAGGAACTCATTTTGACTATCAGTTCAACAAAAATTTTAACCTAGGAGCTACAATGCTAAGGTTATCCGAAAAACCAATGACCCAGAAAGTAAACATTGGAGACGAACCAGTACGAAACACCATGCTCGGGTTGAATGGAAATTTCCAACAAGATGCTCCATTTTTAACGAAGTTAGTTGACCGTATTCCGTTTATTAATACCAAGGAAAAATCAAGCATTACTACATCGGTAGAAGCTGCTTACCTTATTCCGGGCCATAACCCAGCAATTGGAGACGAAGGCCAATCGTTTATCGATGACTTCGAGGGGAGTCAATCAGCGATTGACATCCGTTCGTTTAATACTTGGGTAATTGCCAGTGTACCTCAAGGTCAACCAGACTTATTTCCGGAAGCCAGCATAATCGACAATGTGGATTACGGTAAAAACAGAGCTCTCATAAACTGGAATGTGTACGATCCTTCTGTTTTTTACGAAGAGAGAGGCTTGGTTCCTGGATATATAGAAGCGGATGCCATTCAACACAACCACACCATGCGTCTGGTACAAGAAAGTGAGTTGTTTCCTAATAGAAGTATTGATCCTACTGCAGGTCAAATTGATAGAATTGCCATGTTCAACTTAGCATTCTTCCCTTCAGAAAGAGGCCCCTATAATTTCGATACGGATCCTTCTTCAATTTCGAAAGGATTAGCAAACAATGGATTGCTCAATGACCCAAGCTCAAGATGGGGAGGAATTATGCGGCAATTACAAACAAATGATTTTGAAAATGCCAATATAGAATACATCCAATTTTGGATAATGGAACCCTTCAACTCTGCCGGTGGTGGAGATAATGACGATTCTCCTAACTCTACTGGTGGAGAGCTCTACATTAATTTAGGAAATGTATCAGAAGATATTTTGCGAGATGGAATAAAAACATTTGAAAACGGACTTCCCACGGATGGAGTGTTTGACCCTTCAACGCTCACTCAAACAGCTTGGGGAAGAGTTCCTACCGTTCAGCAAATAATCACCGCCTTTGACAATACTCCAGCAAGTAGAATTTTTCAGGACGTAGGAATCGATGGGCTTTCAAGCAATCAAGAACAAGCTTTTTATTCGGATTACGTAAATTGGGTTACTGCCTCTTCACTTTCTCCAGCGGCCAAAAACGCACTTCTGAATGATCCTTCGGGAGATGATTATACTTTCTACCGTAACGATGTATACGATAGTCAGACCGCAAATATAATCTCGCGTTACAAAAGGTTTAACGGACTAGAAGGAAACTCAGCAACAGACGAACAATCCCAATCAATAAATGCCGAAGGATACCCTACCTCCAAAACCACATTGCCAGACCTAGAAGACATAAACAGAGATAATAACTTGAACGAAACAGAAAGCTATTATCAATATAAAATCAACTTAAAGCCTGGCGACATGGAAGTTGGTAAAAACTACATTGTAGACAAGGTAATAAGAACACACAAAGCTTCTGGAAAGCAAGTGACCTGGTATCAATTTAGAGTACCAGTAAGAGAACCAAGCAAAGTTATTAACGGAATTCAAGACTTTAGATCCATTCGTTTTATGAGAATATTCATGAAAGGATTCCAGCAACCAGCCATCTTGCGATTTGCACGTCTCGAGTTGTTGAGAGGAACCTGGAGAAGATATGACAAAGACATCGTAGATGACGGAGAATATATTCAGTCTGATCCTTCGGGAACGATTTTTAATATCTCGGCCGTAAATATTGAAGAAAACTCTGAAAGAAATCCAATTAATTACACCTTACCACCAAATTTTCAGAGAGAAATTAACCCAAATTCTGCCGTTCAAGCATACCTTAATGAGCAATCCCTTGAAATGGAGCTATGTGGATTAAAAGATGGTGTGGCGAAAGCGGCTTTCAGAAGTATTGATTTTGATGTATTGAATTACAAAAAAATCAAAATGTTTGTGCACGGTGAACAACATACCATATCAAACGATCCTGTGCAAGATGATGACGTGACAATTTTTGTGAGGATTGGAACCGATTTTCAGTACAATTATTACGAGTATGAAATGCCCATAAAAATGACCGCATACGGAGCAGTCTCTGAATCGGATGTATGGCCTGAGGCAAACAACCTAGAAATTATTCTCCAAGATTTAAAAAATTTGAAAGTAGCTCGAAACAACTCTCTTGGAACAAATGCCTCAATTTTATCCGTGTTTGAACAAAACGTTCCAGGAAAACCAGACCACATTATAAAAGTAATAGGAAATCCAAACCTTCGAGATCTCAAGACCATAATGATTGGAGTGAGAAATCCTAACAAAGACAAAGCACACCCTTGGCAACCAGATGATGGACGAGAAAAATGTGTAAAAGTTTGGGTGAATGAATTGAGAATGGCCGATTTTGAAAATTCTGGAGGATGGGCAGCACAATCTAGAGTTCAAGCAACACTGGCAGACTTAGCTACTGTGTCACTAGCAGGACAGATTAGTACTCCTGGGTTTGGAGGAATAGAACAACGAGTAAGCGAAAGGCAAAGAGAAACAATTCGTCAGGTAGATGCTGCAACGAGTATTCAACTTGGGAAATTTTTCGGGAAAAATGTGGGGCTTCAATTCCCGCTTTTTCTTGGGTTTTCCGAAGGAATTATTGATCCGCAGTTTGATCCCTTAAATCCTGACATCGAATTTGACCAATCCATCTCAGATGTATCAGTAGAAGAGCAAAAACAACGAATTAAAGACGCCAGAGACATTACTGTAAGGCGAAGTTTGAACTTTACGAACGTGCGTTTATCACCTAAAAAACGTTCGAGCAACTTGTATCCTTGGGATTTAAAAAACTTTGGCTTTACCTATGCCTACAACGAATTGTATCGCAGAGATATTCAAACAGATTACAACACAAATAGAACCTACAACGGGGCACTGAACTATACCTACCAAACCAACATGAAGCCTTTTACTCCGTTTAGAAACAGTAAATTACTCAGGTCTTCCCAGTGGTTTAGGATAATAAGAGATATCAATATCAATCCGTTACCAAAGCAAGTGGCATTTACCACCAATATTGACAGAACCTACTCCGAGAGTAAAGCAAGAGACATTACAGGAAATGCGCTGATTATTCCTCAATTTACCAAAACATTTACTTGGGATAGAAATTACGACCTTAACTGGAATATCATGGAGGGCTTGAGAATCAACTACAATGCCAATAACCAAGGATTAATTGAAGAACCGGGAGATTTAAAAGTAGATAAAACTCTCTATCCTGATGAATTTCAAATGAACCGCGACAGCGTCTTAAAAAGTATCGGGAGTTTTGGTGAAAACAACCACTTTTTACAGTCGACCAATGTCACTTACACCTGGCCATTCAAAAAAATCCCTGTACTTAGTTTTGTAAATTTAACTACTAAATACCAAGCAACCTACGACTGGCAAAGAGCGCCACTTTCTCAGGATTCACTTGGAAATACTATCCAAAACTCAAGAAATATTGCCTGGAATGGAAGCTTTAATATGCAAAACCTATATAACAAGGTACCGTATTTCAAGAAAGTGAATCAAAAATCGAGAACCAACTCACGAAGAACTTCAACTAGTCGACTAAAATCTGGTAAACCAGACAATGAGGAAGGTAAAAAAGAGGACGACAAAGAAAAAGGAAAGAAAAAAGGAAAATCCAAAAAGAAAGATCCCAATGCACTTACTTTTGGCGATGGACTGGCAAAAATACTGATGTCACTTAAAAATGTCACTTTCAGTTACAGTACGATTGATGGTCAACTTTTACCGGGATACAAGTCAAGTTCTGAGTATTTTGGAATGACCAACGGTTTTACAACTCCTGGAATTGGATTTGTCTTTGGAGGCGAGCAAGAAAGAGACTTTTTTGGAAGAGAAACTGGAAATGACTTTGCGGTAACTTCTGCACAAAACGGATGGCTTGTAGGTCCTTCAAGTAGATTTATTAATACACAAAGAACAACAAACCATAGCAAGAATTTTAACTCCAGAGCTACTTTCGAACCATTTAAGGGAATTAGAGTTGAGCTTACTGCCAACTATATTTACTCCGAAAATATGAACGAGAACTTTATTTGGGATGATTCTCTTGGTACCTATCAGAATTTTAATACTATGAGAGTCGGTAATTACAACTACTCGTTCAACTCTATCCGAACAGCGTTTGTAAAAGACGATACCAACGGAAATTCTAAACTTTTTACAGAATTACTTGAAAACAGAAAACAGGCCTCTGCCCTCTTAAATGCTGAAAACCCATACTCAAGTCAAGCTACCGATGCGGATGGTTTCTATGATGGGTATAGCTCCTCGCAACAAGAAGTTGTTATGGCTTCATTTATTGCTGCCTACTCTGGGAAAAACCTGACCAAAAAGACGTTAAACCCGTTGAGCGCACTTCCCAACCTCAATTGGAGAGTAACGATTGATGGACTGAATCGAATGCCAGCAATCCGAAAGCTTTTCAGAAGTATTGTTTTCTCCCACGCCTACAATTCCACCTTTACTGTTGCCTCCTTTAATACCGATTTGGAAGCAGTGGTAGACGAAAATGGGAATAGTCAAACGAGAGACGAAAGTGGAAACATTCGACCTGAACAGCAAGTAATGGCTGTAGCTATTACAGAACAATTCAATCCACTTTTTAAGGTGGATGCCACTTGGCAAAATAGCTTAATCACCAAGTTCGAATACCGATCTAATAGGAACATTTCCTTGAGTTTGGCTAACAATCAAATCACCGAACTAAAAGGAACTGAAATAACTATTGGAACTGGATATAGGTTTCAAAATGTAAAATTTCCTATCAAAATTGGTAAAAAAACCCCTATAAGTGATATCAATGCACGTCTAGATATTTCGCTGAGAGATAACAAAACTATTATCAGAAAAATTGACCAAAATCAAAATCAACTCACTGCTGGACAGCGATACATTGCCATCAAAGGATCTGCGGATTATGTCTTAAACAAGCAATTTACCCTCCGATTTTACTACGACCGAGTGATGACAAACCCGTACATTTCCACCTCATTTCCAACCATGAACCAAAACATTGGTTTTGCTATTCGAGTCAATTTGTTTCAATAGGTAAAACTGTTACTTCCATCTCTTGACAATTACAAGCAAACTGTTGTTTCACTCACCTATTAGTTAATCAACTGCTCCACCACCATAAGTTACTTTACGAACGCTAGCCATAATAGGGATAACTAAATATTACAAGTGTTCTCTTTGTGAGGAATGGAATAAGAAGATGGACAAGCGAAAGTTATAACTAAATGACAGCTCTTGTTTGTCATTCGCACGATTCTTGGTTTAGTTTTTGAAATAATTTGGGTAGCTTAAAAAATTAGATTTATGAAAAAGCCAGCTCTTCTTTTAGCCCTTCTACTCCTTTGTATTTTAACAAGTTGTAGCAAGGAGACTCATGCAAGAATAAAGTATGAAGTAAAAACTTCTTCCAATACTATTATTAATTACACCGTAAATGATCGAGCGTATGAAGTGACTGAAGATTCAGGGTCTTGGAGCAGAAGTTATGGAGTCCGCAGAGGTACAACTTATTTTTTGACAGCTTATCAAACTGCACCATTGTTCAATCTCGAAATTGTTGTTTCTGTAGATGGAGTGGTCATTGACAGTGACAATACCAGAAACCCTGAAGTTTTAACTATTACCGGATTAGTGCCTCCGCTGTAAGAATATGTTGCCCTTGACAACAGTCAGTTTAAGAAATGGAGAATCTCCTCAAGGCTTCTGTTCAAAAGTGACTCCGAGAACGATTCTCACTAATATGGCGACAACATCACGAGCACCTGTTCTCTTTATAGTGTTTCTAATGCCAGACAAACACGATCTCTGCCAGTAACTACTTCACGTTATTCTCTGACATTGGAGATGAATCTTTTTTTGATATTGATAAAAAGATTGTGGGAAACATTGAACTCCGAACCTATATAAACCAAAAAATCCCCTCTACATTCAGAAGGGATTTTTTTGTTGGTGGCTCCTCCCGGATTCGAACCGGGGACACATGGATTTTCAGTCCATTGCTCTACCAACTGAGCTAAGGAACCTCCTTAACAGGGTGCAAATATATACTTTTTATGCTAAATCAAAAAATTTTGCTGAATTAAACTTCTTTGTTTTTGAACCTTCTTACAAAACTTAGTAAAATCAATAGCGGAGCAATGAATAATGCTATCCGAGAAAGGTAATCTCCATGCTTGGAATAAAAAGTAATGCGGTCCATTTCCGGAACATTCATGACTATGGCCGTAGTTTCTTCCCAATTTGTCTTCTTAACTATTTCGCCTTTTGGATTAATAAAGCAAGAGATTCCTGTATTTGCCGAACGAGCAATCCACTTGCGATTTTCAATTGCTCTAAGCTGAGTATAGGCTAGAAGCTGTTTGTACCCTGGCGTATCATACCACCAAGCATCATTGGTGCTCACCGCAATTATTTTCGCTCCTTGTGCACAAAACTTACCAATAAACTCACCATAAATTGACTCGTAACAAATGGTAGGCGCTACTAAAGTACCCGACACATCGAAATTTTTGGGCGCCTTTTCCCTTCCCAAAGAACCACTTGTACCGCCCAAATCGAACAAAGATTCAAGGGGTTTTGTGATAAATTGGAACGGCAAGGTTTCTACCCCAAGCACTAATTTCATTTTATGGTAGGTATCCAACAATCCAGAGGTATCTATGAGCAAAGTTGAGTTATAAGCTTCCCAAAACCCACCCGAACTAAGTTCTCGTGATGCAATTGACTGTTTTTTATCAAAAAATGCATGTGTCGATGCACCAGTCAGCAAATTTGCTTGTGGGTACAGCCTCAAAAATTTCTTCATACTGCCAACTTCATCCGAATAGTTTATCATACTCTCTTCCAAAGAGGAAGAAAGGGCGGTTTCTGGGGTTACAATTAGTTTGGTATTTGGAGTTATCACCGCTTCAGTGATCTCAAGAATTCTTTCAGCTTGTTGATTCGAAGAAAGTCCTCCTTCAAACTTTTGGTAAGGATCAATATTTGGTTGAGAAAGTACGATTTCTATTTTCTTATTGTCCTCCCCTAAAGACACAGTTTGCTTTAGAATGAACGAACCAATTATCGGAACTAAAACAAGTGCAGCAATGGGTGCTATATATCTATAAATTGATCCCCATTTCTTTGTTCTCTGATAGTGGGTGTAGGCAAAATAAATCAACAAATTCACCAACACAACCCATAAGGAACCTCCTGTAACTCCTGTAAACTCATACCATTGAACAGCATCTGGCATGGATGCAAATACATTGCCAAAAGGCAGCCATGGATGAGAAAGGGGCCAGTTGTAGTCCAACCACTCGAATGCAAGAATATTTACAACAAAGGCAATGTATCCTTCTTTGTTCCCTACATATTTTCGAGTCAGGTGAAAAAACCAAAAAGGAAAAGCGACAAGTATCGCACTAAAAAAGAAGGCCATTAATGCACCTGAAAGGGTGGCATGATATATCCACCATGTTGTGACAATATTGAAAATTGAAAAAATCACAAACGCATGGACATATACTTTGGCAGAAGATAATTTTTTCTCCAAAATTTGATTTTCTAGAATAAGAAAAGGCACGAGCCCAACAAAGACCGGAGGAAAAAAGCCGGTGATTTCGACCCAACTTACTCCAAGGAGTATACCACTTACTACCGAAAGTGCAAATCGCTTTAGCATATTATCGTTCTATTCGATTCTTAAACCTCAACAACAAAGAAGGAAGCAGAACAAGGTTACACAGCATGGCCACTAATAGGGTAATTGAGACCAAAATTCCTAGAGCTTGGGTGCCACCATAACTTGATGCCATGAAGATAGAGAATCCAAAAAATAAAATAATGGAAGTGTAGAACATACTCACTCCCGTTTCGCGCAATGCATTATACACCGCTATGCTGATGTCGTTGTTGTGTAATTTTAATTCTTGTTTGAATTTAGCCAAAAAATGGATGGCATCGTCCACGGCAATACCAAGTGATATACTAAAGACTAGAATTGTTGAGGGTTTTAGATCTACTCCAAAATACCCCATAAGACCTGCTGTAAATAGAAGCGGTATAATATTGGAGATTATTGAAATCAGGACAATCCAGAATGAGCGGAAAAGAAACGCCATGAGCAGAGCAATACCTATTATCGCAAACATTAGACTTATCAGCAAATTGATAATAAGATACTTAGTTCCCTTGGCAAATGGCACGGTAAACCCTGTCACTTGGTTTCCGATGTAGGTTAGGTCAATTGCTTCTTTCAATCCCGCTAAATCCTGAGAAACAATTTCCTCATAGTTCAACCCATTGAGGTCATATTTTTCATAATTATCAGATTCATTTTCTCTCAAAAATGCCAAATATGCGAATTCTAGATATGAAAATTCCGTTAGTAATGAATCCATGTAAGCCAAGCTTTCTTCTTTTTCACCTGATTCAATTTTTTCCATTAACCTAGTAATCTCTTTTTTATCTGGGTTGAGGATTTCATCTACTTCAGGTTTTACCTTCTCAATTAAGCTATCGAGTTTGTCTACACCCATGTCGTAAATTTGAGAAGTTATTCTCGTTTTTGTTCCCGAAGAATCCATGAACATATTAAGCGAAATTCCCACAGTGGTGATGGTATCTTCCTCCAATTTACGCGCAATTTTTCGCAAGTATTTAGTTTCGGGTATTTGGTAATCGCTGGGAGCTCCTTTGTAAATAACCGACTGGTTCACAAATTTTAGTGCATCTACTAGGGAAGTAGTTCTGGATACAACAGGATAAGATTCTAAATATCGTTGTACACTATCTACTTTTTCTAGTAGGTTTCTTCGAAACCGATTTCGTTTATTTTTTACGTCTAATACGATTTCAAACGGCATTGTTCCGGCTAAATGATCTTGAAACATCACCAAGTCTGTTTTTACTTTGTCTCCATTTGGTAAATCGTCCACCATTTTACCAGAGGGTTTCAAAAAAGTAATTCCGTAGATGCAGACAGCTACCACAATTGCCGCAATTCTAAACACTATTTTCTTTTTGTGTCGAACGGTGTGTCTCAGTATGGTCAATAGCTTTCCAATCCAATTCTTTTCGAGGTGTTTCATGTGCCTCTGCTTAGGAGGGTTCAAGAAACTAAATAGAATAGGTATAAGCACGGTAGTGAGTAAAAAGAGTAAAATGATGCTAAAAAATGCTACCGAACCGAACTCAAAAAGCAGTAAACTATTAGTAAACACAAAAGTTCCGAACCCAAAAGCTGTCGTTACATTGGTAAGAAACGTAATGTGACCTATTTTCTTAATCACATTTTTCAATGCATACTCTTGGTCATTGGAATCTAAATATAGTTGTTGGTATTTATTTATTAGGTACACACAGTTGGGTATCCCAATTACGATAATTAACGGAGGCAACAACCCCATAATTACTGTAAGTTTGTACCCATACAGCCCTACAATTCCCATTGTCCAAGCAACACCAATAAGTACTATCAGTACCGAAATAGCAACCACACGAACGGATCGGAAAAAGAAGAAGAGCACAAGCACTGTAGCAAGTAAAGAAAGAACCATAAACTTGGCTAGCTCCGACCTTATTTTGAGCATGTTGGTTGCTCGTATAAAAGGCAATCCGGTGTAATAAAATTCTCCTTCAAATTCTTTTTCGTATTTAGCTCCAATTGCTCTAATTTCCTCTACAAATTTCCCTCGTTCTTTGGAATTAAAAAAAGCAGGATTCACAATGAGCATCATGGCATGAAAATTCTCTTTATCGTTGAATACGGTTCCTTTGTAAAAGGGCAAAGACCTGATTTTGTTTTTGATTATTTCTAATTCTTCCATCCCTTCCACTTTCTTCGGGGAAATAGGAACGATAGCAAATGGAGCTGTGCTATCGGGTTTTTCTATGGTATAAAAGTTCGCTTCGGAGAAGGAGGAATCTATCCCTTGAACTTGAGAAAGCTCTTTGCCTAACTCCTTCCAGGTATTGAATTTCTCGACTGAATAAAATTCTGGATCTTGTACACCGATGAGAATGTTAAATCCATCGTTTCCAAACATTTCCTTGAACTCTTCGTAGGCGACATAATCTAGATGATCCTGAGGAAGTAGCTTTGGCATTTCATAATCCAGTTCTACTGTGGTTGCGTAATACCCAAAAAAAGAGGTGATTACAGCTAGAACCAATAAAATAATAATTCTAAAACTCAGTATAAAATGTGCAAGTTTTTCTCCCAAAATTCTTTTTTATAAAATTAATAAAAAAATGGCTAACCTTATACAAAGCTAGCCATTCCTTAACCGTTTCATAACGTTTATTACTTCTTCAATAATTTGCCAATCATTTTAGATACTTCCTCGTTCAATTCTTCTGCCATTTCAGCATCTATCAAGATTCTTCCACTGTGCTCGTCATAAATAATTTTTTTTCTTGAAGCGATTTCGATTTGCCTTTGCGGTGGAATACTAATAAAAGAACCTCCCGAAGCACCTCTTTCTACAGGCACAACAGCCAATCCATTTTTCGCTCCTCCTCTAATTCTTTTGTAAGCTCTCAACAGTCTTTCGTCTATTTTCTTCGCTTCCTTTTCAGATTTTTCAATCAAAATAGCTTCTTCACTTTCTGTTTCAGAAATAATTTCATTCAGCTCCTTGTTCTTTTGGTCAAGCAAGTCTTGCTTCTCTTGAACTCTTGCAATCGCCTCTTCCAACACCTCTTTCTTGCTTTCTGATTTGAATTTGAATTCTTTGATTTTTTTCTCACAAAGCTGAATCTCTAATTCTTGAAACTCAATTTCTTTTGACAGCGAATCAAACTCTCTGTTGTTTCTTACGTTTCCTTGCTGCTCTTTGTATTTCTGAATGATTTCATTTGCATCTACCATCATGTTCTTTCTATCAGATATTTTGGTATCCAACTCAGAAATTTCTGCTTCAATGTTTTCCTTTCTTTTTGTAAGTCCAGCTATTTCATCTTCCAAATCCTGAACTTCTAAAGGCAATTCACCTCTAATTGTTCTGATTTTATCAATATTGGAGTCGATTAATTGAAGTGTATAAATTGCTCTTAATTTATCTTCAACTGTTTGAATTTTTTTTGCCATATCTTTTAACGTGATGTTTTTCGAACTGCAAATGTACGCAATTCTTATTTATTAACAGAGAGAAAGCCGATTGAATTTGGCGCAATTTCAACTATTTTCTATACTCTTCTACTTTCAGATTTAAATAAAAATACAAAAAAAACGTTGGATATTAACCATTATATTCCTTACATTTACGGGGATTGAGGTAACAAAACCTCGGTTTTTTTAAAACAAAATAATGAAAATAAATAGATTACAATTAATCCTCACTTTCATTTTGGCGGCAGGTTTTGCCATGTCTCAAGAAACTGTAAACAGGGAAAAATTTTGTGCACACGACCATGAGTTATATCAACGAATCCAAACCGACTCAAAATTTGCGAGAGAAGTCGATTCAGTCGAACAACTTCAAAATGCACACCTCGCTTCCTTCCAAGAAAGTTCCAACAGATCTGGAACGATTTATTACATCCCTGTGGTCTATCACATTCTTCATGAAGGTGGGATTGAAAATATTTCGGATGCGCAAATCAAAAGCGACTTGAAAGATTTGAACGACTCGTTCAGAAAAAGAAACGCCAACGTAACTGCTGTAAACCCTGCATTTGCTGGTATCGCCTCGGACATAGAAATCGAATTCCGATTGGCTCAAAAAAAGAATGATGGTTCTTGCTTTAGTGGAATCACCAGAACTTTTTCTTCTTCCACAAATACAGGTGGAAACACAGCAGCCGATGCCGTAAAGTTAGCTCACGGAGATTTCCCTGGAAATAAATACATGAATATTTACATCTCCAAAAACATTGGAGGAGCAGCGGGTTATACCTTTCGCCCAGGCCCTCCTTATTACAGTGACATGAGAAATGGAATTCACGTTCTTCATACCTATGTAGGTAACATTGGTACCTCGAGCCAAACTGGATACAATACAACAATTGCTCACGAAGCGGGACACTGGTTAAACTTGGCTCACTTATGGGGAAATTCAAACAATCCTGGATTAGCATCTAATTGTTCTGGAGATGATGGAGTTGCAGATACTCCAAATAGTATAGGATGGACCTCTTGTAACATTGCAGGTGTCTCTTGTGGAACTCTTGATAACGTAGAAAATATCATGGAATACTCTTATTGCTCTAAAATGTTTACAAACGGACAACGAACAAGAATGAGGGCCGCGGTAACCTCTGTGATTGGTGGAAGAAATAACCTAATTACAGCGGGTAATCATACTGCCACGGGTATATTTGACGACATTATTTGCCGAGCAGACTTTGAGGCCGAAAGTGAATCAGTATGTCAAAATACTCCTATCCAGTTTTATGATAATTCTTATCACAACCCAACTAGTTGGTCTTGGAGCTTTCCTGGAGGAAGTCCTTCCACATCGAACGCACAAAACCCAGTATTAACCTATAACAGCCCTGGAAGGCACAATGTATCTCTTACTGTTACCAATGCAAGTGGCACAAAAACTATAACAAAAACTCAGTACATGCGAGTACTTCCTGATTGGGGATTATCCATGCCTTACAGCGAAGGATTTGAGGTAACTCAAAACCAATTCGAAGACCGCTGGGAAACTATCGCAGAGGATACCAATTCTTGGTCTTTGAACTCGGCTAACTTTAGTGGCTCCAATAGTGCAATGTTGAGGAACTATACGATTAGTGATGGGCTTCAAAGCGAAATTATAAGTCCAACTCTGAATCTTACAGGAAATACTGCAGTAAGCATTTCTTTCAAGTATGCTTATGCCCGTAAAACCTCTACAAGTGGTGAGTCGGTTCAGTTTTTGATATCAAATAATTGCGGTGCAAGCTGGGTAATTGCTCGAGGTTTGAATCCTACTACTGCTTCTACCAACTCGGAGTTTTTCCCTAACTCAAGCCAATGGGGGACGCAAACAATCACCATCAACAACTCATTTTTTACTTCTAATTTTAGATTCAAAATTAAAGTAATAAATGGCAACGGAAATAACTTCTTTATTGACGACATCAACATCAACAATACGGTAGGAATTGAAGAAGTAGAAGGATTAACTTCCCTTGATCTATTTCCAAACCCAATGAATGAGAGAGCAACGGTTGCTATTAACTTGAGTAAAGAGAGTAAGGTAAGCGTATTTCTATTGAATACAATCGGTCAGACGGTTCAGACGGTTTCAAACAACAGAAGCCTAACTCAAGGAGAACATTCAATGGTTATAGAAAAAGCAAATCTTACACCCGGAGTGTATTTTGTGACTGTAGAACTTGACGGAAACAGAAAAGTGGAAAAATTAATCATTCAATAAAAAATAAGATTGAATAAACAAAAAAGCCGATTGGAATTCCAATCGGCTTTTTTTGTTTTAATTATTTTGATTCAAAAACTTCTAAAATAACATCCTTATAAAGATGTCCAAATTGTGCCAAACACCACACTTTCAGTATCACAGCGTCTTTGGGTTTGAGCCATTTTCTAGCTTTCTGCAATTCTTTTTTAAATAAATACTTGTCGAAACTTATTTTACCTAGAACAGTTTTGCAAAATTCTAACATGATTTTATTTTTTTTGATTATACCTAAATTTACGTCAAAAAAAATAAAAAATTGCTTCGGTTTAACAAAAATTATAAATTATTAACAACTGGCTACTTCAAGAGAATTACTTCATTCGTTCTAATCCAGTTTTTAACCTGTTTAGTGTTTCTTCTTTCCCCAAAATGGAAGCGATCTGAAACATCGAAGGCCCCATTCCTTTTCCTGTTACCAACACCCTAAAGTTGGGTAACACAGCTCCCATCCCAAGTTCGTTATCAGTGAGGTAAGACTTAAATGCTTTTTCTACATTTTCAGTGGAGAAATCCTGAATTTCTTCGAATCGCTCAATCATCGCTTCGATGATGGCTGGCGTTCCTTCTTTCCATTTTTTCCTAATTGTTTTCTCATCAAACGCGGAAGGTGCGGTAAAATAAAAGTCATCTTCTGTCATATCTGCTACGAATACAGCTCTTTCTTTTAACAATTCAGTAACTCTGACCAAATAGTCGTCCTCTACCTCAAGATTCAACAGCGGCTTCAATAAAACAGCTAGCTCCTTGTTCGATTTCATTCGCAAAAACTGCTCATTGTACCATTTCGTTTTTACCGGATCAAATTTGGCTCCAGATTTTCCAACTCTTTCTAGAGAGAATGCCTCTACTAATTCTTCCAAGCTGAATAATTCTTGTTCTGTTCCCGGGTTCCAACCCAAGAATGCAAGCATGTTTACGAATGCTTCTTTAAAATAACCGTCTTCGCGGTATCCTGCTGAAACCTCTCCTGAGGCTGGGTCTTTCCACTCTAAAGGAAAAACAGGAAACCCACCTTTAACTCCATCACGTTTGCTCAACTTTCCTTTTCCATCAGGCTTTAAGATTAATGGTAAGTGGGCGAATTTTGGCATTGAGTTTTCCCATCCCAAATATTTGTACAACAATACGTGTAGTGGTGCTGATGGTAACCATTCTTCTCCTCTTATAACATGGGTAATTTTCATCAAATAATCGTCCACGATATTTGCCAAATGATATGTAGGCAAACCATCGGATTTGTACAATACCTTATCATCCATATTGGCAGTATTTACCACTACCCAACCTCTAATCTCATCATGAAAACGCACCTCCTCGTTCCTTGGCAACTTCATTCTTATTACATAAGGTTCTCCGCTCTCTATTCGCTGGGTAACCTCGTCAGTTGACAAACTAGTTGAGTTCTTGAGATACTGTCTGGTAATTGCATCGTAAGCAAAAGTTTTGCCCTCTTTTTGACTTCTCTCTCTTGCCTCAGTCAATTCTTCTGAAGTATCAAAAGCATAATACGCCTTGTCATTCTCGACCAAATAATCTGCATATTGCTTGTATAAATGCATTCTTTCGCTTTGCTTGTAAGGTCCGTATTCGCCTCCCACACCTTGACCTTCGTTGTGAGGAATTCCTGCCCACTGTAACGATTCAATTACATAGTCTTCGGCTCCTTCCACAAATCGTTTTTGATCAGTATCCTCAATTCGAAGAATGAAATCTCCGCCATGTTTTTTTGCAAATAAATAATTGAACAAGGCTGTTCTTACTCCTCCTATGTGCAATGGACCCGTAGGACTCGGTGCAAATCTAACTCTTACTTTTTCTGACATTTGCTTGTCTTATTTTAATTTAAAAAATCTGTTTCTTTTCTCTTCCAACCTCATGCTTACTTCACTTCACCCTACTTATTTTCATTGCTTTCAGCATCCAGGTTGGCAAGCTCTTTTCTGGGTTTCTTTTTTTGAGATTGATGTACCAACCTATTTTTTTCATCAACGGAACTTTATGTGTTTCCACAAACTCAATTAACGCTCCATCTGGGTCTTCGATATAGCTAAATCTTCCCGCAGCTTCTCCCATATCAAAAGAATCATCGCTATCTACAGTAAATGGAAAACCAGCCATTTTGCAATCTTCTTTCAACCTATCCATTCGTTGCACATCAAAACACAAATGAATAAAACCCCAATCTCCCCAAAATCTATTTTCAAAAATTTTTCGTGGATTCCCTCCTATCTCCTGAACCAATTCGATTGTTGTAGGCCCTAGCAATTTGGCAAAAGCTCCTTTTCTTGGTTCTTTGTGAGAAAGTCTCACTCTACGGAATGTTTTTCCACCAGAAGGCAATCCTTTGAAACAAGAAAATTCGGCAGTTTCATCATAATCTATGGTTTCGTATCCCAATACTTTTTGATACAGCTCGAGAGACTTTTCAATATTGGACACTCCCAAAATTGCCCCTGCCACGCCACCAGTTTTGGCTGGGTGCTTGGTGTCTACAAAAAAATCTGTTCCTTCTACAATATTAAAAATATTTCCATTTGGATCTTTGACAAAAAAGTTTTCTTCTCCGGCTGGATTCTTGGTAATGTCTCCTAAGATATCTACCCCTTTTTTATTCAAGAAATTGAAAGTAGCTTTTACGTTTTTCGATTTTATTTTACAACTGTAAATCCCCAAGTCACCTAATTGAATGTCAAACTCAGCTATTTCTGTGTTTCTACTTGTGTATTGCCAGATTTCAAAACCACCACCACTTTCTAGACTCAGTGCCAGTGTTGCCGTTCTACTCTGTACTTTGCCTCCAGTATAATCAGTCATGAGAGGTGCTTCTGCGGCTTCTTCAAAAACTTTTATATCCATTCCAAACATTTCTCGGTACCAAGCAAACATATTTTCTACATCTGGTACTCCAATACCCATCTGTTGAATCCCACTGATTATTTTTTCCATAGTGCTTTGAATTTGGTGGCAAAGATAGTGTTTTGTCTAAGATATTACAATCCTAGAAAAAAAGAAAATGCTTACCTTGCAATAGACTATAGCCATGATAAAACCACTCGTTTCCATTCTTATTCCTTTTTACAATGAGGAAGCTGTTATTGAAAAAGCAATTACATCTTGTTTGAATCAGACTTATGACTCTATCGAACTCATTTTGGTTGACGACTTTTCTAGGGATAGATCTGTTGAGATTGTCAAAAGTTTTGATTCGTCCAACCTCGTTTTGGGTAAAGCAATGGAGAAAGGGGTTGGGTATGCACGCAACAAAGCGATTGAATTAATGAGTGGAGAATATTGCGCGTTTTTGGATGCCGATGACGAGTTAGACCCTCATTTTGTGGAAACAAGCTTGAACAAACTTAGAGAGTTTGAATGTGATGTAGCCGTGTTTGGAACAAAAGTATTCAATACGGAAAGGAAAGAAATTTCAAAACAGCTAAAAAAATCTCATTACGAGGTATGTTCTGGACAAGAGGCTCTATTAAAAATGTATGACTACGAAATAATTGCTTCGGTCTGGGGCAAACTGTTTACTGCCCATTTTCTCAAAAAACAACAATTCGAAGTTGGCTTCGTATTCGAAGACAAACCCTTCCTGGTTAAACTATTATTAAAGTCTAATCGAGTGCTCGTGGGCTCTAGAAACTTGTATCTTCACTTCGCCAATCCAAATTCTATCACACGAAGTGTAGTTTCTGAACAAAGAATCGCAGACAGTACTTTTTCTTTTTTCAAAGAATTGGAAACACTTACTTCAACCAACCAATGTAAAACTACACTGCATCGTGCTTTTGTGTATCAGTTGAATATTATGGTGGATATATTTTTAATGATTTGGATGGATAAAAAACATCTCCAACAGAAAGAAATGTATGAGGTATTTCAACGAAGCCTAACACTACTTCTCGAGAAATCGGACAGTCTATCGATAGACTATTCGCTCAAGCGCAAAATTTTACTCAAAATCTTGAGGGTTGAGACAATTTTGGGGGCTCGAATTCCTTTTTTGTTAGTCTCGAGATACTATCGATCACAGTTCAGGTTTATTAAAAACATTAAAAAATAAAAAAGGTGGACATTCTCATGTCCACCTTTTTGGGTTTTGACTCTATTCGTTAGAAAGGCAAATCGTCTCCTTCAAAATCACTTCCTGAATCAAATGGCGATTCGGAAGTTGGGAGTGGCGCTGCATTGTCTGGAACTACATTTGCGCCAGGAGCGGCTGCTGATCCCTTATCGATCTTCCAAGCATTTAAGTTTACAAAGTATTTTCCATTGTACTCATTTCCTCTCAAATTGAAGTGCACATTTACTTCGTCATTTACCTTAAAGTTATCCAGCATGGCACACTTCTCTTTGTATACTTCAAATTTTATATCCTGTGGGTACTGCTCTGCAGTTGTTACAACAATTTCTCTTTTTTCAAATCCACTTCCAAACGTCTGTTTGTCAAAGATTACTTTTACTTTTCCTGCTAATTCCATTTCTTATTTTTTTATATTATTTAAGATTCTATAAAGGTATTTATTTTATTCTTTTTAGACTAAAAAACAATTAAAAGAGTCTAGCTATTGGCTCCTTCACCGAATTAATTTCACACAAATATTGTCTCTATAAGTATATAAGAACTCTGTGAAAATTCCGTAGGGGTCGTTTTAAGATTCCCTCCTTCCAGGGAATGACACTGGGAGATAATAATCTTACTCATTAAAAGCCAACAGGGTCATCCAAGCCTCTTTTAGTTTATCTTCTTTGAGTTCTTGCTTGGCTCTTTTGTGAAGCTCTAATTCTAGTTTTTCTTGGTCGTCTTCCAATTCCACGAACAACTCACTCAACTCAATAAGTTTGTGATCGTTTACGTCCGTTTCGTTTGGTAATTCTTCTATTCCACCTAATTTTCCTAAATCGTTTCCGGTAAGGACCCTACTCTTTCTAATATCCTCTGGAATGGCTTCATATCCTATCCCTACAGTCATTATAGGTTTTTTTATCTCGAACATGGATTCGGCATTGGCTCTGCAATACCAGTTTCCTCCCATACGCGAAACCAAATCTATTTTGTGCTGATCTATGGCTCCATTCTCATCTAAAACTTCTTCCTTTATATGAATCTTAGTTACTTCGCAAATCACCAAATTTCCAGCACCTCCTTCGGTTCCCAGCTCTACTACTTCGTTCACTTTGCACTCAAATTGCACTGGTGATTCTTTTACTCTGAATGGTCTTACTGTTTCTGAATCAATGGGTGTTAATCCTGATTTTACAAATTCATCTACATCTGAATCAAAAGGAGAACTTGCCAGTGACATTTGTTCCACAATAGCATAATTCACGATATTAATAACTACTTCTGCCACTTCTTTTACGTTGTCAAAAGTATTTTTTGTCGTATTCGTTCGTCCGCTTCTGGCTGGCGAAAACACCATGATTGGCGGGTTGGCCGAAAACACATTAAAAAAGCTAAAGGGGGCTAAGTTTCTGTTTCCGTCTTTGTCTATGGTGCTGGCAAACGCAATAGGACGAGGACCCACGGCACCTAATAAATAATGATGTAATTTGGGTACAGGTATTTCGGAAGGCGTGATTGTTAGCATAGGTTTAGTTTGTTTTTTTTCAAAGATAAGAATGAAAGGAAACAATTGAAGAAAAAACAAATGGCATTTTGTATTTTTATCCTTTAAATGAGCCAAACAATCCACGACATACTGAAACAATACTGGGGATACGATTCTTTTCGTGATTCTCAAGAGGACATCATCAATTCTGTTCTAGATGAGAATGACACATTGGCTCTACTGCCTACTGGAGGAGGCAAATCCATTTGCTATCAAGTTCCGGCTCTGGTAAACGAAGGAATTTGTGTTGTAATATCTCCACTGATTGCCCTCATGAAAGACCAAGTTGAAAACTTGCAAAAACGTGGAATAAAAGCTTTGGCTATATTTTCGGGAATGAACAAAAGAGAAATTGACATTGCCTTGGATAATTGTGTGTATGGAGATTATAAATTTTTGTACGTTTCGCCAGAAAGACTTCAATCAGAAATTTTTAAGGTGCGACTCGCAAAAATGAAGGTAAACTTGATTGCAGTTGATGAGTCTCATTGTATTTCTCAGTGGGGTCATGACTTTCGACCCGCCTATCAAAAAATTAAAGAAATACGGGATATAATTCAAAAATCTATTCCTTTTTTAGCTGTGACGGCCACAGCCAATACACGGGTTATTCAGGACATTGCCTCACAACTTTCTATTGACAACCAACACATTATCAAACAAAGTTTTGCCAGAGAAAACCTAGGTTACTTGGTGTTAAAAGAAGAAAATAAAAAACAAAGGCTGATTCAAATAATCCGAAAAACTGGAGGAATCGGTATCGTGTATGTTAATACCAGACGAAAAACAAAAGAGATTGCAGAATTTTTAAGCCAAAATGGAATTACTGCAGATTACTATCATGGTGGCTTATCTCAAGAGGATCGTGACAACAGGCAAGGAAACTGGATCGAGAACAAAACTCAAGTCATTGTGGCTACCAATGCTTTTGGAATGGGAATTGACAAACCCAATGTACGGGTTGTAGTTCACATGGAGCCTCCTCCATCGCCCGAAGCTTACTTTCAGGAAGCTGGGAGAGGTGGAAGAGATGGAAAAAAATCTTTTGCTGTTCTACTTTACAAACCAAGTGACAAAACTACTTTGGAAAGGTTTCATGAACTTGAATTTCCTGATACGGTTCAAATAAAAAAAGTATACAACGCACTAGGAAACTACTTTAGATTAGCGATTGGTGGAGGTGAGAATTCTTATTATGAATTTGATCTCATTGATTTTGCCACCAAGTTTAACTTTGAAGTTATTACCACTCATCATTGCTTGTCTATTTTGGGTTTGGCAGGATACATTCATTTGTCCGAGGCGACTACTCACCCCAACAGGGTAAAATTTGAAGTGAGTAATAATGAGCTATACAATTACCAAATAAAGCACCCTGAGCACGAAGGATTAATTCAACTATTATTGAGAAAAAACGAAGGTATTTTCGATAATTTAATTGGTATAGATTTGACTAGTATTGGCAACTTACTGAAGAAAAGCGCCAAAGAAATTGAGGCAATCCTGAAAAAACTAAAATCTTATGGGATTTTGGAATTTTTGCCGACCTCCAACCAACCTTTATTGACCTACACGTTAGACAGGATGCATGAAGATCGATTAAAATTCCCCAAAGCAATTTACCTCGATAGAAAAACCGTTAAAAAAGAGCAGCTCGATTTTATGATCAGGTACTGCGAAAGCGACACCATCTGCCGGTCAAAACTTTTACTCTCCTATTTTGACGAAACAGAATTTGTAGATTGCGGCACGTGCGATGTGTGTCTGTCTAGAAAGAAAAAAGTACTCTCTACGGAAAAATTCACCGTTATAGAAAAAGAAATAGAAGAAATAATAAGCCAAATGCCACTGGGAATTACCCAATTGGTTCAAAAAATGCCTCATCACAATCAAGACAATATTCTTGAAGTTGTTCAATGGAAGTTGGATGAAAACACCTTAACATACACCGATAAAAATGAGTTGGTGCTTACTAGAAATTAAGGAAGTCCGCCTAGGCAATTTGCTTCATAAAATCAGACAATCTTCTTCGTGCAATGGGAATATTATCTCCGTTACTCATTACAGCAAAATTTCCCATTTGTCTAGATAATTCTTTTAAATGATTGTGTTTATTGATAATGTACGACTTATGAACTCGATAAAATATATGCGAATTTACTTTTTCTTCATATCGCTTTATTGTCTTACTGCTTAATATTTTGGAACCATCTGCAAGGTAGAGTTCTGTGTAGTTTTCGTCTGCTTTGAAATACAAAATATCTTTGTTTTCGATAAATATGTACCCACTACGAGTTGGAATAGAAATCTTTTCGATTTCATCCTCCATGGTTACCTTATCAGATTTTTGAGTCACATTATCGGCATAAGAAAACTTCATTGCTTTGTCCTGAGCTTTTTGCAATTCTTCTATATCTATGGGCTTTTGGAGATAATCTATGGCATCTGCCTTGAATGCTTTGAGGGCAAATTCTGAGTGAGCCGTTATAAATACCACCGAAAAATCTCGATCTTCAAACTCCTTTAACAACTCGAACCCATCACCGCCTGGCATGGCAATATCCAAAAAGACTAAATCAGGCTCGTTTTCATTTATTAATACTTTGCCTTGCTTAATATTTGCTGCCATTCCTACTACATTCAAATCCGGACAATATTGTTCGATAAGAATTTGGAGATTTTCTCTAGCATTGGGCTCATCGTCTATAATGATTGTTGTTAATTTCATAAGGCGTTCTACTTTAGTGATTTCTTATTTAAGATACAGAAAGAAATTAGATTGTAGACCTCTGTTTGTTCAAAGCGTTTAGTTTTTTGATTCTTCTGTAGGTTTCTTTGAGTAAACTCATTTTCAGTAGGATTGTCCCTGATACCACAAGCGGTCGTTTTCAAAAAAAATTAGTTTCTTTACAGAAAAGAAAAATCATGTATTCAAAAGAAGAATCGAAATCACTGAGAAAAGAGTTTTGGACCTCCTTTGGGGTTTACATGAAAAAATACAACAAAGTGTACCAAGGAAAGATCAACTGGGTGAATTACAACACCAAGTGTAAGGATATTTACTTTCGGTTAGATGTAAATAAAAAAAAAGCCTCATTTTCGTTTGACTTACAGCATCGAGACTCGGGATTGAGAGAATTATTTTATGAGCAGTTCACTGAGCTAAAGCCGGTGATTACCGATAGTTTTGAGTATGACCTACTCTGGCTCCCAGAGCATGAGACTGAATTTGGAACTTCTTCTAAAATTTTTGCCGAACTCGAAGGAGTATCGGTTTTCAACAAAAACGACTGGCACGAGGTGTTCCCATTCTTAGAAAAAAACATCGTAGCGGCTCACGATTTTTGGAATGAATTCAGTGATATCTTTAAAAACCTTGAGAATTAAAAACTCCAAGCAAGTCCTAAACTAGGAAGGATGGGCAACTGATATACTTTTTCTGCAGAAATTCTATCCACGTAAAATATATTTTCTCTGTTGTAAATATTCGTAATTCCAAAATTCAGTTCAAGTTCTGACGTTTTGAATTTTACAATTTTCTTTAGGTTTACATCAAATCGGTGGTAGGTTGGCAATCTCCCTTCATTTAATCCGGCATATACAGCTGTCAACTCATTTGCGTTGGCTTGTGTGATATCCGTTCCGGTTCCTTCTGTAAAGTCAATTTTTTGGTAATACCCTTGGGTCTGGGTAAAGGGCAATCCTGAACCAAAATTCCATCGAGCATTAAGCTGCCAACTATCTTTTTTACCAAACTTATAGGTAGCTAACAAATTCACCGAATGTCTTCTGTCAAATACCGGGGCATAAGTTCTTACGCCATCCCATCGTGTTACCTTCCCTATAGAATATACTCCCCACAAATACCATTTTTTGCTTGTGTATTTCGCAACAAAATCTACTCCAAAAGCATCTCCCGTTTCAACTATATAGTCTTTTTTCAAAATATCTGGAGCATCTACTTCGTCATTTTCATCAAAGATCTTGTTTCTATTGATATTGGTCAATTGTGTAAATCGTTTGTAGTATCCTTCTACATTCAAACTAATGTTTCGTGTAATATCAAACTCTGTACCTACGATAAGGTGATTAGCTTTTTGAAGAGAGTGAGTTACGTCTCTCGTATTGCCTTCTTCGTCCGTAAATTGATCTTGTAAATTATCCGGACCCGATAAGAATCCGTAGAATAGGTTCACAACATCTCGATCGGAGTTGGCACTAATCAAGTTCTGTGAATATATTCCTGCTGCCAATTTCAATCTCACATTCTCGCTCAAGTTATATTTCAGTCCTAATCTTGGTTCAGGAGAAAAAGTCTTGAGCGTAGCGTAATACTGCATTCTAAAACTAGGTTCAATAACCAAAAGTGGTTTCACAATTCGGTACGAAATGTAAGAACCTAGTTCGGTAGTATTTTCATTCTGCTCAATTCTTCTATTTGTTGAGTTCACATAACTAAAGTCCGTTCCAAAACCAGATACTTCGATACCATATTTCAATTCATTCTCTTTGATGAAATATTTAAAATCGAATCCAAAATTAAAACTATTCACTCCACTTGTTCTCTCTTGTCCGTTTTGCTCTAGGAGTCTTATTTTGTAATCCGAGACCGAGAACTTTCCTTCAATCAACACTTTGGACGTACCTGGAACGAGTAAAAAATTTGAACCAATTCCCCAGCTATTCCAGCTAAGGTCAGAAATTGCTTGATAGTTTACGTTGTCCTGAAAATTAAATCCAAACAAATTAAATTTACTCCCGTTTCTTCCTTTGAAGGTTAATTTCCCATATAAATCTGTAAAACCAAAAGGCAATCCTTCGCCAGTAGTGTCAATGTAGGGGTATAATACTCTTGAAGATTCGTCTAAATACGAATGCTTTCCAGTAAAAATAAAAGAAATACTTCCGTCTCCTTCCTTTTTGGGTTTCATTAAAGGCCCTTCAATCAGAGCTTTAGCCATAAAAGGCGAAACAGATACTCTTCCTTTTAATCCATTTGGATTTCCATCTCTTGTGGTAATATCCATAATAGATGAAATTCTACCACCATGCTCCGCATTGAATCCACCCGTGTAGATGTCAGCATTTCGGATAATTTCGGTTTCAAATACAGAGAAAAACCCGATGGAGTGAAATGGGTTGTAAATGACCATTCCGTCCATCATTACTTTATTTTGGATAGGAGAACCTCCTCTCACATACATCTGGCCACCTTGATCTCCGGTAGTTACAACTCCCGGAACTGTTTGAAAATAAGTCGCGATGTCCGCATCACCACCGATAGCAGGAATCTGTTTAATGTCATCCCCTGTTGCCTTGATGATAGACATTTTTACTTCTGTTTTTGCTTCCTGCGCTTCGCCATTTACGTCAAAAACTCTTAGAGTTTTTGTATCTTCTATCAGATAAATATTTTTAGTAATCACTTTGTTTTTGGTCACCGATAACTTCTCCTCAAACTTAGCGTAGGAAAGGTTCGACACCATCAATACATATTCTCCTAGTGGAATTTGAGTTATACTGTAATATCCATTCACATCCGTGGTAATCCCCATAGAAGTTCCTTTTAATTGAACAGTAGTAAACATTACTGGCTCACCCGATTCTTTGTCGTAGACGAATCCCTTTACTGTACCAGTCTGTGAATAAGCGCTATACGTGAATAATAGAATGGTTAGAATCGTTAAAAAATTCTTCATTGGATTGTCTTTATTTTTGGAAGTGTGAATGTAAGAAAGTTTCACGGACAATGAAAATGAATAATTCTAATTTTTATACAGTTTAGGACTCTTGGGTGGAGCGATACACCAGTTCTGTCGCCCCCACTCTCGATTTGATAAATTCTTTATTCTTTCTAGATATTGCCTCCCATTCATTTTCAGCAAGAATTAATCTCAGCAAGTTTATTTCAAACTCTTCGTATCGATTTATCCTAAAACCACTTCCTTCTTTCGCCATTTCCTCTCCTTCGGGAAATTTTGGGTGATTGTTGCCATAAAAAACGGGTAATCCAAAAGTGGCTGGCTCCAAAATATTGTGGAGCGCATTGGTAAATCCCCCTCCCACAAAAGCCACTTTTCCATACTGATATGCATTGGAAAGCAACCCAATGTTGTCCAAAATCAACACATCCAACTCCCGTAAATTTACTTCTTTTGTCACTTGTGAATAGCGCAAATAAATCACTTCATTTGGTAGTAAATTTTCTATTCCCGAAACATGCAACTCACCGATGTCATGAGGAGCAAATACTACTTTTATCTTGCCAGGATTTCTATTCAAAAAAGAAGTAATTATAGTTTCTTCTTTCTCCCAGCTACTCCCAGCTATAAGCGTAAATTTACTGCCACAAAACTCTTCGATTATTTCGTTCGGCAAGGCTTTTTGGGCAGTAGCTCGCACTCGGTCGTATCGACTATCTCCTGCTAGTATCGAGTCTATTTTGTGGGAGTTCAGCAGGAGCTGAGACTCTTCGTTTTGAACAAATAGTTGGGTAGGTAAGGTCAAGAGCTTTTTGAACCATATTCCTGCGGGTTTAAAATAAAGTTGACTTGGGCGAAAGGTAGCAGAAATGAGGTAAAAGGGAATTTTCTTGCTTGCCAATTGCGCAAAATAATTGGGCCATACTTCGTATTTCACAAAAAAAGCCTTGGCAATGTGGAGAGTCTCCACAAATTGCTGGGCATTCTTTTTTGTATCCAAAGGAAGGTAGCATACATAAGTTGCAAGTTCGTAATCCTCGCGCTGCTCGTAACCCGAGGGCGAAAAAAACGACACCAAAATGGGAGTCGAGGGAGATTCGCTTTTTATCCTTTCTATGAGTGGACGAGCTTGTTCAAATTCGCCCAAAGAGGCACAATGAAACCAATGAATGTTTTTCTTATCTCCAAGGGCTTTATTTAGGTTTTTTTGCCAAGTTTTTCTACCGGTAATCCATTGTTTTGCTTTGGGATTCCATAGCGAAACTACCCCAATGGCAAAACCATACAAACGAATGGATATGGCGTACAATAATTTCATTGGCTACAAGATTACAAAAAATATCTGAGATGGAAGAAGGATACAAACTAGCTCGCCTGCAGAGCAGGTGAAAAAAAAAGAGCGCATCTACAAAAAAAGATACGCTCAATGTGGAGTTATAATGGAACAAATAACTTAATTCAAAATAAGTTCTATTTTTCCAAGAAATTTAGAGTCTCTTACACTCAATGCTTTGGAATAAGCCAAGATAGTGGAGACAACAGAGTTGCTTACAGGTTCAAAATACGAGGTAGATTCTTCTATGTCCACTAGCAGTTTTGAAAGTTCTTTGTCGTTTTTGTAAAAGTCCGATAAGTCATTTAGAGTAGAATTTTTATCCATATAATTGTGTTAGTTTTGGATTATAACGACTCCGTTTTTGGTTTAGTGTATAAAAAGGTAAATTATTTCCTTCATTAAACCATTTGTCCTTTCACAAGTCTAAGAACCATAACAATAATTTACCGCACATTGCACCTAAACGACCAAGACATATTAAAACTTTACACAACCTCGGGCAAGGAGGAAGTGGCGTTTGGAAAATTGGTCGAAAAATATCATCAACGTATTTATTGGCATATCCGCAAAATGGTGATCAACCATGAGGATGCCAATGACGTGACCCAAAATACCTTTGTAAAAGTTTGGAAAGGATTGCCCGGCTTCAAAAAAGAGTCGAACCTATTTACTTGGATGTACCGAATTGCCACCAACGAAACTCTTAATTTTATCAAATCCAACAAAAAGCGAGTGGCACAAGCAATAGAAGACATTCAGATAGGAAACAGAAAAGACGATTCGTTTTTTACAGGTGATGAAATAGAAACCAAACTGTATCAAGCGATAGCCACCTTGCCCGAAAAACAAAAATTGGTATTCAATATGAAGTATTTTGACGAACTCAAGTACACCGAAATTGCTGAGATTGTGAATGGAACTGTGGGCTCGCTGAAAGCCTCTTACCATCATGCTCAAAAAAAAATAGTAGCACACCTCACGACCCACGATTAAGAATAGAAAATAGAAATTAAACCATTGAGTAGAAGAATTGTCAAAAAAACAAAACACAATGAAAACGACTGACGAACATCCCGAAAACGAATTTCCGACTTTGGAACAACTGAAAGGAAAATCGGGATTTACCACTCCCGAGGGATATTTTGACTCGCTCCAGCGCTCCATCCTGAGCCAAACGATCGAGGTCTCAAAAGCACCCAAAGTATTTTCGATGTACCGAGTGTTGGGATATACAGCCTCAGTAGCATTAATTGCGAGCATTGCCTCAGTGTTTTTTTTGGGAAGAAATGATCAATCCTCCCTTGACGAATTTGGGCAACTGACCGTAAACGAGTACTTTGAGGAGGTGTCTGGGGTGGACCTAGAATTGGAAGAAACATTGGAATTTGACGAAATGGCAATGAACTAATCCGAAACAAAACGACACGTAATAACAACCAAAAATTTTAAACCCATGAAAACAATAAACATAGTCCTTATCGCCCTTATTACTCTGATTGGAGTAACAGGAATGGCTCAAAAAAGCGAAGATGGAATGAATCACCGATTGGCAAAAGCCGACAGTATCCTTATAGCTGAGTTGGAATTAACAGCCACCGAACAAGCCAATTTTTTACCACTGTATCAAGAATATGTAAAAGAAAAAAAAGAAAACCGAAAGAAATACCTGACCTCGGAACGAAAAGGCAAGAAAAAAATGGACGAACTCACCGATGCAGAACTCAATGAGATTATAACCAATCGATTTGCATTCAAACAAAGCGATTTGGACATCCAAAAAAGCTACCACGAACGATTCAAAAAAACACTTCCGATGAATAAACTAGCCAAGTTTTACCACATCGAAAAACGTATGTTTTCACGAAAAGGTAACCACAAAGGAAAAGGAAGGCACTAACCGAAAAACCATAAAATTGTATCCTTGAATATTCTCGAGAATGCTCAGGGATTTTTTTTGAATAAAAAATAAGGTTTTGCCAGTTTTCTGTGAACTTGGAAAAGACAACGTATCTAAAATATTTATTCTCAATACAACCAAAATATTCTCGGTTATTGGTCTGCAATGGCAATCAAAATAGCCCAACAATCAAAAAAATAGTTTTACTTTTGAGTTATGGAAAGCAAAGAAATATTTCATGCGTTGCAAGCACAAACCTCCCCTTTTCCGATAGGGTTGGAAATAGCGCAAGCAGAGGGTTTGTTGATTTACGATCAGCACGGAAAAGCGTATTATGATTTGGTTTCGGGATTGGCTGTGACCAACATTGGGCACCGCCACCCGAAAGTAGTAGAAGCGATAAAAAAACAAATTGATACCCACTTGCATGTGATGCCGTACGGGGAGTTTATCCAAACTCCACAACTGGAATTGGCAGAAAAACTCAACGAAATTCTGCCCGAAAATTTGACCACGAGCTACTTTGTAAATTCGGGAGCCGAAGCCGTGGAAGGAGCATTGAAACTCGCCAAAAGATATACCGGAAGACAAGAAATAATAGCCTGCCACAAATCGTATCATGGAAGCACCCACGGAGCATTGAGCGTGTCGGGGAATCCTGTGAAACAATCGGCTTTCAAACCTTTGTTGCCCGAAGTGAACTTCATTACGTTCAACGAATTGACAGACTTATCCAAGATTACCGAAAATACAGCTTGTGTCATTATCGAAACCGTGCAAGGTGATGCAGGAGTACGAATTGCGGACTTGTGCTACTTAAAACAATTACGAGAAAAATGCACCGAAACTGGCACCTTGCTCATTCTGGATGAAATCCAAACAGGATTCGGACGAACAGGCACTTTGTTTGCCTTTGAGAAATACGGAATTTCACCCGATATTTTGGTGATTGCCAAAGCTTTGGGTGGCGGAATGCCAATCGGGGCTTTTGTCTCGAGCAAAAAAATAATGGATTGCCTCACTCACAATCCCATGCTAGGTCACATCACCACGTTTGGCGGACATCCAGTAAATTGTGCAGCAGCTGTGGCAAATATTCAAGTCATTCAGGAAGAACACTTGGTGGCTGATGTTCACAAAAAAGGAGCTTTGATGAAAAAGCTGCTCGCTCATACTGTGGTAAAAGAAATAAGACAAATAGGACTGATGTTTGCCATAGACCTCGAGAGCGAAGAAATTACCCAAAAAGTAGTAGAAGGATGCATGAAAAGAGGCATCATCACGTTTTGGTTTTTGTCTTGCCCAGCAAGTTTTAGGTTAGCGCCACCACTTATCATTACCACGGAAGAAATCCGAAAGGTTTGTGGAGTAATTTGTGAGGTTTTTGATGAGGTGAAGTAGAAATTCAGGTTAAATCACCTTTCCATCTGTCATCCTGAACTTGATTTTGGATCTCAAAAAGAATATTTCATGTTTACATTGGCAAAATTTCAGTGAATATAGAAGCAGAAATAAATTCAGCATGACCCAATGTTTAATTTGTTATCACCCTTCCGCCTCAAGCGCTGCTGCTAATTCATCGGTCATTTCGAGGGTGTGGTACACGACATTTACATCGTCATCTTCCTCCATTTTTTCGATCAATTTTAGAACTTGTTTTGCTTTTTCTACATCTAGAGCCATGGTGGTAGTTGGGATTCGCTGAAGCTCAGTAGTTTTTACCTCAATTTTCATTTCGGCCAATTTCTTTTGCATGTCTCCGTAGCTATCAAACGAAGTGTAAATCAATACATCCTCTTCTTGCACGTCTATTTCTTCAAGGCCTGCATCTATCAATTCAAATTCTAAATCTTCTAACTCCCAGTCTTTTAACAATTTGCGAGCGATGGTAAACACTCCTTTTCGGTCAAACATAAACGAAAGTGAACCGTGAGTCCCCAATTCTCCGCCATACTTGCTAAAAACAGCTCTTACATTGGCAACTACTCGATTGTTGTTGTCCGATGTAGCTTCTACAAACACCGCAATACCATTGGAGGCATATCCCTCAAAAGTGTA
>CBFHVI010000002.1:85437-87075 GCA_965658995.1 Flavobacteriales bacterium | reverse complement strand
TCCAATCCTGAGGTATCGGTAGAGGCGGTTTTTTCGAACAAACCAGGGTGTGTAGGAATCATGAATGCGCAAAAAGCAGGGATAAATACCGTAGCTTTTACTCCTGAAGAGCTTCACTCTGGCAGAGTAGCCGAATTGGCTCAACTTCTCAATCCCGATTTGATTGTGTTGGCGGGGTTTTTACTCAAAATCCCCAAAAAATTTACCACCACATTTGAAGGCAAAATCGTGAACGTACATCCTTCGTTACTACCAAAATTTGGAGGAAAAGGAATGTACGGAAAACACGTGCACAAATCAGTGATAGCAGCAGGAGAAACAAAGTCGGGCATTACGTTTCATTTTGTAAACGAACACTATGACGAGGGCAATATGATTGCTCAGTTTGAGTGCCCAATCGAACCCACAGACACGGCAGACACATTGCAACAAAAAATACAACAATTGGAGCATACCCATTTTCCTAGTATGGTAGAAAAACTACTTGCCCAATGAGCCAAATTCACATATACACAGATGGTTCTTCCTTAGGAAATCCTGGGCCAGGAGGCTATGGCATAGTGCTGATGGCAGGTAAGCATTACAAAGAGCTGAGCCAAGGATATCGGTACACCACCAACAACCGCATGGAGCTTCTGAGCGTGATTGTGGCACTGGAGCAATTGAAAAAACCAGGGTACAAGCTTCGGATATTTTCTGATAGTAAATACGTGGTAGATTCGATAGAAAAAAAATGGGTGTTTGGTTGGGTAAAAAAGAATTTTAAAGGCAAAAAAAATGCCGATTTGTGGAAGCGTTTTTTGGCGATTTATCCCAAGCACCAAGTAGAATTTGTATGGGTAAAAGGCCATGCCGGCAACAAATACAACGAGGTGTGCGACCAGCTAGCGGTAGCAGCTGCCAACGGCAAAAACCTACTGGCAGACCATGGCTACGAAGATTCTAGGAAAGACAAAAATGGGTTGTTTTAGGAACTTTTTATCAATAAAACGCTTTGTCATTCTCACGAAAGCATAAATCTTAAAACGATCAAAATTCACATTTAAATAAGCAAATCAGTCATTCTGAGTTTGATTCGGATTTTGTTGAATAAAAGCTCCATATGTATCAATTTTATATTCCACATCAAGTGCGGAATGACTGATAAAAAGGCACCTTCCTGCATCTCTTCAAGGCGTGAATTTAACATTAATATCCCAATTTGGCTCTAACTTTTGCTAGTACTTCATTAGCAATGTTGGATGCTTTTTCGGCTCCAATTTTCAGCTGTTCTTCTATCAAGTGAGGGTTTTTGGTGTAATAATTGAATTTTTCTCTCTCTGTTTTGAATTTTTCGGTAATCAACTCAAACAAAGCTTGCTTGGCATGGCCATACCCATATCCGCCAGCTGTGTAATTTGCTCTCATCTGGGAAATTTGCTCCTCGTTGGCTAGTAAACTGTAAATCGCAAAACAATTGCAGGTATCTGGATTTTTGGGATCTTCGAGGGGTGTACTGTCCGTCTCGATAGACATGATTTGTTTTCGGAGTTTTTTATCCGGCAAGAAAATATTGATAACATTGTTCTTGGATTTACTCATTTTGGATCCATCCGTACCAGGAATAAGCATGGTGTTTTCTTGTATTTTTGGCTCTGG
>CBFHVI010000002.1:84906-85427 GCA_965658995.1 Flavobacteriales bacterium | reverse complement strand
AGTACAAGTGTTTCTCCCATTTGGTTGTTGAATCTACTGGCTACATCTCTGGTCATTTCGATGTGCTGGAGCTGGTCTTTTCCTACAGGAATCACCTCCGAATCGTATAGCAAAATATCCGCTGCCATGAGCATTGGGTAATCAAACAGTCCGGAATTCACATCATCTAATCGGTCTGCTTTGTCTTTGAATGAGTGGGCCAGTTTGAGCCGCTGGTAAGGAAAAAAACAATTGAGGTACCAAGTAAGTTCGGTAACTTGCGGAATATCACTTTGGCGATAAAATACCGTTTTGTTTACATCCAATCCGCAAGCGAGCCAAGCTGCCGCAGTATTCAGGGTGTTGGCTTTGAGGGTCCCCGCATCCTTTATCTGAGTCAAGGTATGTAAGTTGGCAATGAACAAAAATGATTCATTATCGGTATTTTCGGACAATTGGATGGCTGGGATGATGGCTCCCAATAAATTCCCTAGGTGGGGAGTTCCTGTACTTTGTATTCCGGTAAGTATTCTTGCCATAAT
>CBFHVI010000002.1:83236-84895 GCA_965658995.1 Flavobacteriales bacterium | reverse complement strand
TGTTTTTTTGAAAGTCAAAGTAAATAAAATTTTACGGGTTGAACCTAAAACTATCCCTGAATTTCAATTAAATATTCTTTCTGTAGAAATAGTTTCAAGTCCTCGTAAATGGAATTAATTTCACTTAAATTATGTCTCCTCACATATCGTGTCTCTAGATTACTATCTAATTCCCTCAATAATTTTGGTAGCCTTTTTATTCCCAAAGCCTCACAAGTACCTATAAGTTTATGACTTAGCTGCTTCGCACTTAAAAAATCTTGGGCTTCGATGTATAAATTCATCAGAACAAAATCTTTCTCTGCATTACTCAAGAATATTTCAAGTGCCTGCACAAAAATATCCCTACCTACTTCCTTTTCTACGCTTTTTTTAATCACTGTTAATTAGTTCTATTATTTCGTTTGTCAATGGTTTTTTCAGCACATGAAAAAGTTCATGTTTTTTTTACAAAACTCTTTGTCTACCCCCTGCTCTGCAAATAAGAAAATCTTTTCTATCTTCTTTTCAACTTGGAGTTTACTATGGTTCTTTAAAAACTCTAATCCGTTCATAACCGGCATGTTCATGACCAACAAGTCAACATTTATTCCTCACCGGAGTTCAAATAATCCAAAGCTTCTTTTCCATTAAAAAAGGAAATAACCTCACAACTTTCAATTTCTTTGGTGAGCTTACTTTTATTAATGAAATTGGTTGTTACATCATCATCAACTAACGCTATTCTCATATTTGGTTTTGTTAAGTTCTTCAAATTTTTCCTTTACATCATTTTTGTATTTCCTTGAAAGAGGAATTGTCGAATTTCTAATGACTACTTTTTGTGAGGTGATTTTATTAATCTTTCGAAGATTTACGATGTAAGACCTGTGCACTCTAACAAATACTGTTGGATCAAGTGTTTCCTCTATTTGTTTTAGTATTCCAAGAGTGGTTATTTTTCCTTCTGTCGTACAATAAGTTATGTAACTATTAGACCCTTCGATGTATTCAATGTTTCGGTAAGGAACTTTTTGAGTTTCTCTATTCTTTTTGATTAAAATAAACTCATCTTCTTTTTCGAGTATTACTTCCGGATTTGGAGTACCAAATATTCTTCGTTTTGCTTTATCTACTGCACTCGTTAGCCTTCCCAAATCTACGGGCTTTACTATATAATCAATGGCATCAAACTCAAAAGCTTTGATAGCATGATTTGTTTGGGACGTGATAAAAATTACATTAGGTTTTATCTCTATCTTTTCTAGCATATCTAAACCATTTTCATTAGGCATTTCAATGTCTAGCAACATTAGCTCAATATCGTTCCTTTCTAAAATTTCTCTGGCCTCTATGGCATTTGAACAGGCTTTTACTAAATTGAGAGAGCCATTTTTTTTCAATAGGTTGGTAAGAATAAAACTTGAAGTTTCATCATCATCAACGATTATGCATGAAATCTGTCTTGACATTCGGTAGATAGTTAAAGTGGATAGAAAGACAAAAATACAAAAAAAAGAGTTAAGTACCTGATGCTCTTTATTCTTGCTTTTTTCGGTACAAAATAAACTGAACTGTGCTGTAGCTTTCTACGTGTACCACTTCCCATTTCGTTTCCAGTTCCGTCAGTTCATTATCAGTAAATTCATTGACCACATTTGAATAAAGAATATACTCTTG
>CBFHVI010000002.1:81918-83119 GCA_965658995.1 Flavobacteriales bacterium | reverse complement strand
CATGTAATTTACCATTGATTGCCGCAATGAATAGTAAGGGAGATGCGCTAAAGTTGAGTCCCATCCTTGAGCTACTGATTTTGGATACACCCAGAAACTTCCGGAAATTAGTCCTAAAATTAGTATTGAGACCCCTGCTCTCTTCCATCTTGTTGAATTATTCAATTCCAACAACACAAATAGTACCAGAAGAGAAAAAGTAATGTAAACGGGCATGAAGTATCTGTGACCTTTTAGATCGGTATAAATCATTGCGGGAATTGCCAAAAAACCAATTATCAAACCAAACAGAAGCAATAGTTGTTTGAATTGAGTCGATTTTCTTAACTGAGGAACCCCAACAATAACTATGGTGATTAATCCTACAAGCCAAACAAATAGCCGACCAAAATCAATTATTCGCCAACCAAAAATGAACGTATTTTTTATCAATCCTTGGAAGCTTACTTTTTCAAAAAACACAGCCCATGGGGAATTTTCGTGATATCCTATCCACCCTTTTTGGAGAAAGTGATAGTAACTAAATACTAAGAAAATAAAAGCTGCCGGCAGATAAGGAATCCCAATTTTTATGAGCTGAATAAGTCGATTTTTTGCGTTTTCTTGTTTGTTCCAAAACCAAATTACTTCAAACAAAAACAAAGGAACTGTGAGAATCATTCCTCTTAAACTAATCAGAAACAAGCAGCTAAAAGCGAATGCAATTCTCCATTTACTCCGTTTTGCTAAAGAATTAATAGCTAGAAGAAAGAAAAAAAGAAGTGGAACATCCGGTGAAACCAAACTTATTTGACTTAGCAAAGTCGTATCCAGAAAAATAATAATTAATACCCAAATCAAGTATTTTCTTTGAAAAAAACGAAGTACTAACAATTGAAGCTGCCAGGCTATTCCTAGAGCAAAAGGCAAAATAAAGAGGTGACTTATCCATAAACTTTTTCCAAAAACTGTCCATAACACTGCCAATAAATACCCAAAAGTAGGAATGTGACCACTGTCGATATTGTTGGGCAAAAAACTTATCGCTAGATCGTTTTCGTAAAAAAAAGTAGCATGTTTAGCGCCAAGCTGAACCGTGTCCCAAAAGAAAATATGGTTCAAAGAATTCACTACTAACAGGCTTAAACCTATTGATATGAGTAAAAACTCCCAATATGCTTGTACAAAGTTCTTCATCTTATTTATGTTCATAGATTTTCAC
>CBFHVI010000002.1:76262-81137 GCA_965658995.1 Flavobacteriales bacterium | reverse complement strand
TTTTTCTTGAGGAAAAAGTAAAACCCAATTACCGACAACAACATAACCGGTGTATACACAAACCAACCTTTTTTGAAACTGAACAACGAGTCTATTACGTAGGGAGAAAACACATCTAAGCCAACTCCTGGATTGATATAACTGTCGTAAAAAAGTGATCCAGTTTTTACATACCAATAACTCATCTGAGGAGACGCAACAAGAAAACACATCAAAATAGTCCAGAAAAATTGGTTTTTATGCTGGTTGATTAATTTCAATTTTTCCTTCAGCGTAGCTTTGTTGTACACTCCGTAAAAAAGCGGGAGAAGTACAATGAGAATTTCGCTGGGTTTCACCAAAGACATAAAGGTTATTGATACTCCTATTCCCAACAAGTTGACCAACCTCTGGTTTTTATGCCATTGGATCGTATTCCAGATTAAAATAGAGACAAACAGAAACAACACGTTCACTGTTTCAAGATTTTTCAGGGTCAAATGATGTGAATAATTCGTAGATAGAACAAGAATAAGCAGGACGATTGAGCTTAGTTTTTCTGGAAAGAAATGCAGTAAAATTTTTCGCAAAAAATAAAGTCCGGCAAAGGTATATAATAGACCGCCAACCACCATCGCCACTTGATAAGGCATACTGAATCCATCCATGGGGTAATCCAACAAAAAGGCACATCCATGACCGAGCAAAAAGAAAGGTAGAAAAAGCATTGCCATGCCCAAGAGAAAGAAATACATAGGTCTTCCGTCTGGAGTGGAAGATAATTGATATAAGGTATCCGTTAGTTGTCTTTCTTTATTAACTTGTTGTATCCACTCTCTGTTTTCCATGAGGGGATCTTCATAAATAAAAGTTGCGGGTAACGGAAGATAGTAGCCAAGCACATCCCAAGATGTTTCTTTCTCGGAAATATTGCACAGCCTAAAAACCAAAATAAGTGAACACAAAAACAACAGAGTCCGAAAGGACAAAGAACTTGTGAAATATGAAAAGAAGTAATTCATTTTGGTTGAATAATTTGTCGCTAACTTACAAGAATTACCACAGAATTAATTCCTATTTCATGAAAAGAATTTTGCTTACTTGTGATGAAGTTCCCTCAGGTGAAGTCATAAAGACTAAATAAACGCCAGAGCTGGCCCTCTCCCCATTCAATTTTTTCCCTTCCCAAATTGCTTGTCCTCCAACTGATTTCGATGTAAATACTACATTTCCATAAATATCTGTTATGCGCACCTCAGAATCTGCCACAAGGCCTTTCACCGCTATTTTTCCTTGATATCCTGGAGGAACAGGATTTGGATAGGCATATACATCTTCGTAATTTGGTTTTCCTTCGGTTGCATCTCCTTTGTAAGATATTAATCCTTTGTCGGTTGAAATAAAGACCTCTCCTGTTTCATCATCGATTGCGATATCGTGGATATTATTAGACAACAAAGGGCTGTTTTCTTCCGTAAATCCTAATTCTTGTTCGGTACCATCCGATGACAAAACGAAAATCCCTGCACCTTCTGTTCCTATCCACTTTCTATTTGCTCCGTCAATGGTGATACATGTCACCCGTTCACTTTCTAGGAGTAGCTCAACGTTTCCATCTAACGTAACTTTTATTTTTTGCACTTCAAAACTAGAGGAACTGAATAGCTCCGAAGGGTTGTAAAATACATAAATCCCTTCATCTGTTCCTATCCAGATTTCACCTTCTTTGTCCTCCGCAATGCAAATTGGAGTAGAATTTAAATTTCCGTTGGCTGGACCATTCGATATCTCTCTGTATTGGTCGTCTGTTTCGTCCAGCGGTGTTCCATTGTCATTGTATACGAGAACTTTATAATCCTTGAATACCATCCACTTATAGCCATTTTGCTTGTCTACTGTAACGGAAGCTGTCAACCTATTTTGAAAGGAAGAACCACAAAATAAAGACTTCCAAACGCCACTTTTGGTTTTGAGAACTAACGGGTTTTTTACCCAAGAATTAGCTAACCATAAATTTTCGTTTTCATCAAAGTCTCCATCTTTTACTGCAATCCTGTCGTTGTGAGAAGTACTTATTCTCAATTCCGAATTGGTTGTGTCGTAAGCCGTTATCACCTTATTATTAGATAATTCCGCTACCCCTTTGGCCGAAAACGTACACACATATCCTTTAGTTGGCTCATTTGGATTGACTACCATCCCAACAAAATCATTCATACTTCCATTAGAAAAATTATATCCATTGTACTGATAAGCAGCATTGTAAATCCTCCACTTATCTTCTCTAATATCGTAGTGAAATGCACCATCGTTGTTGTACGTTTTGTTCCATCCTCCACCAACAAGAGAACCAGTAGATCCCCATAAATTACCGTCCTCGATTTCAATATCTAGCACATTGGTGCTGTACATAAACTCTGGTGTTTTCCAATTTGCCACAAAATTGTTTTTGAATCGAACATTAGCATTTTGTTTGTCGGCTATGTAAAAATAAGTCCCATCATAAGTAATTGCATTACATCGTGGCTTCCAGAAACCATCATAATTGGTGATGGTATGAGTAAGATTTAGTGAGGTATCAAAGGCGTATACCGTATCAAAATAATTCACCATTAACTTCCCGTTAGATGCCGAAACTGAATAGATTTTTCTTCCTCCGTATGCAACCAAGGAATTCCAGGTACCATTTTTGAAAACATACACTGAGTCGGAAGTTGGTGACTGAGCAACATTCATTATCAGCGTATTTTGTGTCCCGCCCACGTGCTTAATTTCATTTAAAAAATTGGGGAAAGAAGCAACCCTAGTCCAAGAATTGAAATCGGTTAAAAAAGCACTATTCTCTGGCGCCTCGTAGAGGCCGTTCTCGGTTGCCGCATAAATCTTTCCGCCTTGAATGGTGAGCTGATTGACCCTAACTTGAGAGCCTCCAAGACCAATAATATAGGTGTCTTTTACTTCTTTCTTTTTGATGTTATACACAACAATTCCGAAACCACATGAAAGGTAAGCAAAGTCTCCTTTGTTGTAAATGTGATTTACTTTTTTATCTCCAGTAATGGTGCTTTCTCTAATCTGAAACAAGTTGCTCGTCTTGTTTCCTTGAATTAGATCTACGTTTCCATTTACATACCCAATCACAAGACCATTATTGGAAGTGTTGAACCCAACAGCCGAAAGCCCAATATCAGACAATGCATCTACCTCGGTAAGTCTTTCTATGGTATTGTCATTATAATCATGTATGATCAGCGCATTGGCCGTGATCCCGTATGCAACCCCTCTATTATAGGTAATGTCGATAACATCATTGAAAGGGAAGTAACTTTTCCAGTGGCCAATAGGCACTCCTTGAGAGAAAGAACATACTGTTGTGATTACAAGCAAAAAACTCCAAACAATTTTACTCTTCATAGATTCAGTTTCTGTGTGAACGATAACACCCTTGTGTCTATTGTTCATTCAATAAGTTTATTGCAATCCAACTC
Organism: Flavobacteriales bacterium; assembly: GCA_965658995.1. Classification (GTDB taxonomy): domain Bacteria; phylum Bacteroidota; class Bacteroidia; order Flavobacteriales_D; family CAJJDF01; genus CAJJDF01. Next base: position 77,670 of record CBFHVI010000002.1, on the reverse strand, counting down.
ATGAGGCCAACACCCAACTCCAAAGAAGATTCATCTACATTAAATCTGGGAGTGTGAAGTCCTGAACTATCTCCTGTACCCAGGCGATAAAAGCATCCGGGAAGAGATTGAGTGTAGTAGGAAAAGTCTTCACCCGTCATTCGTAAGTCCAGCTCAACAACATTTTCTTTTCCTAAATATTGAATGGCAGCCTCTTTCGCTTGCCCGGTCAATGTTTGGTCATTCTTTAGAAATGGGTATCCCTTTCGCACTTCAAATTCACAAGTTCCTCCCATAGATTTGGCTATTCCTTGCGCTAGCGCCACCATAGATTCATGTGCCTCTGTTCGCCATTCTTCGTTCATGGTTCTAAAAGTCCCTTCTATTTTTACTTCATCCGGAATAATATTGGTTGCACCTCCTGTGGAGTTTATTTTCCCAAAAGATAGCACACTTGGGATATCGGGCCTGGCTCTTCTACTCACAATTTGTTGCAAGGAACTTATTATTTCGCAAGCAATCAAAACAGTGTCGGTAAATTTATGTGGCAGCGCTGCATGACCACCTTTCGCTTTTACTGTAAGGTAAAGCTCGTCACAAGAAGCCATGTACATTCCCGATCTAAATCCTACTTTGCCAGCTGGTAAATCAGGAAAAACGTGCTGACCGAGAATGGCCTGAGGAATAGGGTTTTCCAAAACTCCTTCTTTAATCATTAGTGAGGCCCCGCCCGGGAGTTTCTCCTCCCCTGGCTGAAAAATCAACTTTACAGTTCCTTCAAATTCTTGAGTGAGTTGAGAAAGAACCTCCGCTACTCCCAATAAGGAAGCTGAATGAACATCATGTCCGCAAGCGTGCATGACTCCGTCATTTTGAGATTTGTAGGATATTTCATTTTCTTCCAATATTGGCAATGCATCCATATCCGCTCTCAAGGCTATCGTTTTTTTCTCTGGATTTCTGCCTTTAATTAAGGCTACTACTCCGGTTTTCACAATACCCTTGGTAAACTCTATACCCAATTCGTTTAATCTATTTTGAATAAACTGCGAGGTGTGTATTTCTTCGAAAGAGAGTTCTGGGTGTTGATGGAGCCACCTTCTATTCTCTACTACCGATAGGTGATTATTGGCGGTAATTTGTTTTATTTTCTCTAGTAAACTATTGCTCATTATTTTCCAAAATATAATTTAAAACCGCTAACAATTAACTTAATAGAAATAAGGAGCATAATTATACCAAAAGCAATTTTGACAATGTTTTGATCTAATTTGTGGGCCAATTTGGCTCCAAAAAAACCTCCTACCACGAAAGTAGCTGCTACAACCCCCGCAACTTTAAGATCTACATTTCCGGCTTTGTAATAATGCATAAAGGCCAAAATACCAATCGGTGGAAGCATGAGAGCTAGACTTGTACCTTGAGCTTG
>CBFHVI010000002.1:38275-76192 GCA_965658995.1 Flavobacteriales bacterium | reverse complement strand
CCCGATAAAATCCCCGCAGTTAATCCGATTAATACAAGTACAAAAAGTGTTTGAAAATCGAGAGACATGTTAATTTATTAGTTTAAAAATCCAAAGATAACGAAAAGTAACTGATACGACCTTGGTTTACACCGTCTTCGATTCCCCACGACCAATCGTAGCGAACAAAATAACCAAACACCTCGGCCCTCAATCCAAATCCGTAACCAAAAATAATAGGCTCTCTTTGGTTTTCGAGTATTACTGTAATTGGCTTTTGGGTAACTTCTCTTTTGTTGAAAGAGTTTTCCAAAGAGTAGGGATCTGGTCCTGTCCATGCCGTTCCGGCATCTGCAAATCCTACAACTTGAAATGAGGATAAAAACTTACTCTGCACCGGATATTGACTAAAATATCTGATAATTGGCCATCTCATTTCGGTATTTACAACGGCAAAGCTATTTCCGAACCTGGTGTTTTGTATGAAACCTCTCATAGGAGTCGCAATTGTTTGAAAAGCAAATCCTTGATCGGTAGGTATAATATTATCATTGTTGAACTTAGGAGCAAATGCACCATCTACTCCTCCCATGTAATACACTAATTTTCGGTTACCAAATGACGTACTTGCTGCAAATCGAGAGGCAAAAATTAATTCGCGATGAATTTTTTGATAGTTTCGAATATCAGCTCCCAAAACAAAAAAATCAGTTTCACTCTCGGTGAGTTCATTGTAAAACTCTCCAAAAAGTTTCAATCTTGTTCCTTCGAATAGGTTAAGTCCCATATCAAAGGTGTTGTCATAGATATATTCTAATTTCATTCCACCCATGTTCCGGTAGGTATCCGGACTTTCTAGGCTTGCTCGGTTTACAGAGGAGACAATGGTCATATCATTTCTTAGATTAAAAGTTACTCCCAAGGAGGCAACTTCCGAGAAAGGATACTTCAGCCTATACTTAAGCTCATGAATCATTGTTCTGATTGGATACACCCCATTTTCGTTGGTGTACACTTGACGGGTAAACATGTATTTTTTGTCTATCCGTTGGGACAAATCTTCAAAAGCAAGAAGGTAATCATTGTCTTGAAGATTGAAACTCAGGTTCACACCTCCAGTAAGTCGATAATCTTCCATTAGGTCCTTCATTTGAACCATGTTAAAAACATTTACACTAGGATTATTGAATGCTGGCTGAGAGGCATTAAAAACTTGGTAACTGTTGTTGATGAAATTATTATCCAATTGACTCACCACTTCATCCAAAGTAAAATTAATGGTGTATAGTTTTCTTGTAGGTAATTCGAATAGATCGCTCACCTTCATCTTTTTGGTTGATATTGAATTTGTCGGATTCATAAACACCATTTCATTCTTGTCCTCGTTGTCTGATTTCTTCACTTCGGAAGGAGGTTCTTGTTTTTTCACTTCCTCTTTCTTTTCCTCACTTTCAAATTTATAACTGTTTGTGTTAATCCTATTTTGTTTTTCTACCTTGGGAGAAACTGAAATAATTTCTACCGTACTTTGTTTTTTGTTCTTCCAAAAATTTTCATTTTGTTTATCAAAGTCCGATTGATTCAAATTACCCGACATCATTTTATCCAAGTAGGCATTTCCTTTAAAAATTCGGTATTGGCCTTCATTGTACACAATCATTCCCACCTCCTTGGTTTGTGGATTACAATCCAATTTAAAAATACTCCTTTTGTAATCGGTTAGGAGGGATGTTTTAGAAAAATATCTATACGAAACTACAGTATCTACCGAATTAATGGTACTATCAAAAACTGCCAAATATCTATTTTTGATCCCTTTATCGTACGCCACGTAAGTGAATTCTTTGTTCCCAATCTCATAAGGATATTCTTCCGATAAATTTGGAGTATTTGTCACTCTTTTTAGCCTTCGTTGGAATTTATTTGTGAGGTCATAAATAAAAATATCAAAACTCTGGTCCACTGGCTTTTTCTCAACTTTTGCATAAAGAGAATCTGTTTTTCTGTTAGATGAAAAAATGATTTTAGACGAATTGTCGATAAAACTTGGATGAATCTCATCATAAAAATCGTCTGTCAACTTCAAGTATCCATTTCCTAAAATTGTGTACAGAAACAAATCGACCTTGCCGTTTTGGATACCTGAAAACACAAATTGCGTCCCTGACTCATTGTAGCTAAAACTTGTTATTTTATCTATTTTCTGAACTTGAATTTTGGACGTAGATTTTTCCTCTAGGTCATAAAAATTGAAGAAAACAGCCCCTTCTTTTTCTTCAATATAGGCTAAGGTTGAATTATTTGGATGCCAGTCAATTAACGGGAAAGAGTCGTCTTCTTTCCTGTCTATTTTGTATCCTCTTCTGAGGACTTTTGTATACTTGTTTTCTTTGAGATCGTAGATCCACAAATAGTATTTACCAAGTTCATTGGTCGTGTAAGCTATTTTATTTCCATCCGTACTCAATTTGTATTGAGTAATTCGTCCTTTGCTTTTCCTCTTTTTCAGGACAATTTCTTCCTGGAGAGGCATTTTTTTTACTTCATACTCTTTGCTGTATTGATTCTTGTAGTAGCGAATCATATCCGCATTAAGTGCCTTGGTTGTTTTGCCCAAAACGAACCTAAAACTAGATTCGAAACTTCGAGAAATACCTACCAAATAGATAATTTGAGGAATCATCTCTTTTCCGTATACCTGAGCGATGTAATTCCAGAGAGCATGGCCTGCGTATTTGGCCTGATCAATTTGTATACGCCCTAAGCTGTTGTACTTATCGTTCAGGACATTGTCTTTCACAACCGTACTTATTTCAGCGTCCCAATCTTTTGATTTATAAGAATATAAACCATCTGCGAACCAAGAAGGCAAATCAATTTTTGCTGACCCTCTTACTACTTTTTTCCAATTACCTTGGTACACCAATTTGTTCAACAACACTTCGCAAAGCGAAGCACGAATTTGCTCGTCTAGCTGATTATGAGTACCCTCGAAATAAAGAAACATTTTGTTTCCCACAATGTTATTTTTCCCTCCAACATTTGAGGTAAGATCATTCGTTAAGCCAATATTACTTTGTCGAAAATCAGATTGTCTATTAAACACTAAAATATCTAATTTTCCGTCCAATTCGGTCTCAAAAAAAGTCTCCAACTCACCGAGGTGTTTATGAACAGCCATGGCAACGTACTCGGCATGCTCCTGACCATTTCCATAAAAAAACACTCTGAATCTCTGAAAATCGTAGTACTGCCAAAAAAAAGTTACCTCCTGCACTCTGTTTTTTCCGAACTCCTGAAAAGAACCTGTGTAGAACTGCGAGGCAGCTTGTTTCGATAAAAACAATCCGCACAAAAAGAAAACAGCAATATAAAATCCTTTTATTTTCATGAAACATAAATTTACGTAAAACAACCTAACTTATTCTGATTCTTGGTCCGAACTTGTTGTTAAATTTTTATAAAGGTTATTTTTTTCAATTTCTGGCAACACTTGGTTTGCAAAATCTAGCAATGGAATGTACAATAAGGAGGAACTTTTAGTCTCTGTTGGCACAAAGCCTAATTTCTTGTCGTACGACTCGATAATCACAAATAAAACGGATAAAATGAGTAACGTCTTTACTATGCCAAACGCTGCACCAAGAGATTTGTTCACCAATTTTAGAGCAGCTAAATTCACAATCTTCTCTACAACTTTACCAGCAGCAAACACCAATACTAGAATTATCAAAAAAGTGAGAGTAAAAGCCGAAATGGGCAAGTACTGAGAATCAACATATTCCATAATGAGCTCAGAAGTTCGATCGGAAAATTTTAGCCCTCCATAAATTCCCATAGAGAGAGCCACAATACTTACTAATTCAAAAACCAACCCCTTCTTAAACCCCTTGTAACCAAACCAAAGCAGGAGGGAAGCAATAAAAACATCTATAAAATTCATGGAGATAAAGATAAATTAATTATCAAGAATACTTATAAATACGTTATTTTTGTATTCAATACTTGCTTTAGATTATTGCAAGAATTACTTTTACGTTCTTAAAGAAAAAACTAAACTTAAACATGTCTAAATCTAAATTTACAACCGTAGGTAGAAAATTTTTAATGGCTTTCTCCGGATTCTTTTTAATGTTTTTCTTGCTGCAACATTTAACGATAAACCTATTATCAGTAATAAATGTGAATGCATTCAACGAAGTATCCTACTTCATGGGAAATAATCCTGTTGTTCAATTTGCGTTACAACCGATACTTATCTTCGCAGTCTTTTTCCATTTTTTAATGGGATTTGTACTTGAAACAAAAAACAGAGGAGCACGTTCTATTAAGTACGCCTACAACCGACCTAGTGAAAACTCTACTTGGGTTTCCAGGAATATGATTTATTCGGGATTGGTAGTTTTAGCATTCCTTGGATTGCATTTCTACGACTTTTGGATTCCAGAAATTACAGAAAAGTATATCGATGGCGACAGTCAAATTGGGAAAGACTTCCACCATCATTTAGTTGAAAAGTTTGCCGACCCGGTAAGAGTCATCCTTTATGTTGTGTCATTCGTTTTATTGGCACTTCACCTTTTACACGGATTTCAGTCTTCTTTTCAGTCTGTAGGAGTTTCAAAAGGAAAAAATAATATCAAAAAGTTTGGTAACATATTTGCAATTGCAGTTCCAGCGGGATATGTTTTCATTGCAATTTTTCATTACTTACAACATTAATTAGAGTATGAGCACACTTGATTCTAAAGTACCAGAAGGTCCATTAAAAGATAAATGGACAACTTATAAAGACAAAATTAACTTGGTGAACCCTGCCAATAAGCGTCACATCGATGTAATAGTTATTGGAACTGGTTTAGCTGGTGGTTCAGCTGCAGCAACACTTGCAGAGCAAGGGTATAATGTAAAAGCATTTTGCTACCAAGATTCTCCGCGAAGAGCCCATTCGATTGCTGCTCAAGGAGGTATTAATGCCGCTAAAAATTACCAAGGAGACGGTGACTCAACATATAGACTTTTTTACGATACCGTAAAAGGAGGAGATTATCGATCTCGAGAGGCTAACGTGTATAGACTTGCCGAAGTATCGGTGAACATCATCGATCAGTGCGTTGCTCAAGGAGTACCTTTTGCAAGAGACTATGGAGGATTACTTGATAATCGTTCTTTTGGAGGAGTGTTGGTGTCAAGAACCTTTTACGCAAAAGGTCAAACTGGACAACAGTTGCTACTCGGAGCCTATTCTGCGATGAACAGACAAATTGCAAGAGGAAAAATCGAGATGTACAACAGACACGAAATGTTAGATGTTGTAAAAATTGACGGTAAAGCTAGAGGAATTATTGCACGAAACCTCGTTACAGGAGAGCTCGAAAGACATTCTGCCCATGCGGTTGTGATTGCCTCTGGAGGGTATGGAAATGTTTATTTCTTATCCACAAATGCAATGGGGAGTAACGTAACTGCTGCATGGAAAACTCATAAAAAAGGAGCTTTCTTTGCGAATCCTTGTTTTACTCAAATTCACCCTACTTGTATCCCAAGATCGGGAGATTACCAATCGAAACTGACACTCATGTCTGAGTCATTGAGAAATGACGGACGAATTTGGGTTCCGAAATCGCTAGAAGATGCGAAAGCAATAAGAGAAGGAAAGAAAAAACCTACTGAGCTAAGTGAAGACGAAAGAGATTATTACCTAGAAAGAAGGTATCCTGCCTTTGGAAACCTTGTGCCAAGAGATGTTGCATCAAGAGCCGCAAAGGAAAGATGTGACGCTGGATTTGGAGTAAACAAAACAGGAGAAGCTGTTTATTTAGATTTTCAATCAGCCATAGAACGATACGGAAAAGAGCAAGCAAAAATTCATAACGAAGACAACGCATCACCTGCTAGAATTTACGAATTAGGTAAAAAAATAGTGGAAGCCAAGTACGGAAACTTGTTTCAGATGTATGAAAAAATTGTAGATGAGAATCCATACAAAACGCCAATGATGATCTATCCTGCCACTCACTATACAATGGGAGGATTATGGGTAGATTACAACTTGATGACGACAATCGAGGGTTGCTATGCAATTGGAGAGGCCAACTTCTCTGACCACGGTGCAAATAGACTGGGAGCCTCAGCCTTAATGCAAGGACTTGCAGATGGATATTTTGTACTCCCCTACACCATCGGAGATTACCTATCTAATGACATTCGAACCGGTAAAATTCCAACCGATACACCCGAATTTGCAGAGGCAGAAAATTCAGTGAAAGAAACGCTGAACAAACTGATAGGAACCGGAGGATCTAAACCAGTGGATTATTTCCATAAGAAACTAGGACTTATCATGTGGAACAAAGTAGGGATGTCTAGAAATGAAAAAGGATTGAAAGAAGCAATTAAAGAGATTCAAGAATTGAGAGCTGATTTCTGGAAAAACGTGAGAGTTCCTGGACAAACTAACGAAGTAAACAGGGAACTTGAAAAAGCCTTGAGAGTTGCTGATTTTATTGAGCTAGGAGAATTATTTGCTCAAGATGCTCTCACAAGAGAAGAGTCTTGCGGAGGACATTTTAGAGAAGAATCTGTTGAACTAGACGGAGAACAAAAAGGAGAAGCAAAGAGAGACGATGAAAATTATACGTTTGTGTCTGCTTGGGAATACCAAGGTTTGCCTTCTGAAGCTAAATTGCACAAGGAAGAATTGAGTTACGAGAATATTGAGTTAAAGCAAAGATCTTATAAATAAATCGCTATGAATTTAACACTAAAAATATGGCGTCAGAAAGACGCTAAATCACCAGGAAAAATGGTTACTTACCCTATTTCTAACATCGAAGGACACATGTCTTTCTTAGAAATGATGGACATTTTAAATGATGAACTAATAGAAAAAGGAGAAGAACCAGTTGCCTTTGACCACGATTGTAGAGAAGGAATCTGCGGAATGTGTTCGATGTACATCAATGGTGAAGCACATGGTCCAGATAGACGTGTAACAACCTGTCAACTTCACATGAGAATGTTCAAAGACGGGGAAACCATTCATATCGAACCATTTAGAGCAAACTCGTTTCCCGTAGTAAAAGATTTAATGGTAGATAGAAGTGCTTTTGATAGAATTCAACAAGCTGGCGGTTACATTTCAGTAAACACATCGGGAAATACACAAGATGCCAATGCCTTACCTATTCCAAAAGCAGACGCAGATGCAGCAATGGATGCAGCTACTTGTATTGGATGTGGTGCTTGCGTAGCGAGTTGTAAAAACTCATCAGCCATGTTATTTGTTTCTGCTAAAGTATCGCAATATGCTTTACTCCCTCAAGGAAGAGTAGAAGCCAAAGACCGAGTTTTAAATATGGTAAATCAAATGGACAACGAAGGATTTGGAAACTGCACCAACACAGGTGCCTGTGAGGTAGAATGTCCAAAAGGAATCTCTTTGGATAATATCGCTAGAATGAACCGAGAGTTCTTGAAATCTAGCATTTAAACTAGTTACAATCGTTAGATTGTGTACAAAGTGAGGGATATATTTTTGTTTTATAACTGAAAATTAATTTTATTTGCACAATCTAAACATTAAAAAAATAAAAAAATGGCAGAAATACAGTCAAAAGTAGTAGAGATAATCGTTGATAAATTAGGAGTTGACGCATCAGAAGTAACGTTGGAGTCTAACTTCACAAACGATTTAGGAGCAGATTCTTTGGATACTGTTGAATTAATTATGGAATTCGAAAAGGAATTCAATATTGCTATCCCAGATGATCAAGCTGAAAAAATCGCAACAGTTGGAGACGCAGTATCATTTATTAATGACGCTAAATAAAAATTAGCCACTCTATGGAATTAAAAAGAGTTGTAATAACTGGAATCGGAGCACTAACGCCTATAGGTAATAGTGCTGCCGATTATTTTGATTCGCTAAAAAAAGGGGTTTCTGGCGGTGCTCCAATCACAAAATTTAACGCTGAAAAATTTAAAACACAATTTGCGTGTGAAATCAAAAATTTCAATGCGGAAGAACATATAGACAGAAGGGAAGCCCGAAGGTTGGATGTGTTTTCGCAATACGCACTTGTAACGGCCGAAGAGGCTGTAAAAGATTCAGGAATGGATCTTGACACAATAGATACTGATAGAATCGGAGTAATATGGGGAGCTGGTATTGGTGGATTAAAAACACTTCAAGACGAATGTGAGAACTTTTTCTCAGGAGACGGTACACCTAAATTTAACCCGTTTTTTATCCCAAAAATGATTGCTGATATTGCAGCAGGTCACATCTCAATTAAATATGGCTTTAGAGGTCCCAACTTCGCAACTGTTTCTGCGTGCGCTTCTTCTACGAACGCCTTAATTGATGCTTTCAACTATATCAGATTAGGAAAAGCCAACGCTATTCTTACGGGAGGTTCTGAAGCAGCCGTGACCGAAACTGGAATTGGAGGTTTTAATGCTCTCCATGCCTTATCACAAGACAATCATGCTCCAGACAAGGCCTCGCGCCCTTTCGATAAAAATAGAAATGGATTTGTACTAGGTGAAGGTGCTGGTGCTTTAATGCTAGAAGAATACGAACATGCAGTTGAACGAGGTGCCAAAATATATGCTGAAGTCGTAGGAGGTGGTGCTTCTGGTGACGCTCACCATATTACCGCTCCACATCCCGAAGGGTTAGGTGCGAGAAATGCTATGAAAGAAGCCTTGCGAGACGCAGGTATTGAACCAAGTGCCATCGATTACATCAATGTACACGGAACTTCCACTCCTCTTGGAGATGTAGCAGAAGCGAAAGCCATTCAACAAGTTTTTGGAGACCATGCTTACAACCTTAACATTAGCTCTACCAAATCAATGACTGGTCACCTACTTGGTGCTGCTGGAGTTATTGAAGCTCTTGCTTGTGTAATGGCTGTTACCGAAAACATTGTGCCGCCTACAATCAATCATACCGAAGTAGATCCTGAATTGGACGAAAAACTGAACTTTACTTTCAATAAAGCTCAAGAAAGAACAGTAAACTATGCTCTTTCTAATACTTTTGGTTTTGGTGGACACAACGCCACTTTAATTATCAAAAAACATTCATAAAAGTACTTCCTGTCAACAATGACTGATTGATAGATAAGTGCTTGATTTTCTTTTACTTAACGTTTTGTTTTTAGTTTTGTAGTAAACTACTAAACTATCTAAAATGTTCAGAAAATTATACGGTTCTCTGCTGGTTCTATTTTTCCTCTTCTTGATGATATCAGGAGCATAGTAACCAACTTGCATTTTTTATAATTCTGCTCCCTCCTCGCTGGTTACGTGCCTTGAATCGGACAGGGTAAAAGTTTTGATTTCCTTGGTCTCTTAAGCCAAGCTCATGAGAAATTCGTACAACGAGTACCTCTTTTTTGTAATTTACAACAATGGGGCAGAAAAAGTTTTTGAAACTATTGATTCAGGTATAGGATGGGATAGGAATTACAAAAGAAAATCTGCTTGAGCAGGAGAATATGTTTTTTGACTATCTTCGAATAGAAAAAAATTTGAGCAAATCCCCAGACAAGGCTATATCACTTTGATTAGATAAGATGACACAATTTTCAAGCTATTTTAAGCGCTATTTTACTCAAGACTTTCATGTATTGAGCCATGTGTTTATAGGCTTATTTATTACAATCTCAATAGTACTCAACTATAAGTACGACTTGTACGCTACGTATTTTCGAGTGGTAAATTACAACCATTTGGGAGTAATTAAACTATGGGGAATGTATGTTTTCGCTTTCCTTGTTCCTGTTAGTATCCTCGCATTTAGTTCTCGTAAATCAAATCTTACCTATTTGATCCTCGGTTTACTAGGACTACTTTTTGTGGCGATTGATGCCTCTTATTATCTGTTGAAATTTGTGCGACTTTTGGGCGAAACGATCGAAATTAATCGTTTCGTATATACTTGTATTGCCAATATCATTAGTTTATTTTCCATCATTCTTCCGCTTACTATTCTTTATTCCTTGACTCAAAGTTTCCGTCCAGGGTTTTACGGGTTAAATCCAAAGGAATCCAATTTGAAGCCCTACTTAGCCCTTCTTTTACTGATGATACCTTTGGTCTTTTGCTCAGCTTTTTTTGATTCAAATTTTTTGTCCTATTACCCCAGCTACAATACACGAGCGGCAGAGGCTACAGGTCTTTCTCAACCTTTAACTGTTCTCATTTACGAACTCTGTTACGGTTTTGATTTTTTTTCAGTAGAGTTATTTTTTAGGGGATTTATGGTGGTTGGGCTTTCTCGGTATTTAGGTAAAAATGCCATTTTGCCAATGGTTGCCTGCTACGCATTTTTACATTTTGGCAAACCTATGTGGGAAACAATAGGTTCAGTTTTTGGTGGGTTTGGATTGGGAGTTTTAGCTTACGAATCCAAAAATATTTATGGTGGATTGATCGTCCATTTAGGGGTAGCTTGGGGAATGGAATTTTCAGCTTTTATCTTGAGTTAAGGCGCCATCGATACCAACCAAAAGGTGAACTTCTCTTCCAAAAAGGAGCGAATAGATGATTTCCATTTTTTACCCTTTCAAATCCTTTAAGGTCTTCTTGTGTATGATGGAAATAAAACTCACTCATTTCTTTTTCATCTAACTCATTATAATAACTTTCGGTTCGTTGTTTTGCAGAATTTGCTTCCAGCCTATTGGTATAAAAGTGTGTGTCCAAAAGATGAATTTCTCCCGTATCACTTATCAAGCTTTTTAGCCTAGACATTAATTGGTCGAAATTAGGAAAATAGTGAGCCGAAGCATTCAATACGATAACATCAAATTTGTTATCAAAAACCGCACGAAAGATATCTCCGTACCCAAACTCCAAGTTCTCACGACCAAATACTCTATTTGCTTGCTCCAGTTCGGGAAAATTAACATCAAGACCCACCACCTGGGCAGAGGTTACTTGGGCTATTTCATTCGAAAACCATCCGTTGCCGCATCCGAGTTCCAAAACATGCTCGATTGAATTCATTTTCTGCAAATAGTTACAGAACTTTTGGCTATTTATCCGCCTCAACCGCCATTGCGCGTATTGAGGATGACTTTTTGGTGGATAAGGAAGAAGTCGAACTATCTCGTCAGAAACCACAAAACCTTCTTTCTTTCTTGCGGCTAAATAGAGGGTTGAAAAATGTGCGTCAACTGGGGTGAAAATTCTAATCGATTTCATTTTATTTTTTTTGAAAAGTAGCAATGTAATAATCTCCTATTCCCGGAGAAATGAATAATCGAAGGAAAGAGTTGATCCTTAAAATAACGGTAAAAATTCTAGGTCTTTTGATGCCAAAGTTATCGTTTTGAGGAAGAAAGATTCCCAAGCTCTCCGCTTTTACAAAATCAAATTGAGAGGAAAGATCCTTCTTCAATTTCTTCAAGGAATGGTACCATACAGAAATCTTCTCTCCTTCCACATTAGCCAAAACAGGACCTCCTGACAGCCTTCTGAATGCATTTTTTCTGTTTTTCAATCCCAGAATCCATTCACCCGGATATAGCTTTGGCATAATCACTACGGTCACCTTTCCTTTTGCTCTTAGTAAGTGTGAGAGAGAATTAAGAGTTTTTTCGGGGTTTTCAACACAATTAAGCCCTCCAAAATTGGAAAAGACATGGTCAAATTTTCTCGGTTTAAGTGTTTCTAAAGTATCGTAAGAGAGCCTATTAAAAGATAATCTCCCTTCATAATCATTGGAGGCAATTTTCTTCTTAAAAAACACCTCTGAACCCTGAGACAAATCGGTTGCTAAGACAGTAAAACCCTGTTTTGCCAAAAACACTGCATCAATTCCCGAACCTGCATTAATTTCTAATATCTCCGCTCCTTTGTCAACAAATTTGAGCAAATGACGATACACCAAATTACGCTGCCATACTGTTTTGTTATTCCCTAAATGAAGGTCTTCATACTCCTGATAAATAGAAGAGAAACCTCTGTCTACTTTATCAGAATTTGCTTTCATTGTTATTTTCCATTTTGGCAAGTTGCCTTCCTTCTTTTGCTCCCATTATCCAGTTGTAGGGTAACTTTCCAATTAACTTCAATTGATTTTTACTAAATTCTTTGGGAGTTTTTAACCCCTTCTTTAGAGCTTGGACGCCTTTCGTTCTCTGAAAAATTTTGTGTGTGTAACTGTGTAGTTTTTTATAAAAATTCTGATTGAAAGTCCCTGAAAACATCATCGCTAAATCATTAGAATCTGTCCAGTTTTTTTTATCTGTGAGTTGCGCCTTCACCGTTTCGTAAAACTTGGTTCCTGGCAATGGATAAGATACTGATATTCCAATATCATCTGGTTTTGCTCTTTTTATTAAATCAATCGTTTTATTGATATCTTTCTTTGTTTCGCCCAGGTACCCGTATTGAATAAAGAAAGCAACACGCACCCCTTTTTGCTGAAGTAACTTAGTTGATTCTTCAATTTGATGAATGGTAGTACCTTTATCCATCGCATCCAAAATAGATTGTGAGCCACTCTCGGCTCCGAGCCAAACCTCTCTCAATCCTGAACTAACTAGTGCATCTATAGTATTTTCTTTAAGTAATAAATCTGCCCTGCTCTGAATTTTAAACTCAATTTTAATAGATTCTTCTTTAAGCAACAGATCAAAGTTTTGAACCCAATTTGGTTTTAACCCGAAAATGTCGTCACACATCCAAAAATTAGTCACACCATGGGATTCAACCAGTAACTTTATTTCTTGAACAACTCTTTCGGGAGATCTGGAATTGTAGCGATTTCCATAAATAGGTTTTGCACACCAATTGCATTTGTAAGGGCAACCTCTCGTGGTGGCAATATTCAATGCAAAAGGAAGCTTACTTGTCCAAGCTCGCTTGTATGCCTCCACATCAACTAAGTCCCAAGCAGGCTGTGGCAATGTATCGAGGTCTCTTATTACTGGTCTTCTTCCATTGTTCTTCACCTCTCCCTTGTAGGAGTAGGCGATACCCTGTACAGTTTCAAGTGTCGCATTTTGCTTTAGCTGATTGATTGTCTCGAGCAATGAAATTTCACCTTCTCCAAGCAACACTACATCGGCACCTTTTTGTATGTAGTGAGCAAAATGATCTGTGGAATCTGAACTCGATACAATCACTGTGCACCCTTCGACCTTGGCAATTCGAATCATTTCAAAAGCCGCTTCCCTCATATTGGTCAGACACATTTTTGTTAAGTAATTGAATCCATCGTCATACAGAACCAAAAATTTAGGTTTCATTTCTTTTAAAATAGGTGCTATTTCGGCCGGTCCTTTCCTTAGTCCTACGTCAAACAAATTTACTTTCAAATTGTTTTCTCTTAAAAAACTGGCAGCATAAATTGTTCCTAATGGTGGATAGGGCATTCCTATTTCCCATTGTTTGGGATCCATTTGGTAATAATAACTGTGGCTAAATAATACGTCAATCATAGAGCAATTTAATTTTTATCTAGCTTTTTACTGACTTGGATGTGATTAGTTTCGAGGTGATTCAAAATTTTTTTTTGATAGTTTCCTGGATGGTTTTTAGAAACATAAAGCTGTGTTTTGAATGCGAGGTCATAGTCTTGTGAATCGTATCCTTTTTTCTTCCATTTGTTTTGCCATCTCCTGTCGGTAAGTTTCATCAAGGAGGTATTCAACCATTTCGAACACAAAAAGAACTCCATTATTCTTTTTAGGAAGGATGGGCGTTGTTTAGAAATCTGTTTTCTTTCAAATGTGAAATTGGGTAAATAAAAATGAACCCAATCATTTTGGGCGAGTAACTCTTGGTAGTACCACCTTCCTTTTTTTGGAATCAAAGTGGCCAATTCTACAGCAGTGAAATAATTATTTTCTTCGATGTTCAAATGATTTTCGGAAAGAAAATAATTCATACAAAAACTATGTTGAAGCCGAACTAGAAAGGTGAGTTTTTTCAATAAATGAAGCAAGGTTCTGGTGGTCCACAATTGATTTTCTGTGGTAATCACAAAAAAATCAATGTCAGTGGTCTTGTCTGCATAATTTTTTGATAATGACCCCGAAATTGCCACCATTCGAACGAACGGAAAACACATAATAAACCAAGAAATAAACTGAGCTCTTTTCATACGCTTTTGTGCGTACTTGATTCCCTGTAATTTGCGGTAAACTCTCTCGGGAAGATTATGGAGCAGAAAACACTCTTTGAAACAGAAAATTAGCCCTTCTGTGGTCATTGCGTTCAGCTCTTTTTTTAACTCAGTTTCCTCAACTTTTATCTCCAAGAATTTTTGAATCTCAACAAGAGTCAAAGGAAATTTGAAGTAATCAAAGTAGCCTAGTACTTTGGTTATCTCGGTTCTTATGTTTGTTGAGTTTGTCAATTCACGTAAATATATAGAAAATAGTTCGGAGAATTATTTTAATATCTAGCCAAACACTTTGCCTCTCGGCATAGAGTTTATCTAATCTATACCGAATTGTCAAATCGGCTGGATGATTTATTATTCCCTTGTATCCATTTGCTTGCGCCAAACCTGTCAACCCGGGTTTTATGCTTAATCGTTGGGAGAATCCATCCATTTTTTTGTTCCATTCTTCTTCTTCGCTTACCATAAGTGGTCTTGGGCCTACCACACTCATTTCTCCTAACAAAACATTGATAAATTGAGGAAATTCATCAATGGAATATTTTCTTAAGATCGCTCCAAACCTCGTAATACGAGTGTCTCCATCTATGGCGGGTAAATAGTTTGCTTCAGAATTGTGAACCATTGTTCTGAGTTTAAAACATTTAAAAACACGAGAGCTCTGTCCAACTCTATTTTGCACAAAAAGTGGAAATGAGCGTGTATCCAGGTAGATTAAAAATCCAAGAAGAGGCAATAACCACCACAAAATAAGTAAAATAACTAGTGAAGAAATGACAATATCCAATCCTCTTTTTATGATTCTGGTAAAACTAAACGGATATGGCTCCAAAAAAAGCATCATGGAATTGAATCCCACAAAGGCAATTATTCCAATCTGCCTGTTCAAATAACTTTCGGTAAAAAATGAGACTAACAAGATGAGAGAAAAAATCACCAGCAAGCGATTTCCAGATTTCAATCCAACCAACAAATTATGGTAGAAGAGTAAAATTAGAAGAAACAATCCAAAGAAACCTGTCTCCAAGAGACTTTGTATGTATTGGTTGTGTGAATTATATCCCAAATATCCAGAATTTTCTTTTCCTGTCTTACCTGTATAAAAATTTCGAACTATCAATTGATTGTCAATTTCATCTTGTGCATCTCCTGGGCCAACCCCAAATAAAAATTTGGTTCTATCTTCTTCGATCAGGTTCAAACTTATGTTCCATAACTCTTTTCTCAAAGTAAATCCGTCAAAGTAGGTTCCTGGTGTTACTTGTTTTTGAATCGAAAAAAAAGACTCTAGGTTTACATCCTGAAATCGAGTTGTGATTGATTTTTGGTTTACCAAAAACCCTACACTCACTATAAGATTTAACACCCCAAACGTCAGCAGTTTTTTTTGAACCGTAGAAATAAAATAAAGAGTTAAAAAAAGTAGTAAAATCAAGAATAACTTAGAGGAAAGTAACATCAGAATAAGTGTTGTAAATCCAATTTGAACCAGATTGGATATTGCCGGAGTCTTCCTGTTTTTCTCAATAAGAACAAGTAATGAAACCATATAAAGTAGTGAGTAATAAATAGCATTTCCATCAAAAACACTCACTAAATTATGGTAGAAAAAAGGCGCAGAAGTATCGAAAAAATTGGATGAAATAGTGGTGTACCCAAGCAAAAACAACCCAAAACCAGACATTCCTATAGAATACCAAACTAATGCTCTTTCCATTGTTTTTTTGGGGTCGGACATCGGTAAATTGTACCAAAACAAAGGAACCAGTAAAAACCCTAGTTTTTTTTCGATTTCGAAACTTGTTCTACATATGTTGTCATCAACTAATAGGTAAATCGTATGAAGACAAAAGTAGGCTATAGAGAGAACAACAAAGGTGTTTTTCCATTTAAACTCTCTTCTTTTGATACCGTAAAAAAGAGAAAAACCACACAACATGTAAATGCTAAGAGCATTAAACTTGGAGGGAAATGCAAGGCTAAATATTACCAAAAATGACAACGCAGCGCTCGTAAAGTCCATTTTATTATATCCTTTATGCATTGTCTATAAGTTCTTTTAATGAATGATGAATGTGCTTAAAACTATACACTTGTTCGAGTTTTTCTTTATTCTTGTTCACAGAATTTTCGTGTGGTCTTAGTCCGGAATCCAATAAATCTTGTAGTTCTTGATATGATGAAAAGTAAAGCGCATTGTCTTCCAGCACATCACGATTAAACGGGTTATTGTGGGCTACAATCTGGCATCCACAAGCCATTGCTTCTAGTAAAGAAGGGTTAGTTCCGCCTACCGAATGTCCGTGAAAATAAAGGTTAGCAAAATATCGGAGCGAATTTAGTTCTTCGAAATTATAGTTAGATCCCAAAAACACAACTGAATCGGCATATAATTTAGAAAGATATTTTCCATACGGTGTATTCAAATTCCCAACAACAACCAGTTTTTCATCTCTGTTTTTTCTGTGCCCTCTAATAATTGTTTCAATGTTGTTTTCGGGTTCCATTCGGGCAATTACTAGGTTGTACTTTTTGGGTATCAATTTGTACTTTTTGGGTACGTTGCTATCGAATTGTTGAATCACATTTGCCCCATAAGCGATAAACTGTGAGTCTATTGCATATTCTTCGCTCAAGTATTCTTGAATCCCTCTGGAATCAGCGATGAGAATGTCGCTTTGATTTACCGCCCACCTTTCCGCTCTTTTCAAAAACTTTTTAACTAGCTTGCCATATTTCGCTCGTTTCCATTCTTGGCCATCCATATTGGTAATAATTGTTGTTTTTTTTGGAAACAAAAATCCCCAAATAGAACTACTCGTA
This sequence comes from Flavobacteriales bacterium, assembly GCA_965658995.1. Taxonomy (GTDB): domain Bacteria; phylum Bacteroidota; class Bacteroidia; order Flavobacteriales_D; family CAJJDF01; genus CAJJDF01. The sequence continues at coordinate 59,244 of CBFHVI010000002.1, read as the reverse complement.
TACCCCAATTGAAATAGTATATCAAATTGTTGTTTTCTTGCATGAATCACCGCGCCCAAATCATACACAAACTGTCCAGCACTTCCTATCCATTTTTCTGGATCCCAACATCTCACAATTTCGACACCTTTCCAAGAACTCTCCTTGAAAGGATGAGAAGAAGAATTATAGACCACAACTTCCACACCTTCCTCTACTAAAAACTGCGCAAAGTGCATTGCAAATTGCTCAAAACCTCCATATTCATTGGGGATTCCTCTTGTACCCATTATTCCGACCCTCATAGTTTTGCTAGTATTGATTGATAACACTCTTTGGTCCTTTCTGCTGCTTTTCTCCACGTGAAATTGGATTCAATCACTTGTTTTAACTCATCGGAAAATTCTCTCTTGAGCGCTCCAATTATTGCTTCCTTTATAGATTGAACGGATTGCGGTTCGCAATAGGTGGCATAATCTCCAAAGTAATCCTTGGTATCTCCGTTGGGAGAAACGATAATTTTACACCCCAAGTAAGCTGCTTCCAGGGAGGAGAGACCAGTTGTTTCGAACCAACTAGGTAAAATATGAATAGCTGAGCTCAAGTAATAAGGAATCAATTGCTTTTGCTTCACCCTAGTAACAAAAGTCACTTTCTCCGTAGCTACTTTTTTACACTCCTCGAAATATGCCCTATGATTGGGAGCTGGATTTCCAATAATCACTAAGGAAACATCCAACTGGTTTGCTGCACGTATCAAGTTTAGCTGATTCTTTCTAGGTTCTATTTGCCCTACACAAATCAGCAGATTTGACACCCTTTCCGTATCTTCAGTGAAACAAAATTCCTGTGTATTAATTCCATTGGGTACAATATATTCTGCCACCTCTATTCCATAACTTTTGGATACTCTTTTTGCCTCACTAGCAGAGTTTGGCAAGATCGCTTCGGCATTTATTAATACCTCCTGAATTGATTTTTTTTGACCTTTCCAAACGTAGGGAAAGTAAATTAGTTTTTCTTTTCCCAACCCATGTTTCAAAGTAGTTTTTAAATATTCTATTCCATCTAATCCAACAAACCTAGTCGCCAGTCCCATTCCGGAATATGGACTCAAATATTTATAAAAATCATACTGTACAAAAATGGTTGATACCACGTAGGGTACATCCGATTTGGTGGTATGAAATAAGATGTCTGCGGGGCGAGTAAGGTTAAAAAAATGAAGGAGGTCATAGTTCATGTAGTCCACTTCTATTTGCTGATCAAAAATATCCACTTCTACACCCATTTTCTTGAGTTCATTGGCAGTTTCTACCATTTGAACTGTATCTCCACCGGGAACCGAAAAAATCGTTTTTCTACTTATAAATAATATTCTCATTTCATAAAATAGTTCGAGGTTCTAAATGCGCGCAGTTTCGGTACAAATGCCATAATCCAAAAAACATATTCCATTTCATTGAATAAGTAGCTACCCGTAAATTGATAGACAAAAAGGCTCACAAACAAGCTAAATTGAAACATATTTTGGTAGACTTTCAGTCTGATAAAAAGACCTATTTGTACTAACAATTTCAAGCTAAACCCAACAATTCCGTACACTACCATTGTTTCTGCCATTGCATTGGGTAATCTAGCAACTTCTGGCATATTTGCAAATTTATAGTAATAAATGAGAGTTTCTCTTCCTACAATCTTGAACTGACCAAGTCCAATACCAACCAATGGGTTGTGCTGATTGAGTACCTGCCAGCCGATTTCAAAGGCCTCGTAGGTTCTTCCTCTTCCTGATGTATCGTTGCCAGCAAGCAAATTTTGAATTCGAAAAGCCAATGGATTCTCTGGAAAAAAAACAAACAAGCCTAGTACAGCAATGCTTCCTGCTAGCATCACAAATATCAATTTATTTCTCGTTGGTTTCAATCTCATTAATTTTACTGAATGAACAACCAATACGATCCCCAATGAAATGACTATTACTGCGAGTATTCCCAAAGAAAATGAAAAGAGTAAACTAATCAACAACGAGAGTAAGTAGAAGAAGTTTTTGACAGACCACTCTTTTAACAAGGTCCAAAAGTAATAGAAAAACAGCGGTAAAATCAAAAAGGAATAATGCGAAGCTTCAAGTTCAAACATCTTGAGCCGAGGCAAAACCTCATAGCCTGGAGTAAAAGGCTCCAAATACCAAAAAAGAGAAAGTTGGAAGCCCGAAAAAAGAGAAATGAATGCGAGTATTGTTAGTCCAAAGTTGACTTCAGTAATTCTTTGGACAAAAGCAGAAATATCAGAGGATCTTTTGTAAAATGAATAAAAGGAAACAAGAAAAATGAGTAGGGTAAAAAGAATCAGAGTTGAGACAATAAAATCTTTGAAAACCACTCCTTGATAAAAATGAATAAGAGTATAAGTGGCAAAAAAATAGAAAGGCAAAAACAACCTCAACAACTTGTTGTTTTTCAATAAATAAAAAGCGAAAAATGGAGCCAAAACGATCGAGAACTTTAATCCATAGGGCAAACCAACCCTGTTGACAAAGAAAATAAGGAAGATAATCCCAAGTGTTGAATCAATAATTTTTCTCATTCTGTCAGGATTTTAAAGCTGGTTTTTTGGAGTTTAAAATAAACAAGAAAAATACTGAACAAGCAAAGGGTAAAGCAGAGTAGTTTTAAGAGCCAATCATCCAGTATGGCGATTCCGCTTCCCCAAACTGCCGGGAGGAAAAGAATGGCAACCGACAGGGCAGATGGCCGAGTTTTATCAAATCTTTTGGAGACCGAATAATGAAGCCAATACATTCCCGGAATTATGGAAACTGCGAGTCCGATAACCATAGAAATAAGAGAATTGAAGACAAACAATCCAACTAAAATTCCAACAAAATTGAGGCTCGTAAAAATCAACACCATTCTCAATCCAAATTTCTCATGCCCAGATGCGTTTAAAAATAAATTGGGGATTGTGGAGAATATCAAGAAAAACTCGAATACCGAAAACCATTTAACGTATTGTTCTAATTCAAGGTAATTCTCTTGACCTAGCCACATGGTAAAAAATGGTTTGGAAAAAAGACTGAAAATAGCGAGGAGTGTGAACGAAATAACGAGAGATACATTTCGAGTCCGAAGGTACAAATCAAATATCAGAGATTCGTCATCTTTGTTCTTTGCCACTTGAGGAAATATCCAGGAGGTTATTGCCCCAAATGCCATGTGAATGTGATTAAATAAAGTTGCGACAATGGCATAAAAAGAGAGAGCAGCCAGACCAAATTTGTACGAAACTAACAGACGGTCTCCCTGGTATACAATGATGATGGCAATACTTTGAAACCAAATAAACAGCGAATAGCTGATCTCGTGTTGTATCAATGTACAATTGAGCGAAAAGCTAAACTTGTAAAACGGAATAAACCTTGCTAAAAGCTTGTAGTTTGCAATAATTCCTACCAAGATTATAATCGAATTAAAACTCAAAACATACACGACATTGTGAGTAGTAAAGGCAATAACAATACTTCCTAAAACCGTGATGATTTTGAGAAGAATTGAAAGTACTGTTACGTACTTAAATTCCTCAAAAGCTCGATAAACATTGTACAAAATTTGCTCCGTAAGCTTCCCAAACAGAAGAATCATTCCTATCAAGATGGACACAATAAGTCTGGATTTGACCACCGGATTCTCGACAAACCAATCGTAAAAATAAACGCCCAAACAAAGCCCCGAAGCAACTAACAAGCTGGCTAGCAAAATAATAACCGTGAAAGAGAGATTGGTATTGAGTGTATCAGAAATCTGTCGATTATCTTGTTTAGCTATTGCTATGGAAATATGCTTGTACGTGGAAAAATTTAGCCCCAAATTAAAAGCTTGCATAACTATAACGATAGAATTTACCATCATCCAAATTCCGTAATCTTCGGCTCCTAACTGGGCCAAAAAAACAGGAATAGAAATAAATAAAATTGTGGGACCCAAGAGTACCTCGATCACGTTCCAAATGGAATTTTGCAAATTACGAGATGTAAGTAATTTGTTAAACTTCATGGTTTGGGTTTTTGTACCATTGCAGGAATACACTTGAAAAAAGAACCAACAAAATGGCTACACTTCCATATTTCTTGAGCTTCGTTTTATTTTGCTCCCACTTGGTAATCTCTATTGGCTGAAATGCTTTCAATAAGGCTATAGAATTGAGATCGCTCAATCGATTCTCTAAAGAGATTAGTTCTTTTTGTCGCTCTTTGGCTAAGTACAATAACTCAATAACGTTCACTGAGTCTCGGCAAGCAGAAGAAGCTAATAACTCATCAATACGTGCCAAATCTTCTTTTACGAAAGAGAGTGTATTTTGGTAATCCGTTATTTCTTTTTGAGCCACAACATTGTTAGCGGAGTCGCTCAAGATATAATTTAATAAACCATTTTGGATAGTTTGAATGTCCTTCTTATCCTTACACTCGAGGTAAACATAAAATGGAATTCGATCAAAAGTAAAATCTTGGTGCAAAGGACTATTCACTATATTTTTTGCCGAAATTGTTCGCATTTCCTTTGCCTGTTCCAAAGTGATATCAAGAACATTTGCCAATTCTGCGTGTTGCGAATGACCAACAAGTTGTTCCAAATAAAAAATCAAATCACCATACACTTTTTTATGGACGAAGTTGTAGGTAAAACTTGCTTTGGAACGATAATACGTTGTTGATTTTCTGGCGCTTAGTAAAAATAGTAAAGTACTGATAAAGAGAATAAAAACTCCTGTTTTCCAAAAATTGGATAGCCCCAAGAGGAGGCTACGAATAAATTCGATAAAAAAGTCGACCGATTCTCGAAGAAATTTTTGTGTAGAAAATGAGTATTTACTTTTTTCCATGGTGCATAATAATTGTCTATCTGTGAAGATAATTGGAAACAATCCAACTTCCAATTCATTTTTGTTTTTATGTATTTAAAAATGTTGTCATTCTTCTAAATCTCTATATTTTGTATTTCTAATAAAAAAACCTTCATGTCTTTTTCCGAAAAATTAGCAAGAATATTAAGCTCGATAATACCAATTGGATGCGCCACTCAAATCCTTGGAGTGCTTGGACACGAATTCCCATAATAATTCTATTGGCCATTGCCGTATGGAGCAGAGTTTGGATTGGATGGTATTCCGTCATTCCAGTTTCGCTCCTTGTGGTCTGGACTTGTATCAACCCAAGAGCTTTTAAAGCACCTAAGTCGACCAAAAACTGTACCTCGAGAGCTGTGTTTGGCGAACGAGTATGGATAAACAGAAACAATCATCCTATCGCTTCGCATCACCTCACCATGATTACAATCTTGAATACTGTCAGTTTCATAGGACTTCCTTTTTACGGATACGGCTTGTATACATAGAAATTTTGACCTACTTGCTTCGGAATTACTCTCGTATTAGCTGGCAAAATGTGGTTTCTCGATCGTATGGTTTGGATCTACAACGAAGAAAAAGAAAAAAATGAGGAATACAAGAGCTGGGAATATTAAACAGACCCAATAGCCTAGCGAGGCTATAAGATCTGCCTAGCCCTTACTTACCAATCTCTTCGGTAAAATATTGGTAAAAATAGGGGATTGTTTCAATTCCTTTCAAGTAATTGAAAATCCCGTAATGTTCATCAGGCGAATGTATGTCATCTGTTGCAAGCCCAAATCCCATCAACACCGATTTCAACCCTAATTCCGCCTCAAACAAAGAGGTAATGGGAATACTTCCTCCGCTTCTTACAGGAATTGGCTTTACTCCAAATGTAGTTTCCATTGCTCTACTTGCGGCTTGGTAAGCAGGAAAATCGGTAGGTATCAAGAAAGGTTCTCCTCCATGATGTGGTTTCACCAAAACCTTCACTGCATCGGGTGCTATAGATTCAAAATGTTTTTGAAATTTCTCGGTTATCTCCTCCGAACTTTGATTTGGAACTAATCTCATAGAGATTTTGGCAAATGCTTTAGAAGGCAGTACTGTTTTAGCTCCTTCGCCAATGTATCCTCCCCAAATTCCATTCACATCCAAGGTAGGTCTGATGGAAGTCCTTTCGTTTGTGGTGAATCCTTTTTCGCCAAATCCTTCTTTTATCCTTAACTCCTTGTTGAAGTCCTCTTGATTAAAAGGTGCTCTTGCCATTTCTGCTCGATCCTCTGCCGATACTTCTTGCACGTTGTCGTAAAATCCTTCTACGGTAATATGATTGGTTTCATCGGTCAATGACGCAATCATATTACACAAAATATTAATCGGGTTTCCTACAGCTCCACCGTACAATCCCGAGTGCAAATCTCTGTTTGGTCCAGTTACCTCTACTTCAAGGTAGCTCAACCCTCGTAATCCCACAGAAATAGAAGGGGTCTCGTTTGAAATCATAGAAGTATCCGAAATCAATATAGTATCAGCACTTAACTTTTCTTTGTTCGCCTTAACGAACATGCCCAAGTTCTCAGAACCTACTTCCTCTTCTCCCTCAATCATAAACTTCACATTACAAGGAAGGGAATCGGTCTTCATCATGTATTCAAATGCTTTTATGTGCATGTAGAATTGTCCTTTGTCGTCTGCAGCTCCTCGAGCGTAAATGTATCCATCCTTTATCACCGGCTCAAAAGGTGGACTAGTCCACAACTCGATTGGATCTGGAGGTTGTACATCATAATGACCATACACCAAAACAGTCGGTAGGCCTGAATCAATAATCTTTTCCCCGTAAACAATGGGATGTCCTACAGTAGGGCAAATCTCTACGTTGTCTGCTCCTGCATACAACAAACTTTGTTTTACGTGCTCGGCACATTTGTTCACCTCAGCTTTGTAAGCAGGATCTGCACTTACCGAGGGAATCTTGAGTAACTCAATGAGTTCTTCTACTAAATGGTCTTTATTTTCGTTTAAGTAGTCTTTTATTTTTGACATAATTTGTTTAATTTTTCTACAACAGGTAGTTAATCGATGAAAAAAATTCGGTCAATTTGCACAAACACACAAAGTCTGTGAATTAACAAGAGGAACAAGTATTAGCAAATTCCACATCAAATGTAGAGTTATCTTATTTTTCAAAGATTTTTAAGTGTCATAAAATTACCCAAACCGAGAGACAAAGTAAAATCTTAGCGCGTATATTTTCTACAATCGGGTATTAACTGTATTTTTGTTCCATTACTTAACACATCAGCACTATGACGTCTATTACATTAGGAGAATTTATTATCGAAAAAGAGCATGATTTTCCTTATGCCACAGGAGAGTTATCAAGTATTTTAAGTTCTATTAGATTGGCTTCAAAAATAGTTCATCACGAAATTAACAAAGCAGGGCTTGCCGAGCATATTCTGGGAGCCGTGGGCACAGAAAATATTCAAGGAGAAGAACAACAAAAATTAGATGTATTTGCGAATGATGTGTTCATTAAAGCGCTAAAAAACAGAGGAGTAATTTGTGGAATTGCCTCCGAAGAGGATGACGATTTTGTGGCATTCAAGGGTGATTCGATGAAAGGAAATTACGTGGTTGCCATAGATCCTCTCGATGGCTCTTCTAACATTGATGTAAACGTATCGGTTGGGACTATCTTCTCTGTTTACCGAAGAATATCGCCTGCTGGTGAACCAGTCGTGTTGGAAGATTTTTTGCAGCCCGGTATTGAGCAAGTGGCGGCTGGATATGTTTTATACGGTTCTTCTACCATGCTTATTTACACCACAGGAAATGGAACCAATGGGTTTACCTACGATTCATCATTAGGTGTTTTCTATCTTTCTCACCCAGATATGGAGACGAGCAAAAACGGGAAGATATTCTCTATGAACGAAGGAAACTACAACAAAACCTCTCAAGGACTGAGAAACTACATCGACTATACCAAAGAGATTGACAAGGCCACAAAAAGGCCTTACACAGCGAGATACATTGGTTCTTTGGTGGCAGATTTTCATCGAAACCTATTGAAAGGTGGTGTCTATGTTTATCCTAGTACAGATTCTTCTCCCAACGGAAAATTGCGATTGCTGTATGAATGCAATCCTCTTGCTTTTGTGATAGAACAAGCTGGTGGAAAAGCAACGGACGGAAAAACCCGAATCATGGAATTAAAACCTACAGAACTTCATCAACGAGTGCCATTTGTTGTAGGATCTAGCAACATGGTGGATGAAATCCACGGTTTTTTAGGCGAAGATTAATTTTATTGATAATAAAACAAAAGTCATTTGTATTGGAATAGCTGGAGTTTTGATTCAACTTACAACATTCCTTTTGTCCTGCGGACTCAGAAATATTGAGTTTCCATCCCGATGGGTCGGGATTAATTCAACATAGAAAAAAGCCTGCGGTGCTTCGCACCTGGTTTTTTTTAGTTTCATTAATATCCCCAATCGTCATTTCTGAAACTGTAAAAATTAATTCCAAACTTTATTCTGGGTTTTATTCTATTGAGATTAGATACTCCATCTACTGCGTATACTCCCAATCTGAATCTTGTCCGAGAAATTCGAAATGATCGCTCGATTCCAACAAATGCCTCTGCGTAGCGATATTCATATTGTGGAACCATCAATCCACTTGCTCCGGTAACTGTATGAATCCCTAATCGCTTTATCAATGGAACGAAATTAATAATCGCACCGTTAAAATGATGGATGTAATTGAGCTTGAGGTAACTATCCGTTACATTGAGTGTAGTATCTTGCAATTGCATTGAGGTAAGAAACGAAGCGAAAAACCACCTATCACTTTGTCCAAAAATCTTGTTATCTTCTCGCTTTAAATTTTCTCTATTCAAGAATTTTCCCGCTTCAAACCGATAGGAAGAGGTTCCCAAAGTTCGCACTTTAAAAGTATGAAGTATTGAAAGATTAACGTAATCATAGTTAATCACACTCCCAAACAAACCAGTCACGCCTTTTTCGTATCCCACAGAAAACTCGGGCCATTTGCTACCCAATACAACTTTTCGTTTTGGTTCCATCATAAATTTCTGGTAAGGAGTAAAGGAAAATCCTATTCCTATTCTTGATGATTTATATCCAGCGAAATTAGCCGCAATATTGGGTTGACCGGGAAACAAGGAATCGAAAATAGGAGTAAACGTGTAACCCGCAATAGAGGTGCGATCGTCATAACTGTAATAGAGCGAACTGTAAAATCCATTGAATAGCTCTCGGGAGGTTCGGGCGACCAAATAGCCGGTTTCTATCCAATTGTTTCGTTGAAATTTATTAAACAAAGCATCGTCAAACACTAACAAATCGAATCGTTTCCCTACAAACATATCAATTCGTCCTAAATGCATAGGATCGTATTTTACTCCAACCCTAAAGTTTCCTTTCACATCTTTGTTTGCCATCCCGATACTGATGTCTCCAGCGGCATTAAAAGTTCGTTCGTTCTCGAACCGCTTAAAATAAGAAGCACCAGGGCCTACTCTAAATGGGTTGATAGGGTCAAAATTGAGCAACATCTCTGGCAAGGACCCAAAATTCCACGATTGTTTCTTCGCCCTATTCCTAAATCCTACTCCATTCCACACCACATCCAAAAAAGTGACTTTGTTGTACACCGAATCAACCGAATCGAGGTAAGCAGGAGAGTTTATGTAATCGTGAATGCTATCTTTTACAAACTGAAAACGCTGCTCCTCTTGGGTAAGTGGCTCGGGACGAATTTTGTCCCAATAGTTCGAATCTCGCTCATAAGCCTCGGCAGTGGTAACGCCCACTTGGTTACCAAAATATCTTTTTGGAAATTCAACATTTAGCTCATAATTGGAATACACCACGGTGGTGTTTCCGGTAAATTCCTGTCTTCCGCTTTTCTCGGTGTAGTCAAATACTTGCTTCTTGAGCAAAAGCACCGAATCTTCATTGAAAAAATAATCTTGATTTACCCTAAAATCTGTGTACTTGAGCAATCCTCCTTTGTGCAAAAACAAGTCTACTTTATCGAGATTGTAGGTGTTGTCGCGGATCCAAATGTGGCCTTCCCAAGTGGCGTTTCCTTTTTTTCTTGGAGTTACCTCTATTTTCCAAATCATTACACCGTTGTCAAAGGAAGTCTGTACCAACCGAAATTTATAAGTCAGCACCGAAAGTGAATTCAATGGAGACACAAGTGGCACTTCGTTGAGTTTGTATAGATTCATGAGATTGTCGTAAAAATTGAATTCGCTTTGAATCGTGTTTTTGTAAAACAACCCGAATGTACTACCGTATTCTTTGTAGGCGCTTCTTATTTCTTTTACCTTATCAGGAAACTGATAATGCCTTTCCAGCTTCACCTCCATCATGTTGATACTATTGGCAAATCTATTAAGTTCACTTCGTTCCTTGCTCAGTGCTTCCTCCAGAAGTTCTTCATCTGTTTTTTCTTTGGCAGCTTCTTGGGCCTTTTTTTGTCTTTTTCTGGCTCTTTCTTTTTTCTCTCTTTTCTTCTTTTCTTTTTCGCTAATCACCTCTTTTGCCTTGATGTAAACCTCTGTTTTACTCGTTTGAATTTGAGAATTCCATTTTGACTTGTTGTCGATTGCTTTCGAGATAATGCCGTAGGCAGGGTCTCTGCCCTTACCTTTGATTTGAACTTCTTTTAATTGTTGTATATCTGTTTTGAGCCAAATATTTTTTACCACTTCGCTATTGTCCTCAATCGTTACGGAAAACTCCTGCATTTCAAAACCAACAGCTGTAACCACAATAGTATAAATTCCTTGGTTTGTAAACTGATAGGTATAGCGACCGTTGGCATCAGTAGAGGTTCCTAAAGCATTGGATTTAATATATATATTGGCGTATGGAACAGGAGCGTTATTCTCATCCAACACAAATCCCGAAATTGACTGAGACATCAATACCGAACCAAAAAAAAGCGCAAAAATAAAAGCAAACAGTCTGAACATTGTTTTTTTCTTTTTTTTCAGAATCTGGAAAATTTACAGGATTCAATACTAAAGTAGGAGAAAAAAATAACCTTCGAACAATAAGTTGTTAAAGGGTTATAAAATCTGTTAAATGGAGTTAATTCTGATTTATTTCTTGGCTATCCAAGAAATCTCCTCAGCATTCAAATCTTTCGTAAATTTACGGCTTAAGACGAAGAGATAATCCGACAAACGATTTAGGTATTTTGTAATAATCGGATCTACTTCGCTTTCATTCGAGAGATGAACAGAAATTCTCTCAGCCCTTCGACACACACATCTGGCAATGTGGCAATAACTTACAGTTGGGTGACCACCAGGAAGGACAAAAAATTTCATGTCAGGTAGTGATTCATTCATTTCATCTATTTTCAGTTCCAACCCCTCAATCATTTTGTCTGAAATAGTGGGTATTTTTACTTTATCCTTTCCTGGCTCTTTTGCCAAGTGAGAGCCTATGACAAACAAATCATCTTGAATTTGAATTAAAAATTCCTTGGTAGATTTCCCCATTTCTTGATCACGAATCAATCCCAAATGAGAGTTCAATTCATCTACTGTTCCGTATGCCTCAATTCGCAAATGATATTTTGGGACTCGTGCTCCACCCAATAAAGAAGTCTCTCCTTTGTCTCCTGTTTTTGTGTAAATTTTCATGAAACAAAAATACATAAAAAAAGCTCCCCATTTAACGGGAGCTTTTTAAGATCATTTTTAACTTTTTATTCTATCCTAAAAACGGGTATCTGTAATCCGTTGGTGTCACAAAAGTTTCTTTGGTTGTTCTTGGAGAAACCCATCTCAACATGTTCAAGATTGAACCTGCTTTGTCGTTTGTTCCAGAACCTCTTGCTCCTCCAAATGGCTGTTGACCTACAACAGCTCCAGTTGGCTTGTCATTGATATAAAAGTTACCTGCAGCATTTTTCAATTTCTCTGCCGCCAACTCAATCATGTATCTGTCCTGAGAGAATATAGAACCTGTCAATGCATACTCAGAGGTAGAATCTACGAGCTCCAAAGTTTCTTCAAACTTGTTTTCGTCATACACATAAATTGTAATCACCGGGCCAAAAATCTCTTCACACATTGTTCTGAATTTGGCGCTTTTTGTAACCACAACAGTAGGCTCAATAAAATATCCTTTCGATTTATCGTAATTCCCTCCAGCTACTATTTCAGCATCATCTTGTTCTTTGATGTAGTCAATGTAGCTTGCAATTTTATCAAAAGCATTTTCATCAATTACAGCTGTAATAAAATTTCCAAAATCTTCTGGCGATCCCATTTTCATGGAACCAACATCTTCTTTTACATAACCTATTACTTCTTCAGCCATATTAGAAGGCAAATAAACTCGTGATGCAGCCGAACATTTTTGTCCTTGAAATTCGAATGCACCTCTTGAAACTCCTGTGGCAACTTGCTTCGGATTAGCTGATTTGTGAGCGACAATAAAATCTTTCCCTCCAGTTTCTCCTACAATTTTTGGGTAAGTTCGGTAAGTAGAAATATTATCTCCAATTGTTTTCCAAAGGTGTCTAAACACTCCTGTAGAACCAGTAAAGTGTAATCCAGCAAAATCCTTGTGCTTGAATACAACTTCTCCAGCTTCTGGTCCGTCTACCAAAACCATATTGATCACACCATCTGGCAATCCTGCTTCTTTAAATAATTCCATAATTACTTGAGCAGAATATATTTGAGATTCTGCTGGTTTCCATACAACCACATTTCCTAACATTGCTGGAGCAGCACATAAATTTGCAGCAATTGCAGTAAAGTTAAACGGTGTAATTGCAAATACAAATCCTTCAAGAGGTCTGTACTCTAGTCGGTTCCACAATCCTGGATTAGAATCGGGTTGAATTTCCATGATCTCTTGCATATAAGCAACGTTCATTCTTAAGAAATCTATCAACTCGCATGAAGCGTCAATTTCTGCTTGAAAACAATTTTTTGACTGGGCCAACATGGTGGCTGCATTCATTTTTGCTCTGTAAGGTCCTGCTAATAAATCTGCTGCTTTCAAGAAAATAGCGGCTCTGCTGTGCCACGACAAGTTTTCCCAATCACTTTTAGCGGCTAATGCCGCGTCAATTGCGTCTTCTACATGTTTTTTTGTTCCGTAACTGTACGTACCCAAACTATGTTTGTGGTCGTGAGGCGGTGACATAGTAAACTTTTTATCCGTATGAATTTCTTCACTTCCTATGTAAAGCGGAACCTCCACTTTGCTGTTATACATTTCTTTGTATTTAGCCTGCAATTCAGCTCTCTCCGTAGAACCTGGCTCATAGCTTAATACTTCCTCGTTTCCTTGAAACGGCACATTATAAAATCCTTTTGACATTCTTAACTATTTTGTTTCGTTATAAATTCTTCCTAAAATTAAGGATAAGTGTACGGAAAAAAAAGCCATTCACTTTATTATATTAGAACGACTGACATTCACGCACCTTTCATATCTCATTGCTTTAAACTGTATAATAATTCTGTTATTTTTTTCTTAAAATGAATACCCGACACCACTTTAATTTGGTGGATTAGAAACATTTATATATATTTACGTTTAACTAAATACAAATCTAAAACAAACGCCTATACCATAAGACTACTTAAAATCAAATTATTAACCTAAGTAATAAAACAAGTAGTATTATGGAAATTAACAGAAATAGCTCTGATCAAGAACTAATTAGAAGTTATTTAGAAGGAAAGGATTTATCGTTTGAAATCCTACTTTCGAGATACAAAGACCGAATCTTTAGTTATTTAATCTCATTGGTTAAAAATAAAAAAATAGCAGAAGACATTTTTCAAGATGCCTTCTTTAAAATAATCAACACATTACAAAAAGGAAAATACAACGAAGAAGGTAAATTTCTGCCTTGGGCAATGCGTATTGCGCACAATTTAGCTATTGATCATTTCAGAAAGGTGAAAAAAATGCCCACAATTAGCCAAAATCCTTCAAAAAATGAAGACGATGATTTTGATATTTTTTCAATTCTTAATATGCAAGAAGCAAGTATTGAAGATGAAATAATTGAGGAGCAAATACACAAAGATGTTAGGAGAGTAATCGATTATCTTCCTGCCGAACAAAAAGAAATAATTTACTTAAGGCACTTTAAGGAAATGAGCTTTAAAGATATCGCAGAAGCGAAAGACATCAGTATCAACACTGCTCTGGGAAGAATGCGTTATGCCTTAATAAATTTGAGAAAAATTATCGAAAACAACAAAGTGAATCTCACGGTTTACTAGCATTACTTTTATTCGAAAAGTACACATTTCTACCCCTAGCAATTTTTTATATTTCTGCTAGGGTTTTTCTTTAGTAAAAAGTCTGATTTCTCTAACTACATCATTGGTTAGTTTTAGCTTGGAGTTTCACCTTTCATAAAAACATCTTCCTCAAATCTTTCTCTTGTCGGGAGAGAATAAAGAATAAAAATTGGGGAGGAAAAGGCAAAAAATGGCGTAGGAAGTTAAAAGGGCTTAACCTATCACAACAAGACTATTTTTTTATTACTTTTGTTCATGGAATTTGAAGGAAAATGCATCATATTCTCAGCTCCATCGGGAGCGGGGAAAACCACAATCGTTCGGTATTTACTCGAAAAAATAAAAAGCCTGAAGTTTTCTATTTCGGCAACCAGTCGTCCCAAAAGGGAGTATGAAGTGGATGGACACGATTACTATTTTTTGTCGGTAAGCGATTTTAAAAACAAAATTCATTCAGGTGAATTTATCGAATGGGAAGAAGTCTACACTGACAATTATTATGGTACACTGAAATCAGAGATAGAGAACATATGGAAAGAAGGAAAGCACGTGATTTTTGATGTGGATGTTATTGGTGGTATAAAATTAAAATCAATTTTTGCGGATAAAGCACTCTCAATTTTTGTTCAACCTCCTTCTATTACAGAGTTGGAAAACAGATTAATTGGAAGAGGAAGTGAAACGCCCGAAACAATCATCAAGAGAGTTGGAAAAGCTGAGATTGAAATGAAATCAGCCAAAGAATTCGACTATATTTTAATCAACGATACATTGGAAGTTGCAAAAAAGGAAGCGGGCAAGGTGGTGAGTGATTTCTTAGAAAAATAAACTTTATCTACCCCCCTTTTTAAGTTGTAACTCTTTGAACTACGCACACTATGAATATGAAAAAAGTAGGATTATTTTTTGGCTCATTTAACCCCATTCACATCGGGCATCTGGTCATTGCGAGTCATATCGCAGAATCCGAGTTGGTAGATGAAGTCTGGTTCGTTGTTTCCCCTCAAAATCCGTTTAAGGAAAAAAAATCTCTCATAGAAGATTACCACAGACTAGCTTTGGTAAACGAAGCAATTGAAGACGAAGACAGACTAAAATCTTGCGATATTGAATTTACTATGCCAAAGCCCTCTTATACTTCTAATACTTTGGCTTATTTGATGGATAAATATCCCAAGAACGAATTTTCGCTCATTATGGGAGAGGACAACATCAAGTCTTTTCATAAATGGAAAAATTACGAAACAATTCTAAACAATCACTCTATCGTTGTGTATCCCAGACTTGGGGTAAGCGACCACCTACAAGCAGACAAGAGTATCCTTAGTCACACCAACGTTCATCTACTAGAAGACATCCCGATAATGAAAATATCGGCTAGCTACATCCGAAAAAGAATTAAAGAAGGGAAAAGCGTTCGCTATTTACTCACTGAAAAAGTAGCTAAATACGTGGACGAAATGAATTTTTACCGGTAATTCCCAATCAATGGTACTTTCTTGTCGATTGAAAACTTTGTTCTATAAACCACAAGTATAATTAAACCAAATCTCCCTCTATTTCTTTGATCATAGATTCAAAGAATAGCCGTCCGTCAGTGTTTCCAAGCTCTTCATCAGCGGCTCTTTCGGGGTGAGGCATCATACCAAATACGGTTCTTTGTTTGTTCGTAACCCCGGCAATGTTTTCGACAGATCCATTTGGATTGTATGCCGAATCCACAACACCCTTTTCGTCACAATAGCGGAACAACACTTGGTCGTTTTCATTCAATTCTTTTATTGTTTCCTCTGAGGCAAAGTATCTTCCTTCGCCATGAGCGATGGGTATTTTGTACCCTTTTCCTTTTGTCAGATTAGCCGAGATGGCAGTATTATTCGTTTGGGGTGCAATGTGCACATTTTTGCATATAAATCTTTGAGAGTTGTTATGCAGAAGGGCTCCTGGCAATAATCCAGATTCGCAAAGAATTTGGAATCCATTACAAACTCCTATGGCGTAGCCACCGTTGTTACAATGCTCGATAACTTTCTCCATAATGGGAGAAAATCTGGCGATTGCTCCTGAACGCAAATAATCTCCGTAAGAAAACCCACCCGGAACTACTACAACATCTACATTCTGTAAATCGGTGTCTTTGTGCCACAAGTTTACCACTTCTTGTTTCATTATGTTTTGTAAAACATAAATCATGTCTTCGTCACAATTGGACCCTGGAAAAGTGATAACACCGAATTTCATAGCTTGCTGCTTTTAGTTAATTTATTTACAAAAGTAATAAAAAATTGTAGCAAACAAGTCTTGATTGGAGACAAAGAAATGAGTTCTTTTTATCTGAGTAGAAAGGTGAGTGCAATTACTGCTACAAAAGCAAGTTCTTTCCATTTTGAGGTAGATTCTGAGAAGAAAAAACTGAGAAAAATTGAAAGAGGTAGAGTAAATAAGAAGAGAATGTAATGCTGAGGTTGCAAAAAAATACTAAACACACTTACTGCCAAGGATGTTAATAAATATACAAATAGATTATTTACCAATAACAGAACGCTAATATCGGTTCCGGAACGTTTGTTAGAGGCTAATTGAAACCCAATTAATGCAAACAAAAATGCTGCTATAATAAAAACTGTAAACTTCCAAGAAATATCGGGAGAGGTAAACTGAACATCCCACAAAGTTCCAATAAGCTTTTTATTATCTGAAATAATAGACAAAGAAAGTACTAATAAAATTGGGATAGCAAACCCTGTCAAAATCAGCATTAATTCTGAAATCCCTACTCTTCTGGTGGTGCTCAAGTTGTGAATCAGCAAAAGCAAAAACAATGCAAAGAATACATTGTGAAAACATAAGACTCCAATAATAAAGGCAGAATTAAAAACGTGGTTTTTGCTCTCTTTGCTGCTAATAAACGACAATAAATAATAAACAAAAATTATGAGCAAAAAGGAAACCACATCGTACACCAAGAAACTTGAGTTTGATAATTCTACTGAAAAAAACAACAGATAAAACCACAAAAACAGGTTGTTTGGCTCGTAACTAAATAGAAATTTATTGACTCTATAATTCAGAAAAAAAGCACTTAAAAGTGTCGCAAAAAAGGAGATAATGATAGCGGCTTTTTTTGACAAGTGATAGGATTCATTGGCAAATTCGATTGAAACTATTGAACTGGGATGTGATGTAAAAAAGGCGTAACCCCATAATCCAATTGCTGTAAGAATGATGATCAAATAACTAAGAAGCGTGTTTTTGAAAAGAGATGTAATCATGATAAAAATAAAAAATGCCTAGAGTTGTTTGAAGTAATCAGGTAAAGTTATTTATATTTGTGAACAACAAAGAAAAATTGCGTGTATGAATTGGTTAGTAGACTTATTAGAAAGATTGTTCCAAGCTACTTTTGGAATCTTGAAGGTTGCCGAAAACGGTCCATGGATTGTTTTTTGGTCAGTGATTATTTTTGGACTAGTATACTGGCTAAAATGTCAGCAAAAATACAACAAACAAGCTGACGTAGATCCCAACCAGTTGAAGTAATTTTTACTCCAAATCGAATCCAATATCGGTTCGATAATACATCTTATCAAACTTAATTTTTGTCAAAGAAGCGTATGATTTTTCAAGCGCTTCTTTTTTTGTGGCTCCAAATGAGCTCATCGCAATAACTCTTCCTCCATTAGTTAAGACATTTCCGTCTTTACTTGTGGTACCCGCATGAAACGGAATACTATCGGTAATAGTTTCTAATCCTATAATTTCTTTAGATTTTTCATAGCTTTCGGGGTATCCTCCCGAAACTGCCATAACCGTGCACACGGATTTGTCCGAAACTTTGAGATCGATCGTGTCAAGTGATTTGTTTCCTACAGCCTGAAACACCTCTACCAAGTCAGAGTCAATTCTCGGGATGACTACTTCTGTCTCTGGATCTCCCATTCTCACGTTGTATTCAATTACGTATGGATCGTTCCCTACTTTCATGAGGCCTATGAATAAAAATCCAACAAACTCTATGTTGTCTTTTTTTAATCCCTCTATAGATGGAGCAATAATTCTTTCTTCTACCTTTTGCAAAAAGGCAGTATCTGCAAATGGTACTGGTGATACAGCTCCCATTCCACCCGTATTCAGCCCTTTATCACCTTCTCCAATTCGCTTGTAATCTTTTGCCGTTGGCAATACTTTGTAACTTTTCCCGTCCGTCAAAACAAAAACTGACAATTCTATCCCATCCAAATACTCTTCAATAACTACCTCTTGGCTTGCTGCTCCAAATTTAGAATTTGCCAACATTTCGGTTAATTCCCTTTTTGCCTCTTCGAGGGTAGTGGAAATAACAACTCCCTTACCCGCTGCAAGTCCATCCGCCTTGAGAACAAATGGAGGGGACAAGGTCTCCAAAAATTCTAGACCTTGAGAAAGCGTTTGAGGAGTAAAAGCTTGGTACTTGGCAGTTGGAATTTGATGTCTTTGCATAAATTCTTTGGAGAATTTTTTGCTGCCTTCCAATTGTGCTCCCATTTTTTTTGGACCAATTACATGAATATTTTTGGTCTTCTCGTTCTCATCAAAAAAGTCATGAATCCCTTCTACCAGTGGAACCTCAGGACCTACTACTACAATATCTACCTCATTCTTTGTACAGAAATTAACGATCCCCTCGAAATCTGAAACAGAAAGATCTATATTGGTACCAACATGCGCAGTACCTGCATTTCCGGGTGCCACAAATAAATTTGATAACAACGGACTTTGTGCTACTTTCCAAGAAAGAGCGTGTTCTCTTCCTCCTGATCCTAAGATTAAAATGTTCATGTGGATATTTTTATACAAAATTATCATTTATTATTAAATTAATTCTATTAATAGTTGCTTTTGACAACAAAAAAATTACTTTTGCGTAATATTAGAAATTTTAAAAACCGAAAATTATGTATTGGACGTTAGAACTAGCATCATATTTAGAAGATGCGCCATGGCCAGCTACGAAAGAGGAGTTGATCGATTACTCGATGCGTAGAGCTGCTCCACTAGAGGTAGTTGAAAACCTTCAAAGCATTGAAGAGGAAGGAGAAATCTACGAGTCTATCGAAGATATTTGGCCGGATTATCCTACTAAAGACGATTTCTTCTTTAATGAGGATGAGTATTAAAAAAATAAGTGAACTTAATTGTTACAGAACCCGATTCGACTTTGTTGAATCGGGTTTTTTGTTTTTTTTCTTCTTATTATATTCCTCTAATTCTCTGCATAATCTATTTTATGAAAAATGTAGACAATCTCTCGACCTCTTGAAATTTACGTGAAGAATTTAAAGCTGTTTGAGCCTCTAGACAGTTTATTATTTTCTACAAAACTCAAAGGCGAGATTTTTTTGTTTCAAGACAAAAAGAAGAAAAGGGAAAGATGCTCGGATTAATATTCCGGCTCGTAGACAGGAATGACAGATGAAATGGAATGAAAAAAGAATAAGATTAAGCAATAAAAAATCCCGATTTTGAAATTCAAAATCGGGATTTAGTATAATTAGTAACTATTAACCTTACACCACTCCTTGCGCTATCATAGCATCAGCTACTTTCACAAATCCAGCAATGTTTGCTCCTTTTACGTAATCTGTATGTCCATCTTTCGTTCCATACTTTACACAAGATGCGTGAATGTCTTGCATTATCTGCAGTAATTTGGCGTCAACTTCTTCTCGTGTCCAATTGAACCTCATAGAGTTTTGAGACATTTCCAGGCCAGATGTAGCCACACCTCCAGCATTGGATGCTTTTCCAGGTGCAAACAAAATCTTAGCTTCTTCAAACGCAGCCACTCCTTCTGGTGTAGTTGGCATATTTGCTCCTTCTGCTACACAAATAACTCCATTCGAAACCAATGTTTTCGCTTCTTCTCCGTTCAATTCGTTTTGAGTGGCGCAAGGTAATGCGATATCTACTTTTGTTGCCCAAGGTCTTTTCCCTTCGTGGAATTCTGCTCCAAATTTATCGGCATATTCCCTTATTCTTCCTCTTCTCACATTTTTTAGATCCATCACAAACGCTAGTTTTTCTGCGTCTATTCCATTGGCGTCATAAATATATCCCGAAGAATCAGACAATGTCACAACTTTTGCACCTAGCTCTGTTGCTTTTTCGCAAGCGTATTGTGCCACGTTTCCTGAACCAGAAATTGCAACTGTTTTGCCCGCGAAAGAATTATTGTTTGCTTTGAGCATTTCTTGCGCAAAATATACACAACCATACCCAGTCGCTTCAGGACGAATCAAACTTCCTCCCCATTCTTTCCCTTTTCCTGTAAGCACTCCTGTGAATTCATTTCTCAGTCTCTTGTATTGACCAAACATGTATCCAATCTCTCTTCCTCCTACTCCAATATCCCCTGCAGGAACATCCGTATCTGGACCAATATGACGAGCCAATTCAGACATAAAACTTTGGCAGAACTTCATTACTTCGTTGTCAGACTTTCCTTTTGGGTCAAAATCCGAACCTCCTTTTCCACCTCCCATTGGCAGAGTGGTCAAACTATTTTTGAATACTTGTTCAAAAGCCAAAAACTTAAGAATACTTAGATTCACAGAAGGATGAAAACGCAAACCACCTTTGTATGGCCCAATAGCGCTATTCATTTCAATTCGGTAAGCTCTGTTAATTTGAACTTCCCCTTTGTCGTCTAACCAAGGAACTCTAAACATGATTACACGCTCAGGATTGACCATTCTCTCTAGAATCTTTGCTTTTTTATATTTAG
>CBFHVI010000002.1:0-38176 GCA_965658995.1 Flavobacteriales bacterium | reverse complement strand
AATTCTCTTCAATGTAAGGGATTACTGTTTCTGCAACTTCCAATACTGCCTGTAAAAATTCAGGCTCTTCAGGAATAATACCTTTTACATAATTCATAAACTCATCAATTTGAGCTTGATAATTAGATGCTGACATTAGCTTTTAAATTTTAATTTATCCTACAAAAAAAGGCAAAAGAATTCATATAGCTGTTGTTTTTAACCTTTTTTTTGCGTTCCGTATTGTTTTTTGTTTACTCCGATTATTAAGAGTAATTTTACTCCTTCATTTTTTACTTACAATGGCCAGCAACTTGACACTATTTCTGAACTCTATCGAACTTCATAATCAGGTTATTAAGCGAGATACATCTATAGAATTCTACGTTTTTGTTGGAGTAGCTTTAGTGCTTATTTATCTTAAAACCACTAAAAATTCCTTTTTTAAAAATCTTTTTTCAACCATCTTCTCTGATTCTACTTATTTCGACTCGTTGTTGCAGACGGGAATTACAAGTTCCGGTAGTGTGTTGTTACAACTAAGCTTTGTGATACTTAGTGGACTGGGAATTGGTTACATTACCCTCTCAGAGTCGTATTTTACTGTTGCCTCTGCCGGAAAAGGAATTCTATTCGTCCTTTTGATGTATGTGTATCAACTGATTGTTTTGTATGTCTTTACCGTTATTAACTTTTCCAATGACACTGATTTCTTAAGACACAGACTTGCCTTCAATGAATTCAATGCCCTCCTCCTTTTTGTTGGACTTCTTTTCGTCTTTTACCTTCCGTTCTCGACTTGGCACCTCAATATTGCCGTTTTTTGTCTTGTTTGGTTAGTAAATATGGTCGGTAGTAGCACATATTTACTAGGAATTATTTCTGTTTTTCACATAATTTTATACCTTTGCATCCTAGAATTAATACCCGTTTTATTTTTATTAAAATACTTATAAATACCGAGATATGAGTGTAGCTAAAACTGATACAAAGATAAAGAGCATTTTGATTTCTCAACCTAAACCAGAAGAGGGGCAGAAATCTGCTTATTATGATTTGGCAGAGGAGAGAAAAATAAAGGTTGATTTTAGACACTTTATTCATGTAGAAGGAATTCCTGGTCAAGAATTTAGACAAAGCAGAGTGGAATTAAAAGACCACACAGCAATTATCTTAACTAGTAAAAGTGCGGTTGACCATTACTTTAGAATGGCCGAAGAAATGCGATTTGATGTTCCAGATACGATGAAGTATTTTTGCACGAACGAAAGTATCGCGAAATACCTTCAAAAGTATATTGTGTACAGAAAAAGAAAAATTTCTTTTGGAAAAGCTGTTTTCAATGACTTGATGCCTTTAATATTAAAAAACAAGTCGGAAAAATTTCTTCTTCCGTTATCTGCTCAGCACAACGGAAGTATTTCGGTTATCTTAAAGAACAATGACATTAATTTTTCGGAAGCCATTATGTATAAAACCGTAATTTCAGATTTATCTGATTTGGCGAATGTAAATTATGACATGCTGGTGTTTTTTAGTCCTTCTGGTATTGAATCTCTCTACCACAACTTTCCCGACTTTAAACAAAATAAAACACGAATTGCAGTATGGGGACAATCAACTGCTGACGCAGTATTGAAAAAGAACTTGAGAATTGATGTTCAGGCCCCTATGTCCAAAGTTCCTTCCATGAAAAAAGCAATCGAAAATTACATGGACGGAAAAACAGAATAGTCTTTTCGGCACGTTTTCTCCGTGGCAATTTTATTGCCATGCTACTCACAAACTAAATAAGATGAAAAACACATTTTGTAAAGAAGAACGACTTTGCAGTAAGATTCTTATTGATTCACTTTTTGAAGAAAAAGACAAGTTGAAATTCACTGAATACCCTTGGATGTTGATAGCCAAAGAGGTAGAGATGGACTCCAATTATCCAGCGCAAGTAATGTTTAGTGTGAGCAAAAGAAAAATAAAGCTCGCGGTAAATAGGAACAAAGTGAAACGAAAAGGAAAAGAGGCTTATCGACTGAATAAAAGTTCGCTTTACGACTGGCTCGAAAAGAGAAATAAAAAACTGATTTTGTGCTTTATTTATCTTGAAAAGAAACCACTTCCTTATTCACTTTTAGAAGAGAAAATAATTGTACTTTTAAGTCGTTTAACCAAATAAAAATGAAAAAGATATTGTCTTTGCCTTTTATCCTTCTAGTAAGAGTGTATCAATATCTCATTTCTCCTTTGCTACCGACTACTTGTCGTTACACACCGAGTTGCTCTAGCTATACCATTGAAGCACTCAAAAAATACGGCCCGATAAAAGGTGGCTGGTTAGGCATAAAAAGAATTGTAAGTTGTCATCCTTGGGGCGGTCACGGTCACGATCCTGTTCCATAAATAATTGAATAATGAAAAAGAACCTTCTCCTACTACTTATTTCGCTCTCCTTCTCTGGCATTGCCCAAGAAAAACCAACGACCGATGAGTATTTCGAAATTTCTAAAAACCTTACCATTTTTAGTGAGGTTTACAAAAATATCAACCTCAACTTTGTAGACGAAACAAATCCGGGTGAGTTAATGAAAATCGGGATTGATGCGATGCTAAGATCCTTAGATCCCTACACCAATTACATTCCTGAATCAAATATTGAAGATTACAGAATGATGCAAAGTGGGCAATATGGCGGAATTGGTTCCTTAATTCAGCAAAGAGATGAGTACATTCTTATTACAAATCCTTATGAAAATTTTCCTGCACAAAAGGCTGACTTGCGAGCAGGAGACAAAATCATTGAAATTGATGGGAATTCGGTAAAGGGTAAATCGGCATCAGAAGTAAGTGATTTGCTAAAGGGCGCTAAAGACACAGAGGTAATACTAAAAATTGAAAGAAAAAACGAGGAAAACCCTCTGGATATCTCCGTTACTCGAGAAATAATAAAATTGCCCACCGTTCCATTCTATGACATGGTGACGGAGAAAATTGGCTATATCAAACTTACGCAATTTCTGGGTTCGTCTAGCTCCGAGGTTGCGTCCGCATTCAAAACCCTGAAAGACTCAAATGAATTGGAAGGTCTCATTTTGGATTTAAGGGGGAATCCTGGAGGACTTTTGGGAGAGGCGGTAAATATTGTAAATTTATTCGTTCCTCAAGGAACCTTGGTTGTAAAAACTAAAGGAAGAGACAGGCAAAACAACCTGCAATATTTTGCAAGAAACAAACCGATGGATACTAAAATCCCTCTTGTTATCCTTATTGATAATGGATCGGCTTCGGCCTCCGAAATTGTATCTGGTACACTACAAGATTTAGACAGAGCTGTGGTGGTAGGCAACCAATCGTTTGGAAAAGGATTGGTGCAGCAAACCAAAAATATGGAGTACAACTCCATCATTAAACTTACGGTGGCGAAGTATTACACCCCGAGCGGAAGATGTATTCAAAAACTGGATTATAGCGACAGAAATATCTCTGGTAAGGGAAAAAATATTTCGGATTCATTGGTTCACACCTTCAAAACTACTAACGGAAGACCTGTTACTGACGGGCGAGGGATTCTTCCTGATGTAGAAGTGAAAAATAATTCCTATTCTCCCCTGTCTGCAGCGCTTATGAGAGAGAATATTATTTTCGATTATGCAACCGATTATTTTTACACCCATCCTTCAATAGTTTGTGCAAAGGATTTCAAACTATCGGAAGAAGAATACAAGGAGTTTGTTGAGTTTTCGGGTTCGCAAGAATTCGAGTATACCACAGGTTCAGAACAATTTTTAGAAAAACTGAAAGAAATCGCTGAAAGTGAGCAATATTTTGAATCTTCCAAAGAAGAATACGAAGCTTTGAGAGAGAAACTATCTCCAAACAAACAGAGAGATTTACTTAAGTTTTACTCCGAAATAAAAGAACTAATTGAAAGGGAAATTGTGGGAAGATATTATTACCAGCGGGGCCAAATGGAATTAGAAATTAGTCAAGATAAATTTGTCTCTGAGGCGACTACTATGCTTCTCAATAAATCAACCTACAATAAGATTTTAGCGCCAAGTAAATAATGTCATGAAGAAAATAACGACTTTTTTCTCTTTTATTTCAGGCTATTGGACTCATGTGTTCTGCTTGAGTTTGATTGTCATTGGCATGCCATTTTCTAAGTTTCTGATGAGTCTCGGAACTATTTCGCTTATTGTCAATTGGTTTATTGAGGGAGGATTAAAGAAAAAATTTATTTCTTTTTTTCGAAACAAAACAGCTGTTTTTCTTACGGGCGCCTACCTCATTTTTATGATAGGCATGCTGTACAGTAATAATGTGGAGTATGGGCTGAAAGACTTGCGAATAAAAATCCCGCTACTTGCTTTCCCAGTTGTATTGAGTACCACCCATCGGTTAAAAAAATCTCACTATTTCTTGATAGTTCGCTTATTTACTTTGTCGGTTATTGCTAGTTCAGTGTATGGATTCTTGGTGTATCAAAACTTATTACCAGCAAAAAAAGAAATCCTAGAGCTACGAGATATCTCTCAATTCATTTCTCATATTCGATTATCACTGATGATTGTGCTGAGTTTGTTTTTAATTCCAAAACTTTTTACTCATTCCCTCGGTTTCAAAATTTTTGGTGTTTCCTCTAGTCTCTTTCTTCTCTACTTCCTTTCGTTTATGGAGTCCGGAACTGGGCTCGTTTTAGGGTTTATCACCTTGTTTTTCATTTCTCTGTATTACTTATTTAAGAAAAAGAATCTCTACGGTTTTTTTATGTTAGCGCCCATCCTCATCGCGGGAACTTTGGTCATTCAAAACTTATATTCTACGTATCATACTATAAAAATTGATACAACAGCACCATCACTTTTTACTAAAAGTGGCAGCCCCTACGACAAGAATTACTTTTACAATTTTTTTGACAACGGAAACTATGCCAAAGATTTTGTGTGCGAAAAAGAATTAACAGAAGAATGGAGTAGAATTTCTACTCAACCTTTTTACCCTACGGACAGTTCAGATGGAGCCCAATTTATATTGATTCGGTACTTGACCTCAAGAGGACTGAAAAAAGACAGGGAAGGGATGCGACAATTAACCGAATGGGACATCAAAAACATTGAAGCTGGAATACCAAATTACCTTCATGCACGAACCAATATAGTTTCGCGCCTAAATAGAATTATGTTCGAACTGGATGGCTACCTCGCGGGGGTAAATGCAAGTGGAAATTCTTTTGCACAACGATTGGAGTATTGGAAAGTAAGCAAAGAGATTATTAAAGAAAAACCCTGGTTTGGTTACGGCACAGGAGATGTTGCTGATGTATTTGAAAAGCACTATCAACTCCATGGAACCAACCTAGAAGCAAAATACCAATTACGTTCTCACAATCAATATTTATCTACGGCAATCGCAGTGGGTATTGTAGGGCTTGCTTTCTTCCTCTTCTGTCTTCTTTTTCCTATTGGGATCGGATTCAAACAGAGAAACTATTTCTATCTCATCTGTTTGTGTATTTCTATTTTATCGTTTTTCTCTGAAGATACACTAGAAACTCAAGATGGAGTGTTCTTTTTTACATTTCTCACAAACTTCTTCTTATTTAGCTCCAAAAACAGGTACCTCAAAAGTGTCGATTAGCTGTAGATGCGAATCGTATTATTACTAGAGTTGAAAGATACATTGTAAGCTTTCAGCGGCAGCTCGGCAGGACCATTAGTTACAGAACCATCAAAAATATTGTACGTGCTACCATCGCAGCTACACTCTATAGTAATATTATCGGTGGCAACTGATGCTTTTCCACAAGAGTTTTCCTCATTTACGGTACAATTTCTGTCAAAGGCAACAAATTCATTTACGCCTCTGGCATACACAATAATTCCCTTAAGTCCTCCATTCACGTAGGCCCATCCTCCAGGTGCTTGGAGAGCATTGTAAGAAACTAACGTTATATTAATGTATTCGTCTACAGGTGGATAAAATCCACGCTGTGTACTTTTTTTACAGCCATTAAGTATAAACAACATAGCTAGAATTGCGGGAATAACAGAAATTCTTTTTGGATTCATAGGTTAATTTCATTTTAGAGTAAACGATTACTTCTTGACAAAATTATCTTGGTAAAGTTTTATCCAGCTCTTTGGGGTAAATTTACGCATTAATTTCCCAACTAATTCATAAGGAATATCCTCCATTTTCCTGAAGCGAATACAGCTTTTTCCCATGTCCAATTTGTAGAAACAACTTTTTGAGTACTCCTCTACGAACCACTTATGAATATTCTTATCTGCGTAAATACCCATGTGATAAAGGGCAATAAATCCCTTTTGGTTGGCAATATTTATGAAAGGAAGAGGTAAGCTAGGATCGCAATGATATCCTGCAGGAAAAATGGAATGCGGAACAACATACCCAATCATTCCGTAACTCATTCTTTCTTCAAATCCCTCTGGCAAGTTCGATAAGATTGTTTCTCGCAACTTGTCAAAAGCAGCTCTTCGTTCTTCTGGTATTCCTGCAAGGTATTCTTTTATTGTTATTGGTTTTGGAGGCATGATTTATTTATTTTCTAATTTTCAACGGCTTGAAAAAGAAGGGATATAAAGTTCCTATAAGCAATACTTTCTTCTTTTAAAGAATGAATTTCAAGAGGAATACCACCCAATAAAAATAAATTGTGAGCAGACATAACTACAAAATCCACACTAAATAAGTGAAATCACCAAGGCTATTTTCCTCCCTTTCTTTCTATCCAAATATAACCAAAAAATCCTTTGAATCCATTTTACAAGAGTTCTAAGGGTTTTAATTCCTATACTTATGCTATCTAGCTGACAGATTCTGGATCAGGCCCGGAATGACTGAAAGTAATTGTGCGGGGGCATTTGTTACACAAGAACGAACTAAGTCAAAACACTAAGGACTCGTTACTAAGTCCTTACCACCCTATTACGCCTCTTCCATCACGTATTCCTCGATACTAGGACAAGAACAAATTAAGTTTCTGTCTCCATATCCTTGATCCACTCTTGACACGTGCGCCCAAAATTTGAATTCATTCAAATAAGGCAATGGCATAATCGCTTGTTTCTTTGGGTAAGCAAACGGCCAACTGTCTTCCATTACATCAGCCAAAATATGTGGAGCGTTTTTCAATAAGTTATTCTCTTTATCGTATACTCCCTCTTCAATTTCTCTAATCTCATTTCTGATGGCGATCATGGCATCACAGAATCTGTCCAATTCTGCTTTCGATTCACTTTCCGTTGGCTCTACCATAAGCGTACTTGCCACCGGGAATGAAACTGTTGGAGCATGGAATCCATAATCAATGAGTCTTTTTGCTATATCCGCTACTTCCACATTAAGTTCCGCTTTGAATGTTCTGCAATCCAAAATCATTTCGTGCGCAACTGTTCCGTTTTCTCCTTTGTAAAGGATGCCGTAGTGATTTTCTAACCTAGCTTTGATATAATTTGCGTTCAATATCGCATGCTCAGTAGATTTTCTTATTCCTTCTTCACCTAACATTTTGATGTAAGCGTAAGAAATAAGAAGAATCAGAGCACTTCCAAATGGCGCACCAGAGATAGAAGTAATTGCTTGATCTCCTCCTGTTTCAATCAGCGGGTTTCCTGGCAAGAAAGGAGACAATTGCTTAGCTACACCAATTGGCCCAACTCCTGGTCCTCCTCCTCCGTGAGGAATTGCAAAAGTCTTATGTAAATTCAAGTGACACACATCTGCTCCAATATTTCCTGGAGAAGTCAGTCCTACTTGCGCATTCATGTTGGCTCCATCCATGTACACTTGTCCTCCGTGTTCGTGAATCAAGTCTGTAATTTCTATAATTGAAGCCTCAAAAACTCCGTGAGTGGAAGGATACGTAATCATCGCTCCCGCTAAATTTTCACTGTGCTTTTCTACATTAATTCGAAGATCTTCTACGTCTATATTTCCTTTTTCGTCACATTTCGTCACCACTACTTTCATTCCAGCCATCACCGCACTAGCAGGATTTGTTCCGTGAGCGGAAGAAGGAATTATCATAATATTTCTGTTAAAATCTCCTCTGCTTTCGTGGTAGGCTCTAATCACCATAAGTCCAGCATATTCTCCTTGAGCTCCAGAGTTGGGCTGCATAGATACTTTATCAAATCCAGTAATCTCAGAAAGCATTTCGTCCAACTCATTAATTACTTGGTGATATCCTTGAGCTTGGTCTTGCGGTACAAAAGGATGAATATTGGCAAATTCTGGCCAAGTAATTGGCATTAATTCGCTCGCAGAGTTCAATTTCATGGTACACGATCCCAATGAAATCATGGAGTGAGTAAGAGACATATCTCTATTTTCTAGTTTCTTGATGTACCTCATCATATCTGTTTCGGTATGGTACATGTTGAAAACCGGGTGAGTTAAAAATTCAGTATTTCTCTTGAATTTAGAATCAAATGAAATCGTTTCTTCTCCCTTTTCAATCTGTGAAGAAGCCGCTCCAGTTGCTTGTGCAAACAAAGATAGAATTTCGTTTACATCTTTCAGTGAGGTTGTTTCGTCCAAGCTTAATTTAAGTGTAGAATCGGATTTGTAAAAGAAGTTTATTTCTTGTTTCAATGCTAATTCCTTCACCTTTGACAAAGCAGAAGTAGAAACAGTAATTGTGTCGAAGAAATTAGTCGTTTTTACTTCCAATCCCATTTCTTTCAATCCCTCTGCTAAGTGGCTAGTTAGCGAATGAATCGTGATTGCGATTCTTTTAATTCCTTTTTGTCCGTGATACACGGCATACATTGCTGCCATATTTGCGAGCAATGCTTGAGCTGTACAAATATTCGAAGTAGCTTTTTCTCTTCTAATATGCTGTTCACGAGTTTGAAGAGCCATTCTCAACGCATTGTTTCCATGTCTGTCTTTGGATACTCCAATGATTCTTCCTGGTAAATTTCTTTTGTATTCTTCGCTTGTAGCAAAATAAGCAGCATGCGGCCCACCAAATCCCATTGGCACACCAAATCGCTGTGTATTTCCTACCACTACATCTGCTCCCCATTCTCCTGGTGGCGTAAGAAGTGCCAAACTCATGATATCTGCAGCGACAACAACTTTTGCTTTTACTTCATGAAGCGCTTTAGTTAATGTGGTATAATCATGTACCTCTCCGTTGGCCGCTGGATACTGCACCAAAGCACCAAAGAACTCTTCGGCAGGAGTAAATTCCTTGTGGTTACCCACTATCAATTCTATTCCGAACCCTTTGGCTCTTGTTTTAACAACGTCTATTGTTTGAGGAAAACATTCTTCGGAGACAAAAAATTTGATTGCATTGTTCTTCACTTGATCTCTTTTTCGAGTGTTGAACAACATACTCATTGCTTCGGCAGCAGCGGTAGATTCATCTAGCAGTGATGCATTGGCAATATTCATTCCTGTGAGGTCGCTCACCATTGTTTGGAAATTGAGCAAAGACTCCAATCTTCCCTGAGCAATTTCAGCTTGGTAAGGTGTGTAAGCCGTATACCAACCCGGATTTTCGAGTACATTTCTTTGAATCACTGGAGGTACAATAGTATTGTAATATCCCATTCCAATGTACGATCTAAACACTTTGTTTTTAGCTCCAATTTCTTTGGCTAAATTCAAAAATTCAAATTCTGACAAAGCTGGGGGAATCGTCAAGTTTTTCTTGAGTCTAATTGCGGCCGGAATAGTTTGGTCTACTAATGTTTCGACCGAATCAATTCCAATTTCTTTCAACATCAATTCTTTGTCGTTTCCTAAAGTACCGATGTGTCTGGTTTCGAACAATTCTTTATTCATGGAATGTATTTTTATGAGTAAGAGGTAGTAGTTAAACCACAAAATTAAATTATTTTTGATTAAATAATCCTAAATTTTACGGATAAATATGTACTAAATTTCAACTCAAATAAATCTATATAAATACCTGAAAATCAATTTTTAATAATTAATCTCACCCCCCTGTTTCATGGAGCTTCTATTCCCAACTCAATTTTCACTGATTTTTGAAAGAAAAATTTAGCCCAAAACGCCCTTTTTCGCGAACCAAAAATGGTGAAATTCTTCCAAAAAAAAAGAGAGATGAAACTCACCCCTCTTTTTCTCAAAATTGACTTTAGTTCTAGTTTCTAGTCTACTTTCACTTGTGAGGCTAATAGTTTTGTTTTTTCTATCAATGTGTTCATGTCACACCCCATTTTATCGTATCCCAAAGCTACTGCCATTCTTCTGTAGGGTCTAGTTATTTGCTTGCCAAATATTTTGATGTCGGTGTTAGGTTGAGTCAGCAGTTCTTCAATCCCTTCATACACTGGATTTTCCCCGTGTTCATTTGCCAAAATCACTGCGCTTACCCCCGATTGCAATTGTTTGATTTCTGGAATTGGAATTCCCATGATTGCCCTGAAATGCAATTCGAATTCATTGAAATTTTGTGTATTTGCCAAAGTCACCATTCCTGTATCATGTGGTCTCGGAGATAGTTCCGAGAAATAAACTTCGTCTTTTGTCAAGAAGAACTCAACCCCCCAAATTCCAGATCCTCCCAACTCTTGAGTAACCTCGGCTGCCATTCTTTGAGCAGTTTCCAAAAGAGATTCTTCTATCGCTGCAGGCTGCCAACTTTGTTGGTAATCTCCTCGTTCTTGGACGTGACCAATTGGTGGACAAAATAGTGTATTTCCGTTTCTTTGAGTTACCGTGAGGAGTGTTATTTCTGACTCAAATGGAACGAACTCCTCCACTATTACTTCTATTAAATCTCCTCTAGAGCCCTGAACCGCATATTTCCAAGCTTTTTCAATGTCTTCTTCCGTTTTTATTACCGATTGCCCTTTTCCTGAGGAGGACATCAATGGTTTTACGACACATGGCATGCCTAACTTCTGAACAGCGCTTTTCAACTCTTGGCCTGATGTGGCATAAAAATAAGCCGCTGTTTTCAATCCTAATTTCTGGGCAGCTAAATCACGAATTTCTTTACGATTCATGGTATAATTAGCAGCTTTGGCACTGGGCACTACGGTTATTCCTTGTTTTTCATAGTCGTAAAATCGTTCAGTTCGTATTGCCTCAATTTCTGGCACAATATAATCGGGAGTGTGCTTAGCCACGATCCGATCCAGTTCGTCTCCATCGAGCATGTCAATTACTTCGTGCAAATCCGCTACTTGCATCGCAGGAGCATTTTCATAACTATCCACCGCAATTACCGTTTGCCCCATTCGCTTGGCTGCAATTACAAATTCTTTTCCAAGTTCACCCGAACCGAGTACCATTATTTTATTTGCCATCTTGTTTTTCGTTTAAAAGTGCGATAAAATTAGGTAAATTTTACGAAAAGGATTCTATTCATTCGGTTTTCGTTCTTATTCTATGTCTATGTCCCATCCCTCTTTCAAATCAA
Source organism: Flavobacteriales bacterium (assembly GCA_965658995.1). Classification (GTDB taxonomy): domain Bacteria; phylum Bacteroidota; class Bacteroidia; order Flavobacteriales_D; family CAJJDF01; genus CAJJDF01. The sequence continues at coordinate 26,775 of CBFHVI010000002.1, read as the reverse complement.
GATTTACAAAAATAGCCTCTGCCTGTCCATTCGCAACGATTTCTGAGATTGAATCAGCCCAAAGTTGGGTACTAGTTGTATTCAGTTTCCCCACAAAGCTCGCCCAAGTAATTACAAATAAGTGCTTGTCTCCAGAAAAAGTAAGGGGATTTGCCTCCTCATTTAATGGTCTCAACGTATCACAAAATACATCAGAGAAATAAACGTGTGGGTGTCGCTTTGTAAGCGTAGAATCCTGATATCCCCTGATTAAGTCCATAAATTGACTTGAACAGGACATGCTATCTCTGAGTGTCACCAATTGTCCGTCTTGATTAAAAACAACCACTTGATTGATAGATGATTGCACTCCCAAATTTTGGGAATTGGAAAAAAGATTGCAAAACCCCTCGTAAGTGAGCGTGTAATGAGGAAAGTGGTTTAGCTCGCACTTTTGACTATGTTTTTGGACATAACTTGTTGTACTTGGTTTGGGAGATTTTACTCCATAGATTAGTTTTACAGCCGCAGTGTAGTTTGTCAATGCAACCAAACAAATAAAACACCTATTTTTTTCATTATTGAATATAACTATAAATGGGAAGAATGAAGGGTGTTCCTAACTTCAAATAATTGGGAAGAATGAAGCATTCGCTTTCAAAACGAAAATCTTTGAGAATAAAACCAAAACATAAGTGTATATTTTTATACTTTTGAGTAATTAAATGTTAAAGACAAATTTATGAGAACTGACCAATTTCAAGCGCCAGATTATTACAACTTAGATGATTTATTGACTGACGAACACAAATTGATTCGTGATTCGGCACGTGAATGGATCAAAAAAGAAGTGAGTCCAATAATAGAAGATTACTACGAAAGAGCTGAATTTCCCAAGCAAGTAATTCCAGGGTTGGCAGCAATTGGTGGTTTTGGTCCTTACATCCCAGAAGAGTATGGAGGACCTGGGTTGGATCAAATATCTTACGGACTGTTGATGCAAGAATTGGAAAGGTGCGACAGTGGATTGCGTTCTACTTCCTCGGTTCAAAGTTCGTTGGTGATGTACCCAATTTATGCATACGGAAACGAGGAACAAAGAAAAAAATACCTCCCAAAACTAGCAACTGGCGAGTGGATGGGAAGCTTTGGATTAACCGAACCCGACCATGGAAGTAATCCGGGAGGGATGTTGACCAATTTTAAAGACATGGGCGACCATTATTTATTGAATGGAGCCAAAATGTGGATTTCAAACTCCCCTTTTTGTGACGTGGCGGTAGTTTGGGCAAAAAACGAGGAAGGAAGAATTCATGGACTGATCGTAGAAAGAGGAATGGAAGGGTTTTCCACTCCCGAAACACACGGAAAACTCTCGTTGAGAGCTTCTGCTACTGGTGAACTGTTGTTTGATAATGTAAAAGTGCCAAAAGAAAACTTATTGCCTAACAAAAATGGATTAGGCGCACCACTTGGATGCCTTGATTCTGCGCGTTATGGAATTGCTTGGGGTGCGATAGGAGCTGCTATGGATTGCTACGACTCCGCTTTGAGATACTCCAAAGAAAGAATTCAATTTGGAAAACCAATTGCAAGTTTTCAATTGATGCAAAAAAAATTAGCTGAGATGATTACAGAAATCACCAAAGCACAACTCTTAACTTTCCGTTTGGGTCAATTGAAAAACGAAGGAAAAGCAACTACTGCACAAATCTCGATGGCCAAACGGAACAATGTAGCAATGGCATTGGATGTAGCTCGCGAAGCCAGACAAATTCATGGAGCAATGGGAATTACCAACGAATATTCTATCATGCGTCACATGGCAAATCTTGAGTCTGTAGTAACTTACGAAGGAACTCACGACATTCACTTATTGATTACGGGAATGGATATTACAGGAATACCGGCTTTTAAATGATTTCGTAGTTAAAATAACTTAACAAATCCCACTTTGATTTTTCAAAGTGGGATTTTTTATTCAAGTCTTAGTTAATCAAATTGAATTCTATCCTTTACAATTCTCACATTGTGTCCCTCCCAGAATATTGGGAAAGAAAAAAATGTGTTTGAAAACCAATCCAAATACATTTGAGTTTTAGAAAATAATTTTTGCATCAAAACAATTTGATTTTTAACGGACTACACCGATTTATCAACCGGTATAACGAGGATTCCTATATTTGAGAATCCATCTCCAAAATACTAAAAAACATTATTTCTTATAGTTTAACCAATCTATCAATTGGTTGTTTTCAAGAAAAATGAATTCTGTTGAAATAAACACAAAATCATCAAAATTATGATTTGCAGAAAACTCCAGCTTTTTATCAAAATTCACCAAATTAAAGCTAAAAATGTCGTTTTTTACTCTAAAAAAGACCTTGTTTTGATAAAACTTTACATTTTGTGCATTTTCTAATTGGAGGCGTTTTACATAATTGCCAAACAAATCGAACACGAACAATCCCTGGTTTGGGTCAAACAAATAAACGGAGTTATCGTATTCTACCAACTGAGTTGGGTTGATATCTCTCTTTACCAACTGACCAATATTCTGAAAACGGCTCATAACTTTTCCGTTTTTATCTGTTTTTATAAGAGTTTGTGTTGTCATAGAATACAACCAAAATGCGTTGTCTCTGTTGGACATACAAGCGAGATCTATCCACTCAAAAAAACTGAGCTTAATCTCATTGGTTTGAGAAAGCGTATTGTCCAACAACACAACTTTTTGCTGCTGCTGATAGAACAACATCAGTTGCAGAGGGTTCCTGGTATCGAGCGAAGTAATTGCCCCGTTACTAAAAATAGAATTCGTCTGAATCGTATCCATTTTTGGCGACAATTTCACGATTTCCAAGTCCGAAATGTGATAGAGGTTGCCTAGCTTATCTTGAGAGATAAAAGAAGTGGATTCTGTTGCCTTTTGCTGTGTTTTCAGTGTTTTGCAGGAGAAGGCGAGTAGGATGAATCCTAGCAGATAAAATGATATGTTGGTTTGTTTATTCATTTAATTTTCATCAGTCATTCTGAACTTGATTCATAATCTCACAAAGAATATTTCACGTTTGTGTAGGCAAGCAATATTTCAATGAATAAAGATCCTGAGTTGAGTTCAGGATGACTCAAGTAATTGAGACTTGTGGTTGTTAATCAATTTTGCTCCTCATAATTTTGATACAAGAAATCGTTGTAGGGGAATCTTGTGATATGGATTTTCTTTACTTGAGCATACATTTTCTCTCTCAGCTCTTCAATGTTTAGTTTTTCGTGAGCTGATATAAATATACAATTATCCTCATTCATTCTGTTCATCCATGACTTCCTGAGTTCGTCCAGCGAAATATTCTCTTTGAGAACCGGAGTCAAGTCATCTTCGTCTTTCTTTACATACGTAAAAGCATCTATTTTATTGAAAACAAGTATTGTGGGCTTGTCAATTGCTTCAATTTCCTTGAGCGTTTCGTTTACCGTATTGTAATGGTCTTCGAAAGCTGAATGAGAAATATCTACCACATGCAACAACAAATCTGCTTCTCTCACCTCATCGAGAGTAGACTTAAATGACTCGACCAGCTGGTGAGGCAATTTTCTGATAAACCCAACGGTGTCGGCCAACAAAAATGGAATATTTTGGAATACAATTTTACGCACGGTTGTGTCCAAGGTGGCAAACAACTTGTTCTCGGCAAATACCTTTTCCTTACCTAACAAGTTCAAAATTGTTGATTTTCCTACATTGGTATATCCTACTAAAGCCACTCTCACGAGCTTTCCTCTGTTTTGTCTTTGGGTAAATTTTTGCTTGTCGATTTTCTCTAATTTTTTCTTCAACAACGAGATTTTATCCCCAATAATTCGTCTATCCGTTTCAATTTCTGTTTCTCCGGGTCCTCTCATCCCAATTCCCCCTTTTTGTCTATCGAGGTGAGTCCACATTTTGGTCAATCGAGGCAATAAGTACTGATATTGAGCAAGTTCTACTTGGGTTTTGGCATGAGCCGTTTGCGCTCTGCTTGCAAAAATATCCAGAATCAATCCGCTTCGATCCATGATTTTTACCTCCAATTCTCGCTCTATATTTCGTAGCTGCGATGGCGAAAGTTCATCATCAAAAATCACTAAATCAATCGAATTTGACTTTACGTACCTTTTTATCTCCTCCAACTTTCCTTTACCCACAAAGGTTTTAGGATTTGGATAGTCTACTTTTTGAGTGAATCTGCCGTGAGTAATTGCACCAGCAGTTTCGGCCAAAAAAGCTAACTCATCCAGATACTCTTTTACATCTTCTTCTCCTTGCATTTGAGTTATCACCCCCACAAGTAAGGCTTTTTCTTCGAGATACTCTATTTTTTTATTCTTGTCTATCATAGATACATGAATTACTTTAAAAATGGATTGTGTAGCTTTTCATTCCCTATAGTGGTTTCTGGACCGTGTCCGCAATATACCACGTACTCTGAGGGTAAAGTGAACAACTCTCGTTGTATACTATCGAGCAAGGTTTGGTGATCACCACCCGGCAAATCAGTCCTTCCTATACTTCTATGAAACAAACAATCACCATTTATAACAAATTTTTCTTGATGCGCCACAAATACAACATGTCCAGGTGCATGCCCCGGAACAAACCTAATTTCTAACTCAGAGTTTCCGAAGGAAACTGTTTCACCTTCCTTCAAAAAATGGGTAGGAGCAGCACAAGGCTTATAATTCATAAAGCCGTAGGTAGCTGCATAAGTTTCTACGGATGTTAATGTTTCCAAATCTTTGGGGTGTAGAGATAACTCAACTCCAAACTTCTCCATCACAAACTTATTTCCCAATACATGGTCAATGTGGCTGTGGGTGGACAAAAGTTTGCTCACAGTCAAGCCATTGTCTTTTATAAAATCACTTAACTCTTCTTCTTCGTGCGGCTCGTAACAACCCGGGTCAATTATCACACAGTGCTTGGTCTCATCATGGAGCAAATAGGTGTTTTCTTGAAAAGGATTGAAAGTGAATTTTTTTATTGAAATCATAAATCAATTGATAAGAATTTAAAAAATTAATAGTGACCAACACAGCATGACATTGGATCATAACGAAAGACAAGCTTTGCTACTAATTAGTTGGATACAAAGTTACAAGATAATCTTACATCATGGAGCAAATTAAAGAAGGAACTGCAACAGTGTCATGAACAAAATTAGGGAGAACAACAATCTTTCAAAAATGGCGGGTAAAATTCAAAGAAATTTTATTAATTTAGAATAGAAACAAGGAGAAACACACATGAAAAAATCTAAAAAATTTATTTTAGCCGTAGTTGTAATCTTAGTAACTGGTATTGTTATAATTCTTGCCAAGCCCAGCATTATCGAGACCGAATCTGATCAAGAGGTGACTGTGGAGGTAAGCCAAAAGGTACAAGAAACAAGCGAGGAATTGAGTGATGAAATTTTTGATTAATCAAAACCTAAAAGTTGCTCCTCCCATAATATTGATTCCTTGTACAGGATATTGGTAATACATGAGATACCGTTGGCTAATGATGTTGTTGAAATTTACATAAGCCGAAATCGTTTTGCTATAGCGGTATTCAAACCCTAAGTTGAAATCAACAAAAGCTTTCAGATTGACGTACGATCCGTCCGTTTCTAAAGACACATTCTCTCCTGGAGCAAATACTCTAGATTTTCGTTCTCCCACAAAGTAAATTTCAGAGCGCACCAAAATTTTATCTGCCAAATCATACACTCCTCCCAAGGTAATATCGAGTGCTGGAATATTCCACACATGAACTTGGTTGAGCGGTGAAAAGAAGTTGTATTTACCCTTTAGAAAAACACGTAGTTTTTCATTTTTGTCGTACATCACTTGAGCAGAAATTTCGGTAATATCGAGCGAGTCATACACTACATCCATCCTGTTACCAATTGAATAAGTAGTATCCGTAACGAACAAAGCCTGGCCGTAAACACTTTTTCTCGAGGCTTGTAAGTTAAATGAAAGTGTACTAGAAATACTTCCCCTTACTCCCGCATAAAAGTCGTATCTCATATCGGTGTTTGCCAACGAAACCAGCGAAAGTAAAAATGGGTTTTCGGTAGTAAACCCCTTAAACGAATTCCTTTTCAGCCCTCCCTTTATTCCAACGTACGGAATAAAAATATCAAGGAAGTTATATTTTGCTTCAATATTTGGTCTAAAATGAAACCTCGTTTTGTCTTGAATATCAGCAAAAATACCAATTCCTGCCTTTACATACCATTTCTTTCCTGAGGTAATAACAGAAGGAATTACTTTCACGATGGTGTTGTTAACAGTAACTGACTCAGACACGATGGAAGAAAGAGAGGGAACACTAGAAAGATCTGCTTGACTTGTGTAGTTATTAAAATCTACCCCAAAATCGAGAGAATACTGTTCCGAATTAATTAATTTCTTGGCATTGAAGTCGAGAACTACATTGTTTTCTTGAGCACTATATTTATCCGAATAGTTGTAATATGCCAACGAACCAAAGTAATTTAATTCTCCTGTATCATTTTCAAAACTCGAGGTAGAAACTCTTCCACCAATAGAGTTGAACGCTTGGTGAATTAGCTCTCGATCAATAGTAGTATCTTCTGCATTAAATCCATAGAAATAATTGGCATCTCGCTGGTAATTTACCTCTCCTTTCCAGTAGCTTTTTTTGGTGAAATGCTGGTAATAAGCAGAGGCTTTGTTTTCGCTAAGCCCACTAAAGCCAGTATTCTCCAAAGAGGAATTGGACGAAATATGCCTTCCTTGAATCCCCCAACTGCTATTTCTTGACCTCAACGAATTGTAATAGATTTCTGCCAATGGAGTGGTGTACATTCCTATACCTCCCTTTATATATCCACGTTTTAATTTATCCAACGGTTGAATCACTTTCAGTTTTGCCGGAGATATGGGCTGTAATTGTAATTCGGAAGGAGCGGTATATTCATAAAACACAAACTCCGATTGTATTTGAGTTTTAGACGTGTCTTCTACCAAATCAGGAACCAAACTAGCCTTGAGTGTTGGTTTTATACTTCTTTTTCCCTTCCCAATCGCATCTATTTCTTCAATTATGGTGTCGTTCTGAGCAAAACTTTGGAACGAGTACATCGATAAAAAAACAACTGCTACTATGTAAGATAATTTTTTCATACTTAACTTTTACTCTGTAATTTCTATTTCAATTGTCTCTTCCTCCTTATTGTCTTTGGCCTCCTCTGCGGCTTTTATTGCATCTAATTTTGATTGTGCAATTGTTTTGATATCGTCCTCCCCTTTGTAATAGTCTATTACACTCTGGAGAGTAGCTTTAGCCTGAAAATTGTCTTCCAGCTTTACGTACACATCTGCCAACAAAATATAACCTTTGGCCAACCAATAATCATAAGAGGGCTTTTGTTTGAGGTAACTAAATATCTCGGCCTCGGCTTGCTTGTATTCGTTATTGATAAAGCGAATTTCACACAATTTATAACCGGCCTCAGCTTTGTCTATATCCGTAGAGAGTACTACCACTTTCTTGAACCATATCGCTGCGTCAGCATAATTCCCAAGCTTGTAATAGGAGTTTGCCTGAATCATGGAAGCCTCTTCTTTTTCACTCTTATTCAATTGACTTTTTGCCAATACTTTGGTTGAATAAGCGACAGCCTCCGGATAATTTTTTAACTGATAATGAGTCAACATAAGTCCTTTGTTCATCACAGGGATTTTGAGCTCGTCTGTATTTATTTTCTCCAGCTGCGCATAATACGCATTTGCTTGTTCAATATTCTTCAGACGGAAGTTGATGTTAGCCCCATGAAACAGTGCTTCTACCATGTGTTTTTCGTCTTTTTCAATCACTTTGTTATAATGAAACAAAGCAGTTTCATACTCTTTGTTCAAGTAATTGCATTCAGCTATATAGAAGTGAGCTGTCACGTAATTTCTCGGACTCTCAATCTTACTCAAATAAGCAGACAGTCCATTAATTGCGTTATCACAATCCGCATTGAGATAGGCTTGGTTGGCCGGATACCACAGAGTAGAGTCTAGTTTAGACTGAGAATATTCAACTCCTAGCGAGGTTAATAAATCTGGGAATTCGGCAATCTTGTTTTGCGCCAAATACGATTTTTCTAGTTCGTTTACTGCGGCTTCTCCTTCTACAGATTTTGGGTATTTTTGAATCAGTGTTTTGAACGCTGATTCGGCCTGACCATATTGTTTCTTTCTTAGATAAATACCCCCAATTTCTAATCTTGATTTTCGCTCTTGGTAAGTCCCTTCTTTGGTTTGCAGGATTTGATTATAAAATTTAAGAGCCAACTCATTTTTATTTTGTATCCGATAGTTATTGGCTAATTCAAATACCGTATTGGTTGCATAATTAGAATTTGGGTAATTCGTGAGCAGCAGATTTAGCAACCTTTCTTTTTCTGGATAATTTGCAAGGTACCCACTACTAACGGATTTTTGATAGAGAGCGTAATCTACGTTTTGTTGATCCAAATCTATCGCATTTTGATAGTACTTTACTGCATCCTCATCGTTTTGAGTTAGGAAGTAAGCATCGCCCAAACGCAAGTTTGCTTCGCTCATTTTTTCTTTGTCCGCGGAAGATTTAATAAAATTTCTGAAGGCCAAAATACTTGCGTCATACTTTTTTTGTTCAAAGTAGGCATATCCAATATTGTAGTCAACTGATTTGGCTAGTTCTGAATTTACAGCACCTGGCATAGATCGATATTTTTGATATCCTTCAATTGCCTCAGCATATTTTTTTTGTTTGTACTGAGCCTCCGCAATCCAAAATTTACTTTGAGAAGTAAGTTGAGTATTTACCGGGTATTTATTCACATCTTGGTAATGTTCTATCGCCTTATTGTAATTCCTTTTATAAAATAATTCAGTGGCTCTGTTATAACTCAATTTTTGATAAGCCTCTTTTATTTTGTAGTTCTTGTTTTCAATTCGGTTAATCGATTGAAGCGCTGCTTCGTAGTTTTTGGTGGTTGTGTACACATCCAATAAATATTCGTACACTTCATCAGTCTTGGTTGATTTGGGATACTCGATGAGAAATTTATGAAAGATTTCGGTAGCTTCATCATAAGGATTATAACTCAATTCGTAGGTAGTTTTGGCATATCCAAAGAGTGCGTCCTCGGTAAGTTGCTCGTCTTGTCCAAGGTCGTAGACACGCTTAAATGCCGTCTTGGCGAATTGTTTTCGGTCTGTTTTTATGTAACATTCTGCCAGCAAAAAATTACAAACTTGTGCTCTTTCCGTTTCTCTTGAGGCAACTCTCCCTAAATACTTTATCGCCTTTTCATATGCCTTTGTTTTGTAATATGAGTATCCTAATTGATAGTAATCGTCAACGGATTTTTTTGCCGTTTTTGAAAAGTAATCAGTCAGGTAAGGAATCGCTTTTTCGTATTGCTTCAGTTTAAAATAAGAGGACCCCAAAATACCCTTAATCTCAGCCTCTCTCTTAATCCCTTCTCCCGTTAATGCCGAAGGAATATAATCTATGGCTTTGTCGTATTTCTTTTGTTTAAATAAAATTTGAGAAATATAATACGGCACAATTGGGCTAAACCCTGGGTCTTTCTCTATGTTTATAAACCCCTCTAGAGCGGTTTGATACTTTTCATCCTTATAAGATAGATGAGCATAATAATATTGAGAAGGTCCGTAATAGTCAGATTCCTTTACATCCTTTATTTCATAAAAAGCTTGCTTTGCCTCAGCAAACTTATCTTTGTTGAAATAGCTGTAGCCTAGTTTAAAAAAGTACTCTGTCTTTTCATCTTGGGACAAATCATATTTATCCACTTTTTCATACCATTCTATGGCATCTTTGAACTTCTTTTTCCGGTAAAAATCATTCCCCAACAAAAAGAATATTTTTTTTGTTTTGGGTGAGTCTGGATGTTTTAATGCAAATTGAGATAGCAAGTATTGAGCATCTTTATGAAACAACTCGAGAGCACAAACAGCGTGCAGGTATTCTGCGCTAATTTGAATCTCATCTTGCTCATCATCAATTTGCTCAACAATCACGCTGAACTTTTCTTGTGCCGCTCCAAAAGCTCCTTTGTCGTATAGCTCGAGGCCATCACGGTAGGCTTTGTATTTATCTGTATAGGTCTCAGTTAGCTGAGACCAAGATGAATTTGCAACAAGAAAAATCTCAGTCAACACAACCAGGGAACGAATTACCTTTATCATAGTTTTATTTTTTTGGTGTTCCTGTCAACACTTCGTCAATCATTCCATAGTCCTTCGCCTCTCCAGAAGTCATCCAGTAGTCTCTATCACTGTCTGCCCACACTTTGTCGTAATCTTGCTTGGAGTGATCAGAAATAATTGTGTACAATTCTTTTTTAAGTTTTTGAATCTCTTTCAATGTGATTTCCATGTCGCTTGCTTGTCCTTGAGCTCCACCCAATGGTTGGTGAATCATTACTCTTGAGTGTCTTAATGCTGATCTTTTTCCATCGGCTCCAGCACACAATAAGACAGCTCCCATGGAGGCGGCCATTCCAGTACAAATTGTTGCCACATCTGGCTGAATGTATTGCATGGTATCGTAAATTCCCAATCCTGCATACACAGAACCTCCTGGCGAGTTGATGTATATCTGAATATCTTTTTTAGCATCTACAGATTGTAAAAACAATAATTGAGCCTGTATAATATTTGCTACCTGATCATTAATCCCTGTTCCTAAGAAGATAATTCTATCCATCATTAATCTAGAAAAAACGTCCATTTGAGCTACGTTTAATTGTCTTTCTTCAATAATATAAGGAGTGACGTTATTCACGTAACCGTTTAGTACATTACTATTTATTCCTGCGTGCTTGGTTGCATATTTTTCAAATTCTTTTGAGTCGAACATAAATTGGTTATTTTAAGTATTAGATTGATATGTATAAGTTATCGAGATTTTTTCGCATAGATTCTCAGTCTTCGAAAATAATTAAAATAAAGCCCGAAGTAAATCTATTGAGCGGGAGTAATAAACTGATTGATGTTTATAACGTAAACGCAATACAGATATTGGGACAAGGGTCTTCCGCCAAATAAAGGGTTGAAAATCATTGATTTATTTCGGCAAACAACTGTTACAATATAAGACTTCCTTGGTGGTGATATTCCAATGCTTGAGAAGCTTCGCTTGGAGCTTTGATTGTTCTAAATCTCTAGAATGAAACCAACCGAGTGGTGCACAATTATCATTCAAATTAACGGCAAACTCTGTTGACTGTGCCATCTTATACAACGCCCTTTTTTCACATTCATTTTTATCAAAATTTTCGTTATCCATTTTGGTGTAAAAGAAAATAAACATGGCGAGCAGGATAACAAGCGCTATTTGAATGAGGGTTCGTGCTATTCCCATTGCAATCTACACACTCTCAATAGGTGAAAACCATTGCTGTAGCCACAAAGGAGCAGGCAAGAGGTAAAACTGATTAAACCAATGACAAAAAAACTTGTTGGGATTAACATAAGTATCGCCTCCGAGAATAGCCATTGTGCCAAAGGGATTCTCTAACACTGGAACAAATCATCGTCCAGAATTGAATTCCAAGCCATATCGCCATCAAGTGCTTTCTCCTGATGCTGCCAAAAGGAATACCCAACATCTACTAACAACAGCAACAATAGCAAACCAATGAATATCAACGTTTTTTTGTTAATTTTTGGCAATTATTCTAGGTTTTATTTTCTTTCAAATGTAGGTAGGATTTTTTTATCAAAAAAAAATCATCTACTTTTCTCAGATAGTTAGGACTTTTTAAATAAAAAACTTATCTTTGCATCCGATATTTCAAGAAATATTAGCGGGCGTGGCGGAATTGGTAGACGCGCTAGACTTAGGATCTAGTGCCGCAAGGTGTGAGAGTTCGAGTCTCTCCGCCCGCACAAATAACTAAGGCGTCCCGACTTGTCGGGATGCCTTTTTTGTATCAAATATGTTGATATTTTTTAATACATAAATTCTGAAAACGATGAACATTACAGAAGAAAAAGTAGATGACTTAAACGCAATCATCAAAATCAAATTGACTCCAGAAGATTACACAGAGCAATATGAGAAAAAAATTGCTGAAGCAAGAAAACAAATGACTGAACCGGGCTTTAGACCTGGGAAAGTGCCAATGGGAATGGTGAAGAAAAAGTACGGTCAATCTATCTTGGCAGACGAATTGAACAAAATCATCAACGACAATCTGTACACTCATATTCAAGAAAATAAATTAAATGTCTTGGGGAACCCACTTCCTTCTGATGCTCACACCACTTTTGATAAATGGGAAGCAGGAAGCGATTTTGAATTTGGATACAAGATTGGTTTAGCTCCAGAATTTGAAGTAAAACCATCGTCAAAAGACAAAATAACTTTTCACAAAATAAAAGTAGATAAAGAAACTATTGACAAACAAATTGAGGATTTCCAAAAAAGATATGGTCAGATGAAAGAGGCTGACAAATCTGAAAAAGGAGACATGGTATTTGGTGAATTCGTGCAACTAGATGACAAAGGCAAACCTTTGACTGAAGGAATTACAGCGAAATCTACAGTTTCTATCCCAATGATTGAAGACGAAAAAATTCAAAAGAAATTTGTCGGACTGAAAAAAGGGGATTCTTTAGTTATAGACCCTAAAACTGTATCCAAAGGTGATGCTGACATGGCAGCCATGCTTCACATCAAAAAAGATGAATTAAGTCAAGCAACTGGTAATTTCTCATTTACGGTAGAAGAAGTTAAAAGACTTGAGCCAGCTCCATTGGACCAAGAATTGTTCGACAAAATTCATGGAAAGGACACGGTGAAAGACGAAAAAGAATTTCGAGCCAAAATCGAAGAAGAATTGAGTGTTGCTTTCGTAAACGACAGCGAGAGATTGTTTCAAAAAACCTTGGCTGACCACTTCGTGAAAAAAATGAAATTGTCCTTACCTGACGAATTTCTAAAAGAGTGGATCCAAGCTTCCAACGAAAAAGAAGTATCGATGGAAGAAATTGAAAAAGAATACCCACAATATTCTGACCAATTAAAATGGCAGTTAATTGAAAACAAAGTTATTCAAGAAAACGAAATCAAAGTAGAGGTAGAAGAAGTAAAGGATTACGTGAAAGGAATGTTGGTACAGCAATACGCGCAGTACGGCATGCCTACTCCGGAAGACGAGGCTTTAGAAGCAAATGCAATGCAAGTATTGCAAAATCAAGACGAGACAAAGAAAATCTTTGATTATTTATACAAAAACAAAGTTTCTGAGTATTTCAAGAACAATGTAAAAGTTCAAGAAAAAGAAGTGAACCAAGAAGAGTTCATCAAACTATTTTACGCTCAATAACATATCGACCTGGAAAGACAAATCCCGAGATTGAATTTAATCTCGGGATTTTTTGTTTCATGTAGTTCTATCAACCGAAAACAACATAAAGATGGCAATGTTAAAGGAGGAAATTAAAGGAGGTTTTATAGATATTTTAAAGAAGTTTTTTGCTTCGATTTTTTCTTATTCGAAAAATAAGTAACTCAAGCCTGTATTATTCCTTTGGCATTCCAAACTTGATTTTGGGTCTCATATTATCTATGTTGAATTCGTTCTGAAGTCTTACTCCTTATTCCTTCCATTGAAATTTAAAGATCTAAATAGTTTCCACCATTAGACTTTATCTCTCGAGTGGAATAACGCCAGTAAGTACAATTAGCAATTTATCCCCACATTCCTTATATTTACTTTCTTAAAATTTTACAAAAAATAGCTCAACATAACTATGAAATTAAAAAACTATGCCCAAGGAAAATGGGTGAACGGAGAAGGAAGCGGACAAGAATTGGTGAATGCGATTACAGGAGAAAAAGTAGCGGAAGCAACCTCCAATGGACTAGATTTTGGCGACATGATGACATACGCTCGTAAAGTTGGTTCGCCCGCTTTGCGTAAATTAACGTTTCACGAAAGAGGAAGAATGCTGAAAGCTCTGGCTTTTCATTTGCTAGAAAAAAAAGAAGAATTTTATAAAATCAGTGCCTACACTGGGGCAACACGTGTAGATTCCTGGATTGATATTGAAGGTGGAATCGGGAATTTATTTTCCAATGCCTCCCTCAGAAAACAATTCCCAAATGAGACTTTTGCTCTCGATGGCGAAGTTGCTCCACTTTCTAAGGGCGGAACTTTTATTGGACATCACATCCTAACTCCCAAACAAGGAGTTGCCATTCACATCAATGCGTTCAACTTTCCGGTGTGGGGAATGCTCGAAAAGATAGCCGTAAATTTACTGGCTGGTGTTCCTGCCATCGTAAAACCTGCTACCGTAACTTCCTATTTAACAGAAGCTGTTGTAAGAGAAATTGTAGACTCTGGAATTTTGCCAGAAGGTTCGTTGCAATTAATTTGTGGGTCGGCTCGTGGAATTTTGGATCATTTAGAAAGCCAAGACATTGTGACATTTACTGGTTCGGCTAGTACCGGTCAAATGCTAAAAGCTCACCCAAGATTGGTGGAAGAATCTGTTCCGTTTAATATGGAGGCAGATTCGCTGAACTGTTCGGTTTTGGGGGAAGACGCAGTTCCTGGCACTCCCGAATTTGATTTATTTATCAAAGAAGTACAACGAGAAATGACCGTGAAAGCTGGGCAAAAATGTACCGCAATTCGTAGAGTTTTGGTTCCAGAAAAATTGGTAGAAGATGTGCAAATTGCTCTTGGACAACGATTGGCAAAGACCGTAATAGGTGATCCAAGTCAAGAAGGTGTAAGAATGGGTGCTCTTGCAGGAAAAGAACAATTAGAAGAAGTGACAACTCAAGTAAATAAATTGGCCCAAACTCAGGAGATTGTGTACGGTAGTTTGACAGATTTTGAGGTAATGGGAGCCGATAAAAACAAAGGTGCTTTCTTGTCTCCTATCTTGTTTTTGAACAACGATCCTTTCAACAAAACGGATTGCCACAACATTGAGGCTTTTGGCCCTGTATCTACTATTTTGCCCTACAAAACCATTGACGACGCCATAGAACTTGCCAAAATGGGGAAAGGTTCGTTGGTTTGTTCCATTGTGACTGCAGACGATAAGATTGCCAAAGAATTTGTGCTAGGAGCGGCTTGCATGCACGGAAGAATATTGGTGCTGAATGCAGAGTGTGCCAAAGAAAGTACGGGACATGGTTCACCCATGCCAATGCTTACTCACGGAGGCCCAGGAAGAGCTGGAGGTGGAGAAGAAATGGGCGGAATGCGAGGAGTGAAA
Source organism: Flavobacteriales bacterium (assembly GCA_965658995.1). Taxonomy (GTDB): domain Bacteria; phylum Bacteroidota; class Bacteroidia; order Flavobacteriales_D; family CAJJDF01; genus CAJJDF01. The sequence goes on along the minus strand of CBFHVI010000002.1, from coordinate 11,502 downwards.
CATTACTTGCAACGAACTGCTATTCAAGGTTCGCCAACCATGCTCACGGCCATTACCAACCAATACCAAACCGGTGGTGAATTCAAATTTGATAAGGTTCATCCTTTCCGAAAGCACTTTGAAGAACTTGAAATTGGGGAAACTTGGATGACCGCCAAACATACCGTTACCGAAACAGATATCGTAAATTTTGCGAATGTAAGTGGCGATAATTTTTATGCTCACATGGATGTCACTTCGCTGGAAGGGACTATTTTTGAAGAGCGTGTAGCTCATGGGTATTTTATCCTATCCAAAGCTGCTGGTTTGTTCGTGGATCCAGCAAAAGGCCCAGTGCTTTTAAATTACGGATTGGAAGAAGCACGTTTTGTAAAACCTGTATATGTAGGAACTACCATTGGAGTAAAATTCACAGTAAAAGAAAAAGTAGAGGGCGAAAAACGAGACGAAGAAGACATTGCAAAAGGAATAGTGAAATTCTTAGTAGATGTGTATGACCAAACTGGTGAGACAGTGGCAATTGCTACTATTCTGACCATGGTGAAGAAGATTGATCAGAATAGTTAAGTAAGTCACCCTTCGAGACATTTTGTTCCTGAAAAAAGAACAAAACCTTCGGGGTTAAGGCTTGAAGGAGCTTGTGGACTGAGGATTTTCGGAACGAAAAAAAAATTAATCGCTTGTCCCGAGAATTCGGGAAAGCCCAACTTAACAGATGAAACTTAAACCTAACAAGTGTCATTCCCTTGAAAAAGGGAATCTTATTCATTAAAATATTATCAAAGAATAAACGTAAAAAATTCTTTGTGAGATCCTGAAATAAATTCAGGATGACTGATGAAAAGTAGAGTCAAAAAATAGTTAACGTAAAACATGCAACAAAAACGCTGGACATACACTCCTAAATCTGAAAAATCTACCAAGGAATTGGAAGAAAAATTGGGATTGAGCAAAGAATTAGTAGAGCTACTTCATCAGCGTGGTGTGACTACTTTTGAGGAGGCGCAAACGTTTTTTCGCCCGCAGTTGGAGGACATACACGATCCCTTTTTGATGAAGGACATGGACAAAGCGGTGGCTCGAGTCTTAAAAGTTTTTGAAAACGAAGAAAAAATACTGGTGTACGGAGATTATGATGTGGATGGAACTACAGCTGTTTCTTTGATGTACACTTTTTTGATTAAACATTACAAAAACGTAGAGTTTTATATTCCAGACAGGTACACCGAAGGTTACGGAGTTTCTTACCAAGGAATTGACTATGCAGCTGATAACGATTTTAAACTCATCATCGCGCTAGATTGTGGAATAAAAGCCATCGATAAAGTAGCGTATGCCAAAGAAAAAGGAGTAGATTTTATTATCTGCGACCACCACCTACCTGGAGATAACATACCCAAAGCTTTGGCAGTATTGGACCCAAAAAGAAAAGATTGCACCTATCCGTATGACGAATTGTGTGGATGTGGAGTTGGGTTTAAACTCGTTCAAGCGCTAAACCAAGAATTAGGGTATGAATTTGACGAGCTGGAAGAATATTTTGATTTGTTGGTAGTAAGTATTGGGGCAGACATTGTGCCTGTGACTGGGGAAAACAGAGTATTGGCTTATTTTGGACTTAAAAAAATAAACCACAGCCCAAGAAAAGGGATTGCAGAAATTCTGAAACTATCGGCACTCAAAAGAGAACTAAACATCACGGATGTGGTATTTATCGTAGGGCCTAGAATCAATGCTGCTGGACGAATGAAATCGGGGATGAATGCGGTTAAATTATTGGTGTCAGGAGACGATGAAACGGCTAAAGAATTAGGAACATTCATTGAAGGAGAAAATAAGCAAAGAAAAAATTTCGACAAATCAATTACACAGGAAGCTCTCAACATGATTGACGAAAACATAGAGTTTCAAGAAGCCAAATCCACCGTATTGTACAGCGAAGGATGGCACAAAGGTGTGATTGGAATTGTAGCCTCAAGAGTAATTGAAACACATTATAAACCTACCATCATACTCACCGAAAGTAACGGGAAAGCGGCTGGTTCGGCTCGTTCTGTTCAAGGGTTTGATGTGTACAATGCGATTGATGCCTGTTCCGATTTGGTGGAGCAATTTGGAGGGCATATGTACGCGGCTGGAATGACCATGCCGATTGAAAATATTGAGGCATTTAGAAAAAAGTTTGATGAAGTCGTTTCTAAGACAATTACCGAAGAACAACTGGTTCCAGAAATCAGAATCGAATCGGAAATAGAATTATCTAAATTAGCTCCGGAACCTGGAGCTCAATTTCCAAAGTTTTATCGAATAATCAAACAATTTGCCCCATTCGGCCCCAAAAATATGCATCCAATATTTGTCGCAATAGGCGTAAAAGCTAAGTACCCAAAAGTAGTTGGTGATACTCACCTGAAATTTTCCGTGTATCAAGAAGAACATCCAGACGATCTTTACGATTGTATTGGTTTTGGATTGGCAGATTATTTTAACCAGATAAATCAAGGCCAATTATTTGATATTGCTTTTGTAATTGAAGAAAATACCTGGAATGGAAACACCAAACTCCAACTTAATTTGAAAGACATTAAGCTTGTATGAAAGTACTCGAACGAATGAATATACTCGGATTTCTGAAAGAAAAATACTTGTTTGGACTTGTTGTTCTTCTTTCAATCTCCCCTTTTTTGGGCGTTACATTCGTTCCTTCTTTGGATGGTCCAGCTCACTTGTACAACGCCAACCTCATTCTCGAATTGCTTTCTGACCATGACTTCATTTCCAAGTTTTATACCCTTACGAGTTCGCCAAACCCCAACCTCACTGGACATGTTATTCTGAGTGTACTTCTTCTGATTTTTCCCGCCTTTGTGGCCGAAAAAATTATTTTAATCTTTTATGTAATCGGCTTTTCCTTCTTCTTTAGAAGACTTGTTCTGGTGCAAAACCCCAAAGGTATTTGGCTCACCTACCTTGGCTTTCCGTTTATTTTTTCCTTCGTTTTTGCACTGGGATTTTACAACTTTTCTTTGGGACTAGTCTTTCTTTTGTGGGGTTTGTACTATTGGATTAAGAAAGAAAACAATACTCTCAAAGTTAGTGAGTTGTTCGCTCTATTTCTGCTTTTCACTTTGACTTTCTTTTCACATGTCTTTGTGTTTGCTGTTTTTATTCTAATTGTTTCTGGGCGTCTCTTTTTTTCCTTCTTCCAGTCAGCATCACCAATTTCTGCCAGCCGAAAACTCACTGAGTTTTTCCTTTCAAGTAGTGTCTCTTTAGGGTTGTTTGTCTTTTATTTTGCCTCCCGACCAGCCGTTCACAATTCGGTTCACAGTTCTTTTTCACAACTAGCCGAAGATATCGTTACCCTCAACCCTCTTGTTTCTTACAGCCGAGGTAGAGAAGGCGTATTTTTGGCTTTAGTTGGTTGTGTTATCATTTATTTAATTGTTGTTACCCTTGTATCCCAGGCTAGAGGCAGGAGTAAATCAAACTTAATAAAAGACAGTTGGCTTATTTTATCTATCCTACTGTCTGTGGCCTACTTTATTTTACCAGATTCAAATAGTTTGGGTGGATTTATAAACACAAGAGTAGCTTTGGTTTTTTATTTATTCATCATCTTGTGGATTGGCGCTCAACACCTTCCAAACAAGCTAGTAATTCCTGCGATTATTGTGGTATTATTTTCACATTATCAATTGGTGGATTACTATTCGCACTGTATAAAAAACATGAATGAAATTGCAGTAAATTGCCATGAAATGGAAGAGTTTGTGGAGGAAAACAGTGTGGTAATACCGCTAAACTACTCAGATAATTGGGTAACGGGCCATTTTTCTAACTATCTGGGAATTGAAAAACCTCTAGTCATCTTGGATAATTACGAAGCCATAAACGATTACTTTGCTACCCGCTGGAAATGGGAATCTCTGGATGAAGACTTGTACTCTCATATGTCTATTAATGATTTCAGATGCCTCGGAAAATCCTCCTACCTCAATCAAGAACAATTTGGAAAAGTATACCTTTTAATCTTGGGAAAGATAGACAGTTCAACGGATTCCTGTGGGAAAGAAAAAAAAGAAGAACTCTCCAAGTATTTTTATCCAGTAGCTAAAAATAAACATTGTTCGCTTTACAAAGAGAGAGCATCTTAATATTTTTTGTACTTTCAGATAACCCCGAGGATTAACTTATACACGAGCTATGAAAAAGACCACATTTATTGCAATTTGCTTTACGCTTTTGGCAGCATCTGCCAGGACTCAATCAATCTCTCAAGCAGACATTGATTTTAGTCTCACCACTGGAGTAGCCTTTGATGCTGCCGAACGAGGATTTGCTGCTACCCATAATTTTTCGCCTAAAAGTCTTTATGAAAACAACTTTACGTTCATTGAAATTGGACTAAGTTCCGTAGATTATGAATCGTTGGACTCTTCTTATTTCAAAACAGGAGGCGCTATGACTTTCAAATACTTTTATCCCACTTTTGCAAGCGATACATCCAATTCTCGTTACTCGGGAAATTTGTTTGGGTTTGACCTTGTTGGGCTCAACTTATTACCCAAAGTAAAATTCGTTGATTTACTGGTAACTGGCGGACTAAACATGGGAAGTAAAAAAGTTCGTATCGACCGAAATGTGAAATACAAAAACTTCGTTTTCGCCCCTCGAGTAACCAGCGAATTGCGCTTACGTATTGGGCCTAAGTTTTCTCTCACTGCCCGAATCGAAAAGCAATGGGACGTATCCAATCCAAGATGGAAACTAAAAAAAGGATTGGATCTTCTTGACTTAACAGAATTCAAATACAGCCCTGTGCTAGTTTCGGCAGGGTTTGGTTGGAAAATTATGTGATCTATGATTCCTCTTACAGATATCATACACAAGCTAAGCAAAGAGGAACAAGCCAAGTTCTCAAGTTTTATAAAGAAAAGTGCTAAATCAAAACAATCCAGGAAATATGAACTTTTCAAACTGATTTTGGATGAGAAATTCCCAGCTCGAGAATTTCCAAAAAGAATTTACGGAAAAGAAAATAGAATGGCTTACCACCAATTGAGAAAACGGCTTTTTGACGACTTAATAAAGTTTATTGCGCTCGAACGGTTCATCTCTGAAGAAGAGCAACTGCTAGAAATCACTCAACTTATTTTGGCAGGAAAGCACCTTATCATAAACAAAAATTATGCTTCTGGTTTCAAGTTGCTCTACAAAGCTGAGGAAAAATCTATTGCAGAAAGCGACAGCGAATCGTTGAATGAAATTTACAACCTCCTAATCCAATTCTCGCACTACAACCCAGAGATAGACCTAGAAAATACAATAAAAAAGCTGGAACGGAATAGAGTGTTAATGATTGAGGAATCCAATCTAAACATGGCTTATGCTTCGGTAAAAGAAATTTTTCATACCTATCACCAAAAAGGGATAGAAGTAAATTTTGATGAAATTCTGTCGGACGTGTTTGTCCGTTTTCAAATTTCTGAAGAATCGGGAAACAATTTTAAAACCTTATACCAATTGGTACAAATAGTGGCAGCCAATGCCAATGTAACCAAAGAGTATCACATGGTGGCTCCCTTTGTGCTAGAAAGATATTCTAAAATAAGCCAAAAAGAAGAGGAGCAAAATAGGTATGTTTTCTTCCATGTAAAATTATTGTACTTCATCGCTAACGTGTTGTTTCGAGAGAAAAGATTTGAAGAAAGCAATCAATTCTTATCCAACATGGAGAAGTTATTATCCGCTCACACGAGTTATCAAAAAGTCTTCGAAACCAAAATTCTCGTGCTGAAAGCCCTCAACACCAATTATCAAGGTAACAATTCCGCGGCAGAAAAAATCATTGAACAAGCCCTTCACTCAAAAGGTGAAACTTCAAAAGATTATTTGGACGCGATGGTTGTAGGCTCCATGATATACTTTCACCAAAAAAACTATAAAAAAGTAAAGACTATATACAGCAAACTTCGAGCAACCGACACTTGGTACATCAAAAAAATGGGGGTAAATTGGCTAATGAATAAAAATCTTATAGAAATATTAACCCACATAGAACTAGAGAACCTCGATTATGTTGACAGTCGATTAGAGAGTTTTTTGAACAAACATGAGGAGTACCTCAACCATGACCAAAGAGCGAGAACCTATTTGCAATTTTTGAAAATTAGTTACCAGCATCCAAGTAAAGTTCAGACGGAAGAGTTTAAATCTACTTTTTTTAATTCAGTAGAAAAAAAACCTAGACTCCAAGAGGATATTTATGTTCTGAGCTTTTTGGCTTACTTAAAAGCCAAAATGTTAGGCAAAGAAACCTATGAAACTACACTCGAGCTTGTTCGAGGAATTAATTAAATTTACAGCATGAAATATATTCTTACCTTTTTTCAACTGTTTTTGGTTCTCCCTCTGATTGGGCAGCAAATTCCAACCAACCGAAAAACAGATTGGAGTAACCCTGGATCATGCTTAACAATTCGTGACACAACGGTTTACCTCAGAGATTTTGGCGGAGACAGTACGGGCAGCACCGATAATTCTCTTGCTTTTTCTCTTGCACAGGCTGCTTTGGGTTCGCAGGGAGGAACCATTCAGTTTGGCGAAGGAGATTATTTCTTTTCCTCCTCTGTCACTTTGGCTAGTGGCATCAGGGTAAAAGGCAAAGGGGTTAACAACACCCAATTCATTCACAACTTATCAGGATCGGGACATTTGTTTCGGATAAACGGAACAATTTCTAGCACAAAGGATACTCTCATTGGTGGTTACAGTTTTGGGTCAGATTCTGTACTGGTAACTAATAGTTCTTTGTACCTACCTGGCAATCTGTTGAAATTGGTAGAAAATGACGGAGGAAGAATCTATTCAAGCTGGGCAAACAACAGCATAGGACAAATTGTGAAAATTGTGAAAATTTCGGGGAATTGGTTGTATCTCGATAAGCCGCTAAGGCAAAAGTACACGAGTAGTTTATTCCCTCGAATCAGTAAAATTTCACCCATAAGTGAGGTTAGTTTCGAGTGTTTTGCTTTGAAGAGAATGGATGCCACTACCTCTCAATCAAAAAATTTCGATTTGAACTACGCAGCAAATTGTGAGTTTAGAGGAATAAGAAGCGATTCCTGCAATTTTTCACACATCTCTATTTCTAATTCTACCAATATTTCGGTCACTCATTGTTATTTCAAGAACGCTCATGACTATGGAGGTGGTGGAAAAGGATACGGAGTTGTACTCCAATCTACTTCAGGAAATTGCTTAATAGAAAATAATCAATTCGAACATTTGCGTCATTCGGTTCTATTACAATCCAGCTCCAACGGGAATGTAATTAGCTACAATTACTCCCTCGACCCATATTGGACAGGAGTGTTTCTTCCCTCTAACTCTGCCGGAGATATGGTTCTACACGGAAACTACCCGTACATGAATTTGTTTGAGGGCAATATTTGTCAGAACATTGTCATTGACAATTCTCACGGAATCAATGGAAAGTTCAATACTTTTTTGAGAAACAGAGCTCAACTTTATGGAGTTTTTATGAATACCAGTCCTGCCTCTGACTCTCAGAATTTTGTGGGAAACGAGATAACGAATACACTTGTTGGAATGAAAAATCTCGCTGGAAATGGACATTATGATTATGGAAATAAACTTCGAGGTACTATCTCTCCTCCATCCACAAACGCAAATCCCATTAATTCTCTTTATTTACCCACCAGCAAACCCTTATTTTGGGATCCTTTAGCTACTTTTCCTTTTGCAGGAAATCCAGCTCCTTACAACCAATTTCACATAACGGCATTTTCTAATTACCACAAAGGAATATTAGCGCCTTGGTATACGGACACGGTCAATTACGCATTGGTGATTTGTCCTTCAGATTCCGTCAGAGTTAGCGGAAAACTACTTTTAAATGAAGGAATTTATTTGGATTCTTCTACTTCCTCTTCGGGATGTAAAACATACCTAAAAACCAGAGTGTCTCATTTTCCAAAACCTAACATAACGGTTACATGGTTTCTCACTTCCTCACAAGGCGATTACTATCAGTGGAAACTAAACGGAGTGACTTTGCCGGGCGATAGTCTACGGACATTGCCAATCAATCAAAATGGATATTACCAGGTTCTAGTTACTGATTCCAATGGATGTTCTCAGTTGTCTGATTCAGTTTTGGTTAATTCCTTGTATATTCCGGAAAACTGCGATGAATTTGTATGCTACCCAAATCCCTTTCACTCAACACTTACCATTCAAAAACAATCTGGAGGTAATTCAGTATTTCAACTCATCACCGCAGATAGAAAAATAGCCAAAGAGTGGCAATATTTTGGAAAACGACAACAAGTAGACGTCTCTCACCTCTCTCAAGGGATTTATTTTCTTGCGGAAAAAGGAAGTAATTCTTATCGAAAATTAATAAAGCATTAATAGAACTCCATGACCTCTGAAAGTTTCTTTCGATGAATGTCAGGCACAAAAGTTTCTTCTGCTGGATACCCAACAGGCAAAAGTAAGAAGGCGCGTTCGTTACTGGGTCGTTTCAATAGTTTGGTCAGGAAATTCATAGGACTTGGAGTGTGAGTGAGCGTAACCAAACCAGCTTGATGAATCGCAGAAATAAGTATTCCGCAGGCAATTCCTACCGACTCATTCACGTAATAATTTTGCAATTTATTTCCGTTTTCATCCAGATCATACGGCTTTTTGAACACAATTATCAAATACGGTGCACTCTCCAAAAAAGGCTTCAAGTAATTGGTCCCCAGAGGTTTTAGATCATTCAGCCATTTGTCACTCATCCTGCCCTCGTAACTTTTCTTTTCTTCCTCTTCGGCTGCTATTTTTATTTGGGATTTGAGCTCTGGCGACTCTACCACACAAAATGTCCAGGGTTGCTTATGTGCTCCGCTAGGCGCTGTGGCAGCAGTTTTTATAATAGTTTCGATAACCGACCGTGGTAGTTTCTTCTCCGAAAAATCTCTGATGCTTCTTCTCGAATCCATCATTTCATAATATTCTTGTGCTACTTGTTCAATGTTTTCGCACACTATCTTCTGTTCGAATTCTATATGAGGATTCCCATCTATTTCCTTTCTTTGGTTCTGTCGCATTAATTATTTTTCAAAAGTTTTACATTAATATCACCCATCCTACAAAAGTTAAATCGTTTATAAACAATATTTTCTATTTTTATCAAAAACGATAAAAATAAGTGGTTTAAAGTTTAATGCGACAGAACCCTGAAATCATAAAGTAGAAAAAAATTTAGGACGGAGAGATTGAATAATAAAAAATTTTGTGTTTCCTTTCAATATGAATAGTTAACCTATAACAAAAAAATCACCTACCCACCAAAATATGTCCGAAGTACTCATAAGCATCCGAATCGAACTTTAGAATAGTCCGATAACTGTAAATTCCTTCGGGCACAACTTTACCGTTGTAAATTCCATTCCATGATTCGGTTTTATCCATTGAAGAAAATAACATTTCACCCCAACGATTAAATATGTGAATCTCGTATTCTGAAGCGAACTCTACTCCATAAACTCTCCATTCATCGTTTATCCCATCGTAATTCGGTGTAAATGTGTTAGGCGCATAAAAACTAGGAGACTTAACGACATTAAATTCCTTAACAATACTATCGTTACATCCACCTGCATTTGAAGCTTTTAATTTTATAGAATATTTACCACTAGAGGCAAATACTTTGATTGGATTCTCCAAACTTGAAGTTGAGCCGTCTCCAAACTCCCAAAGCCAAGACGTTGAGTTAATAGATAAATTATTGAAGTAAGTTTGAGAATTTTCTTTTCCAACACTAGGTCCGATATCAAAATTGGCGATTGCATAGGGATATACCTGTATCAAATCACTATATATTGAGTCGAATGTACAGCCTAAATCGGAAACTACTGATAGTCGAACCGAATAAGTCCCTGCTGTTACATACCTAGTTGAATCTTGAGGAAAAAAGGAATTAGTTGAATTGCCAAAATCCCAGTAATACCCTGTCACCGATCCGTTGTAAACAATTGCTCTTTCCATAAAGTTTACCAAAAGAGGTTCACAACCAAATTGTCTATCTGCGGTTAACTCTACTTTCCCTTTTTGAATATCCACAAGAATTGTGTCGGTGTTCTTACAACCGAATGAGTCTGTTACTTGGAGCCAATATTCGTTTCTTTTATCAACTAAAAGAGTTTGTGAGGTGTCGCCTGTACTCCATAAGTAACTAATCATTGGTTTGTTGATAGACAAAAACAAGGAAGAATCCTGACACAATATAGTGTCCCGCCCTAAAAAAAGAGATGGTTTAGTTTTAACATCAATCGACAATCCGATTGTATCAATTAACCCAGTCAATTTACTTTGCTTGTATAAATTGTAAGTGGTCGCTACGTTGGGACATAATGTGACCAAAGGAAACGTATCCAATACCCCATTATTCCAACTGTAACTATAATTAGGGTCATACAAAATTTGATTAAAATCAAGACAGCTATCCTGACATAAAGTATCAAAATAAAACGAAACAGGCTTTACAGGAAAACAAATTTGCTGAAGATTGGAAGAACCCCCAGTTGATGCAGTAAAACCCCAATTGACTTTTGTTTTTCCTCCAAATACCCTGTTAATTAAATCTACCTTGTGAGAAAATCTAAGTACATTATCAAAAAACATGTATAAAGTTGTATCAGCAGGTGTCCACACAATTCTTGCCGTGTGAGACATCCCATCTTCAACATTTGCACTTGTAGGTGACAAAGAAATGGATGGCACGATAGGAGATGTTACGTTGCCGTTGAAGTTAAGACTTGTGTGGTCAGCCGGTATATCGACACCGCCATTGTTCCATGTATCAAATTCTATTGCTATGGAGGGCGAGAGTGTAGAATATCCTAATCCTCCTCCCAATCCACCGATTAACGATACATTCGTATCTTTTAATACAAAAGCAAACCCATCGGCTCCATTTGCATCTTTCGTTCCCAAAAAAAGACAAAATGTACCGTCAAATGGACGAGTTAAGTCAAATAATTCATCTCCATAAACTGCGCCTCTTTTATTCATTAAGTCTGGCGTTAACGTAAAACATGTGTCTGAAGGGCAAGACGCATTAAATGGGGAAACTCCAAAAGCATCACCAAATAATTGATAGCTTTGGGCATTAGTATTAATAACTAAAAAAAGAGCTATTATCAACTTAAATAAAAACTTCATATTACTTTATAAGGCACTTAAGGTAACTATTTATTGTAAATGATAAAAGAAGGTTGTCATCTTTTTTCAAAAGAATTAGGCCAAAAAAACGCAAAGTTTCGTAAGAAAACGAAAAAATCGGATCTGTGGCATTAATTATTTTTTAAACGTTTTTCACTAAAATCAACCTTCCTTCAAAAAGTTAAAAGTTCTGTCGCATTAATTATTTTTCGCCCATTTTTCGTCAAATTCCATGAACGTTCAAAAAGTTAACTCACATTATAT
>CBFHVI010000001.1:112024-182469 GCA_965658995.1 Flavobacteriales bacterium | reverse complement strand
CCATGATTTGTGATATAAAAGTCCTTGTATACCTGTGTGCGGATTTTTCATCGGAAAATCAACATCATCCGTTTTGTGATAGGTAGATATTACTTCATCAAATAGAGAGAAACAAAGGGTAGCATTCATAATGTTCTGGTTTAATCTTGGTCTAAAAATAAGGCTTTTAATTCATTTGCATCTTTGGGTTTCATTCTTTTTGCCAAAATCAAACTGAGTTGTTTTCTTCTGAGCGCTCCATCAAACCGAATTTTTTCTTCGTCTGTTTCGGGAATTAACTCGGGCACTTTACACGGTTTTCCTTCATCATCCAAAGCAACAAAAGTAGAGATAGCCTCGTTGCTTTTGTGTTTCACACCCGTTCGCAAATTTTGTACCCACACATCAATGTATATTTCCATTGATGTGGTAAAAGCTCGGGATACTTTTGCCTCTAAGGTAACAGTGTCTCCCAATCGAATAGGTTCGTCAAATGAAATACTATTGATCGAGGCGGTTACCACTTGCTTGTTGCAATGTCTTCGCGCGGCAACAGACGCAATAATATCGACCCAAGACATAAGCATACCTCCAAATAGATTATTGTGAAAGTTGGTGTCGTTGGGTAATACAATGTGAGTAGAAACTGCTAACGAGTTTTGCGCTGTTCTTGGTTGCATGTGGTCAATTTTATTTAGTACAAATATCTTAATTTAATCTTGTAATCTCGTTTATTTAACCCAAAGATTTGTTAATTTGTACCATATTTACTCATTAATACTTATACCTATGCTAACCGGTTTTGGACATTTACATTCGGCAAATAGATACATTCTATTGGCCTTGATTCTGATTGTTATTTTTACTTCTTTTTCCAAATGGAGAGGGAAACAAAGCTATTCGGCACAAGATGACAAATTGAATTTAATCACTTTTATCTTGACGCATATCCAACTTTTACTTGGCTTCATTCTGTATTTTGCCAAAGGATGGTATAAGTTTACCCCAAGCACAATGAAAGTGCCTGCCTTGCGGTTTTTCTCTGTAGAGCATATGGTTGGAATGTTGATTGCTATTGCACTAATTACCCTCGCAAGAATCAAAGGAAAAAAAATAGCCGAGGCTGCGAAAAGACACAAACTTACCTTTTGGTATTATGTAATTGCGTTAATACTAATTATCGCCTCCATTCCTTGGCCTTTTAGAGGTTTTGGAAATGAATGGTTTTAATCATCAATAAACACAATAGACTATGAAATATGCCATTATCCTTTTGGCGTTGTTTGCATGTATTCAATGCAACAAAGAAAAAGAAGAAAACGAAGAGCCGGTAATGGCTCCCGCACAGTTACAGATTGATCTTGAATTTGACTCGTCACTTCCAAGACTAGGAAATTTTGGAGAACCTGTTTCTGTGGCTCCAGGAAATGCGGCACAAAATCCTCGGATTAATGCGGCAAGTCTGCATTACATCGAATTTGCCCAAGATTCTTTAACTCCACTTACCACAGGTTCAATTGTGTATACCGGTGAAGAAACTTCTGTTGGAGGAGCGAGAGCCATCGAGTTTGATAAAGCAATTGTAAAGCCCAACAATTCGAGATTTGTTACCATGAATTTGAGCAAGCTCGCTCCAGGAACTTACAAGTGGTTAAGAGTTTCGTTATCTTACCAAAACTATGAAATAGATATGGTGTACAACAATCCTCCGTTGTTTGTAAATGCACCCTTTACCGGAACAATTGCCTCTTTTGTAGGGTACAATAATTATATTTCTTCCCTTACGATCAAAGATTCTACCATCCAAGTAAATGGTAATAAACTACAAGGATATTGGGCGTTAGAATCGAGTATTTCGGTGGGTGGAACTTCTTATGGAACGGTTACCCAAGGCGACAGTTCTCAGGTTACTGTTGTAAACCCAATAAGCACAACAAGTCCAGTACCGGCAGGGTCTTGTGTGGTTACCGGAAAGTTAGCTTCTCCTTTGGTGATTACTGGAAACGAAACCAACTCTATCAACTTAGTCTTGGCGTTTTCTATCAATAATTCCTTTGAGTGGAAAGAGGTGAATGCAGATGGAAAATTTGAACCAACTGCAGGTGAGACTGTCGAAGACATGGGACTAAGAGGTCTTCACCCTTATGTGAGAAATTAAAGAAAAAAAGCCCGAATAGGAAAAACAAAAGCAAAAGCATGGCAACAATACTCTCTTACAACGTAAACGGAATACGAGCAGCCTTAAAAAAAGACTGGGACACCTGGATTCAATCTGTTGATCCAGATATCGTTTGTTTGCAAGAAACAAAAGCTCAACCAGAGCAAATAGATTCAGATTTATTTAGCAATATCGGGTACAAAATCTACTCTTTTTCTGCCGAGAAAAAAGGATATAGTGGAGTGGCAATTTTGACAAAAACAGAACCCAACCATGTAGAATACGGTATGGGAAACCCAAAATACGATACTGAGGGCCGAGTGATTCGCGCAGATTTTGATACATTCTCGGTAATAAGCGCTTATTTTCCCTCGGGAAGCAATCCGGAAAGACAAGGGTACAAAATGGATTTTTTGGCCGATTTTCAGGAGTATATCAATGAATTGAAAAAAGAAATCCCCAATTTAATTATCTCTGGCGATTACAATATCTGCCACAAACCAATTGATATTCATAATCCTGTGAGTAATAAAAATTCATCGGGTTTTTTACCAGAAGAAAGAGAATGGGTCACAAATTTTATCGATTCAGGATTTATTGATTCGTTTCGATATTTCAATGACGAACCTCATCAATACACTTGGTGGACGTATCGTTTTGGTGCTCGAGGAAAAAATTTGGGATGGAGAATTGATTACCACATGGTAAGCAACACATTGGAAAAAAGACTCAAGCGTGCTGTTATCTTATCAGAAGCTGTTCATAGCGACCACTGTCCGTTGTTGGTTGAAATATCTGAAAAATAAAGTCGAAGGCTTTCTTGTCAATAAACAAAGAGCTGAGTATCATAAATTAAAATAATGAGTAAAAAAGTATGCATATTTTGTGGAGCGAGAACAGGAAACTCACCCGAAGTAATAGCGAAAACTAAAGAATTAGTAGCCGAATTGGCAGCCCAAGAGTACGATTTGGTGTATGGAGGCGGAAGCAGCGGATTGATGGGACTCATTGCTAATGAGTTCTTGGCTCATGGCAGAGAAGTAATTGGAGTGCGCCCAGTTATTTTATTGTCCGAAGAAATTACGCATCAAGGAGTAACTCGCATGATAGAAACGGAAGACATGTTCATTCGTAAGCAGAAAATGGTGGAATTATCTGATTCATTTATCGCACTTCCGGGAGGTGTAGGTACGTTGGATGAAATTGTAGAAGTATTTACCCTCAACAAAGTAAATCACATCCAAAAACCCTGTGCCGTTTATAATATTCAAGGATTTTACGATAAGTTGGTAGAATTGATGACTACCTTTGTTGAGTACGATTACATGGACCAAAGTGCCTTGGAAGAGCTCATTGTAGCGCATTCTGCCAAGGAACTAGTAGATCGTATTAAAACCAACTAACATGAGAAAAATAGGAGGAATATTGATTTTTTTGTGTCTAATTCAATTGCAGCTAGCCGAGGCAAGTGCTCCCGTAGACTCTCTGTCCCACACTGTGGTTGTGGTAGACTCCGTAGAGGAGAATCTTGCTAAAACTGATACAGCATCACCTGAAGAAAATCTCTACGACTACAACCAGCTCTTTATGTTTGGATTCCTGATACTGGGAGCGATGCTGGTGGTTTGGAAGTATAGAAATAATTAGTAGGTTCGTTTTTTATTCATTTGTGATTTGTATAATTCATGGAATTATTACATCAATTGATTAGTTTATTTCATGTTGTAAACTTTCTTTACGTTGAGTTAATACTGGAATAACCGGTAATCTTCAACCTACACTTTACAAGTATCATCTTTTTCTTACCTTTAGCCACACAATAAGAAAGCCTCCCATGAGTCTAGAACAAGAACTACAAAGAAGAAGCGAAGGGAAATGTGAATTGTGCGGTAGCACAGCAGGACTTCAAGTTTATGATATTCCACCGATTGAGATACGATCGGCCAACAAGGCGATTTATACTTGTGAAATATGTCACAGTCAAATTGAATCGCCCGATTTAACAGAAGAAAACCACTGGAGATTACTCAACGATAGTATGTGGAGCGAAATAGATGCTGTAAAAGTAGTTTCTTGGCGAATGTTAACGAGGCTAAACAATAGCTGGACGCAAAATTTACTAGACATGATGTACCTGGAAGAAGAGGTATTGAAATGGGCAAAAGCTAGTGGAGAAGGAGTAGAGGGAATGAATGAGAAGCACAGAGATAGCAATGGCGCTGTTCTAAATCAAGGAGATACAGTGGTGTTGATTAAAGATTTGGACGTAAAAGGAGCAGGTTTTACCGCAAAGCGAGGAACTTCAGTGCGTAATATAAACCTAGTAAATGACAATCCAAATCACCTCGAGGGAAAGGTAAACGGACAACGAATTGTCATTTTGACTCAGTATGTAAAGAAGAGCTGATCAGGTCATTTTTGAAACATTCTGATAGAAAATGAGTTAGTGTTTATAAATAAACACTGAATTCATGCTAAAACGAACTTTACTTTTTGCTAATAAAGCTATTTTAAAAACAGAAAACAATCAATTATTAATTGCTACCGAGAACAGAGAGGCGAGTGTGCCAATTGAGGATATAAGACATATTGTACTGGAACATCCACAAACTTTTATCCTAAACGGATATATAAATATGTGGTTATTTGTATTGTTTGATGGGTAAATTCTTAAATTTAACCATGACCGAAGACTATCTGCATTACATTTGGAAGTATAAATTATTCAATCAAGTTGGGCTCAAAACTACGGAAGAGGTAGAGGTAGAGATACTCAATTTTGGTTTTCACAATCATGATTCTGGGCCCGATTTTTCGCAGGGAAAAGTCAAAATTGGTAAAACACTTTGGGCAGGAAATATTGAAATTCATATTCGTTCGAGCGATTGGCTGAAGCACAATCACCAGCTGGATGAAGCCTATGATACGGTGGTGTTGCATGTAGTGTACGAACACGACCAAGTGATACGCACCACAAAAGGGAGTGTTATTCCTATTTTGGAGTTACGTTCTTTGATAGACCTTTGTCATTTTGAGAATTATCAACAATTTATTTTTTCATCTGTTCCTTGCGAACATTCTATTCAGGAGGTTCCAACCGTCATTGTCTCCTCAATGATGGAGCAAATGGTTACGGAGCGGTTGGCAGCAAAAGCAGCCAAGATAAAGGAAGATTTGGCGGCTACACACTTTGATTGGGAGCAGGTGTTTTTTCGCTACTTGGCCAAAGCTATGGGAATGAAAATAAACAGTGAGCCGATGCTTCAGATGGCTAAAAATACCCACCTTAGTATCCTATCAAAACTAGGAGGGAACCAACAAGCAATAGAAAGTATTTTGTTTGGTCAGGCTGGATTTTTGGCGAAAGAAATTCCCTCAAACTCTTACTATACGAGTCTAAAAAAGGAATATAAGTACCAACAATCCAAACACAACCTGATTCCAATACAGAAAGTGTTTTGGAAGTTTTCGAAATTGAGACCTTCCAATTTTCCTACGGTAAGAATCGCTCAGCTGTCTCGTTTGCTCTCTCACACTTCTGGGTTGTTTCATTTTTTTGTGGTTTCTCAGCCTTCCTATCAAGACATCCAAAAACAATTGACAATTTCGATTGATCAAGGGTTTTGGTTGAATCATTACACTTTTGAGACAGCCAGTTCCCAGAAGAAGAAATCCATTGGAAAATCATTGATAGATTCTATTATTATTAATACCATCGCTCCGTTTTTGTACACGTATGGAGAGTACCAAGACAACAAAGAATTTATTGACCGAGGGATAGAACTCCTAGTTAATGTTCCTCCAGAGCGGAATAAAATTATCCGAATTTTTCAGGAAAAAGTACGGATTCACAATGCGGCTGATTCTCAGGGAATCATTCAATGCTACTCGCAGTATTGTGTTCCAAAAAAATGTTTGGATTGTAGTGTAGGAATACACTTACTCAAGCAGTAGGAGGGAAGAAAAAAAAGAAAGTAAGATTTGTAAGCCGGGTTCTGTTTATCGCCTCCTAAGAAACGAACGTCTATCATTTATCCAGGACCGCAATCACTCACGGCCTCTAACAACCTACCCTCCAGAATTGAGCGAGCAGCCCTCAAGCTCTGGTTTATTTGGTTTTTCATCACATAAGGTTTACCCAAATTTATTGTTGCCAATAAATCTCGTGAGCTCTTACCTCACGTTTTCACCCTTACCCCATGACAAGCACAAGGCGGTTATTTTCTGCGGCACTCGCTGTATCTCAATTGCAAGAATCAAAACCCTTCCCGTTAGGAAGTATGTTGCTCTGTGATGCCCGGACTTTCCTCTCCGAACAATATTCGCAGCGATAGAAAATCTTACTTTCAAGGCAAATTTAGCGATAATAATTTGACCAATTCAACAAACTTTATAAATAGTTAAATTACCGTTAATTGAAAAAAAATGTAGTACTTTAGAAGTATCAATAATTATTAAACTATCTAAACTAAATAACCATGAGTAAATTTGATGAGTGTATGGCCACGTACAAGGCGGAATTCAAGAAATTGAACGTAAGTTTTGATGAAGAGTTACTGACAAAAGTAGCTAAAGGATGTGGACCCTCTATCTACAATAAAGATGCTGCAATAGTGGCCACCTCTGATTCTTCAGAATTGGAAACGTTAAAAAACAACTTCTTAATCAAAAAATTAGGAATGAAAGACAGCGCAGAATTGGATAAGGGTATTAAAAAAGTGATCGGGATCTTTGGATCTTCGAACAAAAACAAATACCGAGCAATGTTTTACTACTTGCTTACGAATGAATTTAGTCAAGAATCTGCTTACTAAATGATCTAGTCTCTCAAAAAAATACTATTGAAATTAACTCCCAATTTAGGTTGGGAGTTTTTTTGTTAGGCAGTAACAAAAAGTTTCCCTGGATTCAAGATTCCGTTGGGGTCAAATACGTTTTTTATGCTTTTTAATAAGTGCAATTCCGTTTTATTAAACGCAATGTCCATGTAGTTTTTTTGGACATATCCTATTCCGTGTTCTCCCGAGAGTGTTCCTCCCAGAGATACGGTGAGTTCAAATATTTCTCTTATTGCCTTGGGTAATTCTTGGTTCCATTGATGTTCTGTCAGGTTTCCTTTGATGATATTAATGTGGAGGTTTCCATCACCAGCATGCCCGTAGCATACTGATTGGAATCCATAGACCTTGCCAATTTTTTTTACTCCCTCAAGCAATGTGGGGAGTTCATATCGCGGCACTACTGTGTCTTCTTCTTTGTAAACAGAATTGGATTTCACTGCCTCTCCAATTCTTCTTCTCAACCGCCAAATCTCAGCTTTTTGTGCTTCGTTGTCGGCAAGCAAAATCTCACCGCAGTCAAATTTCTCTAGTACCTCGGCTACTTTTTCGCAGTCCTGATAGATAAGATCCATGTTCGTTCCATCTAGTTCGATAAGGAGGTGAGCCTGAGTAGAATCCTCAATGTGGATGCTCGAAGAATTGTCAAATTTCATAATCCAGTCTAGCGCATCTCTTTCCATAAACTCAAGAGCAGAGGGAGTGATTCCCGCCCTAAAAATAGCAGAAACAGCTTCGCACGCTTTTGTTGCACTGGTGAATGGTGCTAACATGGAGACATTATTTGGCACGAAAGGAATGAGTTTGAGAACGGCCTTGGTAATGATTCCTAATGTTCCTTCACTTCCCACCATGAGTTGGGTAAGATTATAACCCGTGGAGTTTTTTAAAGTATTGGACCCAGTCCAAATAATATCTCCATTCGGTAAAACCACTTCTAGGTTTAGAACCCAATCTTTGGTAACTCCATATTTTACCGCTCTTGGTCCTCCCGCGTTTTCCGCTAGATTTCCTCCAATACTGCAGCTTCCTTTGCTCGAAGGGTCTGGTGCGTAAAACAACCCTTTTGCAATGGCGGCATTTTGAAGTTCTTCCGTTATTAATCCGGGCTCTACGGTTATTTGTAAGTTTTTCTCGTCCAACTCCACAATGGCATTCATTTTCTTCATACTCAAACCAACTCCACCATGTATCGAAAGTGCTCCGCCACTTAATCCTGTTTGCGACCCAATGGGAGTAACCGGAAGGTGCTCTTGGTTACAAAACTTCATTATGTGAGAAACTTGTTCGGTACTTCTCGGTGTAAGTGCTACTTCTGGAGGGAAAACCAAATCCTCTGTTTCATCATGACCAAATTCATCGAGTTGTTCTGAGTCGAAAAACACATTTTCATCTCCAAGAAATTCTTGAAAATGAGTAATGTGAGTCGCAGTTATTTTGGTGAATTGGTTCATTAGTCAAATTTATGAAATTCTTTTTTTACTTCTACTCCTTTTCGCCATGTCTTACCAAACATGATTTGGAGTCTAGGATTCGGTTTTTAGTATGACTTTGCTGAATTCTCTGTTTCTTTTGGCTTAAACCATAAAGAAACATAAGTAAGAGTATGCTTTTTTATTTATACAATTTTCTGCCGTTTCTAAATTTGAAATCTTTATTCATTCTTGCAAGATTAAATTTCACACCTAAATTTTGATGATCTTGAGTAGCAAAGTTTAGAGTGAAAACTTTATCATTATTTAAAACAATATAAAAATCATTTGAATTATTAACTTCTTTAAATATAATGCTGTACTTTTTTTCGTTTGAAAGAGATGTTAATTGAACCAGTTCATCCACTATCGGGTTTTTATGATTAAAAGTAAGATATAAAAAGTCCCTCTTTTTTGAAAAATTCTATTCATTGATCCAAAATTTATTTACCGTTGAGTTAATTGAATGTTGTATCTTTTCACCATTTGTATATTCAATTTCTATTCGATTCCCAATTAAGGAACTATCGCAATAAAATAAAATAGTATCCTTTATATTGGTAAGAGGTTTTTCATGATTTCCTTTTTGAATCAAGTGCTTATATGGTTTTGCATAAAAAATACTGTCATTTATTTTTGTTAGCTTACAATGTATTTCCTCATATTTACCATGGTTTTGATTTGTATTGACATAAATTAAAGTATCTAGGTTCTTTATATTAAGGATTTCAAGGTTACATTTTTTTACAAAGTCAAAACAAAAATAGGTCCGATGATAATAAATTTCATTGTCAATATTTGATGAATTTAGTTCAATTGCTTTTTCACTACATGAGATTGTCAAAATTATCAGAAGTTTAGAAAGTACGATAAGTCTTTTCATGTCATTTTCTTTCTCTTTCCCTCCAAAATCTCCACCAGCTCATTTACAGCTAATCCTCTATGACCTATTTTGTTTTTAATGTTGAGACTCAACTGAGCAAACGTTTCGTCATATCCGTCTGCCACAAAAATTGGGTCATACCCAAATCCACCGTTTCCTCTTTTTTCTTCAATAATTTTCCCATACACAATGCCTTCAACAATTTTTTCATTTCCGCCCTGAATAAGCGCAATAGCAGTTCTAAATCTTGCTTTTCTATTTGTCTTTCCCTTTAGTTTTGTCAATACCTTCTCCATGTTTGCCTCAGCAGATTTTTCATCTCCGGCATACCTCGCAGTGTACACTCCTGGCTCGTTATTCAATGACTCTATTTCTAATCCTGTGTCATCAGCAAAACAATCCAACTGGAATTTTTGGTACAAATACCTTGCTTTTATCAGTGCATTCTCCTCAAGAGTAGATCCAGTTTCAGGAATCTCCTCCGTAATTCCTAGTTCTTGTAAAGAAACTATTTCGTACTTAGGCAATTTTGCTTGAACTTCTTTCAATTTGTTTGGATTATTGGTGGCAAAGAGGAGTTTCATTTCTTGTTGGATTTATTCTTTTTGTTTTCGTTGAAGAAATAGCGCAGGTCGAGCGATAGGTAATTGCCTTCCAAACTTCCTTCAATCTTTCTTGGGTTACTTATGCTTTCGCTGAAGATTCGGACTGTTGCCAAATTTCTAAAGGGAGTAGAAAGGGAGGCACCTAAATAAAAAGTCCCTCTTTTGTTTGAACGATATTCGACTCCCAGATTGGCGATATAGGCTAAATTTAGTCCTCGAACAAAGGCTGTATGAGAGAATTGCCGATTGTCGGTGAATTTTCCAACATCACTTGCTCTAAAGTTGAATGAAAATCCAGTAGCAACATTCATGTACCAAGTCTTACTCAGTCTGACGTAGAAAAGCCCTTGAATGGGAATTTCGTAGGTAACAATGCCAAATTCGGTTGATCCTCGGAGAGTATCGTCCAGCACGGCATCTAAAAGGTAATTTCTTCTGGAGTAGTTGAGTCCTGTTTCGATTGCGAGTTTATTGGTGATTCCCCACCTCACCACTGCACCAACATTGTGCCCCAACAAAGAAGAAATAGAAACGGTATAGCCTTCTTCATTCAACACCAAATCTTCTACGTTTAAAACGGTAATAGGAACCAAAGGTTTGTATTGAAGTCCAAAGGTGGTAACTCCTTGCTGAGAAGAACCAACCTTACAGAAAATCAACAAACAAAGAAAAAACAAGTAGTTTCGCATAATTACTTCACTTTTACACTTCCAGCGGCAACAATAGTCATCTCGGTTAAATGGGTTTGAGCTAATGTAAGAATATCCTCCGGACTAGTAGCGTGAATATCCTTCATATATTGTGCGTAATAATTTTTCGGTAGGTTATGATAATAAAGGGACTTGAAGCGCTCTAGCATGTCAAAAGCACCGTCAGTATTTTGTAACAAGGAACCGAACATATAGTTCTTTACTTTGGTAAGTTCTTCCTGAGATATAAGTTCGGTCTGTAACTTTGTGATTTCTTTTCTTATTTCATCCAAAGCGGGTTGAGTAAATTCTTTTCCAACTTCTGTGTAGATAATTAGGCTAGTTCCATCAATTTTACTCATTAGTGCAGAACCTATTCCGTAGGTGTATCCTTTTTCTTCTCTAATGTTGGTCATGAGTCTCGAGCCAAAATAGCCACCAAAAAGTGTATTCATTACTTTTAGTTTCGAAAAATCTGGATGACCTATAGAAAGAGTAGGTTTACCGATGCGAAACGAAGTTTGGATGGCATCCGGTTTAATAATGGAATGGGTAGAAGCAATATAGGTGCTTTCACCAATAGTAAACTCTCTGTGTTTCTTTTCAAGTTTTTCTTTTCCAAACAAATCTTCTAAGAAGACAATTAAACTTGCATCAATTTTTCCTGCTACAAAAATCGTGGCATTATTCAAATTGTAGAATTTTTGGTAAAATTCATCACAATCCTTCACCGATATTTTATCAAAAGAGGAGAGTTCGGTGTGTTGAGAGTATTTAGTTCCTTTGTAAATCAATTTCGAAAAATCTACAGAGGCCAAGGTTTCTACTTTTTCTTGATTTATGATAAACTTTTGCTTTTTGATGCTAAGTTTTTGTTCAAATTCTCTTTTCGGAAAAATGGACTCCGTCAATATTTCTTTTAGAATTGGCAAAACTTTTCCCAAGTGTTTGTTCAAGGTGTACAGGCTTACAGTTCCAAAATCTGAATTTACCTCAGTTTCCAGGAACGCCCCGTAATAGTCGATAGCCTTGGCAATTTCCAGCGAGTTTTTCTTTTCTGTACCTTCTTTTAGCATGGCATTGGCAAAACTTGCTAACAGTGGTTTTAGTTGGTATTTTGTACCCGCCTCAAACACAAATTCTACTTTCACCAATTCTTGAGAACCTAAGTTGTACTGAAATACTGGGATTCCGTTCGACAAGGTTTTTTTTTCGGGTAACTGAAATCCAATGTCTGTAATTTCTTGAAATTTTGGCGCTGTTTTTCTATCTAATTCTTCCATGTTACTTCTTTTTCTCGGCTACATAATACAAAGTAGAGCAGTTGCTTGGGCGGAGAGATTCTTTGGTAATTCTTTTAATGTCTTGGGCCCTTACCTGTTCGTACTTCGTCATTTCATCATTGGCCCAATGTGCGTTTCCTAGCAATTCAAAATAACCAATTCTCATGGCTTTGTTTAGTCCATTGATGTGGCCAAACGTGTCAGTCGATTCTACTTTGTTTTTCACTTTGGTCAGCTCTTGGGATTCAACTAGCTCTTCTGACAAAGAGGCCAAACACTCTTCAATAGCCTGATTGGCTTGATCCATTTCAATACCTTCTTTTACTTTTCCCGAAACGACAAACAACCCATTTTCCATACTTCCCATTTGGTAGGCACCTATTTCGGTAAAGAGTTCTTTTTCTTTCACCAATTCTTGGTACAACCTCGAAGAATTCCCTCTGCTCAAGATATCAGAAAGTAGGTCGAATGCATAATAATCTGGATGAAGTCTATCACAAATATGCCAAGCTTTGTACAGGGCGTTTTGCGGAACATTTCTTGTTACTTCAAGGAATCTCGCCTCGGTTTGTTTAGGTTCTTGCGGCAAATTTCGTTCGTATTTTTCTCCTCCCGGGATGGAACCATACCATTTTTCCACCAGTTCAATTACCTCGTTAGGTGTTACATCTCCCGCAATTGAGAGAATGGCATTTTGCGGTGTGTAGTGTTTATAGAAAAAGGCTTTCACTTCTTCCATTGTTGCCTTTTCAATGTGGCTCAGTTCTTTTCCAATAGTTGCCCATTTGTATGGGTGAGTGGTGTAGGCAAGGGGTCTTAACAATAGCCACACATCACCGTAAGGTTGATTCAAATACCGCTGTTTAAATTCTTCAATAACCACACTTCTTTGCACTTCCAAACTTTCGGGTGTGAAGGCTAAACTTAACATTCTGTCCGATTCCAACCAAAGTCCCGTTTCAATATTTTGTTTGGGAAGTGTAATGTAGTAATTCGTAATGTCGTTGCTCGTAAATGCATTGTTCTGTCCACCTACATTTTGTAACGGTCCATCAAATTCTGGGATGTTTACAGAACCACCAAACATAAGGTGTTCGAACAAATGGGCAAACCCAGTGCGGTTTTCGTCTTCATCTTTTGCGCCCACATCGTACACGGTATTAATGGTGACAATAGGAGTAGAATTATCTGGATGAATAAGGACACGAAGTCCATTCGGGAGAGTGTGTTTTACAAAATCAATCATTATGTTTTCTTGTATTTATAAGGAAATGGACGTTTTACTTTTTTGTTTTTTTAGACGGAACGGTGTAAAACTCCTTTCCGTAATTTGGTTCAAAATAAGCCACGTCTTCAAACTCTTTATTGTTGTACTTTTCTTCGGCAATTTTTACCATTCCTTTGGCAGAACAATAAATATCGTCTATAAAATGAATAGTGGAATTGTGTGCTAAGACTTCTTTCAGTTTAGCTGCGCCATTGCCAAAAAGATATTTTTCTCCTTCGATATCAGAAAAAGAATATTCTGTCACTACTTCGTTAAAATCATCTTTTATTCTGTGGTTCGTAATCGAAAAAACAGCTCCAAATACTTCCATTCTTCGTGCGTCTATCACGGGGATTTTTACTCCATATTCCAAAGAAGTAAGGTGGCACATCGATTCCAACGTGTTTACTCCAATAAGCGGTATGTTTTTTCCGTAGCAAAATCCTTTTGCCGAGGAAGAACCAATTCTTAGCCCTGTGTAAGAACCAGGTCCCGAACTTACAGCTACCGCGTCTAGGTTATCGAAAGTGAGGTTGTTTGTAGCCAAAAGTTCGACAATAGATAAGTTTAGCTTTTCGGAATGGGAATAGTCATCTTCCAAGATATCGATAAAATCTAATGTTTTTCCATCTTTCCCCAAGGCGATAGAGCAAACCTTTGTTGCAGTCTCAATGTTCAGTATCAGCGCCATAATTTTAATTAAAATCAAAAATACAATATTCGTGTAACAAATAATGGTATAATGGTGAAACAAATAATGGTATATCCTGAAAGAAATTGAAACGAACAAATGAGTGAAAAAAAGAAATTGACAAAGAAAGCCGCCATATTTCTAGGATTGTTTTTCGGAATGTTCATGTTGTTTTTTGACGTGATAGGTGATCCATTATTAATGAAAACTGAGATCACCTTTGAGAAACTTCCGGTTCAAATTCCTCTCTGGATCTTATCCGGATTGATTTTTGGTTTCATTTTGAGGTATTTTCACAACAGAAGTTTAAAAGAGAAATAAAACTCCATTTCAATTTTGGTAGGGTTGATCTACGAGGTTAAAAAAAGTTAAAACCAATTCGTAAAACCCAAATAGATGCTATATTTGCATTCACACGGATAACTCCATGATTTTATGAAATTCACACAACAAGTATTCCTTTATTTTTTTGCGTTCCTTATTCTTTTTTCTTGTTCTCAATACGAGAAAGTACTCAAGGGGGATGATTATGACAAGAAATATGAAATGGCTGAGAAGTTATACTTGAAGGAAAAGTTTTTAAAAACGATTCCGTTGTTTGAAGAAGTAATTTCGATTTATTCAAAGCTGAGCGAAAAAGGAGAAAAAGCATATTATTACTTATGTTACAGTCATTATAATTTGCAAGAATATGCCTTGGCGGGATATTATTTTAGAAATTTCCTATCCACTTATCCCCAAAGTGAACATGCCGAAGAAGCAGCTTTTATGGGGGCAATGTGTAAGGTAGCCGCTTCACCCAAAGCCTCACTGGATCAATCGAATACCCTTACAGCGATTAATGAACTTCAAAGCTTCATGAATCGATATCCTAAGACAGAATTAAAAGATACTTGTAACTATATTATTGATAACCTGAGAGGTAAATTGGAATTAAAAGCATTTGAAAGTTCTAAATTGTATTACCACATGGAAGACTACGAGGCTGCCGCAGTTTCTTTTACAAATATGCTTTCGGATTATCCTGATACGGAGCTAAGAGAAGAGGTTTTGTACCTGATAGTAAAATCAAATTACAAGTTGGCTTCAAATAGCGTGAAGGAAAAAAAAGTGGAGAGATTTGAGGAAACTATAAAATCTTATACTAAATTTGTAGATAATTTCCCAAAGAGCAAGAAGTTGAAAGAGCTAGAAGGGTTCTACACAAGAGCGCTAGCGGAATCGAAAAAATAGTCAAAAGTAACACACATGAACTACAAACAAACAACAGCAGAGAAAGATACAGTTACAAGAAACACATCTTCTATGGAGGCAATTTCTGGTAATATCTATGAGGCGCTAAATATTATTAGCAAAAGAGCAGATCAGATTACTGTTGAATTGAAAGACGAATTGTCTCAAAAATTAGAAGCTTTTGCTTTGCCAAGTGATAACCTTGAGGAAATTTTTGAAAACAGAGAACAAATAGAAATCTCTAAGTTCTATGAAAAATTGCCAAAGCCGGTGGCTATTGCTCTTGAAGAGTTTTTGAATGAAAAAGTTCAAAAAATAGAAAAGAAAGAGGAAGAAGCCTAAGAAATTCCATCCAAACCATGTTGAAAGGTAAGAAAGTAGTAGTGGCAGTTACGGGAAGTATTGCCGCATATAAATCTGCTCTTATCGTTCGTCAATTGATCAAATCTGGAGCAGAAGTGAAAGTGGTGATGACAGTCTCTTCACACGATTTTATTACACCCCTAACACTTTCTACTTTATCAAAAAATCCTGTATACTCGGAGTTTACTTCCAGCAAAGAATCTGGCACATGGAACAACCACGTGGAGCTAGGACTTTGGGCTGATTTACTTCTGGTAGCTCCTGCTACGGCTAACTCACTTTCCAAAATGGCAAGTGGCGAATCCGACAACTTTTTGATGGCCGTCTATTTGTCTGCAAAATGCCCTGTGTATATTGCTCCAGCAATGGATTTGGATATGTACAAACATCCTTCCACGAAAGAGAATATCGAAAAACTGCTAAGCTTTGGAAACATCATTATCTATCCAGAAAGTGGTGAACTAGCTTCGGGTCTTGAGGGCGAGGGAAGATTAGCCGAACCGGTGGAAATCATTGAATTTATTACCCAAGATTTAAGAGCCAAGCAGCCCTTGTTTGGAAAAAAAATTCTGATAACTGCTGGGCCTACCCACGAGGCGCTCGACCCTGTTCGATACCTCGGAAATAGATCTACAGGGAAAATGGGGTTTTATTTAGCCAAAAAAGCGAGTGAGTTAGGAGCAGAGGTGACCTTGATTTCGGGTCCCGTGTCACTTACTACTCCCAATCCTTCTATCCAAAGAATTAATGTAATTTCTGCTCAAGAAATGTTTGAGGCCGTATCAGCTCAATTTGAACATCAACATATTGTGATAATGGCTGCTGCTGTTGCAGATTATACACCTGCGAGCTTTTCGCAAAGCAAAATGAAAAAGAAGGACGGTGAGTTATCCATTGAGCTCAAAAGAACTCAGGATATTCTGGCTCATCTCGGACAAAACAAACGGAATCAAATTTTAGTTGGTTTTGCCCTAGAAACAAACAACGAAAGAGAAAACGCCCAGGGAAAATTGGAAAGAAAAAATCTTGATTTTATTGTATTGAATAGCTTAAATGACGAAGGGGCTGGTTTTGCAGGTGAAAGCAATAAGGTAAGTATCTTGTCAAAGAACAATAAATCAATTGATTTTGAGTTGAAATCGAAAGAAGATGTTTCAGTAGATATTCTGAACTACATAATTCAACATTACTAAACCATTTATGAAAAAGATATTAATTGCTAGCTTATGTTTGTTGTTGGGTGTTTTGGGAAATTCTCAAGAATTAAGATGTGAGGTAGAGATATTGGCTCCACAATTAAAAAACGATCCTGAAAACACACAAGTGCTTGAGCAGCTCAAGAAAACGGTGATGAATTTCATGAACAACACAAAATGGACTAGCGAAGTATTCAAAGAACATGAGAAAATAGAAACGAGTTTGTTGATTACAATTAGCGAAAGGAGCGGAGACGCATTTACGGCTAAAATTCAGGTTACTTCAAGAAGGCCTGTGTTTAATACGAATTATACTTCAACTGTAATAAACACCTTGGACGGAGCATTTAATTTCAATTTTCAGCTGAACGCGCCTATCCTATTTACGCAGGGTGTTTATACCAATAATCTTTCTTCTGTGTTGGCTTTTTATGCTTATTATGTAATAGGAATGGATTACGACACCTATGCCCTCGAAGGAGGAACCAAATACTTGCTCAAAGCTCAAGAGATTGCAAACTTGGCTCAATCCTCAGGTCAATTAGGTTGGTCATCGAGTGAAAGTGTGAATAATAGATATTGGATCATAGAAAATATCCTAAATGCCCAATTCAAAGGAATGAGGAAGTGCTCGTATGAGTATCATCGATTAGGACTTGATTTGGCTCATGATGATGCTAAGAAGGGAGTGGACAACATGACTCAGGCACTTTCCTATCTGGAGCAAGTTCATGTAAACAAGCCGGGTTCTGTAAATATGAGGTTGTTTTTTGTAGCCAAAGTAAATGAGCTGTTAAATGTCTATTCAGAAGCATCTAATCTTAATAAACAAACGGCTTTTAATATTGTACGAAGACTAGATCCTAGCAATATTCAGAAATATCAAAAAATGCTTCGATAGAAAAAAAGTAGAAATGTGAAAAAGTTCTACTTTATCCCCACTAAATAGTTAACAACTCTCGTTTGTGAAAATTCTAGATTTCAGGACAAGACTTATCTTTGTAGAATGGAAGAAATGATACTGATACTGGATTTTGGCTCGCAATACACACAGTTGATTGCAAGAAGATTAAGAGAATTAAACGTTTATTGCGAAATTCACCCCTACACAAATATTCCTAAAATTGAGGAAAATGTGATAGGTGTAATTCTATCGGGAAGTCCCTATTCGGTAAGAAGTGAGGATGCCCCAAATCCAGACTTATCACAAATTAAAGGAAAACTTCCCTTGTTAGGCGTTTGTTATGGAGCTCAATTTTTGGCGCATAGTAATGGAGGGCTTGTCACTCCCTCAGAAACTAGAGAATACGGAAGAGCTAATTTGAATTTTATTAACCAAGAAAATGAATTGGTGAAGGGAATGACAATAGGTTCTCAAGTATGGATGTCTCATGGTGATACGATTAAACAACTTCCCGATAATTTCGAAATCATAACGAGTACGGGAGATGTTGCTGTGGCAGGATACAAAGTGGCAAACGAAAAAACATACGGAATTCAATTTCATCCTGAAGTGTATCATTCAACGGAAGGCGCTCTCTTGTTGGAGAATTTTGTCGTGAGGATTTGCGGTTCTGAGCAAAACTGGACGCCAAATGCTTTTGTGGAATCATCAGTACAAGAGCTACAGGAGAAAATTGGTAATGAAAAAGTAATACTTGGGCTGTCTGGAGGAGTTGACTCCACAGTTGCAGCCATGCTCTTGCACAAAGCTATAGGAAAGAATTTGCATTGCATTTTTGTGGATAACGGACTCTTGCGCAAAAATGAGTTTGCCGAAGTATTGAAAAACTATGAACATTTAGGATTAAATGTAAAAGGTGTGAACGCTTCCGAATTGTTTTATTCAGCTTTGGCTGGTTTGACAGATCCTGAAGAAAAAAGAAAAGCAATTGGCAAAGTGTTTGTAGATGTATTTGACGAAGAATCAAAAAAAGTGGAGGGTGCAAGTTGGTTAGCTCAAGGAACAATTTATCCAGATGTGATTGAGTCTATTTCTACAGGAGGACCTTCTCAAACTATTAAATCTCATCACAATGTGGGTGGATTGCCAGATTACATGAAGCTGAAAGTTGTAGAGCCGCTTAGAGCATTGTTTAAAGACGAGGTACGAAGAGTAGGGAAATCATTAGGACTGAATGATAGTCTCTTGGGACGTCATCCTTTCCCTGGTCCAGGGCTTGCGATAAGAATATTGGGAGACATTACTGCTGAGAAAGTAAGAATTTTACAAGAGGTAGACCACATCTTTATCCAAGGATTAAAAAACAATGGATTGTATGATGATGTGTGGCAGGCAGGAGTAATTTTATTGCCTGTTCAGTCTGTAGGAGTTATGGGAGATGAACGAACCTACGAAAACGCGGTGGCATTAAGAGCAGTTAGCTCCACAGATGGAATGACCGCAGATTGGTGTCATTTGCCATACGATTTTCTAGCTAAAGTATCCAATGATATTATAAATAAAGTAAAAGGAATAAACCGAGTTACTTACGATATTAGTTCTAAGCCACCAGCTACTATAGAGTGGGAATAATCATATAAACTGTCTATCTATTATGAAATATTTTATAGCCATTATTTTTGTCAGTCTGACAATGACATTCTTTTCTCAGGAAAAGAGAAAGATGATTGACGGAGAGGAATTTATTATCCACACTGTAAAGCAAGGAGAAACGTTGTTTGGGCTTACGCAAAAATACAACGTCACAAAAAAAGAGTTGAGAGATGCCAACACTGGTTTGCTCCTCTTCTTGAAAGAAGGTCAGGTAGTCCATGTTTCAGTTCCGTTGGCACAAAAAACCATACACGTGGTTCAGAAGGGCGAAACTTTGTATGGGATTTCTCTAATTTACGGACTAACGATAGAGGAATTAACCAACTTGAACCCAGAAAAAGCCAAAGATCTGCAAGTAGGAGCTACCCTGAAATTAAAGCAATCCTCTTCCTCAGTCAAGGAACCCAAAAAAACTACCACTACGGATTCCAAGGTTCATTTAGTAGCAAAAGGTGAAACTTTGTACGGAATTACCAAAAAATATGGGACAACTCTTGAGCAATTAAAAAAACTCAATCCAGGTTTGACAGAAAGTATTGCCATAGGTGATAAAATTCTTGTACCAAACGGATCAAGAGAAATAGAAAAATCGGAACCTAAAGTAGACAAAACACCAAAAGTAGACTCTAAACTCATTCAGTATAAAGTTGAAAAGGGCGAAACTTTTTATGGGATTTCCAAAAAATACAACACGACTGTAGAGGCCATCAAAAAATCCAACCCGGGAGTGGAGAGTTTGAAGGAAGGTGATAAATTGACTATTGAATTACCAGATAATTACCTAAAAGACATCAAAATATCGTTGAGTGATCCTATCTTGCCAAAAGGAAATTTGGATTCGGTTAATAAAATTAATCCACTGAAAGACAAACTGAACGAAATGATCATGAAGGAGACCTATTCCATTTCTTTATTCTTGCCTTTTATGCTGGATAAGAATGCGCAAATTCCTGTAGAAGTGAACAAACCAAAAAAAAATTACCCGTACAGCGAAATGAGTACCCATTTTTACCAAGGAGTTCAATTAGCGCTCGATTCTTTATCACTCTCAGGCACGTCCTTTACCTTGCAGGTATTTGACACACGAAATGATACAACCACGGTAGGAAAACAATTGAGAACCAACGATGTAAAATCATCTGATTTGATAATTGGTCCCTTCTTTGAAAAACCATATAAGCAAGTTTCGAGCTTCTGTAAATCCAACCAGATTCAAGCGGTTTGTCCTGTTAGTCAGTCTAACCAATTGTTGTTCAACAATCCTTTTATAACGGAACTAAAGACCTCTTTTCCTTCTCAAATCAATTACTTAGCAAAGTATTTAGCAGCAAACAGAAACACGGAAAATGTGATTTGTGTTTTAGGAAAATCCAAGAAAGAAAAGTATTTGGCAACTTTGTTTTCGGATGAGTTTGCAAAAGCAGCCGCTGGAAAATCCAGCAATTACAGAAGTAAACCAAGTCCATTTAGTTTAACTTCTTATTCCTCAATGAAAGGATTTGACGCCAAATTGGTAAAAGGGAAAAAGAACGTAATCGTATTGCCTTTGATAGAAAAAGGAATGTCGTCAAGTTTCTTTACCCAATTGAATATCATCATGACGCGAAGTCGGATGAAGGGATATGAAATAGAGATATATGCCTTGGAAAACTTTTTGGAGTATGACGAGATAGAAACGAGTCAAAAAATGAAGTACAACTTGCACGTAACTTCCTCTTCTTACATTGATTACAAGGACCCAAAAGTGATAGAGTTTGTAAAGAAATACAGAGCGAAATATGGTGCAGAACCGAGTAAATTCTCGTTTATGGGCTTTGATGCTGCTTTTTTTCACGGAGTTGGTTTAGCTAATTTTGGCAAGGAGTATACAGCTCATTATAGCCAGGTTAGAGTGCCTCTTTTGCAATCTAGCTATCAGCTAGAAAGAAGCGACAAAAACAGTGGATTCGAAAATCAAGCCGTCTATATTTTGGGGTACAAAGACTATGAGCTAGTTAAACTAAATTAACCCAATTTGGAGGAATTCTCGGTCATTGTTAATAAATCAATTGAGAGTAAAAAAAGGATTTCATTATCTTTATAAGAAACTCAAATAAATGAAAGCAACATATTACGGTCATGGATGTTTTGGGCTTGAAATAGGAAAGAAAAAATTTCTTATCGATCCCTTTATAACTCCCAATGAATTGGCAAAAAATATCGATGTCTCCAGCATAAAGGCAGATTATATTTTACTCACACATGGCCATGAAGACCATGTAGCGGATACAGAATTAATTTATAAAAACACCCAAGCAACTTTGATTGCAAATTTTGAAGTAGTCAACTGGTTTGAGAAAAAAGGAGTAAAAGAGAGGATAGGGATGAATATTGGAGGAGCACTTCAATTAGAAGGATGTGCCATTAAAATGGTGAGTGCCCTGCATTCTAGCTCCATGCCAGACGGAAGTTATGGTGGATTGGCAGCTGGTTTTGTTTTTGTGTTTGAGGAAGATGAAGTAGAGAAAGTAGTGTATTTTGCTGGCGATACAGGTCTTCACAAAGAAATGGAGCTGATTCAAGAAGAATTTGGGTTTGTGGATTTTGCTTTTTTGCCTATTGGGGATGTTTTTACCATGGGTGTAAACGATGCAATAGAAGCGGCTTATTTGGTAAATGCAGACACTGTGGTGCCGATGCATTACAATACATTCGAACCCATCGAGGTAGAGTTGGAAGAGGCGAAAATTGGGTTTGAGGAATTTAGATTTGAAGTATTTAACATAGGAGAGGAAAAAGAATTAATTTAAAATATGGCAAAAATAATTGCAATAGCGAACCAAAAAGGAGGAGTTGGAAAGACTACCACTGCAATAAATCTTGCAGCGAGTTTGGGTGTTTTGGAGAAAAAAGTACTAATTGTGGATTCGGATCCACAAGCTAACTCAACGTCAGGTTTGGGTCATGACCCAAAGAATGTGAAAGCAAGCATCTACGACTGCTTTATCAATGAAGTGGAAATAGCCGATATTATTTTGTCAACTGAAACTCCATTTGTAGATATTTTGCCCTCAAATATTGATTTGGTTGGGGCTGAAATCGAAATGATAAATTTGCCAAATAGAGAATACATGCTAAAGGCAAACTTGGATAAAGTGAGGGAAGCCTACGATTTTATTGTAATTGATTGTTCTCCTTCGTTAGGGTTGATTACGATAAACTCACTTGTTGCTTCCGATTCGGTTATTATTCCAGTTCAATGTGAGTATTTTGCTCTGGAAGGATTAGGAAAACTCCTTAATACAGTGAAAATTGTACAGAATAAACTGAATCAAGAGTTAGAAATTGAAGGGATTTTATTGACGATGTACGATACTCGATTAAATTTGTCGAATCAAGTGGTAGACGAAGTTAAAACTCATTTCCAACAAATGGTATTTGATACAATCATTCATCGAAACACCAAATTGGGTGAAGCACCTAGCTTCGGAGAATCCGTTATCATGATGGATGCTTCGAGTAAGGGAGCAATCAATTATTTGAACCTCGCAAAAGAGGTGTTGCAAAACAACGATCTGACTAAAATTAAAGCAGAAGATAAGATTATAAAGTAATGGCAAAGAAAAAAAGTGGACTTGGAAAAGGTTTAGGAGCCTTATTAGAGAATAATGAAACGGACATCACTACTTCCAAAGAGGCAGTGACGAGCGCTTCTGTGGGGAGTATTTCAACTATTTTAGTGAAAGACATTGAAGCTAATCCCTTTCAGCCAAGAACAGAATTTGAGAAAGAAGCGTTGGTAGATCTTTCTAATTCAATCAAAGAACATGGGTTGATACAACCAATCACTGTGAGGAAGATTGGTTATGGAAAGTACCAGTTGATCTCTGGAGAAAGGAGGTTTAGAGCTTCTCAGATTGTTGGACTTACTCAGGTTCCGGCATACATTCGGATTGCGAATGATCAAGCAATGTTGGAAATGGCAATTGTCGAAAACATACAGCGTCAGGATTTAAATCCGATTGAAGTAGCGATAAGTTTTCAGAGATTGCTTGATGAATGTGAGATTACACAAGAAGAGTTAGGGGAGAAGGTGAGTAAAAACAGATCCACCGTAACAAATTACCTACGATTATTAAAACTACCTGAAGTGATTCAATTGGCTCTTTCGGGCAAAACACTCACCATGGGACATGCACGGGCCTTGTTGGGGGTAGAAGATGAGGCTACGCTCATTAAGTTTTATAGAAAGGTTGTGGATGAAAAACTTTCTGTAAGAAAAACAGAAGAATTAGTTCAAAACCTGAACAAACCCAAAGAATCCAAAGGAAAAACATCGAGGTATGCCCTTTCATACGAAGAGCAAAAATTGAAAGATGAAATCTCAAGACTGTATGATTCGAAAGTTGCAATCACTAAAACTAACAAAGGAAACGGAAAGATTACCATTCCATTTGTGGATCAAGATCATTTAAGAAAGATTTTAGATTTACTTAACTAAAATCTCCATGAAACTTAGAATTTTAGTACTTTTTATAACGTTACTTGCAGGAGCATCAAACAGTTTGGTTGCACAAGAACGAATGGGATTGTTCGCAGATTCGGTTCACTCTCCCAAAAAAGCAACTATTTATTCGGCTGTTCTTCCCGGGTTGGGGCAAGCTTACAACAAAAAGTATTGGAAAATCCCCTTGGTGTATGCTGCAATAGGCGGATGTGTTACGGCCGCAGTATTCAATCATCGAGAATTCAATTCTATGAGGGGTGAGTTGCGCTTTAGAGAGACCAATTCTGGTTCATTCCAAAAGGCGGAGTTCATGAGTTTTGACGACAGTCAACTACTCGAATTTTCGGATTATCACAGAAGGTGGCGAGATAATATGATAATTATTAGCGCCTTGGCTTACACATTAAATATAATTGATGCCAATGTAGATGCACATTTATTCAATTTTAATGTCGATAAAAACTTAAGTATGGCGGTTCACCCCAAAGTAGGATTTACCACTTACAACCAAGCCTATTCTGGATTGAGCATTACCATGAGATTCAAGTAGAGTCATTCTTTTTCTACTTTTGTTCTTCGATAGGTTCAGAGTTCTCTTCTTTTAACTCTTTATTAGGTTCAACCTCTGGTTCTGGAGTAGTGTCTAGGTTTTTTTTGTTTTTTTCTACTTCGTTTAAGATCCACTCTAGTTCGGTATCTATGCCGTTTATTCTGTGTAAGAGCGTTGGTAAAATCGTAATATCAGGAATTACCCCCATACCATCAGGCGATTCTGTGTAGGGAGCTTTGATCATTCCAAGACCAAACTTCACCACAAGTTTAGAGTTGGGAAGTTTTATAGGTTTGAAAACTCCAGCCACAGTTCCGTTAAAAGTTCCACCCGTTTCTTCCCCCACAATAGTTGCCCTACCAGATCCTTGTAAATTACTCGAGATGATAGAGGATGCAGAGAAAGAATTACCATTTACCAATACATAGAGTTTTCCTTTAAAAGCATTTTCTTTTGGCTCAGTTAGTTTACTTGATTTCATTTTATGGTAAAACACACCATTTTTCTTTTTAGATGTAGATTTCTCATAAGCATACAAAAAAGGCGTTACAATACTTTTAAGAAGGATAAGTACCGGTTGATTGTTGGAGCTCCATAAAGCATTGGTTCTTGGGATAGCGGTATTTGCCTCCATGGGCTCAATGGTTATGAACTTTTCCAAGGCCAAGTATTCCATCAAATAATGGATTTCGTTTAGCCTTCCTCCCAAGTTGTTTCGCAAATCCAAAATAACAGTGCTGGAGTTCAAAGAATCTACATACTCAAAAAATTCATCGTACAATTCATCAAAAGGACCATTCACAAACCCACGAATTTTCAGGTAGCCGACACTCGAGTCTTTGAAAAAATCGTAGTTCCTCGTGTATCTTTTCCTCTTTTTGTCATATCCTCGAATGTGATTCGGTTTATTTTCGTCTTTTTTCTTCGTTAAAGAATCTCTGTCTTCTATTTTCTCCTTTTCTGATTCCTTCTTTTCTTCCTTTTTATGAATACGCTTTTTATCCAGTTTTGTAGAGTCTATTTCTCTATAAAACGTGGTGTCGAACACAGAATTATTTACTTTTAACGTAAGTGTAACCGAATCGAGTGTTGGGTTTTCTATTCGGTAATAAGAAGGAAGAAACAATCCTTCTCGTCTCTCGTAAAAAGAAGTATTGAAACCATCGCTAGACCTGAGGAAGTTGTATTTATTCAGCAGTTCTTGTACTTCAAATGTATCGATTTTAAGAAGTTCAGCGTATTTCAAATTTTTAATGGAGTCAAAGACATCCGAAACAATTATTTTGTCCTCAATTCTTTCAAATTCTAGCTTGGTAAAGTCGTTTGTTGTGTACTTAAATCTTTCTTCATACTCTTCTTTTTCAAATTTTTCCAAAGGAAAATTTACCGCAATGTGTCCTTGTCTGATTTCAGAAACTAACGGAGAAAGAATAAAGTAAAATTCTTTGCTTGTGAGAGGTTCGGTAATTGAGTTTTTTATACTGTCAACTTTTCTGTTCAGTTCCTCTTTCGAAATAAACCAATACAGATTGGGGTGAAGCTTTTCAATTTTTTTGAACGTAAAATCGATGTCTTTTCTAATCGCCTCAACAGAGTGTTTGGTATTAATTATTTCATTGTATTTTTTGACCGAATTACAGTGAGTAAAAACAAGTGTAACAAAAATGAGTAAAAAAAACTTGAGGCAGGTTGTCATAACAGAAAGAATTGTTTAAGTAAAAATAGGAATATCCGCGAGAATTTAATAGAATATCTCCAAGACTCTTAACTTTGTGTGAGATTAAAAATAAGTTGTTCATCATTCACAAATTGATAAAAAATGAAAATAGCATTGTTGGGATACGGAAAAATGGGGCAAGAGATTGAGAAAGTAGCACTTTCAAAAGGGCACACCATTGTTCTAAAAGTATCTTCAAAAAACTCAGAATTTAATAGTACAGAACTAAATCAGGCAGATGTAGCAATCGAATTTAGTAAACCAGAA
This sequence comes from Flavobacteriales bacterium, assembly GCA_965658995.1. Taxonomy (GTDB): domain Bacteria; phylum Bacteroidota; class Bacteroidia; order Flavobacteriales_D; family CAJJDF01; genus CAJJDF01. The sequence continues at coordinate 156,235 of CBFHVI010000001.1, read as the reverse complement.
TTTGCCGTCTCCAATATCATAAAATGTTTTGAAGCAAATGTCCCAGTGATAGTAGGAACAACGGGTTGGTACAGTTCATTTGAAGAGGTAAGATTTATGTGTGTGTCAAAGAAACAATCTCTCGTGTATGCTACTAACTTTAGTATTGGTGTCAATTTGTTTTTCAAACTCAATCAAGAGCTTGCCAAACTTATGAATCCTCACAAGGAATACAAAGTGGAAGCAGAAGAAATTCATCACACTCAAAAACTGGATGCTCCAAGCGGAACAGCAATTTCATTGGCCGAACAGATTATTGCCGAAACGGACCATAAAAACTCTTGGGTAAATACCGAGTCGTCACGAGAGGATGAACTCTCAATCATATCCAGAAGAATAGATGAGGTTCCTGGAACTCACTCTGTGTACTACAAATCTACGACCGATGAAATTGAAATTAAGCATACTGCTCACAACCGCAGTGGATTTGCAGGCGGAGCAGTCTTGGCAGCTGAGTGGATTGTCCAAAAGGAAAGTGGCATTTATACCATGAAAGACGTACTTTCGTTCTAAATAATCGTTAGTTAAACAGCATGGAATTAGAAAGAAAAGTAGAGGACAAATTAGGCGCACTCAGATCTGAATTGCGAAATCACAAATTGTACACTGCCTTGGGTAGTTTGGATGATATTAAAATTTTCATGGAGAACCACGTGTTTGCGGTTTGGGATTTCATGTCTTTGCTCAAATCTATTCAGATTGAACTCACCTCTGTTACTGTGCCTTGGGTGCCAAAAAAGAACGGTAAATTAGCACGATTTATCAATGAAATTGTACACGGAGAGGAAAGCGATTTGAATGAATTAGGAGAAGCCAAAAGTCATTTCGAAATGTACTTAGATTCTATGAGTCAACTAGGAGCAGATACTAGTAAAATTCATGATTTCATCGCTAAAATATCACAAGGTGAAGAGGTGGAAAAAGCACTAAATTCCCTGGGGTTACACTCAAATGTAGTCGCTTTTGTTTCGTATAGTTTTGAATTAATACGCACACAAAAATCACACCTCATTGCTTCTTCCTTCACTTTTGGGAGAGAAGATATCATTCCTGATATGTTTGTAGAATTACTCAAACAATCGGACCCAAAAAATGAGAAATACACCAAATTAAGTTATTACTTTGAGAGACATATTGAGTTAGATGGCGATGAGCACGGTCCATTGTCGTTAGAAATGATGAATGAGCTCTGTCACAATGACCCAAATAAATGGGAAGAAGCCATTGAGGTAGCTCAAAAATCTCTTGCATACCGAATTGGTCTTTGGGATGCTATTTACGAACAATTAGTCCAGGTGAAAAATCTTGAGCTAGCATAAATTTGCCTATGTCATTGCCAACATGTTACCAAGGTTCTGTTACCCAATTCGACTCAGTTTTATTGAGTTTCGATAAAAAATGGACCAATATTTATATTTTGGCGGATGAAAATACCAAAGTGGATTGTTTGCCAATGCTCCTCAAGCATTCTAAAGAATTACAACAGGCGAACTTATTGGTATTGGACCCAGGAGAGGAAGCTAAAACACTGGAAATTGCCGAATCGCTGTGGAGTTCTTTGTTGGAGACAGGAGCAGACAGAAAATCTCTGGTAATAAATCTTGGTGGAGGAGTAATTACCGATTTAGGCGGCTTTGTTGCTTCCACTTTCAAACGAGGAATTGACTTTATTCATATTCCTACCACGTTGCTCGCACAAGTAGATGCAGCGATTGGAGGAAAAACCGGAGTAAACCTGGAATATTCGAAAAACCAAGTAGGGACCTTCGCTCATCCACTTTTTGTGTTTTCCGACATTGGATTTTTACGAACTTTGCCTCAGCGAGAACTTCTCTCTGGATTGGGTGAGGTTATCAAGTACGGTTTGATTTTGGATAGGGATCTGTTCAATTTATTGAAAGATAAGCAAGGGTTACTCGCAAATCTCGATTCCATGGTGTCGACCTGTATTAAACTGAAGGAACAGGTAGTTCGCTCCGATTTCAAAGAGACAGGAAGAAGAAAATCATTGAATTTTGGTCACACCATAGGGCACGCTATCGAATCGTATTTTATGGGAGAAGTTCTTCATGGAGAGGCTGTTGCTGCAGGAATGTATTGTGAGAGTTATTTATCTTGGAAACTTGGATTTATATCGCCTCAAGAGCTCGAGGAGATTGAAATATTGATTTGTTCATATTTTGAAAAAATTCAACTGGAAGTTAGGCAAATAGATCCCATTTTGGAGGAAATGAAAAACGACAAAAAGAATGAAGAAGGAAAATTAAATTTTTCGCTTATTGATAGGATTGGTTCGTATAAAGCGAATTGTTTTGTTGATAAAAAATTGGTTAAAGAGAGTTTTATGTATTACTTGAATCAAAACAAAATAAACAATTGAATTTAAATAAGATAAAAAAAAAGTTCAGACTCAAACACTCTGTGAATGTTCCTTCTTCTAAGAGCCTGTGCAATCGTTTGTTGGTTTTGCGATTTCTTCAAGATAATTCTTTTGATATTTTAGGTGTTTCTGAGGCAGATGACTCTCAATTGTTACAAGAGATTTTTGATAAAGGAACTCTTTCTGGAGAACTACATGTGAAGAACGCGGGTACCTGTTTTCGATTTTTGACCGCTGTATGTTCTATTGGAAGCGAGGAAGTAGTATTGACGGGTTCTGGGGAAATGAAAAAACGCCCTATCAGAGATTTAGTGGAACCTCTGCGAGCTTTAGGCGCGGACATACACTATCTCGATAATGAGGGTTTTCCACCTTTACAGATCAAAGGAAAACCTTTGAAGGGAGGAAAGGTGAAAGTAAACGCGGAGATCAGCAGTCAATATGTTTCGGCACTTTTATTGATCGCACCTTTTTTGGAAGAAGGATTGGAGATTGAGCAGGTAGGGAATCCAAAATCTGCCTCTTATACACAAATGACTATTTCTCTTTTAAGAAATATGGGTGTAACAGTTACAATGCATGCCAATGTGATTAAAGTTGAGCCATTATCCCGTTATTTTTCTTCTCACACCGAAGTAGAAGCTGATTGGTCTTCTGCTTCCTATTGGTACGAATTAATTGCATTTTCACCTATTAATTCAAAACTTCAGATAAATAAGGTTAAAACTAATAGTATTCAAGGAGATAGAGAGGTTATAGATTTGTTCAAAAATTTGGGAGTTACTACTTTAGAAGGTTCTAATGGTGTAGAAATTGTGAAAACTACTGAGGCAAAAATAGCCAGATTTGAGTACGATTTTTCATCTATTCCGGATTTAGTTCCCACTTTAGTTGTCACTTGTGTGGGACTTGGAATAGACGGAGTATTTCGAGGAATTTCTCATTTGATTTACAAAGAAACAGATAGAATTAGTGCCTTAAAGAACGAGGTGGATAAATTGAATTATAATTTGGTGATGTTGGATGAAGATAGTTTTTTATTGGAAAAAAGAACTGGTCTTCCGAATAAGGTGTCAATTTCAACTTACCACGATCACCGGATGGCGATGGCTTTTGCACCCTTGTCCGTTCTTATGGATGAGGTAGAGATAGAGAATCCTGAAGTGGTAGCAAAGAGTTACCCGCTATTCTGGGACGAGTTTTGTTAAAAAACGTAGTTTCCTGTCAAAAGTTAGAAACCTCTTTCCATTCTCCGCTCTGCAATTCGTCTAACTCCACGTTTCCAATTCGCACTCGTACCAGTCTAAGTGTTGGAAACCCAACTGCAGCGGTCATTTTTCTTACCTGTCTGTACTTACCTTCGGTCAGGGTAATCGATACCCAGCTAGTTGGACCGTGGCGTTCGTCTCTTATTTTCTTTGCTCGTTCTGCCAGTTGCGGAACTTGTGTTAATTCAAAGGCCTTTCCGGGTAAAGTGGTATAGGTTTCTTTTTTTACCGTTATTTCCACACCTTCCTGTAGTTGTTGGATTGCCTCTGATGTGATTTGGCCATCTACTTGGGCATAATATTCTTTTTCAACACTTTTGCTTCTTATTTGGTGACTTACTTTTCCGTCTGTAGTCAGAAGAATTAATCCTTCTGAGTGCTCGTCCAATCTTCCAATTGACATTGTTCCTTCAGGAAAATCTCCCAATTCGCAAAGTAGTTTTTTGTTTTTACGGACAGTTTCTGTTCGAATGAATTGTGACAGGTATCCGTATGGTTTGTTCAGAATATAGTGTCGATGGAGGGGCATGGTATATTATTTTGAGAGTAAGAAAGAGGTATTCAATGTCCTATCTTCCGTCTCCTTTTTTCGGTTTCCGTCTTAGCTTGTTTTGGTCACCTCTAGTTTTTGGCTTTTTGTATTTCAAGTCTTTTCTGCGCTTTCTGGGGTTTCCGGAGTTTTTTAGCAGATTTTTTTCTTTCTTTTCATGAAAACTAGCTCCTCTGGATTCGTCTTTTTTTGCGTATATATTGAGCTCTTTCGCTTTTGGTCGCTCATCAGGAGTTAGTTCATTTGAGATAGAAACAGACTCTGGAAATTTTTTCTTTTCAATTTTCATTCCCATCAGAGCCTCTATTTTTTCTTTATGAACACTCTCTTTCTCCGTATACAACAGAAGCGAATTTCCTTGTTTTTCTGCTCTACCAGTTCTACCGATTCGATGCATGTAGTTTTCGGGATAATTGGGAGTATCCATATTGATTACATGAGAAACCTCGTCAAGATCGAGTCCTCTTGCCATAACATCGGTACTGATCAAAATTCGATTTGTGCCTTCGTCAAATCGTTTGATCGATTTAATACGGTAGTTTTGAGACTTGTTGGAGTGCACAACACCAAGTTCTTTCCCAAGTTTATCTTCCATAGCATTGAATAATCTATCTGCATTGGTTTTGCTTGATACAAAGATGAGTACTTTCTTAAATTGATCTTTGTCTTTTAAGAGATGTAACAATAAGTTTGCTTTGGTGTAAAAGTTTTGGACTGGATAAGCTACTTGCTTGATGTTTGCCAGTGGCGTTCCAGAAACGGCTATTGAAATAGTGATAGGCGCGATAAAGAAAGCTTCTATCAATTCCTTGATTTCGTCCGTCATAGTTGCCGAAAACATCGTATTCTGACGTTTTTCTGGCAATAGCTCGAAGATATTGGTTAATTGAAACCTAAATCCTAAGTCCAACATTACGTCCACTTCATCAATTACCAATTTTTGAATCGATTTGAGGCTCAAGGCTCTGTGCATCACCAAGTCGTAGAGTCTCCCTGGGGTAGCAACTAAAACGTCTACTCCTTCGCCTACAGCGAGCTTTTGGGTATTTATGTTTGTTCCTCCATATACTCCTACTACTCGGGTAGTCATGTATTTGGTGTAATCTTTTAGATTTTCTACTACCTGAAGAACAAGTTCTCTAGTAGGCACAAGTACCAATACTCTTGGGTTTTTTTGTTCAGAATATTTTAGTCCGTCCAGAAAAGGCAAAGAAAAGGCTAATGTTTTTCCTGTTCCCGTTTGCGCAATTCCGATTACATTTCGCCCTGATTTTATTACTGAGTACGACTGCTCTTGAATAGGAGTAGGGGTGGTAATGTTTAAATCCTCAAGGGCATTGAGCAAATATTTAGATATTTTAAAATCGTGAAAACTGGACATTAGGTACTTTTTTTCAAAAGTACGGGTTTTATCTCGATTTAATTTTGACTAACTAATATAATTCAATAAATTCGATACATACACCAACTACATTATACAAAAAATATGGGTTTATTAATGCCAATTGGAATAATCGGTTTCGCTGCAATTCTTGTAATAGGAATTTACAACAGCCTTGTAGGAAGAAGAAACCAAGTAAGAAATGCATACAGCTCGATAGATGTTATGCTCAAAAAAAGATTTGATCTACTTCCCAATTTAATAGAAACCGTGAAGCAATATGCGAGTCATGAAAAAGAGGTTTTGCAGAATATTGTGGAGTTAAGAAATGGATTGAACAAACCAGATTTAGCAAAAGAAGAAAAAGTAGCGCTCGAAAATCAATTAACCAAGCAAATTAATGGTTTGAACCTAACAGTAGAGAATTATCCTGATCTCAAGGCAAACGAGAATTTTCTGAATCTACAAAGAAACCTAACAGAGATCGAGAGTCAATTGTCCGCTTCCCGAAGAACGTACAATGCGTCTGTTTTGGATTTAAATAATGGACTAGAAAAATTTCCGTCTAATATTATCGGAAATCTATTTAATTTTAACAAAGAGGTATTTTTTGAAGTTCCAGTAGCAGAAAAGGAAAACATCAATGTCAAAGATATATTTTCTAACCCATGATAGAGTTGGATTCTTCTTTTCAACAAGAAATTGAGAAATTAGAAAAAGAAAGAAAAAAACAAAACGAATTTGCGAAAAAGGTAGGCTATATTGCGTACCCAGTTGCCGGATGTTTAGGGTTATTCATGTGGTGGAAATCTGTTGGAGGGTTTTTGTTTGTAGCGCTAGGGGCTCTGATAAGCATTCCTACTCTTGTGAAATTATGGTCGCGGAATCACTTGACTTATAGTTTCAAAAACAACTTAATTGCTCCTCTGTTGAACAAATTGAGACCGGGAGTAATCTATTTACCTAGTGCATCTATTCAGGAACAAATTTTTAATGAGTCCAATCTATTTTCGAAACCAGATAGATACAAGGGAGAGGATTTATTTCAAGGAAAACACGACAAAACTTTATTTTCATTTTCTGAAATTCACGCAGAGAAAGAACACAAATCAAAAAATAGCACGACCTATTCTACTATTTTTAAAGGAGTATTTATGGTAGCGGATTTTAATAAACATATAAAAAATGAGACTTATGTGTTTACTTCTGGGGGAAAATGGTTTTCGAAATTTAAAAGGGTAAAACTAGAAAACCCCGAATTTGAGGACAATTTTAATGTCTACAGCGACAACCAAATAGAGGCTCGCTATATCCTTACACCTAGCTTGATGGCGAAAATAATTAAACTAGAAAAAGAGTTTAATGCTCAACTATTTATGTCGTTTATTGGGAGGAATGTGTACATTGCCTTAAAAAACAACGAGAATTTTTTTGAACCAGACTTTTCTCAGGAACTGAGTTCCTCATTAGTCAATGATATTGTTCGAGAAATAGATTCTTGTATAGAAATTATAGACGAGCTAGATCTAAATACGCGCATCTGGACGAAGGATTAGGTCAATACTTTGTTAATTGTTTTTGCCAAAAATTGCCCACATGTTTCTTTTCTTTGGCTTTAGGTTTGTTTCGTTTTCTTGGTTAAACTGATCAATAATCTGAGATTCATAGTGCGAGTAAAATTCCGGATCAAAATTAGCATCTCTCAGTTCAGTAAGTATGGTCTCAATAGGCGCTTTGGACTTTATCCATTTGTCGCAAATCTTGTGTCTCAATCGGATACCAAAATTATTGATGCCTATCAATGCACGGGTCTCCGAGTCAAATACTGCTCTAAACGAAATTGGTTTTGTTGGGTGTTTCCAATAAAAAATAGATTCGTTTTCTTTTTTATTGGCAGACACATTTCCATAGGTTTGATATTCGATATCAAAAAACTTTGCGGAATTAAACCAGATTCCTGGTTCATAGGCGATTTTATTTCCTGAAAGTGTTTGTCCCAAAGTTTCTCCCATCATTCTCCCCACATACCAAACGGCCTCAATTGATCTTCGGCCAGCTCTTGGTTCCAGTACTTCCGCACAATCACCAGCGGCATATACATTTGGAATATTTGTTTCAAGGTATTCATTTACTTGAATTCCTTTTCCGATGCGTAGGTCAGTATTTCTTAAAAAATCGATGTTGGGATGAACTCCAGCGGTAAGCCCTACCAATTGGCATTCTATTTTTTCTCCTTTTTTTGTTATAACGGCACTGGCTCTACCATTTTTGCCTTCAATGATTTCCTCCAATTCTTCCTCAAGTCGCACGTCAATGTGATGATCATTTTTCATGTGATTGGCAATCATTTCACCTTCTTCTATCGGTAATACTCCGCCCCAAAATCTGTTTTCTCTCACCAAAAAAGTTACCTCTATCCCTCTGGAGTGGAGCATTTCTGCAAATTCAACCCCAATAAGTCCGCCACCTACTATCACGGCTCTTTTTACTTCCGAATTAGTTGTAGAACTCTCCAGTTCATCTAAGTCTTGCTTGCTATACAAACCTTGTACACCCGGAAGGTCTTGTCCTTTCCATCCAAATTTGTTGGGAGTAGAACCTGTGGCAATCACTAATTTGTCGTAAGAAATAGTGTGAGAATCAAGGGTGAGTAGTTGGTTGATGAAATCTACCGACTTTACATATTCATGAATCAACTCAATCCTATTTTTTTTCCAAAACCAGTCTTCGTATGGCTTAGTGTCTTTGTAGCGCATGTGGCCCATGTAAATATACATGAGGGCAGTTCTTGAGAAAAAATGCTCGGTTTCTCCAGAGATAACGGTAATCTTTGTTTCCGAATTATTTTTTCGTAAATGACGGGCAGTGGTTATTCCAGCTATTCCATTTCCAATAATTACAACATGATTCTCCATGATTATTTTGAATTTAATGACCAGTCATACTCGTTGAAACTTACCGTGGCATTGAGGTCTATCTCTTTATTGGAATAGGTATTTATGAATTCGATAATTCCCTGATTAGAGGATCCAAAATCAGCTTTGTACCAATCAAAAATTTTGGAAATTATAATGTCATTTTCTTGCAAAGTGTTTTGTTCTTTATTTGCCAAAAATTCCTTAGTTTGTGCAGTGAGTGCTCTTTCAAGATTGTGTTCGGTCCATGCCTTGTTCATTATTTTGGGACAAGACTTTGCAGCACAGTTTACAGCAAAATGAATCCGAGGGTCTTTGAATTTAGGTCGTATGATTTTATTCTCAATCACATTCAGTGTGTACGAGGTGCCGCTCAATTCTATGAGGGGAGTATCCCAAGGTTTGCCTCCTTTGAGCTCGGTGATAGAAGAGACTGGATAATTGTCAATAATTAGTTTTACTGTTACGGTATTGTACATATTTATCCAATATGCAAGTTGCTTTCTTTTGTTCCATGATGTGAGCTCAGAATGCATTTCTTTCAATTGGTTTAAGTATTGTTCTAACTGTTTTTTGTCCGATAAGAATCCAGCGTAATTTACCTTCCCATCTGCATTAATATGCTTTCGAGTAAGTACATCCCAAAGTTGATGCGGTTCAGCAATTATTTTTTCTTTTGGAGTTTCAACAGAATCTACTTGTTGAGTTTCTTCGGTTTCATCAGTCTTCTTAATCTCTGTATTTTCAGTGATTTCGGCTAACTCTTCTTGATGTATTTCTTCAACCACTTCGATTTGACTCTTTGTTTCGGAGCTATCAAGATATTCTTCAGTTTTTTGAATAGGTTGGGTGTTTTCTTCAGTAATTATTTCTTTTTGTGGTTTAATTTCCGCTGTTTCCGATTGTTCTGTTCCGTTTTGAGAGTCACAAGAGAGGAAGAAAATAGGAAGGATAAAAAGAGGGGATAGGTGTAATTTCATAGATATTTTATTTTTTACTCGAAACAAACCTTGAAATGTTTCAAGTTTATTTTAATGATTTTATTTCAATCAGCATATTACTCGAAGACAAATCCAATATTTAACCCTGTATTTTTGAAGGCATTTCGTCCATCCAAAATATATGAGACACCCCCAAAAACTCCAAGATGATCAATAAGTCCGTAATAGACTGTGCCGCCAATTTTTTGATACCCAAATCCCAAACCTTTAAAACCTCCACGATCTGCAGTGGGCCGAAGTTCTCCTTCACCTCTGTAGTCTGTTCCGCCAAATGCATGAATAATTTCGTAGTACGCATCTACATAAATGTTGCCTGCATACCCAATTTTTAAAGACGAGGAAACTGCATTTGGAGTAGGATCGGACTTAAAAAGATACCCTCCTTGTAAATTAGCGAAAATGTTAGATGTAAAACTTTGGTGGAGAACCAGTCTTCCGTCTCCTGCCAAAGCCATTTGACCAATAGAACTCGAAATATTTGTTTCATATTGCGACAAAGGATCCGCATACCCAGCAGCAAGCATTGCTCTCAGTTCTCCAAATTTGTTTTTCTTTGTCATCACATTGTATTTCAAGTAAATACTTCCGTCCTGAAATCCTTTTTGTGCTCCTTTGTTTACGTCAAGATAAGGAATCCCCACTTGGACGTTAATTTTATCGGTAATTCCATAAATACCGAAAAAGCTGACTGCTCTCGTTGTTCGTCCTCCTGACCCAAGATTCGGACCAGAGTACAATTGAGAAGCTTTTTCACTTGTAAAAGACATTCCCAAAGAAAATTCTTTTTTCTTTTTCATAAATCCATCAACTGGACCTTGAGCAAACATGCTTCCTGAAAGGAAGAAAATAATAAGTGATTTTTTCATTATAGTTTATTTTTTTGGTCGAAGGTAAAAATCAAATCCTCCTTTGTTATGTAGGAAGCGTATATCGGTATATTGCCTCATTTTTTCTCGTTTTGTTATCTTGGTTACAAAGTAAACGTCTTTGTCAATATTTCCTTTCAGCATCCATTCATTTGTTAGCGAGTTTACCACCATTGGGTTGTACTCTTTTGGGTTTTTAAGACTCCCTTTGTAGGCTTGTTTTACTAATTGGATACCGTCTTTTGGGTCTCTAGGAGACATTTTTGTATAAAAGTAATGACCATAACTTTTGAACCCAATAGTTGTGACGTACACATCTTTATTTTCAAGAGATTCGTAAAATTCTATTGCTGGTCCTTGCGAGAACTCTTCAATTTTTGGAACAATGAAGAGAGAATATCCGAGTAACGTAATCCCCGAAGAAAAGGCAAGAGAAATTAAAAATTTGGTACTTTTATTCCGATTAAAATAAGTGAGTGCCAAGAAAAGGCCGAGCATAAATAACAGACCAAAAACAAATTCCCAGCCTTGCCAGTTAATTGCATGTTGGAAAGAAGCAACTGCAAACTCATCTTTGAGGTAAGGGGTAATCCAGTGGTGATTTTTAAATATAAGGGGTACTAGTGTGAGTATGATTCCGAATACTAGCCCGATAATGAGAAACGCTATACGCGTAATTTTTATATCGAGAGAAGTTTGAATTGAATCGGAATAAAAATATATATAACTCGCAGCCAAAAATGACAGGGGTAAATAGCTCATCGAGGAGTAATGTACGATTTTGGTTTCAACTATCGTAAATAAAATCATGACAACCCAAAAGAGAATCTTCATCCATATTAAAAACTGGTAAGGGACATTCGATTTTTTTTTGTAAAACATCGGAATAGCCAAGATAGACATAGGAAAACATCCCAAAAGCACTACCACAAAATGATAATAAAAGGGTTGTTTGTGACCCGCAACTGGTTCTGTGAGTAATTCAATTTGGTACTGAATAAACTCTAGAATAAACCAGGGACTGTTGGTAATTGTTTCGTAACCGAACCACAAAAAAGTGACTCCCAAGGAGCTAATGAAAAAAAGAAAAACCGTAATAGGTTTTATGTTGGCCTTTCCTTTATTGTACACTAAATAAATAATCAACGTGAGAAGAAGAAGTAACAAGCCAACGGGACCTTTGGTGATGATGGCCAGTCCAATAAAACTTCCTGCAACGAGTGAGTTAGTTTTTTTGTTTGTAGGTTTCTCAATGGTGAGAATAAGAAAAAAGAGAGAAAGGAATATGAAAAAATTAAAGAACGGATCTATTATTCCAGACTTAAAATACATGTGAGGAAGAAATGAGGCGAAATAGAGTAAACTCCATATAAAACCAAATTTACGTGAGATAAGTTTGGTTCCTATTCCGTATAGAGTGATGAGCGAAATTACTCCCAACAAAGCATTTGGAAATCTGGCGGCAAATTCATTCACGCCAAATAATTTCATGGATAACACTTGGAGCCAAAAAAAGAAGGGAGGTTTCTCCCAGAAAGGTTCATAGTTTATCTGAACTCTAAAATAATCGTTGGTTTCGATCATTTCCCTGGCAGACTCCGCAAAATTAATTTCATCCCAATCGAACAAATGAACATTTCCTAAAAAGGGAAAGAAAAATACTACACCCAATGCCAGTAAAAACAAAATATGTTTGTGAGTTTGACTCATTTTCTTTTTCTAATTAAGGGACGCGTAGCCCAATTTCCATAATTGATTTTTTCGAAAAGAAAGTAGAGCACAAAAGTGACGCTAACACCAATTGTTGCACCTACTAGAATATCTTGAAAGAAATGTTGAGATAAATAAATCCTGGAATAAGCAATTAATACGGCAATCAATCCATAGAGTATTCCGAGTTTTTTGTTGCTCGAAATAAGAGTCAAGAAACAAAACAAAGTAAATGCGGCCGTTGTATGTCCTGAGGGAAATGAATGACTTGATAACTGGGTGAGCTCAAACTCACTAGGAAGCAATCGCAAATCAGAAATGAGTGTAATTGGTCTTTGTTCATGAAAAAAAAACAGACGCTTGAGAGAAAAAGTTATAATTGCTGTAGATGCATAAATAAATAAGCCATTTAAAGCATATTTAGCCCCCTTGAATACTAATATTCCGAGAATCACTATTACCGAAAACCATTCCACTATTTTGGTTGACCAAAAAAAGAAGGAGTCAAAGAAAGGGGAATGAAATTGATTGACAAATAACTGTGCGTCAATTTTGCCAAAAGCCACTATTAAAAAAATAACGATTCCTGCAAATACAAGGTAAATGCTCAGAAATGCTCGATTTTTTTTAATAAGGTTTATCAAAGGTTATTTTAAAAGTTTCCATTTGTACAAGCCAATTCTCGTAAATAAATGCTTGAATGAGGTTGCCAGAACTCCAAATCCGTAGGTCATACTTCTTTTGAAATTGATGGAAGAAGCTTCATCGAAATATTTGGTTGGGCAGGTGATTTCGGCAATTTCAAAATCTTTATAAATGATTTGTGAAAGCATTTGGTTGTCAAAAACAAAATCATCGGAATTGGCATTGTAGTTAATCGATTGCAACACTTCTTTCGAAAATGCTCGGTAGCCTGTATGATACTCGGAGAGTTTCTGACCCACTAATATATTTTGAGTAAGAGTTAAAAACCTATTGGCAATGTATTTGTACAATGGCATTCCACCTTTTAGTGCACCATTTCCAAGAATTCTTGACCCCAACACCACTGGGTATACTTCGTTCGCTATTAAGTAAGAAATAGAATGAATTAATTTTGGCGTGTACTGATAATCTGGGTGTAGCATAATAACAATGTCCGCTCCTAGTTCGAGTGCTTTATTATAACATGACTTTTGATTACCTCCGTAACCTTTGTTTTGCTCGTGAATGATTACATGTTTTATCCCAATTTTGGCGGCCAATTCGCTTGTGTTGTCACTCGATTTGTCATCCACCAGTACTACATCGTCTACTATTTCAAATGGAATTTCTCCGTATGTTTTTTCGAGGGTGTTCTCTGCATTGTAAGCAGGCATTACCACTACAATTTTTTTTCCGTCAATCATTCTTTCTTATTCTTTGATGCAAATATAGGGAAAGCAACCGAATTTTAATTTATCCATCCGTAAAACCTAACGAGGGTTGATTTCAGAAAACTAATTCATTAACAACCCTTTGTTACATTTATCCTTATTCCGAGGTTTCAAACTAACCACAATGTATTATCTTTGTTGAGTAAACATTAAAAACAAGAAATGGCTAACAATATTTTAAAAGGTAAAAAAGGAATAATTTTTGGAGCTTTGAACTCCCAATCAATTGCTTGGAAGGTAGCAGAACAAGCTCATGCAGAAGGTGCTGAATTTGTGTTGACTAATGCGCCTATCGCGATGAGAATGGGTGAAATAAATGAATTGGCAGATAAAACTAACTCTCAAATTATCCCTGCAGACGCAACTTCAAACGAAGATTTAGAAAACCTAATCGTAAAATCTCAAGAGATTTTGGGAGGAAAGATTGATTTTGTTTTACATTCTATTGGTATGTCGCCTAACGTAAGAAAAGGAAAGCATTATACTGAACTTAGTCACGACTTTTACAACAAAACCTTAGACGTTTCAGCCATCTCCTTTCATAAAACATTGCAATTGTGCAAAAAACATGATGCTCTCAATGAATGGGGATCTGTATTGGCATTAACGTACATTGCAGCTCAACGAATTTTCCCTGATTATGGAGATATGGCTGATGCCAAATCATTGCTCGAATCTATTGCAAGAGGATTTGGTTACCACTACGGAGTAGCAAAAAAAGTGAGAGTAAATACAATCTCGCAATCACCAACAGTAACAACCGCAGGAAGTGGAGTAAAAGGATTTGATGAATTTATCAATTACTCTGAACAAATGAGTCCACTAGGGAATGCCTCAGCGGAAGCTTGTGCTGCTTATTGCATTTCTATGTTCTCGGACTATACCAAATACGTAACAATGCAGAATTTATTCCACGATGGAGGGTTCTCCTCAACGGGTGTTACACAACAAGTTATTGAAAAATTTGGTAACTAAAATTTATACGGTATGAAACATTTGATTCTTTTTGTTTTGGTTTGTTTGGGTGTTAGTTTCGGATATGCTCAAACAGAAGGAAGTGTTTTTACTTCTACTGGTAGAGGGGTTTCCACTACTTTTGCTACTGATTACCAAGCTCTAGGAATAAATCCAGCTAACTTAGCTTGGACAAAGGAGTTTAAAGGAAAAAGAGTGGCTTTAGGTTTTCTTGAGACTGGGTTCTCGTTGAGTTCTCCTATACTTAATAATCCTATCGTCAATGAGTCTGCTTCTATTCCTTTTAGTTTTGGATTTGATAGTGACGCAAGTTTTACTGATTTTCAAGAATTTTCTTCAGATCTACAGGAAGGCATGAGGCTGAACGCAGATGTTCGACTATTTGGAATTGCGGTAACTACCAAGATTGCAGGATTTGGATTTTCGGTGAATGAGCGCTATGCCATGAACGTTCAAACCTCCAAAGACTTTGCAGATATTGCCTCATTTGGCTTTGGCTCTCCCTATTTTGATACCTTGGTGTATAGTCAAGGAGGTAGTTTCAATAAGGTAGTGAATACTCCTCAAACCTATGATTCCTTAAGAAGCGATACTTCAGTCCAACTACTGGCAGGAATAGCAGGAAATCCCAAGACAATTCCTGAACTCATGGAAGGAACACAAATAAAAGTCTCGTGGATTCGTGAGTTTAACTTTGGATTTGGAACCAACATTCTAAAAACGCAAAAATTCGGTTTATATGCCGGAGTGGGAATCAAATATCTTCAAGGAATGGCTTTGTTAGATATGGAAGCTTCCAACAACAATCTGAATGGATTTATTTCCTATTCACCTTCTTTGGCAGGAGGCTCAGGTAATCCGGGATTGTTCTCTAACAGAAACATTCAATATAAATTACCTAAAGCAGCTGGAAGCGGGTTTGGTGTAGATTTAGGAGTTAATGTAAAAGCTTTCAAAAGAGTAAAAATAGGAGTAGCCGTAAATGATATAGGAAGTATTACTTGGACAGAAAACACGTATTCTGCTCAAGTAGATTCCTTGTTAAGTACTTTTAGTGTAAATGGATTTTATGCCGACTCGGGATCTTTACAGTACAATTCTGGTGGTGCTACCTTTGACAGCATACTCAATAATCTTGTAGATATTCGTGCTGGCAATTTTACCAAAAAAGTAAATTTACCTTCTACATTCCGATTAGGAGCAAGTATTCAGTTTGGTAAGTTTTTGGAAATAGGAGGAGAGGTGGTTACACCGCTCAACAACAGACCAGGAAATTTAGTATCTTCCGTGTATTCGTTTGGGGGAGATCTTAAACTAGGTCCTGTAATTTTATCTTCAGGAATAGTGTTACAAAACAAAGAGGTATTGAGAGTTCCAGTAGGCATAGTGTTTAGTACTTTTGGAGGGCTGTACGAAATTGGATTTTCAACGAGAGACATTCAAAGTATAATCAATTTACAAGATCAAGAAAACCCAATGATTTCTGCGGCTTTCGGATTCTTGAGATTCAGAATATAAATTATGAGTTCAGGAAATGATGGTATCGGTTATTTTTTCATCCTATTGTTGGTGCTCATTGCAGCTCCTTTGGTTTTTTGGATAGGTTCCGTTTTATATGCCTGGGTAAAATGGTTGTTCAACGACAAACAAAAATTAAATGCCAGTTACTCAGAAATAAAGGATATTTCAAATCCTGTAAGAGGAACCGTGACGCTAACCTTTGTGCTTGGTTCGGCAGGAAAAACCAAGCTGGTGTTGGTCGACAATAATTTTAACGAGAAAAACGAATTGTTCCATGAAGATAAATCGATAGGAAAGCACTCCTTTGAGTTTAAGTCCAACGGGATAGAAAATGGGGCATACTTTCTTGAGATGACTACGATAAATCAAAAAATAACTAAGAAACTGGTCATTGAAAACTAAGGAATTATATATCGTTCTAGGGGCACTGCTCTTTTGTTTAGTTCTCTCTTTTCCTACTTTGTCGCAAGAAGAAAGTTTTAGTAGAATTCAACCCTTAACGAAAGTAATGGCGAAAACCAACTTTCGTGTGCCTTTTTCTACCTCCAATTCATTTTTTAGCGAGAACTCTCAAGGTATTGTTCAAATGTCTGGAAGTTTGAATTACTCTTTTGCGAAGAATTTTTATGTAGGAGCAGGATACGATTATACTTATTTCCAATTATCCGAGTTAAAACTCAATTCCAGTCCTAATCAGCAACTAGATGGAAAAATACAACTTCAAGGTTTTTTTGGGGAGGTAAGTTATTTTTATTCGTTGTATGACAATGTTTTGTTTGAAGCAAATCTTCAAATTGGACAAGAATCCATTAATTCTTCCTCGGCTAAATGTTCAGACAATGGTATTTCATATACAAAAAAAGGAGTATTTTGGAGTCCAAACATAAACGCCTATCTCTTGACAGAAGAAACCTTTTCCTTCTTTTTTTCGCTTGGATACAGGATTTCTTCTCAAGGATTTGAACCTAATGATGTGTGTGAAATCGAATTTTCTGGACACGATTCAAAAGATTATCTAGGCAACTACGGAAGCATTCACTTAGGGTTTGGAATTGGTTTTTCTTTTGTAAAACCAGACAGAAATTAAGATGAAAATAGGCGTCATTTCTGATACTCACGGCTATCTAGACGATCAAGTATTCGAATATTTTAGCGAGTGCGATGAGATATGGCACGCTGGAGATATTGGAGATTTATCGGTTACCGACAGATTAAAAGAGTTTAAAAGACTAAAATGCGTCTTCGGAAACATAGATGGAGCAGAAGCCAGAGCAGAATTTAGAGAAACAATTCGATTTACCTGCAAGGGCCTTGTCGTGATGATAACACATATTGGAGGAAAGCAATACGTCTATACTCCGCACCTGAGGGAGGAACTAAAGCGAAATCCACCAGATATTTTTGTCTGCGGTCATTCTCATATTTTAAAAGTAGGGTATGACAAGCGTTTTGGTTTTTTGTATATGAATCCGGGAGCAGCCGGTATACATGGATTTCATAAAGTGAGAACCCTTCTTAGATTTGATATAATTAATAAGAAGCCAACCAATTTAGAAGTAATTGAATTGGGCCCCAGAGCAGCCAAGTAAAGTAAGAAGAGAACGGGGAAATCCAAATGTTGCAAGAAAAAATGCTGCAAAAAATTCAAAGAAAAGAAAAAAGACTATTGTAAAAAATGTCCCAAGATATGCCAATTGTGCGAACCTAAAAAGAAGAAAAAAAGGAAAACATGAATAATATTTTTACTTTTACGCATGACCATGGCTAAGAAACTTATCGGCATTTGTGTACTTCTTTTTGCCCTTTTTGGGCTTGGTTTGATATTGGGAACGGTGATGGCACCATTCGATAGTGCCAGTGAATTGATTTTTCGACTAAGAATTCCGAGAACTCTTACAG
Source organism: Flavobacteriales bacterium (assembly GCA_965658995.1). Taxonomy (GTDB): domain Bacteria; phylum Bacteroidota; class Bacteroidia; order Flavobacteriales_D; family CAJJDF01; genus CAJJDF01. Next base: position 138,315 of record CBFHVI010000001.1, on the reverse strand, counting down.
CAATTGTTTGTGGAGCCGGAATTTCTGTTTCAGGCTTGTTGATGCAAACCATTTTTAGAAATCCTCTTGCAGGTCCATCGGTGTTGGGTATTTCTTCAGGTTCAACTTTGGGAGTTGCGTTAGGAATTTTTGCTTACCAATGGGTGAGTATTTCTTTTCTCAATGAGAAACTAACTATTTCACTCATGGCCACCATGGGAGCTTTGGCTGTCACTTTTTTTATCCTTGGAGTTTCTCGTTTTGTAAAGAAAAGTAATACACTTCTTATTGTAGGATTAATGGTGGGTTATTTCGTTTCTTCTCTTGTTAATATTTTTAGTTTTTATGGCGATAAAACAAATTTGCAATCCTTTGTTTATTGGGGACTTGGTAGTTTCAACAAAGAAATTGACTTGGACGTTTTGAGTATTTATTACCTTGCCATACTTAGTATACTTATCATAGTGTTTTTTCTTCAAAAACCCCTAGATATGCTACTCATGGGTGAGAAATACGCCCGAACTATGGGATTAGATGTAAAGAGAATTAGGTGGATAACCATTTTGCTTGTAGGGATATTGGTCGGTTTGATTACCGCGCTTTGTGGCCCCATTGCATTCCTTGGAATTGCTGTTCCTCATTTGGCAAGAAACTTCATTCGAAAATCTACACACAAATGGGTAATACCTTTTACTTTACTGTTAGGAGCCTGTCTCGGACTTATTTGCGATATAATTGCTCGTTTGCCAGGATTGGATGGTAACCTTCCCCTAAATGCAGTGACAAGTTTCATTGGCGCGCCTATTGTAGTATGGATTGTATTCAAAAATAAAATGGTGTAACATGGAGAATCAATCTACATTGAGTTTAACTAATTTGACGATTGGCTACGGTCCCAAAAAAATCTTAGCGAAAGAGATAAACCTTGAGGCTTACCAAGGAGAACTTATTTGTCTTATGGGATTGAATGGAACGGGGAAAACCACCTTGTTCAAAACTATTTTGAATGAAATACCATGTTTGGAAGGAACTATTTCTACACACGATTCGGAACAAAAGAGACATGAGAAGATAAGTGCTGTTTTTACTGAGAGAGTATCAATTTTTGGGTTCACAGTATCAGAGTTAATAGCTCAGGGAAGAGCCCCACACACCAATATTTTTGGGAAATTATCTGCTAACGACAAACAAGTAATTCAAGAACAAATTCAAGTCTTGAATCTAGAGCAAATTGCTCAGGAACAGATTGATAGTCTTAGTGATGGCCAGTTCCAAAAAGTAATGATAGCTAGAGCTTTAGCTCAGGAAACTCCCATCATCTTGCTGGACGAACCGGCAGCTTTTTTGGATGTAAAGAACAGAAGAATGATATACAAATTACTTTCGTACTTAGCGAAAGAGAAACGAAAAACTGTCTTGGTATCCACTCATGACATTTTATTTACGAGAGAGTATTGTCAAAAATCTTGGGTAATTCAAAATCAATCAATCAAGGAAATGAACCCTTCAGATATTTCAGAGTCCTTTTTTGATTAAAGGAACAAAGAAAGTATTTTCTTCATCGTGTCCGACTTTTCGGTGTACCCTAATTTCTCGTATGAAAAAATAAGGTTGTTGACCATTCTTTGGATGATATCTTTGTTGGAGCATGGAGAATAAAACTCTTCTTTTTGAGGTAAATTTAACTGAAACAAAAATGAGTCAATTTCTTTTTTATCGAACATAGTTCCTTTATTAAAGGCATTGATGTAGACCAACACATCCTCGGACTCCATTTCTGTGAGGTGCACGTTTGTCATGAATTCATCTATGTAACAAAGGACAAAATGACTTGGCAGATTAACTCCGTAGATCGGCAATCCTAAATCTTGGGTTACGAGTAAATAAATAATGGAGAGCGAAAGTGGATTTCCTTTTTTATTTTCAATTACATTACTCAAGAATGAGCTATGTGGCGAATGATAATTTTTTTTGTTTCCAGTAAACCCATGCGTTTCAAACAAAATTTTGTTTACGACTTTTATTTTTTCAAAACTAGTGAGGTTTGGATTAATTTCTAGCCAAATGTCACGTTTTATTTTCTCCAAAGCCTCCGAAACCTCTTTGAGATCCATATCTGGGTACTGAAACTGATTGATAAGAAGTGCTCCTCTCAATAAATCCGGAGATTCCTGAGAAACCCATCTTTTCAATTTAGAAAAAGTAGAGTCAAACTGAATTTGTTGAATCAAGTCTTCTATTCGTTCTTGAGATTCGTGATTTATCGGATTATTTTCCCAATACTCCTCCAAGAATGGGATAGTTTCTCCGCCCAATTCCATTAGCTTATTCCTAACCTCAGTGAATATAAATTCATCTGGATCATCCAATAGGCTAACCAAAGCTCTTATTTCTTGGTCATTTTTCACGTATGCTTTTTCTTTTGAACGATATAAAAGTAGAAAGGTTCGCTCTTACAAATCTGATTTTATGCGTATTTTATACACATCCAAGTGTTTATTTTATCGTATATTTCGGACTATGATTGCCCGTAATTTGCTCCGCTATTCGTTCGTTTTTTTTTCTGTAGTTTGGTATGTTTTGATATACTTCTATTTAGATCGATCCGAGTTTATATTCCTTACTTCCGGTCTGATAGTATTGGGAGTATCGTATTTGTATTGGGTGGTAAACAATAGTTTTTCTGGACGTCAAATTATACTGTTAGCCGTTCTGTTTAGAACGCTCTTATTAGTTGGGACTCCCAATTTATCCGATGATTTTTATCGGTTTTATTGGGATGGAAACTTGATTAATTCTGGAATCAACCCGTATGAGTTCACTCCCTCAGAATACCTTTCACTTGCAGATGAAGAGAATTCAGTGGAGTGGCAACAAGTATATCCATTCCTCAATTCTCAGGAGTATTATTCAGTTTATCCTCCTGTAAATCAATTTTTTTTTGCGTTAGCTTCGTTCCTCGCAGGTGGTAATTTAGCTTATTCCGTTTTCTTTTTAAAACTATTTATTTTTCTGTTTGATATCGCTTTGGTAGTTCTGCTTATTCAGTTTCTTAAGAAATTATTGCTTCCCGTTTCATTCGCTCAAATTTATGCGCTAAATCCTTTGGTGATTATTGAACTTACCGGAAATATTCACTTTGAAGGAGTCATGCTGTTTTTTCTTTTTGCTGGATGCTACTTTCTGGAAAAACAAAAAATGCTTTTAACCTCATTCTTGCTAGCACTCTCTATAGGGACCAAACTCATTCCCTTACTTTTGCTCCCTCTTCTTGTTCCTTTTTTGGGAAAGGCAAAGAGTCTTACTTTATTTCTTGCGACAGGGATGTTTTTGTTGCTGTTTTCATATCCATTTGCCTCCTTCGAGGTGGGTATGAATTTTTACCAAAGTATTGATTTGTATTTTCAATCCTTCGAATTTAATGGGAGTTTGTATTATATGTTGAAAGAACTGAGTTATCTCATTCATGGATATAAATCTCCTTGGGTTGCTTGGATTCTTCCTATCTTAGTTATCTTGGTTATTCTTTCTATGGTAGTTTATTTGTGGAGAACAAAACCCTACTTAAGAAATTCCAAGTTCAATTTTCTACTATTTTCGAAGTACTCGAGTTACTGTATAGGAGTATATTATTTGTTTTCCACATCAGTGCATCCCTGGTATGTGATTAATCTTCTGGTGTGGTCAGTGTTTGTTCCAATTCGAGCAAGTATTTATTGGAGTTTGTTTGTTTTTGTTAGTTACATAGCTTACAGTAGTTTTACCGCGAGTTTTGCCCCTCATGGAGACTTCAATAACTATTGGCTCTATTATGTTTTAATAGCAATTCAATACCTTGTTGTTGTAATTATTTTTACTTTTGACTTTTTAAAAAAAAAGATACGATTATGAAACATTTTTCAATTTTATCCTTAGTTACTTTGATGCTACTTGTTTCTTGCGGCCAAACCAATTCTTCCAAGGAGAATGGGATCTCAGAAATCGAGGGAACGGAAGAATATAGCGAAAAGATAATGCCTCATTTTTTTAATTTAGACAGAAGTCAGTTTTCTTACACAGAGAATACGTATCAGGAAATAGAAGGGTTGTTGGAATTAACACTCCAGGTAAAAGTGGAGAACCAAAAAAATCTATCGGAAGAGCTTCGGAATTTATTTATCAAGAAAATTGAATTGATGATAAACGAACGAGGGAATCTCAGTCATGATTCTCATTCTATTTTGATGGAATATTGTCATCCATTAATAGAACTAGTAGAGCTGTGTTTTAGTTCAATGGGCGAGAAGGAGTTGGTAATTAGAGTACGAGATTTACAAGTGTATTTATTGAATTTCGAGCAACTTTTTCCGAAAAAGTAAGCTCAAATCACGGTCGATTAACTTTTTCTTTTCTTGACATAATTTAGTTAACTTTAGTGCGTTTCTTTATGGGATATTCACGAACTAAACTTATCTAACTTATGAAAAAACTATTCTTTTCTATTTTCTCTCTCCTTTTGCTGTTTTCTTGCGGAAAAGGAGTTCAAACTGAGCTATCAAACGGACAAGATTTTTCCAGTTTCATTTCTGCACACACCGCGGGGATAGTTTCTACGAGAGCCACAATTCAAGTGAAACTTGCTGAATCGGTTGAAAATTCCATAGATATTTCTAAACCAATTACAGATGAATTGCTTGTTTTTTCGCCCGAGATAGACGGAAAAGCCGAATGGATTGACAATCGTACTATTGAGTTTACTCCTTCTCGTCCCTTGATGCAAGCCACTAATTACGTTGCCAATTTTCGATTGGGAGAATTGAGAGAAGTCCCCAAGGAACAACAAACTTTTGTTTTTCAATTTCAAACCATTGCTCAGAATTACCACGTTTCTCATTCTGGCCTATCTACGCCCAATATTGAAGATCGTTCGATTCAAATCTTGGAAGGAATTATCTCTTTTGCTGATGTTCTTGATTCGGGCTTACTCGAAAAATCATTTTCTGCAGTTCAGTCGGGAGAACAACTCCCTGTTGAGGTATCGCCACTGGGCAATAATGAATACAGATTTGTTGTGGGCAGAATTTCTAGAGGATTGTCGCAACATTCTGAAGTAGCAATTAAAGTGAACGGCTCCTCATTGAGTTGTGAGAAGAATTACGAGGAAACGATTATCGTGTTTTCTCAGCAGCATTTTAAAGTAACCAAAGCGGAAGTAATACAATCGCCAGAGCAGTATGTAAGTATACACTTTACGGACCCTCTTTCGGAGAGTCAAAATACAAAAGGGTTCGTAACCATTGATGGATCTGGAGGAATGGAAACCGTAATCGAAGGTCATGAATTAAAAGTATATCCAATTTCTCAGCAGACTGGCAAAAAAGAATTGATTGTATATCAAGGAATCCAGAATTATGAAGGTATTAAACTAACTAATCAATTCTCAACTACATTGATGTTCGAGGCAATTAAGCCAGATGTAAAGGAATACGGAGACGGAGTGATCATTCCATCGGAAGGGAAAATGAATTTTCCTTTCGAGGCTGTGAACCTAAAAGCGGTGGATATTGTGCTTACCAAGGTATATGAAAATAATGTATTGCAGTTTTTTCAGGTAAATAATCTGGACAACAGCAACCAATTAAAACGAGTAGGACAAAAAGTGTTGACAAAGAAACTTGACTTAACTAAATCCGGAGTTGATTTATCTCAATGGAATAGATTCACTATCGATTTATCCTCAGTTATAGCTCCCAATGAGGGTTCGTTGTATCAAATCAGAATTAGATTCAAAAAAGAATACTCTAATTACAACTGCGAAAAAACTGAAAAGAACGATTTGGAGGAGATTTCAACTTCAGATTCGGAATTTAAAGAATGGACTGAGGACGAATGGGGGAGTTACGATTATGATTATTATGACGATTACGAATATTACGACTATAATTATGATTACAGTCAGCGTGATAACCCTTGTCATTCTATGTATTACAGAAATAAAGGGATTACGAAGAATATCCTGCTCTCAGATATTGGGATTATTGCCAAGGCGGGAAGTGATAAGATTCTTCACGTTATGGTGAACAACATCAACACAACAGCACCCATGCAAGGAGTAAATCTGGAAATTTTCAACTTTCAACAGCAAATAATCTCTACTATTACTACAGATGGAGAAGGAATGGTATCTATTAAGTTGGATGAAAAACCATTTGTTGTGACCGCCTCCAAATCCGGTCAAAAAGGATATATAAAATTAAGGGATGCAGAATCTTTGTCGTTGTCTAAGTTTGATGTGAGTGGTGCAACTATCCAAAAGGGAATAAAAGGGTTCTTTTATGGAGAAAGGGGTGTTTGGCGACCAGGAGATTCTTTGTATTTGTCCTTTATGCTGGAAGATAAGAATAAGTTACTTCCAACAAATCATCCCGTTGAATTCACTTTGCACAATCCAAAAAATCAATTGGTGAGTAGAATTGTGAAAACATCTTCCGTCAATGGGTTGTACGATTTTAGAACTGCTACCAATACCGATGCACTCACAGGAAATTATAAGGCAGAGGTGAAAGTAGGTAACAGAAAATTTGTTCAGTACCTCAAGATTGAAACGGTGAAACCTAATCGACTAAAAATTGAGCTGGATACAAAGGCGGATTTACTATCCGAAAAGGATAAAACTACTGTCGAGCTTTCGGCTAAATGGCTCCATGGTTCACCCGCAAACAATTTAAAAGCAAAAGTGGATGTTTCTATAGATCAAAGTGGTACGAGTTTTAAGAAGTTCGAAGGATATCAGTTTGATGATCCATTAAAGAGGTATTATACCAATGATTTTACAGTGTTCGAATCGCGATTATCGCAAGAAGGAAAGGCAAACTTCCCTTTGAAGTTTACTATTCCAAACGCAGCACCGGGGATGTTGAATGCGCATTTTACCACCAAAGTATTTGAAGAGGGTGGTGCTTTTAGTATCCATAGAAAATCAATTCCCTATTCGCCCTACACTTCTTATGTAGGAGTCAAAGTGCCAAAAGGAAGCTTGTATGCCGGTACGTTAGAGGTAGACAAATCTCATACTTTGGAGTTTGCTACAGTAACAGAAAATGGAAAACCATTTTCTAATGCTATAGAGATTAAAATATACAAGGTAGAATGGAGGTATTGGTGGGATAGATATGACAGCGACCTCTCTAGTTATATCTCCCGATCAAGTGTTCGACCCATGCTCACTAAAACTATCTCAACTTCGGAAGGAAAAAGCTCACTTAGTTTTAAGCCAACTTCCTGGGGAAGATATTTGGTAATTGCGAGAGATAAAAAAAGCGGTCATTCAACCGGAAAGATTTTTTATGCAGATCAGCGATATTGGTCGAGAAGCAACAATACAGACAAGGAGTTCGCTTCTATGTTGGCATTTTCTACTGATAAAGAGACTTATCAGGTAGGGGAAGAGGTAAAATATTCATTTCCTTCTATGAGTGGAGGAAGAGCCCTGATAAGTATAGAAAATGGATCGAAAATTTTAGAAAAGAAGTGGATAAAAACGGAAGAAGGAGAAACAAAGGGATCTATTGTTGTGACAAAAGAAATGACCCCCAATGTATATGTTCACATTACGTTATTGCAACCTCACAAAAATACGCTCGACAATATTCCTTTAAGGATGTATGGAATTGTTCCCATTTCTGTAGAGAATAATGATTCACATTTGGAGCCCATTATAGAAATGTCTTCTGTGTTGAGACCGGAGACTAAAGCCACAATCAAAGTAAAAGAGAAATCTGGAAAAAGAATGACCTACACGCTAGCAATAGTGGATGAAGGGTTATTGGATTTAACCAATTTTAAAACCCCTAATCCTTGGAATAAATTTTATGCAAGAGAAGCTTTGGGGGTGAAGACTTGGGATATTTACGATTACGTGTTGAACGCTTTTAAACTAGATCAATCTAAAGTATTGGCAGTAGGCGGAGGAGGAGAGATCAATTTGGATAAAAAAGGGGCAAAAGCAAATAGATTTAAACCTATGGTCAGATTTCTTGGACCTTTTGAGCTAAAAGGGGGAAGTAAAAGCCACCAAATAGAAATTCCAAATTACGTGGGTTCTGTAAGAGTGATGGTAGTAGCGGGAGAAGACTTGAAATACGGAAATGCTGAAAAGACGGTGGCTGTGAGAAATCCATTGATGGTGTTAGGTACCTTGCCCAGAGTGGTTGGCCCTAATGAAGAGATAACATTACCGGTAGATGTGTTTGCCATGGAAAAACATGTAAAAGAGGTGCAAATTTCGATTCAAACCAATTCATTTTTTTCCTCTGAGAATAAAGTTCAAACCGTTGAATTTGAAAAAGAAGGAGATAAAGTAGTTCGTTTTCAATTAAAAACAGCCAACAAACTGGGAATAGGAAAAGTATCGATAGTAGCTACTAGTGGAAAAGAAAAAGCGAAGTATGATTTTGAGATTGATATTCGACCTTCCAATCCACTTGTGACAGACGTGACAGAAGCGATAGTTGAGGTGGGCGAATCTTGGGAATCAAACTATTCGTTTAGCGGAATTCAAGGGACAAATGAGGTATCTCTTGAAGTTTCTTCCTTCCCCGCCATTAATTTAGAACAAAGGCTGAGTTACCTCATTCAGTATCCTCATGGATGTATAGAACAGACAACTTCTTCTGTTTTTCCACAATTGTATTTGGGGTCATTTACTGAATTAAGCGGAAGTAGAAAAATTGAGATTGAAGCCAATGTAAAAGAGGCGATTAATCGAATGAAAAAATTTCAGACTGCCAACGGAGGCTTTGGTTATTGGCCTGGAGATGTTGTAGAAAGCGATTGGGGTACAAATTACGCTACTCACTTTTTGATCGAAGCGGAGAAAAAAGGATATGCTCTTCCTTTTGGAATGAAAAATAAACTCATTAATTATTTAAAAACTCAAGCAAGAAACTGGCAACCGAACAAGAGTTCCAGAGTGTACAGAAATCAAAGTCATGAAATAATTCAAGCTTACCGATTGTATATCCTGGCACTTGCTAATAAAGGGGAGTTAGGAGCCATGAATAGAATGAAAGAGAACAAAACGCTTACGTTGAATGCTAAATGGAGACTGGCGGGTGCCTACAAATTAATGGGGCAAAATAAAGTGGCGAATAACCTTGTTTTTGGAGCTTCTACAGAGATAGAGGAGTATTCAGAATATTCTTATTCTTATGGTTCTTCAGCAAGAGATGAAGCCATGATATTGGAAATTTTAAGCAGACTGAACGACAAAGGAAAGGCTGCCTTATTGGCGAAAAGAATAGCTAACAAACTGGGAGAAAATAGATGGATGAGTACACAAACCACGGCTTATTCTCTCATTGCACTGAGCAAATTTCTGGAAGGATCAGAAACTTCAAAATCCATGAAATTTTCCTATTCCTTGCAAGGAAAAACCCACTCAGTGAGCGAAACTAGTCCAATGTTTGTGGATAATATTTCTCCCAAGAAATTGGAAAATGGAAAAGTGTCGTTGACTAATACCGGAAATGGACTGCTCTATGTGAGAGTTATCACCAAAGGAATTCCTGTAGAAAGTAATGAATTGGCAAAGAACAACAACCTTACCATGAACGTGAAATATATGGACATGAATGGAAAGTCAATAAATCCAGAAAAAATTCTGCAAGGAACTGACTTTACTATGCAAGTAATGGTTTACAACCCTGGAGTTAAGGGAGATTTAAAAGAAATGGCCTTGATTCAAATTTTCCCTTCGGGATGGGAAATTCACAATGCTCGAATGAACAATTACTCCAATGGAGGAGATTCTTATTATGATTATCAAGATATTAGAGATGATCGAGTGTACACTTATTTATCTCTGCCTAAAGGAAAAACTAAAACCTTTACCATTAATTTGAATGCGACTTATGACGGAAGATTTTATCTGCCCTCCGTTTTGTGCGAGGCCATGTATGATAATTCTGTAAGCGCTGTGAAACCAGGTAAGTGGGTTGAGGTGTTGAGGAATTAATCAATTACAACACCTAGAAATTACTAAGAGTCAATTACCTTAATTGACTCTTTTTTTTAGCCAGATTTCTGATTTTAGAGAAATCGATAATCTATACACTAGAATACTTACTAATTTTCTAATTTTACTTTAAGAATCAAATTTTATGAATAAACTGTTATTCCTGTTTTTTACTGTTATTGCTTTATCCAATTGCGTAAAATACAAAACTGCCGACTTAGTGGTACACAATGCCCGAATTTATACCGTAAATCAAGAGTTTGAAGTGGCGCAAGCCATGGCAATCAAAGACGGGATAATTATTGCAATTGGGAAAGAACATGAAATCATGAATAAATTTCGAGCAGAAGAAATATACGATGCAGAAACACTCCCAATTTATCCAGGGTTTATAGATGCACATTGTCATTTTATGGGTTCTGGACTCAATTCGCTTGCCGTTGACTTGAGTAAAGTGACCACCTTTCAAGAGATGACATCGACCCTTCAGAATCACAAAAACTCACACCCAAAATCGAGGTGGATTGTAGGATATGGATGGAACGAAAACAATTGGGCCTTTCCATTGGATAGCGTATTTCGAATCTTGAATCAACAATTTGAGGACAAACCTGTAATGCTTTGGCGAGTGGATGGACATAGTCTGTTGGTCAATTACCTTGCGCAGATTAAGGCGGGATATTCATTCTTGGAGCAAACCAACGGGCTCATTCTCGAAGAAGATATTCCCTTGTTTACACGAGCGGTGCAATACACCGAGACTCAGAAAAAAAATGGATTGAGGTATGCCCAAGAAAATTTCTTGTCCAAAGGAGTTACCACCGTGACCGATGCCGGACTTACTCCAGAAGAATTGGAATTGATGAAAAAAATGTTTGGCTCTGGTACTTTAAGTATAAACATAAACGCGATGTTGTTTTTTTCTGAGACAGCCTCTCGATACCTTCCTTTTTCTGATTCCAACAAGTTGACAGCCAACACATACAAGGTAATGCTTGACGGAAGTGTAGGATCGCAAACTGCTTGTTTTACTACTCCTTATTTAGGGACAAACTCCTATGGCAAACTTCTAATGAGCAGAGATAGTTTGCACAGGATTTGTGAATTGGCGCACGAGCAAGGAGCTCAACTTGCGGTTCACGCCATTGGTGATTCGGCAGTAAAAGTTGCGCTAGAAGTGATGGGAAAAGTTCTCAAAGGAACCAATGGGCTCGGTTGGAGAATAGAGCATGCACAAACAGTATCACCAGAGCAATTAGCTATTTTTAGGAAATTTGCTATCATTCCATCTGTGCAGCCTACTCACTTGTACGATGACCAGAATATGGCGGAACAAAGATTACCACTGTCTGTGTTGTATAATTCTTACCGATTGAAGTCTCTATTGGAGCAAAACCAATCTTTGGCTTTGGGAACAGATTTTCCAGTGGCAAGCGCGAGTCCCATTCATACATTTTACCACTCGGTGTATAGAGCTAATAAACCCTGGGTGCTGCAAAAAGAAAACCTGACGAGAGAAGAGGCCTTGAGAGGAATTACATTTTGGGTAGCACTTGCCAACAAATCTTACGAGAGAAATGGAAGTCTGGAAGTAGGAAAACAAGCCGACTTTGTGTTGCTTAATCACGACATAATGAAAATACCTAAAGAAGAAATTTTAGAAACAGAAGTATTGAGGACCTATGTTTCAGGTGGTTTGGAGTATAGCAAACTTAATTAATCTCCTTGTACATCCTTATCCAATCAGGATTTTGCATGTCGTAAAACAATTCGAACATAGAAGGACCATGAAAGAAATCTGCTATGTGATTTATTCCATAATTTTTGGCAAGATATTGCGTTTGTTTAGGGCTTGGTCTCCATCGATTAGCGGACCAACCTATATCTTCCTGAGGAACTGCTGAAGCTCCTTTACCATACTTGGGATGAATACTGTAACGCAATTTCCAAATATCCCACACTGGCAGACAAATCGGTTTCATTTCTTCCCACAATGTATCAACAATCAATACACCTCCTATACTTTTTGGATCGTCCAATATAAGACCACAATCTACTCCAGCTTCTCTAAAAAAATCTGTTCGTAGAGGATTGGCCTCATTTTTTAGCACTCCTTTTCCGTACATCACAAATTCTGCTTCTGTAATAGGTTTTTTGCTCACTATTTTGTTTGTTGTCGAATCTAAACCCAACACCATGAAATTAACCACTTTACTGCCTGCTGAGGGATTAATCGTAAATCCCAATTCAAAATACAGTTTGGTTTTCTTTTGAGAAGAAGAGGAGGAAAGGCAAAACCACAGAATGGAAAAGAGTATCAAAGCCAGTAAGTAACGGTATCGTTTCATTTGGATGTTTTTTCTGTTTTCCGTTCAAGAATCATTCCACAATTACAACCTCTGCAGGGGAGTGCACACTCCATCCACACAACTGTAACACTTTAGTTTGTCTTTGAAAATGGAAGATTTAAAGACCGACTTATTTAGGAGCATTCGCACACATTCCTGAATTCCTTCAATGATCGAAGGATGAGGATGAATGAGTTCGGCAAGTTCTTCTATTCCTTTATCCATTTTTATAAGAAGAGCTACTGCTTGAATCGCGCTGGAGGCATGCTCACCTATAGCCCTCATTCCTAGGATTTTCATTTCCTTATCGTTGGTCACTATAATTTTAAAGAATCCTTCGGTTTTTCGCATCGCAATGGCTCGGGCAATGCACGAATAATCAATTTTCACTACCTTGATCGGAATGTTTTTTTCGGCACATTGCTTTTCGTTCATTCCCACAGCCGCCACTTCTGGGTCTAGGAACATTATATTACTGATGTTGTCGTACGAAATTCTTTCATGCTGCTTTTCCATGAACATTCGTTCTACGGCATGTCGAGCTTCCAATTCTCCTACATTAACCAAGGAAATATTTCCTGATACATCACCCACTGCATAAATATTAGGCACGTTTGTTTGAGTATCGTCATCTCCAATATGTCTTCCTCTTTCGCTCATTTTTACACCAGCGTTGTCCATTCCAATATGCTCCACGTTGGGTATTCTCCCGATTGAAAGTAATGCTTTTTCTACTCGAATCACTTCTTTACGTCCGTCCTCGTATGCTAATTCGTATTCTACCTCTCCGTCTATTTTTTCTAGTCTTTCTAAACTTGCTTTGTTGTGAATGGTAACTCCATTCTTTTTCAGATTGTTCGCTACGAGCGAAGAAATATCTCTGTCTTCAAACGGCAAAATGTGATCAGCTTTATCAATCAAGTATACTTTTGTTTTACTAAAACTAGAAAACATCGTAGCGTATTCACATCCAATCACACCTGCTCCTACAATTACCAAACTCTTGGGAAAAGATTCCATGTGGTGTATTCCGTCACTTGTCATGATGATTTTTTCATCCACGTCTATATTAGGAATTATTCTAGGTCTACTTCCGGTTGCTATCACAATGTTTTCGGCCCAAATTGTGGTTTCAGTATCATCTTTTCTTTTGATTTCTATCTCATGGTTAGAAATCATAGTCGCCATTCCTTTTTCGTAACTAAATTTATCTTTAAGCTTTGTATCCAGTAGTTTGACGTGAGAAGAATATTGGAATTTCCGTTCAAAAATCGCCTCTTTGATAGTCTTTTGTACATCGTCCCACGTTACTTCCAATTGCCTTCTTCCTGCGGTATACAAGTTGGTATTAATGGTGTCAACTTTACGCGAAAGTTCCCACATTGTTTTAGAAGTGAGGGCTCCGTTGTATATTCCAGCTCCTCCCAGCTTGTCTTTTTCAATCAAAACCACAGATTTATCAAAATCTACAGCTCTCATGGCCGCAGCATATCCCGCTGGTCCACCACCAATGATACACACATCGTATTTTTTAGTCGAATTCTCTTCCACTTAGTTTGCTTGTTAGTTTGGAGGTTGTTGTCCCCAAACGGATAGGTTAATTATAAAAGATAAAGGTATGAAAAAAATGATTTTCATTCTGCCTTTTCGTTAAATTCTTATCCCTTATCTTTACCGAATATTACACGAATCCAAGCCATATTTTTTTCATGAACGAATTATATCAAAAGTTACTCGATCTTCCCAAACAAACCAGAGACAAAAACAAGAAGTTTATCACCAAACTTAAGAATAAGAAGCCGAAAAAATTGGACGATATGTTTCATGAAAAACACGAGGAGGTTTTTGAGGAAATAGATTGCTTAGAGTGCGGTAACTGTTGCAAGACAACAAGTCCCGTTTTTAGGGAAATAGACATCAAACGAATCGCTAAAAAACTTAGGATGAAAGAACCCGATTTTGTTGAGTCCTATATACGAATAGATGGAGACGGAGATTATGTGTTGCAATCGGCTCCATGCCCATTTTTGGATGTGGAAGACAACACCTGCGGAATTTATGATTTTCGTCCAGGGGCTTGCAGCGAATACCCTCACACCGACCGAAAAAATATGCATCAGATCCTGGACTTAACTTTGACTAATTCCCTTATCTGTCCAGCTGTTTCGAGCATCCTTACACAGCTTGAGAAAGCCAGCAACATGGATAGGAAGTATTTTAAAGGGTAGGATAGTTCAACGTATTATTACCTGCAATGAGTAATTGTTGATTTAGTTATTTTTTATTAGAAAAGCTTCTATACTGAACTCACTCTTCCAATTAGTTATCTTCAACTGATTTATATTCCTAGGTGAACTTGGGTAATAATTGTGTTGGATTTGCTGAACTTTTACTTTCAATCGGCTAACTTTGTCTGCCAAAAAAAAAACAATTCATGCTCTCGATCTATACCATTGAATTCAAACGAAATTTGCAACTTGCTTGGCCTGTTATTTTAGGACTTCTAGGCCATACGATTGTGGGGTTGGTAGATAATGTGATGGTAGGTAAATTGGGAACAGCTCCACTGGCAGCTGTGAGCTTAGGAAATAGTTTTATTTTTATGGCTATGTCGGTTATTTTGGGGTTTTCTACCGGAATTACTCCATTGGTGGCAGCTGCCGATTCTACTGGCAATCACCGTGAAGGAAAGAGTGTGTTAAAAAACGGGCTCCTGCTTGTTACTTGTTTGGGAATTGTTCTCACAGTAGTTATTTTTGGGATGCGTCCCTTGTTGTACCAAATGAAACAATCAGACGAAGTAGTGGAGCTGGCCCTTCCTTACCTCAATGTGGTAGCTATTTCTCTCATTCCATTAGCCGTATTTCAGGCATTAAAGCAATTTGCAGATGGTCTTTCTCAAACCAAATATTCGATGTGGGCTACTGTGATCGGAAACGTATTGAACGTCATTCTTAATTATGTGTTGATTTATGGAATTTGGATTTTCCCCGAAATGGGCATCGTTGGAGCAGCCTGGGGAACTTTTATTTCGAGAGTTTTTATGGCAATTTCTATGTATTGGCTCATTGCCTTCAAACCTCAATTCGCTCCTTATTTCAGTCAGTTGTGGGAAGAGAGATTTAAAAAGAAAACAATTAAAAACCTAAATCGTCTTGGGTTTCCTTCTGCTATGCAGATGTTTTTTGAATTTGGAATTTTTACCGCTGCTATTTGGCTGAGTGGAACTTTGGGAAAGAATCCTCAGGCGGCCAACCAAATTGCGCTGAATCTTTCATCCATGACCTTTATGTTTGCTATGGGGTTGGCAGTGGTTGCAACTATTCGAGTAGGCAATCAATACGGACTCAAAGATTTTGGTGAATTGCGAAGAATAGCACGTTCACTTTTTTTGCTTATCCTTATTATGGATGTGGTTTTTGCGATTTTCTTCCTCATATTTAATGAGTTTTTACCCAGTATTTACTTGGATGTAAATGACTTAGAAAATCAACTAGATAATACAGAGGTAATTGAAATTTCCAGTAAACTCCTGTTAATCGCAGCCTTTTTTCAGTTGTTTGACGGAATTCAAGCGGTGGTGTTGGGTGCTCTGAAAGGAATGCAAGATGTGAAGATTCCTACCGCAATTACTTTTGTAGCATATTGGGTGATTGCTTTCCCCATTAGTTATGGATTGGGACTTGAGTTTGGGTATGGTTCTCAGGGTTTGTGGATTGGATTACTGGTGGGTCTGGGAGTCTCTGCAGGATTGCTTTTGTGGAGGTTTAGAATGGTTACCAGTCGAGAACTGACAGCAAGGAATTAATCGATACTTTTGGAAGTTGGGTTCATATCCGGAAGAATATTATTTCACTCCCATTTTTTTCGCAATTTTCTTGGCATCTACTGCATATTGGTCTTCTCCGCGCGATTTCCATTCTCCAATTTTGTCGTGGTAGTATTGGATAGTTTTTACTATCACCGCCTCGTATCCGCCATACAAATCGAGCAAGCTGTCTACTTCCTTGGCGTATTCTTCTTTTTCTAGTTCGTTTGTTTTAACCAAATCGTACAACCTATTTATCCTTTTCAATTTTTCTTTGAAGGCATTATCTTTGGTTTTGTAAGCCATTAAGAAGAGAGAAAGAGCTTTGGCTTGGGCAGAAGGTTTTTCTGTTGTTTTTTCCATAGGAGAATTGTGTGTTAGTATTTCCGAACCAAAAGTAATGAATTAAACCACCGAAACTTGGCTTTTTGTTGGTAAGTTCCAATTGTAGGAAGAAGTATTTACCGAGTTTCGTGGTGAGTGTAAAAATCATTCATGTAATCAATGAGTGTATTTTTCACTGTATCGGGTGGCAATACATCCATTATTCTGTTGATCAGAGCCAGTTTTTCAGGAACTTTTCCGTTTGAGAAGCCCAATAGTTTGCCCAGTTTTTCAAAATTTTCTGGTGAGAGGTTTTTCGCCAACTTTTTTACCGTTTCGATGGTCACTTTTTCGGCAGCTTTTTTCATCATTCCTTTTTGTTGTACTTTGGTATGGCTTTTGGCTAAGTCATACAAGAAATCTTCTACCAATCCTTCGTGAATTTTGGATACCGTAAGATGCAGATTGGCAGGGCAGTAGTCATTGGCGAGTTGAAACTGCACAAACCACCCTCGCTGGTTGAGTTCGTCACACAAATCGTAGGGATTTCCTTTGAAAGTGGTAAAAGAGAACAGCGAAACTTCGGGATTTCCGATAACTTCCAATCCATCTATGGCAGATATTCCTTCCACAAATCGGTGAGTGGTCGCCATGGTTTTTCGGGAGATATCGCAATAACCTTCCATTCCCAAGAAATTCATAACGGCCCAAGCTGCCGCAGTGGGTCCGCCAGTTTTGGTACTGAGTATTGTGGGATTTACCAGAGTGTAGCCAGTCCACTCCGAGCAGGCATAATATTGATGTTTTCGGTACGATTTGTTTTTGTGCATGATTGCCGAGCAACCTTTGGCGGTGTAACCATATTTGTGCAAATCCATAGAAATAGACGTCACACCAGGTACCGAAAAATCGAACTCAGGCACAGCGGGTAGTCCTGCCAATCGATTGAACCCGAGCATCACACCACCAATGCACGCATCGATGTGAAACAAAAGATTGTGGCGGAGGGCAATTTGCCCAATTTCCCTTATAGGATCTACCACCCCAAATACGTAGCTCGGAGCCGAGGCAGCTATCAGAATTGTATTGGGTGTAATTGCTTTTTGGATGGCATTGGCATCGGCTTTGAAATTTTGCTTAAGCGGAACAATCACCGGTGTCACCTCAAAATAATCGCACGCCTTAAAAAATGCCGAGTGTATAGAGTAGGGCATGATGAGCTCAAATTTTGTCTGGTTGGGATTGAGGGTTTTGGCTCTGTTTTTGGCAGTTTTTACTGCCAACAAAATGCTTTCTGTGCCACCAGTAGTAAGTGTTCCCACTGCTTCATGGCCTCCTTGCAATATTTGGCTACACATGGCTATTACTTCTGTTTCCATGTCGCGCAGACTAGGAAACAGGGTTGGATCTACGGGATTTTCGGTCAAAAATAGGGAGTAAGCCTCTTTAGCTATTTCTTCTATTTCGGCTCCGGCTGGGTACACCGAACAAAAAATCTTGCCTGAGCTCCAATCAAAATCTTGTTGCTTTTTTTGGTTTAGTTTCAAGAATATTTCTTCCTTCGAAATTCCTTTTTGTGGTAATTGCATGGTGATTTTTAATGGATTAGTTTTTTTTGTTTTCCAAATTGCGCTCTGATGGTTTCTTCGGCTGGTTTGTTTTGTGGGGTAAATAGATTGTTATTTTTACTTCCAATCTCTTGGTGATTTGGGTGCCATTTCCACAAATAGCCTCCAGCAAACCAATTCTCTTCCCAAAATGTCTCAAAAATAGCCGAGTAGCCATTTACTTGTCCTTGGTCGTTGTAGGTGCTATGCTGGTTCATGTCCCAAGGTTGTTTTGCTGTGTAGTCCATATTTCGGTAGCCGTATTCGGTAAACAAGATGGGC
Organism: Flavobacteriales bacterium; assembly: GCA_965658995.1. Taxonomy (GTDB): domain Bacteria; phylum Bacteroidota; class Bacteroidia; order Flavobacteriales_D; family CAJJDF01; genus CAJJDF01. The sequence goes on along the minus strand of CBFHVI010000001.1, from coordinate 119,973 downwards.
TTGTTCCATTTATTGCTCACAGATTTTAGCTTTTGTTTTATGGGGTTCCAGGCTTGGAGTAGTTCTTTCTGGGTAGGAGTGATGGATTCGGAAAGCGGAAAATAGGCTTCTACGCCAATAAAATCGAGTTTGTGCCAAAAATCGAGGGTGGCATAATGGTCCCAATTGGCGGCATAAGTCAATTTTCCTGAATACACCGTTCGGAGCGTGTCTATCAAGCTCATCCAAAACTTGGATCGTTGTCTCACAGCTTGTTTCAGTTCTACTCCAATACACAGTGCCTTGGCATTCAAAGAGTCTGCCAGTTGGGCAAAATCAATAATAAATCGGGTGTAACTTTCTTCAAAATTGTTCCAATCGGCTTCGTTGTCAAACTCCAAATCTCCTACCCAGCCATCGTGAATCCAGAGATGAGGTTTTAGCAATACTTGTAGCCCAGCGTTGTGGGCGAGCTGAATCTGTTCGATGGTGCCAATTTTTCGTTCGCCATGCCATTGCCAGTCGAGGTTATATTCTATACTAGATTCTCCCGACCGCACAAACCCAAATGGCACGATTGCCACCGAATTGGCATTAATCTTTAATAGAGGTAAGATGTTGTTAGAGTCTATATTTGAGCTTGTTGCGACTAAATTTACTCCGTTTATCTTTTGAGTATTAAAAAAAGTATTTTCCTCTCGATTTTCGATGGTTTTTGAAAGATTTTTGTTCCTTTCGCATCCAACTAATAAGAGAGAAATACAGAGAAAAATGCACGAGTTAATGTTGATGTTCACGACCTTTTATTTTGCCTTTTTTGTATGCTTTGTCTAATTCTTCTTGTTCCTTTTTTTCTTCTTCCGTGAGTTCTTTCTTCTCTAGCTTATTCAGGTCTGGTTGTCCGGCATTCATCCAGCAAGTGTACCAAAAACTACCTACGGAAATAACCGATGATCTCATTCTTCGTTCGATCATTCCATCGAGCATAACTTGATAGTTTCTGCTGTAATCTCTTGAATATGTTTTGATGGTTCTGTTCCCTCGATTGTCATACGCGTACTTTCGGTCCGTAGGGAAAGAAGTTGTCAGATCTCGCTCGAAACTTAGAACAGAATCTACAGCCATGTGACTAGCTTTTACTAATTCCCAAATATAATCGAGTGTTTGATCTATATAGCCGGCTTGCCCCACAAAAAAGTCGTATTCTTCTGAGAACAACTCTGGAATTCGGGACTCCCAAAACCCGTGAATACCTCGTTGTCCTGTAAGTTGACCATTGTAGTTCTCTGTGGTATGAAGCGGAACGGAAGCATCACCAATGTAATGACCTATTTCAGCAGAGAGCTTAAGTATCTTAGCTACTTCTTTGTTCTTAAAAGCATAGGTCAATCTTCGTTGCATTACGTCCACGTGCCAAGGAACTATCCCGTATGCCTGTAAGGTATCTTCGGTGAATAATTCTACCGCCTTTTCCCATCTTTTTGGCACAAATTCAAAAGGAGTGAGGCTATCGTGATGATAATGATCTATGTCGATGTAGTGACGAGGAGCTTCGGCTTCTATCGCATATCTTCGCTTGTCAGGATCTACGGCATGCTCGGTAATATATTCGATGTGGTTTTTGTAGAAGCCAAACATGCCTTTAGGCAAAGTAAAGACCGCCAATCGGTTAATTTTTTGGTGTCCATAAAATCCCCAAACAGCACTCGAGTTATTAGTAACCGTTGGTTCATTATGATTCTTAGTTCCTCCCATAATTAATCCTAGTCCGAGAAGTAGAATAAGAAAAAATAGAAGTTGGCTGAATCGTTTCATACTGTTAAAAATAGCGAAATAAAATCGATTGAGCTAGAAATACTGTTGTGAGAGATAAAAGAAACCAAAATAAGAGCCAAGAAAAAAGCCTTGCAAAATTTGCAAGGCTTTTTTAGTCTTAAATATGTGAATGAAGTTGATTAGTCAACTTTTACATTTACTGCGTTTAATCCTTTAGGAGACTCTTCTACATCGAAGCTTACTTTGTCTCCTTCTCTAATTTCGTCAATCAAACCATTTGCGTGAACAAATACGTCTTTGTTTCCTTCATCAGGTGTGATGAAACCAAATCCTTTTGTTTCATTGAAAAATTTTACTGTTCCGTTACTCATAGTATTTTGTATATATATTTATTATGCCCAAAGGTACTCAAATAAATCACCTAATCTTGGTTTAACTCATTTATTTTTAATAAAATACGATTGGTTTGGAATCTGAAAGGCAGAAAAAAACAGAATTTTTTTTTCAATGCGCTAAGGGTTATGTTGTTATCTCTGTTTTAATACTTCTTTCGAATCTCTTTTATTGTCTATCTTTTTTTACTCATTGAAAGAAGATTGGATGCTTTTTTTCGATTCTCAACAAGAAATTTGAAAGTTTGTGCGAATCATCTGCCTTTTATTATCTTTGGGTAACTTAAATTATCTACATTAAACACTTTCTTTTTACCTCGGTTTTCTTGGTCTGTCAATCTCTTTTTTCGAAAGGTACTGGTTATCTTGGTATTTCTATGGAGACAATAGAGAATAAAGGCGTTAGGATTTCTGATGTGCTTACTAATGGAGCTGCAGAAACTTACGGTCTTTTACAAAATGACATTATTGTTTCCATAGACGGTAATGAAGTGCGTAATAATCAAGCTGTAAAACACTACATTCAATCAAAACAGTGGGGGGAGACAATCAAATTGTCGTTTTGGCGCAATGGGTTTCTTCAATCCAAGGGAGTGATTTTTGGGAATAGAGCTAAAAAAGTAACCAATGAAGTACGGAGAACAAAGAAGAACAATCAAGTTCTTTGGGAGTTTGATAAATCTACTTGGATTTGGATGGAAAACGGAATACCCAGCTGGATAAAGAAACAAGAGGGACCAGAAACTTCTTCTCAATGGATGATTGAGAAAGGAGCAGAAATTCCTCAATGCTTTTTGGATTTGACGGATAAGTTGGAGATTATTGAGGCTATTAATAAAAGAAATGAAGGGAAAAAGATTTTTCCTACAATTACCGTGTATATTAAAACATATCCGGCCGATAAGAATCAGAAGTTTGTGAAGCCACTCCAACCATCCATGCAAATCCAAGCTTTTCCAAACCCTTCTTTGGGTGAGTTTCAGTTTACTTTGAGTACAAAAGAAGAAAAATCATTAGATAGAATGTGGCAAGTTATTGATATAGCGGGTAAGATTGTAAGTGAAGGTAATTTGGGTCAATTTGAGAAAAAAGTTACTCCATCTATTGATATGTCTCCACAAGGTGCAGGAGTCTATTTATAAAAAGTGGTAAGTAATAATCAACTCTTCACGGAAAGACTGGTTGTAAAGTAATCAAAAAAGAATTCAGTTAGTTTCTCGGATGAAATTTTCGTATTTCTTCGTGTAGATAGCTTGTATCCAGGTGAGTGTATATTTCGGTGGTGGTAATAGAAACGTGACCGAGCATATCTTGTACCGCACGGAGGTCGGCACCAGCATTTACGAGATGAGTAGCAAACGAATGCCTAAATGTGTGAGGACTTATGGTTTTCTTGATGCCTACTTTTTCGGTAAGTTGTTTAATAATCGTGAAAATCATGACTCTTGAAAGTGCTTTTCCACTTCTATTTATGAAAACAAAATCCTCGAATCCTCTGGTAATGGATAAGTGATTTCTTACCTGATTAAGGTAAATGTTTATTTGTTTCAGGGCCGAACGACTTATTGGGACTAACCTTTCTTTGTTGCCTTTTCCAACCACCTTGATAAATTCTTCGTCAAAATAAATGTTTGAAATTTTCAAATTCACCAATTCAGACACTCTCAATCCGCATCCGTACAAGGTTTCCAGTATAGCCTTGTTCCTTTCTCCGTTTTGTGAACTCAGGTCAATTCCTTCAATCAATAGTTGAATTTCCTCCACCGTGAGCGAATCGGGGAGTTTTCTTCCCAGTTTCGGACTTTCTAATAACTCTGCAGGATTTACGGAAGTTAAATTTTCGATAAGTAAGTAATTGTAAAAAGCCTTTATTCCTGAGATTACTCTTGCCTGGGAGCGCGGACTAAGTCCTAACTCTACGAGGGTAGCCAAAAAATGCTGCAAGTCATCCAAAGTAAGTTGGGAAGGGGTAGAGTGAGACTTGTTTTCTAATTCGAGGTATTGGGTAAGTTTTTCAATATCTCGGAGATAAGCCTCGATAGAATTATCGGAAAGCGACTTCTCTATTGCCAAAAACCCCTTAAAACCTTTTTTTTGTATTTCCCACATGGTATAAAAGTAATGAGTTTTTAACTATGAGTAACTTTATTGTCTAGAGACAGGATTAAAGTTGGTCTTTTCATTTTTTCAACATACTACATCAAATAGTTTTCAAATCAACCTCTTCCTTCTTTCGTCAAATAGATACCGTCCTTTTTGAGCCAAACTAACTTTTGTTTGTAAAGTCCACCGATTGCTTTTTTAAAAGCTTTCTTACTCATTTTTAATTCCTCGTAAATTTCTTCTGGTTTGCTTTTGTCGGTTAACCCAATATAACCCGCGTCTCCTCTCAGGATGTTTAATATTTTTTCTTGATTTTCGTCTTGGGCAACATATCCTACTTTCTGCAAAGAAACATCTATCTTGTTGTCATCTCTTACGGTTTTGATATATCCGATTGTGTGTTCTCCAATGTTTAGGTTTCTGAAGACTTCGTTTTCGTAAATTAATCCTTTGTAGAGTTTATTAATGATGCAGTTGAATCCCAAAGGAGTTCTTTCATAGATGATAATTTCTACCTCTTGACCTTCCGTAAGGTGAATGTCTTCAAATTCTAAAAAGGAATCGATTTTACTAGAAGCAACCAGTCTTTCGCTTTCATAATCAAGATACATGGTAACTACGTAATGTTTGTCCTCTCTCATTTTGGTTTTTTGCTCTTTAAAAGGAACAAACAAATCTTTGGGCAATCCCCAGTCCAAGAAGGCACCGATGTTATTTACTTCGTTTACTTTTAATAAAGCAAAATCATCCAATTTTATTTTCGGAACTACTGTTGTTGCAGTAAGTCTATCTTCTGAGTCGGTAAATACAAAAACTTCTACCTCGTCACCAATCGCCCATCCTTCTTTAATGTAGGCATTTGGCAGGAGTACTTCATTTTCTTCCTTGTCAATCAAATAAAAACCATTGTCCGTTTCTCGTAAGATGGTTAATGTATTTTGTTCTCCGATATGTATCATTTGTCATCAATTTTTTTAGCCTCGTTCATTATTTTTTTCTGGTACCTGCCCTGAACTACATCTACTAGCACTAATACGGCAATGACGAAGTAAAAGGTAGTTTGGCTCATAGCGTGAATTTGGTTTCCAAAAAAGCTCAAATGAGCCAAATGTCCTCCTTCGGTAATCAACATGACTCCCACAATGAATAGGATAAATAAACCCAAAACCTCATACATCCTATTTTTGTTCAAAAACTCAGAAACCTTGTCTGCCAATAACAACATCAGCATACCACTTCCAATAATAGCGATAGCCATAATCACAAACGAGGTAGTAGTGTTTTCGATGTGCGAAGTTAGACCTATTGCTGCTAAAATGGAATCAAAAGAGAAAACTAAATTCATAATCACAATCGAGAAAATGACAGATTGAGCCGTTTTCTTTTTCCTCTCTTGTTTTACCTCCGAATTGGGGTGGGTAACTCCAGATAACATATGCCAAATTTCCTTAATCGCTGTGTACAAAATAAATCCTCCACCTGCCAATACGATAATACTATGACCTGTGAAGTGATAATCTAGGATGCCTTCAATGCTTCCTGTCAAAAAAGATATAGGTGATTGAAAATATCCAATGAGTTTCACCAAAATAAATAGAAGAACAATTCGAAGCACAATAGCAATAAGAATCCCAATTTTGCGGACGCTTTTTTGATCTTTTTGCTCAGCATTTTTTGATTCAAGTGAAATGTACAATAAGTTATCAAACCCCAAAACGGCTTGTAACATGATTAACATAAAGAGTGTAAATAAATTTCCTAGTGTAAATATTTCTGTCATTATTCTTTAATTTCAGTTGGTACAAAGGTAAGCCTTAATATAGAATTACAAATTACTTGCCCCGCAATTGTAAAATTTTGAGGAGATACCGAACAATTAGAGTAAGATGCGATAGAACGAATGAAGGACTATAAATTCGATAAAATGACAATATTTCTAACAATTGTTCCTAAATTGTAATAAAAAAACACCCATGAAACATTTTATTTTTTTTCTTCTTCTACCGTTTGCGTTAGCAGGTCAAGATTATTTTCAACAAGAAGTTAATTATAAAATTAAGGTCACACTCAACGATAAAGCCCATACATTGAGTGGTTTTGAAACTTTTGACTACGTCAATCATTCTCCCAACGAATTACACTTTATTTATATTCATTTATGGCCAAATGCCTACAAAGACAATACTTCGGCAATGTCCTTGCAACAGTATAGGAATGGAAACAAAGTGATGGAAAATAATACGACTGAAGATCGAGGATTTATCGATTCTTTGGATTTCAAAATAAATGGTGAATCTGCTACTTTCCTCTACAATCTTTCTCATCGTGATATCGGAAAACTTGTCCTTAACAAACCTCTTAAGACAGGAGAAAGTATCACTGTTTCTACACCATTTAAGGTAAAGCTTCCAAATGGCAATATTTCTCGGTTGGGTCATGTGGGTGAGTCCTATCAAATCACTCAGTGGTACCCAAAGCCAGCAGTCTATGACAAGGACGGATGGCACGAAATGCCTTACCTTACTCAAGGAGAATTTTATTCAGAATATGGCTCGTTTGATGTGGCGATTACTTTGCCCAAAAATTACGTAGTGGGAGCAACGGGGGATTTGCAAACAACAAGTGAAATTGAGTTTTTGTCAAAAAAAGCGGAAGAAACAAAAAGAGAATTGGAAGAAGTCACTAGCACCGCAGACAACTCATTCTCAAATAAGTTTCCGCCTTCATCAGACACATTGAAAACACTATGTTTTAAGCAAAGCAATGTGCATGATTTTGCTTGGTTTGCAGACAAGAGATACAAAGTATTGAAAGGAGAAGTGAAATTGCCAAATTCTCAACGAACGGTAACAACTTGGGCGATGTTTACGCCAAAAAATTCTTCCTTGTGGAAAAATGCCATCGAATATTTGAACGATGGAACTTATTGGTATAGTAAATGGAATGGAGATTATCCGTACAACCAAGTAACTGCAGTAGACGGAACAATAAGTGCAGGAGGCGGTATGGAATATCCCAACGTTACGGTAATTGGAACTGCAAGTTCTGCTACCCAACTGGAGCTGGTTATCGTTCACGAAGTTGGTCACAATTGGTTTTACGGAATCTTGGGATCCAACGAAAGAGTTCATCCCTGGATGGACGAAGGAATAAATACAGCAAATGAGATTCGGTACTTCCAAACCAAGTATCCGGAGAATGAGGAGTTTTCTGCGAATTTTGGTGGTATTGCAGACAAAATACATTTGGGAGGAATTAGTCATCATTGTGGAAATCATATGACTTATGGGTTTTCGGCCAACAATGGAAAAGATCAACCTATTGAACTACATAGTAACGAATACACATCGCTGAATTACGGTGCAATTGTTTACGCTAAAACGGGTTTGGTTTTTACTTACCTGAGAGATTTTTTGGGAGATGAAGTTTACGACAAAGGAATGAAGGCTTATTTTGAAAAGTGGAAATTCAAACATCCGCAGCCCAAAGACATTCAAGAGGCGATGGAAAAAGCCTCGGGTAAGGAGTTAAATTGGCTGTTTGATGATATATTGAACACCACGGGAAAAATTGATTTCAAACTAAGAAAAGTAAGAACAAACGATAAGGGAGAAACTAAAGTTGAGATAACAAACGTGGGCGATATTCGCTCACCAGTGAGGGTTGATGCCTTTTCGGAGGGTAAGAAAATAGAGTCCG
>CBFHVI010000001.1:91428-112014 GCA_965658995.1 Flavobacteriales bacterium | reverse complement strand
GGACAGAATCTACGCCTAATTTTGAGGTGATGGATGCGGTATTTTACTCCCAAAATATTGATGAAGTACGAATAGATGCCGATGAAAATATGCCGGACGTAAATAGAATGAACAATAGCTGGAAAAAATCGCGGATGTTCAATAAAATAGAACGGATAAACTTTGAGTTTATGGCGGGAGATAACGAATCAGACAAGAATACGGTTTGGTGGACGCCAATTATTGGGGCAAATGCCTACGATAATTTTATGGCAGGGATGGTTTTTCACAATATTTCTGTGCCTAAGAATAAGCTAGAGTTTTACCTAGCTCCTATGTATTCTTTTGGCAATAATTGCCTCACAGGAATGGGAGATGTTCATCTCAATTTTGCTCCAGCCAGAGTAGTAAACAAAATAGAAGTAGGAGTGAAGGCACAAGCTTTTGGTGAAGAGAAAGAGAATGAATTCCTTGAGGGATCGAGCTTTACCCTACCCAATTCTTTTGATCGAACTTTTTACAGAGTAATAAAGCCCTACGTAAATTTTGAGTTCTGGAACAAATATAGGTTTCCTCGTTTGAGACAACAAATAAGAGCCGAATTCATCTCTGTAAATAATCATACATCCTACAGCAATGTATATGATTGGCTTGGAGGTGGATTTCTTGACTACAACTTACAGTATAAAAAAAGAAAGGTTTCATTGAAGATTGAAGCAAGATTGGATGTGAAAGGAACCGAATTTTTGATTCCTGAAAATTCTAATTTTTACCTTACTGTGACCAACAATATTGCTTACAAAGTGAAAAAAGAAAAGAATATTGAAGTGAGGCTTTTTGTTGGTCAGAATATTTTTGAGCGCACCAGCTTATTGAGTCCACAGAGTGATCCCAATTATGGGTTTGCTTTAGGAGGGCAGAATGGAACACAGGATTATTTTTATGAACAACTTATGATGGGAAGAAATGAAATTCAAGGACTGTGGGCACAACAACGAGTGGAAAATCATGGTGCTTTCAAAACAGTGAGTGACTTTGGACTTTCTTCTAGCTTTATGGCTTCGGCCAATGTATATGCGGAATTACCTTGGGGACCGATAGGCATTTTTGGTGATTATGGTGTGTTTCACAACGGATCAAAACTTATTACTGCAGCCAATGCTGGCTTAGGAATTAGGTTACTCAATGGAAATGTTTCAGCGTATTTCCCTCTCTTTCAAACCAACAACATCCAAGAATCATTGAACGACAAAAAATACATTCATACGGTTAGATTTACTTTTAATCTCTCCAATTTGTCGTACCAAAGGATACTGAGAGGACTTTAAATCGTGTAACCCTCTAGATTATTTCCTTTTAGAAAATCTTCGACTTTCATCCTTCTTTTACCCGCTGGCTGAAACTCAACAATGGCAATTTTTCCATTGGGAGTTGCCACATGTAAGAATGTTTTTTGATCAGATAAAAGGGCTGGTGTGTGAGCCTCAGTATCTAGAATTTGAATGTGGTACAACTTGGCAGAGAGTCTCTTTTCACCGTTTACAAACTCCGTCCAAGCGCAAGGATAGGGCGACAAACCTCGTACAAAGTTATAGATATCCTTCATTGGTTTTGACCAATCAATTTTACAATCTTGTTTAAAAATTTTGTGAGCAGGTTTTAATTCTTGTTCACTCTCAAAAAGTAAGTTTTGAGACGTATGGGAATACTCATTGTTTTCAATCGCTTTTACGGTTCTTACCACCAATTTTCCACCTACTTCCATGAGTTTATCGTGCAAGGTTCCAGCGGTGTCATCCTCTTCAATCGCTACTTTTTCTTGGAAAAGAATCTTACCCGTATCAATTTCTTTTTCGATAAAAAACGTGGTAACACCACTCTCTTTTTCTCCATTTATGATTGCCCAATTAATCGGGGCTGCTCCTCTGTATTGGGGGAGAAGCGAACCGTGTAAATTAATTGTCCCATACTCAGGCATGTTCCAAACCACCTCTGGCAACATGCGAAAAGCAACCACAACTTGTAAATTGGCATTCAAAGATTTTAATTCAGTCAAAAACTCAGGGTTTTTCAATTTCTCTGGCTGAAGTACTTTGAGTTGTTGAGAAACGGCATATTTTTTTACCGCTGATTCCTGAAGTTTTTGACCCCTCCCAGCTGGACGATCAGGGGAGGTGATTACCCCTACAATTTCACTACCACTTTCAACAAGAGATTTTAACGATTCTACCGCAAAATCTGGAGTACCCATAAATATTATTCGAAGTTTTCTTGCCATTCTAAGTGAAGTTTTGAGATTTTTTGTGTTTTTAAACCAAGGATAAAATACTATCTTCGTTCGGTCGTTACACAAAAGTAATTCTTTGAATCGAATGCAAAAACCAAATGTATTATTTATTTCGAGTTGGTATCCTAGTAAAGAACACGAAACGTTAGGTAATTTCGTTCAGCGACATGCTGAAGCGATTAATCCTTTTGTTAATTTATGGGTGCTTGCCGTTACTTCTTCGTCTGAGTTGGAAGAGGAGTTTCAGCTAGAATATTCTACCATAAATGGAGTGAATACCCTACATGTTTATTACCAAAAAGTGAACTCAACTATTCCTATTCTGAGTTCGGCAAAGAAACTAAGTAGATACCGAGAGGCATACAATTTAGGTAAGAAATATTTGACAGAAGAAAAAGGGATGACTACCATTGATGTAATTCATTGTAATGTAACATTCCCCGCAGGAATTTACGCCTTAGATTGTAAGAAAAAACATAAAATTCCTTATCTCTTGACCGAGCATTGGACTTTATTTCTTCCCTACAAAAATGAATTCAAAAAGTTGAATCCTTTGGTAAAACGTAAAATGAAAGAAATAGTAGCGAATGCCTCGAGAGTAGTCCCTGTTTCCGAGCATTTATCTAAGTCTATGCAAGAAAAAGGAATGAAAGGAAGCTACACAGTAATTCCAAATGTAGCCGATACACAACTATTTTCGTTGCGAACAAAACAACCAACCGAAATTAAACAACTCCTGCATATATCTACGTTGGTAGATGACCACAAAAACATTTCAGGGATTTTTAGAACTCTCCGAAAAATAGCCGAAACAAGACAAGATTTCCACTTAGTTATTGTTACAGATGGAGATATTGAAAAAGCAAAGTTTCTTCAAAAGTCGGTTGGACTACAAGATCGATATGTTACCTACCATGGTACAAAAACACCTCAAGAAATAGCCCACTTTTATCAATCCTCCGATTTTTTTGTCTTGTTCAGTAATTACGAGAACTTACCAGTGGTTATGGTAGAAAGCCTTTGTTGTGGATTGCCATTCATTTCTTCCAATGTAGGAGGTATTTCAGAATTTATCAACGAATCCAATGGTTGCTTGGTGGAGCCAGAAGATGAAGAGTCTTTGTGGGAAAAAATTAATTTTATGCTCGATAATCTAGAAAATTTTAATTCCAAGACTATCAGAGAAAGCGCTGTCAGTCAGTTTGATAATTCGATTGTGGGTTCTCGCTACTTAGAAATTTACAAAGAAATAGTAAGTTGATAAAAACAATTTCAAATACCACCTTTACTCTAGGAATTATTAGTCTAATAAATTTTTCGTTGGTAGCCATGGTTTCCAACAAACTGGGAGAAAATGGAGTAGCGGTAATGGGACTAATTGTCTTGGGAATAAGTTTTATTGTAATGATAAGTAATTTAGTGGGTGGAAGTGCTCTCGTTTATTTATCCTCCCGAAAACCTCTGGTTTCTTTGTTGTTGGTTTCGTACGTTTGGTCGGTGTTTTCAGCTTTGTTTATGGGGTTTGTTTTGTGGTATTTTCAATTAGTTCCAGCCCATTTTGTAGCCTGGACAACAGGAATAGGTTTTCTGGAATGCTTGTTTTCTATTCATAATCAGGTTTTTATAGGGCAAGAAAATTGGAAAACTCACAACTCACTTAAACTCGTTCAAAAAATTGTTCAGTTAGTCGTTTTTTTATTGCTTGGAATCACCTTACACCATTTTGTTGTGGCTCTAGTGGCGTCTTATCTTGTTTCCTTGGTGTGGTCGTTTTTTGTTCTCAAAAATAGTATTCGGTTTGAAGGAAATATTCAGTTTGTATCGATTTTCAAAACTTCTTTTATGTATGGATTTCAAATTCAACTCTCGAATATTGTGCAATTACTGAATTACCGTTTAATTTATTTCTTTATCGAAAAATCAATGGGTGGTGTATTAGGAATTTTTATTGTGGCAGTTCAATTGGCAGAAAGTCTTTGGATTCCTTCAAAAGCTCTGGCAATCATACAGTATGGTAAAATATCCAACGAGATAGAAACAAGAAAAAAATCAGAGCTCACGGTGAGCTTTATTCACTTATCATTTCTCTTAACAACGCTCGCCCTCATTGTGTTGTGGATGATTCCAAATGAATGGGTTTTAGGGTTGTTTGGAAAGGATATACGTGGAACAAAACCAATTATTTATGCATTGTCGCTTGGGGTCATGTCAGTGGCGTTATCCCAATCCTTTTCTCACTATTTATCAGGTGTGGGACGCTATAAGCAGCTGTTAATTGCTGCCTTGGTTGGTCTAATTCCAATACTTTTTTTTGGAAAATATGCGGTCACTATCTACGGACTTGTGGGAGCAGGTATTATTACTTCAGTAAGTTATGCATTCTCCTGTGGTTATTTAGGAGTAGTTTTTTATCGCTCATCTGGATTATCACTGAAAGAAATTTTAGTGCTAAAAACAGGTTTTCTTGAGACATTCAAGATATTGAAATAGTTGATTTTCTTCAGTTTTTTGATAAAACTCGGTTTTATAACTGACTTTCATCACATTTTTATGAAAATAACGGGGGTACATTTATAAAAAAATTAGACAAACTCCCTATGCGAAAACTGTTAGTCCCCACTGATTTTTCTGAATGTGCCAAACGCCTTAGACTATGCCTTGTTTCTGGCTCAGAAAACCAATGCTGAAATAACGCTCTTGAGTGCATATCACATTCCCTCTTCGGGTTCAGCGACAATCGTGGTAAATATTCAAGAGGACATGAGAAAGGAGACTGAGGAGGAGCTGATTACGTTGATTAATAAAAAGAAATTAGCTTACCCAAAGGTTCGAATAGTAGCCGAAACGGATTTTAATGTACCAGTAAATTCAATTTTGCGGCATACAGAGAATTTTGATTATGACATGATTGTGATTGGAACCACGGGAGCTTCTGGAATAAAAGAGATGTTCCTGGGAAGCACTACTTCCAATATTGTAGACAAAGTCAAAATTCCAATATTGGCTGTTCCTCATAATTCTGATTTCAAGTCTATCAATTCTGTTCTTATGGCTTGTAGCCTTGAGAGTATCAAATCGGTAGATTCGATGAATTTTTTGAAGCTATTTGCCACCTCTTTGAATTTGGAAGTAAAGTTTTTTAATGTGTACCAAGAGGATGATGAAGAACTTGAATCGAGGTTGGCTAAAAAGAAAGAAAGCTTAAAAATTATTTTTGATTCTTTTAAGTATGACATTGAATTGATTCAATCCAATGACATTGAAATTGCTGTATTGGAGGCTGTGGGGAAAAATCAACTATTGTCGGTAGTTACGCGAGAGAGAAAATTCTTTGATAAAATGTTTCACCCTAGCATGAGCAAAAAGTTGGCAAAGCATTCTAAAAGCCCACTATTAATTTTACATGAATAAATTAATGAAAATGTTCTGTAATTCTTTCACCCAAAAACTGTGCGATTTTTACATTGGATTGTTGCGTCCATCCGGCAACATGAGGAGAGAGCAATACATTATGAGCTTTCGCCAAATAGTCAAAAGAATCCGTTTTGTTTTCATCAAACATAGACTCAAAGGTAGTTTTTTCGTATTCCAACACATCCAAACAAGCACCAAGAACTTTCTTTGATTTCAATCCTTTTACCAAGTCATTTAGCACAACAGATTGACCTCTAGCCGTGTTAATTAAGTAAAACGGTTTGGACATCGAGTTGATGAATGCTTCGTTTAAGTATCCTTTTGTTTCTTCTGTCAAAGGAGTGTGGAGGGAGACAACATCGGCAGTTTTTTTTAGTTCTTCAAGACTAACTTGTTTGCAAAACTCATCGCTATACTGATCGAGATATTTGTCGTATGCGATACAATTCACACCAAATCCCGAAAAACGCTGAGCCATCGCTTTTCCCATTACTCCATATCCAATAAGTCCCACAGTTTTTCCCATCACTTCTTCTCCCCAATTGGATTTTCTATTCCATTGTCCGTTTTTTACCTCCCAATTTGCGCTATTCAGTTTGTTGAAGAGCATGAGCAGCATCCCGATTCCGTGTTCTGCCACTGAATCCCTATTTCCTTCAGGTGATCTAAACACATGAATTCCTTTTTTTTCTGCAAACTCCACAGCTATATTTTCAAGTCCAGCTCCCGGTCTTCCTATAAATTTGAGATTTTTTGCGTGGGAAATAAACTGTTCGTCAAGAACCATTCTACTTCTCACAATTAGTCCATTAAACAGCGGCAATTTACTCTCGATTTGCTCCATAGAAGAAGTCGTATCGATTTCAATGGTCCATCCTTTTTTTTCAAAAATAGAGTAAAGGATTGGATGTGTTTCATCAAGAAAAAGTATTTTCATTTTACGGCATTTAGCAGATTAAACCATCTTTCATTACTAGTTTTCGGTCACTCATTTCCGATAATAGTGTGTTGTGCGTAACGATCACAAAAGTTTGATTGAATTTGTCTCGAAGTTCAAAAAATAAATTGTGAAGTTCTTCTGCATTTTTGGAGTCAAGGTTTCCACTGGGTTCATCCGCCAATACAACGGAAGGATTATTGATGAGAGCTCGTGCAACAGATACTCGCTGCTGTTCTCCTCCAGAGAGCTGAGAAGGTTTGTGAGTCATTCTATCGGCCAATCCCAACATTTTTAGTAGTTCTTGGGCTCTTTCGTCTACCTCTTTTTTGGGGCGGTTTCCTATGTATCCCGGAATACACACGTTTTCATGTGCTGTAAATTCGGGAAGTAAATGATGAAATTGAAAAACAAACCCGATATTTTTATTTCGGAACTTCGCAAGCTCTTTCTTTTTCATTTTTAAGACATCCTTTCCAAGAAAACTAATTTCACCTCCATCCGGAAAATCAAGGGTACCGATGAGATGAAGCAAGGTGGATTTTCCAGCTCCTGAGGCACCAGTAATAGCCACTATTTCTCCTTGTTTTATTTCCAAATCTACTCCTTTTAAAACGGGTAAATTTTGATACGATTTGGTGAGTTGCGATACTTTTATCATTGCATAGTGTTCTTAGCCAATAAATTTAGGGATAAATATGATGCATCCAATGGCGAAAGTAAAAATTGACGCAATTAATACTGCGCCTGCGGCCATGTCTTTGGTCGATTTTATTAGGGAATCTTGTTCCTTGGTTACTTTGTCTGACAAGCGTTCTAATGCTGAGTTTACAAGTTCCAACGAAAATACCAAACCCATACAAAGTAAAAGAATACACCACTCTATTGCCGTGATACCGACATATGTACCCAAGAAAACCACAAAGGCGGACGCGGCAAAATGAATCTTGAGGTGTAATTCTTGATAAAGCCCTTGTTTTATTCCTTGCAGAGCCGCTGCAAATGATTGACTATGTTTTCTTCGATTATTCATGGATCTAGGCTAGAGGATTTGTGTTAGTTTTCGCCAGACTTTTTTGCTTGATATCCCATTTTTTTCAATAGTTCAAGTACTTTTTCTCTAACTTCTCCTTGTATAATAATTTCTCCTTGCTTGGTACTACCACCCACACCACATTTTGATTTCAGCTCCTTCCCCAATTCCTTCAGGTCGTCTTCGGTTCCAACAAATCCTGTCACAAGGGTTACGGCTTTTCCTTTTCTCTGTTTTCGATCAATCCAAACTTTTAACTCTTGTTCTTCTGGCAATAAGGTTTTTTCTTCCTCAAATTCTTCTTCTTGAGAGTATCCGGAGTTGGTGGAATACACAATGTACTTGTCTTTTTTCTTTTTTGCCATTACTTTATTTTTTCAATCATTTCGTAATTGCTTGTCTCAAAATTCACTTCTATCCAATTCTTCATTTTTTTTGTCCTGTTCTCATTAATAACAGAATCTTTCCAGTTTACTACAATCAATATCGTAGTATCTCTATTACCATCCATATGAACTCTATAAGCCTTAGAGGCCGCAAAACTTTCTAAAGGTTTGAATTCAGTGATTAATTTAAGTTTTTTATTCACGGAGGACAAATCAAAATTAAAGTCAGTTTTTTTGCTGTAGTCATCTTTAAGTTTAATGATTTCTTTGTCTCGATCTATTATTTTTTGCTCCCAATCTTTCACCAAAAGTCTGTAGTCGTCCATGGTAAAAGTATTGTTTTCAATTTCGTCATTTTGAATAACCACAAAACTGGTTTCTTTCAATCCGTATTCTTCGTCATTGAGGATTCCTTGTAATTCGTCAATTCGAGAAGTAGAAATAGTATTACTTCCTACTAATACCACCGAGACGGTCCGGGCATCGTAATCATAGTCTGTATCTAGAATTTTAATTTTAGGGATGGTGCTTACCCTTTCTTTTATAAACAAAGCTGCCGTATTCGTAAAGACAGACTTATTTAACACTTCAATGAATTTCATTCCACTTGGCACCAGAATGATTATGAGTATGACTGAAATGTAGATTTTAATGTTTCTTTCTTTCTTTTTGTTTACGTACGTAGCCAAAGGAAATTTCAGGTAACGCACCACAATGATGGTGGATAAACAAATGAATAAGGAATTTAATAGAAATAGATAAAATGCACCAAAGGTATAGTCCCAGTTACTTGTTGCTAATCCGTAACCCGTAACACAAAGTGGAGGCATAAGAGCTGTAGCAATTGCAACCCCTGGCACCACGGTAGAGTTGTCGTTTCTTGATGCTGCTATAATTCCAGCCAGTCCACCAAAAAAAGCAATCAAGACATCCAGGATGAGAGGTTCGGTTCTTGCCAGGATTTCGTTTGTAGCATCTTTAAAAGGCATTATTTTGAAATACAAAAAGGACACAAGAACACTTACAACTGTGGCAACTCCAAAGTTGATTAGTGAATAAATCAATAGTTTGAAATTATTGGTTCCTACACTCAAACCAATTCCTCGTATTGGTCCCATCAATGGGGAAATAAGCATGGCTCCAATTACAACTGCAATAGAGTTTACGTTAAGACCTATCGAGGCGATAACAATGGAGCACATCAATACCCAAACGTTATATCCTTTAAATTCAATTTCCTTCTTGATATTGTCAATTACCTCTACCGGATTGACATTGGAATCATTACTGAAACTAAATATTGAAATAATAAATTTCCACAGAGTAGAGGGGAGCCCTTTTAGTTCGTCTCTTTTTATTTTTTTTGATTCTTGTTGCTCGCTTTGGTTCGTTTCTGATGCCATTTATCCGCTAAGTTTAGAGTTTAATTTGATGAAATCGCTCACAAAATAAGCGATTGTTTTTCCTACAATGTTCTTTTCTAGTTCATTGGTAGGAGCTCCTTCACAGAGATGAAAATAGTGGAATTTGTATTGATTTGAAAGCGAAAAGAGAAGTTTCCTGATTTCTTCTTCCGTAAATCCTACGGGAGTAAAAGCACTCACAGGCATGTTTTTCACACTATCCAAATCCAATTCCAAACCAATTTTTTCTTTGTTTAAATGACTCTTTACTGTCTTAACGAGCGTCTGCTCATTCAAAGATTCTTGAATGATTTGATTAAAGCTCAAGAATTGTAACTTCTCATTTTTTTTAAATTTATTGAGAATAAATTCGGAGTTGTATTCTTCATGAAGACCTAAAACAAAATACTTATCTATCTGATTGTTTTCCAATGCGTAAGAAAATCCATTTCCGCTGTGCCTTCCTTCTAACTCTCTCAAATCTGCGTGAGGATCAATGTTCAAAACATCGATGGCTGAATCAAATGAATTAATAATAGGGTAGCAGTTGTTGTGTCCTCCACCAATCACAATCGGGGTTTTTCCTAACTCGATGATTTCTTCCACAACGGCTTGTACCCTCAAGTCGATCATCTCGATCAAAATTCGTAACTCAGAAATAGAGGCTTTGTGAGCCTTAAGTTGAAGGTCATCGAGTTTTATTGCACCACCCAAAATGATGTTTTCCCCAGTAAGAAACTCATTACTCTGCATGGATAAAAACTTACATAAAAAGGCTTCCCAAGCATTGTATGCACCAATATTGCCAAAATTGGCTCTTGGACCAATGTCTTCTGGAATTCCAATTAATACAAATTCACCTTCCGCCTGCCCAATTCCTTCTAGTGCTAAGTTTATTGTTTGACCTAACTTTACCTCTCCCTCACGAGGTGTAAAAAAATCAAGTAAATCTGCGGTAGTATAATGTTTGAGGTATTTCATTTTTATGAGAATTTATATACCGTAAGTCCACTTCTTAGCTTGGGTTCAATGTATGTGGATTTTGGAGGCATTATTAAATTGTTATCCGCAATAAGTTTTAATTCTTCAAAACTTATTGGGTACATAGCTACAGCTACATCAAATTTTCCTGAATCTACCTCCTTTTTTAGAGATTCCAGTCCTTTGTTTCCCGGAACAAAATCTATTCGTTTGTCTCGAGTTAGTTCTTTTATTTCAAAAAGAGGTTCAAGAATTGAGTCCGTCATTATTTGAGAATCTAATTGCTCAATAATATCGCTCGATTGTTCAAATTTCTTTTTCAATTGTATTCTTATCCATGTGTTTTCGGCATACAAAGTAAATTCATGTTTCTTCGAGGGAGACAAAATGTCTGTACTTTCTTCCAACAGATCAAATTCTTGAGATAATTTTTCCTTCATATCTTCAAAGCTTAGATTTTCAGAATTTTTTATCACTCGATTGAAGTCATAAATATGAACTGCCTCGTCACTCATAAATAGGGACATAATGTATTGAGTACTTTCTTTGTCCTTGTTCAAGAGGGAAAGACGATTGGAGGAGGCAGAACGATGATGGCCATCCGCAATATATACGCTCCTAGTATTTTCAAATGACTTTTCGATAATATTTATTTCTTTGTCATCGGTTAGTTCCCACAATTCGTGTTGTAATCCATCTTCGGAAGTAAAATTATGGATAGGCGAAGACGAAATAGCTTTGTTGATCACCGAAGAAATCGCGTCAATCTTTGGGTACACCAATAAAACAGGTTCTGCGTTAAAACCAGTGAGAGTGAGGTATTTGGTGAATAATTTTTCTCTCTTGCTTAGGGTGAGTTCGTGTTTTTTTATTTTGCCTTTTTGATAATCTTCTGCGTGAGCACCTCCAATTATACCGCAATAGCTATTGTCACCATTGGTTTGTCGATAGACATAGAAAGCATCTTTGGATGATTGCATAAACACCCCTTTTTCTATCGATGACTCAAAAAGTTCTTTGGTCTTTTTGAACCTGTCATTTACTTTCATTTTTCGCTCTTTTTCGTCATGCAAAATGATATGTAAAAAGGAATTTGGATTAGATGCCATCAAAGAGTGAATCTCTTCCTCCGAGTAGGTGTTTATTGGTTTGGTACTGATTTCAGCTCCTAAATTTTTTTTCGGAAAAAATCCTTTGAATGGTTTTATTTTTGTCATAAATGGGTGTTAAGTTCGCCATTAAGGTATAAGAATTAAAAGTACAAAAAAAAACATCCTGAAAAAGTTTCAGAATGTTTTTTTACTAGTTGTTTTGTCTATTTTTTTCTCGAATGTTTCGCTGAGAGAATATAGTCATTAACTCATAATCGCAAAACGAAAAAACGACATTAATTTTTTATCCCAGTAGGGCTTCTTTCACTTTGTCTGCCATTTCGGTTCCAATTCTGTCTTGGGCTTCTACAGTCGCTGCACCAATATGAGGAGTAGTGGCAATTTTGTCATTTTCTAATAAGTCTTTTCTTGGGGTAGGTTCGTTTTCAAATACATCCAAAGCGCAATATGATACTTTGTTGCAGGCAATTGCTCTGATCAATTCATCTTCATCTATTACTCCGCCTCTTGCTGCATTTATGATTCTTACTCCGTCTTTCATTTTGGCAAATTCATCTGTTGAAATTACCGCTGACCCATCCGGTTGTTTTGGAATGTGGAGTGAAATATAATCGGATTTTGCAAACAATTCGTCCATTGATACAGATTCGATTTCAACTTCCAACGATTGTCCCGTGTGAAAATGAACAGGAATATTGGGAGGAACAGAATTTTTGTCGTGAGTAATTACCTTCATTCCACAACCTAATGCGTAACTAGCTAAGGCTCTACCAATTCGCCCAAAACCAATAATGCCAAGTGTTTTTCCAGCTAATTCTACTCCTTTTCCATAGTTTTTCTTTAGTACTTTGAAGTCTTCGCCTCCAGATTTAGGCATTTCTTTGTTTGCCAAATGAGTGAATCTAGAAATACTGAACATCTGAGCCATTACTAATTCGGCAACAGATTGCGAAGAGGCTGCAGGAGTGTTGTTCACTACTATACCTTTTTCTCTAGCGTAAGCCACGTCAATGTTGTCCATTCCTACACCACCACGGCCAATAAATTTTAAACTCGGACAATTGTCGATAATGTCTTGCCTTACTTTTGTTACACTTCTTACGAGTAAAGCAGCAATCTGGTTTTCATTAATGAAATTAATCAACTCATCTTGAGGAATATGGTTGGTGATTATTTCAAATCCATATTCTTTGAGTTTTGCTTCTCCTGATTGGGAAATTCCATCGTTGGCTAATACTTTCATAAGTTGTGTAGTTTTTTTACAAATTTAATTATATCTGAGTTCTTCTAAAAGATTTTGAGTATTAATCTAAAGTTATTTCCTTCATTGTTTGGAATACTTTGTCGGCAATAGAAAACTGAGGTAGATTCACTTCTTGTTGTTCAGGAATCGCAATTACTTTCATTTTTGCAGCTTTTGCTGCAATAACTCCATTTAAGGAATCCTCAATAACTAAGCAATTCTCGGGCGAAACAGACAAGCTACTCGCGGCAGAAAGAAAAACTTGAGGATGTGGCTTTCCATATCTTTCATTTTCGGCTGAGTGGATAGCTTGAAAGTAAGACTTGATGTTTAACTTTTCTAAAACTGTTAGAATGATTTTCATGGAAGAGGAAGAGGCCAGTGCAAGAGGTATTTTCTTTTCGTTTGCCTGTTCAATGGTTTCCTTCACGCCTTCCATTGCTTTTCCTTCTTTGTTGATCAATGAAATGACTTCTTCAATTATCTCCTCTGCAGCTTGTGAAGAATCAAAAGTGGCGTTTAGTTTTTGTTTCCAATAGAGCGTTACTTCATCCACTCGCATACCTTTAGTTTCGTTACACATCTCATAGGAAAAGTTAAATCCATAGGTTTTCATTACTTGCTGAATTGCTTTTTTCCAAAGGGGTTCAGAGTCTATTAATACTCCATCCATATCAAATATGAGTGCTTTCATCATTTTATGTTATTTTTGTTTAGAATAAAAACCGAATCAAAGGTAAAACTATATATGGAATACGGAATATGTCAAGTAGTACTTTCTCCTGGAAGAACCGAACCAGCAGATCAATCAGAAATTCAATTGCAACTCGTATTTGGCGATTTGGTTTATGTACTCGAAGTTCGGAACAATTGGACATTTATAAAAATGGCCAAATACGCTTATTCGTGTTGGGTAGATTCTAAGCACATTTGTGCCCTCCAAGAAGAAGAGTTTAATCAGATTTATTCGCAAAGAGAGGTGCGTGTACGAGATATTTCTGCTTCTTTGAGGGAAGTGGAAACAAAGGAGATTACTCATTTAGTAAAAGGTTGTTTACTTCCTAATTTCGACAATGGTTTTACCTCGTTTTGTTCTCAGCGTTATGAGTTCTTGGGCACTACCAACCATGCGTGTATTCAAAAAAAAGAAGAGTTGGCAAGAACAGTAAAGGAGTATGTTAATGCGCCTTATTTGTGGGGAGGAACTTCGCCTTTCGGTATTGATTGTTCTGGACTTACCCAGATGTGTTATGCCCTCCACGGTTTTCAATTACCGAGAGATGCCAAGGATCAAGCCTTGATGGGTGAAACTATCGACTTTTTGGAAGAAGCAGAACCGGGTGATTTGGCTTATTTTGACAATCAAGAAGGAGTAATTACTCATGTAGGGATTTTGGTCGAGGGAAATAACATCATTCATGCATCGGGTAAAGTAAGAATTGATAAAATTGACCACGAAGGTATTTACAGAGAGGATTGGGAAAAGTATACGCACAAATTGAGAATCATTAAAAGATTATTTTAAACATACTTTTTTGGCATGTTTTTAGTTAATAAATGAGAAAAAAGAAAAAGAATGAATGGATTGAAACAATTATTACTCACTAGTCTACTTATAGTTAGCGTTGTTCACGTTTCGTTTGCCCAAAAAGTAAATGAAAAAGATACTCAGGGAAGGAAACAAGGCAAATGGATTGTATTTTACGAAGGCACAAAGAATATAAAGTATAAAGGAGAGTTTAAAAACGATATTCCTTTAGGTAAATTTCTTTTTTTCTACGAAAATGGAAAAGTGAAAGCCAAGAATACCTTCCTAAATAAAGGCAAAGATTCCTACGTAAGTATGTACCATGAAAACGGGAAACTAATGTCTATGGGGAAATATGTAAACGAACGAAAAGACAGTGTTTGGGTTTTTTTGGATGAACATGGAAATTATTTATCTAAAGAAAATTACAAGAACGGAAAGCGACATGGAAAGTGTATCACTTTTTATGCATTTAACCCAAAAATAGATCAAGGACAACCGAACCTGCTAGAAGTGGCAATGTACATAAATGGCGAAAGGGACGGGGAGTACCTAAAGTATTATAGAAACGGGAAGTATATGATGCAAGGAAATTACTCGGCAGGTACTCTCGAGGGGAAAAGAACTACGTATTACTCCACAGGTAAAAAAAGAACAGAAGTACACTTCAAACATGGGGTAAAAAACGGGTACACAATAAACTACGATGGAAATGAGGAGGTTGTTTCGAAACAGTTTTATAAAAATGGATACGAATTAAAGGGAAAAGTGCTGGAAGATTATCTTCAAAGAAAGCGAGAACGCAGTCGAAAAGAAAAACCATAAAAAAAGGGAGTAGTAAAAACTACTCCCTTTTTTGTAAGAAACATATTTCTTAGGCCTTACAAGCATTGATAAATCCAATGAATAATGGGTGAGGTGTTTCTACCGAGCTTTTATATTCTGGATGAAACTGAACTCCTGTAAACCATTTGTGCGCAGGGATTTCCACAATTTCTACTAATTGATTGCTGGGGTTTTTTCCTGTAGCAATCATTCCATTTTCTTCAAAAAACTCAAGGTATTTGTTGTTGAATTCGTAACGGTGTCTATGTCGCTCTTTGATATAGGATTTTCCATAGCTTTTGTGTGCATTTGAGTCTTTCGTCAATTCACAATCATATTGTCCTAATCTCATAGTTCCTCCCATATCGCTGATGTTTTTTTGGTCTTCCATCAAATCGATTACAGGATGAGGTGTTTCTGAGTCTATTTCTACGGTATGTGCTTTTTTAAGGTCGAGAACATTCCGTGCATATTCGATTACAGCACACTGCATTCCTAAACAAATACCCAAGAAAGGCATGTTATTTTCTCTGGCAAAACGAATGGCTTCAATTTTTCCCTCTATCCCTCTTTCACCAAATCCTGGCGCAACCAATAATCCGTGAATTCCTGAAAGTTTCTTTTCAACGTTTTTCGGAGTTATTTTTTCAGAGGAAATCCATTTTAATTTGACTTGGCATGAGTTAGAAACTCCAGCAATATCCAAAGATTCTACAATCGATTTGTAAGAATCTTGAAGTTCTACATATTTTCCTACCAATCCAATTACGATTTCGTCTCTCGGATTATTTTGTTTTTCTAGGAATTCATTCCATTTACTTAGGTCTGGTAACTCTTTGGTAGAAATATTTAGTTTTTGGATAACTACTTTATCCAAACCTTCTTCTTGCATAAGAAGAGGAACTGCATAAATACTTTTTGCATCAATAGATTGAATAACAGAATCTGCTGAAACATTACAGAATCTTGCAATTTTGTCTCGTATATCTTGTTCTAAATTGTGCTCAGTTCTACACACCAAAATATCTGGCTGAACTCCCAATTCTTGTAATTTTTTTACCGAATGTTGGGTAGGTTTTGTTTTTAATTCGCCAGCTGCAGCCAAATAAGGTACAAGAGTTAAGTGAATTGTCAAACAGTCTTGTTTCAGCTCCCATTTCAATTGTCTCACGGCTTCCACAAAAGGAAGTGACTCAATGTCTCCAATAGTTCCCCCAATTTCAGTAATTACAACGTCATATTCGTTGTTTTCTCCCAATAATTTTATACTGTCTTTTATTTCATTAGTAATGTGAGGAATTACTTGAACAGTTTTTCCCAAATATACACCTTGTCTTTCTTTGTTGATGACAGACTGATAAATTCTTCCAGTCGTTATGTTGTTTGCCTGCGAAGTAGAAATATCCAAGAATCTCTCGTAGTGTCCCAAATCCAAATCAGTTTCTGCTCCGTCATTGGTCACAAAACATTCTCCGTGTTCGTAGGGGTTTAAGGTTCCTGGATCTATGTTGATGTAAGGGTCGAGTTTCTGAATAGTAACTCGTATATCTCTAGCTTTTAGTAGTTTTGCAAGAGAGGCAGAAACTATTCCTTTTCCCAAGGAAGAAGTAACACCACCAGTTACAAAAATATACTTTGTATTGTTCATTTAAGTAGGTTGTTTGAATGTAGTAACTGGGAAACAAAGTTAACTTTTTTTACTTAGGGATAAAATTATCTCATCACAAAATAAGTATATTTGGTCAAAATATTTTTGATGGAAGTAACACACAAAGAGATTCAAGAATTTATTGAATTAGCTATTCAGGAAGACATTAAGGAAGGAGATCATTCTTCTCTTGCTTGTATTCCTGAGACGGAAACAGGAAAGGCCAAATTATTAGTGAAGCAAGAAGGAGTATTGGCGGGAGTAGAATTGGCCAAATCTATTTTTGAATATTTTGATCCCTCATGTGTGCTGGATGTAAAAATGAAAGACGGAGACAAGATGAGTTACGGGGACGTTGCTTTTTTCGTTTCGGGTAACACACACGCCATTTTAAAAGCAGAAAGACTTGTGTTAAATTGTATGCAACGAATGAGTGCTGTGGCGACTAAGACCTTTGAAGTGTCTTCACTTATTTCAGATTTGCCAACCACATTACTTGATACAAGAAAAACTACTCCTTTACTCAGATTTATAGAAAAATGGGCAGTAAGAATTGGTGGAGGAGCAAATCACCGATTTGGATTGTACGATATGATTATGCTCAAAGATAACCATATTGATTATGCCGGAGGAATTGAGGCTGCCATTCTAAAAACAAACCAATACCTTCAAGACATAAATAAAACACTAAAAATAGAAATCGAAACTCGAAGCCTGGAGGAGGTAAGTCAAGTACTGAAAATCGGAAAAGTAGACCGAATTATGCTAGATAACTTTTCGTATAAAGATATTCGGACAGCAGTAAAACTGATTGACGGAAAATTTGAAACCGAAGCTTCGGGAGGAATTACCATAGAAACAATAAGAAACTATGCTGAGTGTGGTGTTGATTTTGTCTCAATGGGAGCACTTACTCATTCTATAAAAAATTTAGACCTGAGTTTAAAAGCTGTAAAATAAGTAGTTACAAACGATTTTTTAGTCCTTAAAAACTTTGGAAACTTTTTTTGTGTAAAAAGTTTCCAACTCAATTTTTTTACTCTACTTTTGTGTCGTGAAAGAACAAAAGTTAAAATATCTGAAGCAAATATTGTCGCTTTTTATGAAGTACGGTATAAAGAGTGTAACGATGGATGATATCGCCAAAGAGCTGGGTATCTCCAAAAAGACTCTGTATAAATATTTCAAAGACAAAGATGCCATTGTATCTACTCTGATGAAGATGGATATTAATGGAGAAATGGAACTCTTGCAATCATTAACCGAATCGAGTAAAAATGCGATTGAGGAAACTTATGCTTTTTCTCAGGTGTTGATTGAGAAACTAAGAGCTGTAAACCCCGCTTTGATGTATGATTTGGAAAAATATCATCCAAAGGCATGGAAATTATTTGTGATTCACAAACGAGAAGATGTGTATGGATGCATAAAATCCAACATAGAAAGAGGAATAAAAGAAGGGTTGTATCACCAAGAGTTGAACCCAGAAATTGTGGCAAAATTATATTCAGAGAAAATTGACATGATCTTTAATCAAGAAGTATTTCCTACGGAAGGGTATTCTGTAGAAACAGTGTACTCCGAAATGATTAAATATCACCTCAGAGGAATTATCAACGAAAAAGGAAGAGAATACTTAGCAAATAACAATAAACTAACAACATGAAAAAGAATAGAATCATTTTAGCCTTGGCTTGTATGGCAGGATTCAGTTCCCTTGCCCAACAAAGTTTTTCGCTAGATGAAGCAATAGAATTTGCTTCTAAAAACAATGCTTCGGTGAAGAATGCCATTCTGGAAATCGAAAGCGCAAACCAAAAAGTAAAAGAAACAAGAGCGATTGGTTTGCCTCAGGTATCTGCAGTTGGAGAATTTCAAAATTTTTTGGACATTCCAGTTACTGTTGCTCCAGCTAACGCCTTTAATCCAGCAGCGTCTGCAGATGAATTGGTTTCCCTTCAGTTTGGAACAGAATACAATGCAAAAGGATCTCTTAATGCCAATCAATTAATCTTTAATGGTAGTTATTTAGTAGGGCTTCAAACCTCCAAGAAATTTAAGAAAGTAAGTGAATATCAAAAAACAAAGACCATCCAAGATGTAAAGGAGAATGTGATAAAAGCCTACTACGGTGCGTTAGTTGCAGAAAAAATGGTGGCTACATTGACCGAGATTTCGGAAACGTCAAAATCCATTTATAATCAAACTAAAGGATTGTACGAGGAAGGATTTATTGAAGAAGATAATGTTACCCAATTATCATTAAATGTATTGACTTCTCAAAACTCATTGAACAGCGCAAAAAGACAATTGGAGGACGCCAAGAACGTGTTGAAGTTTCAGATGGGAATGGATGTAAATGAAACTATTTCCCTTAGTTCCGATTTAGACGCGGTTATTTCAAGTTTGGATGCTTCTCAAAGTGAGGTTTCTTCTGATATTTATCAAAACATTGATTTTTTATTATTAAATCAGCAACGAGAATTAAATGTACTGAACATCAAGTATGAACAATCTCAGTATTTACCTTCGTTAAATGCATTTTTTACTCATCAACAAAATGCGCTAAGAAATGATTTTGATTTGCTAGAATCTGGCAAACCTTGGTTCCCAACCACCATTTGGGGATTGAACCTTTCGGTACCCATTTTCTCTAGCGGTTCGAGAATGGCGCTTGTTTCTCAGGCAAAAATAAAATTGAAACAAACGGAGAACAATCTAGCTCAATTAGAAAAAGGATTATCTATCCAAACAGAAGCAGCCAAAACAAAGTACAGCAATGCTATTGAAACTTATAACACCAGCAATGAGGCCGTTGCAATTTCAAAAAAGATTTACGACAACTACCAAATTAAGTTTAAAGAAGGGCTTATTTCCTCTTTAGATTTATCGCAAATACAAACTCAATACTTGTCAGCTCAAACCCAATACATTCAATCGATGTACAACCTAGTTTCAGCAAAAATAGAATTGGATAAAATAACAAACAAATTATAAAAAAAACTAACCACGCTTCAAACAATATATTATGAAAATTACAACTATCGCATTTACGGTTTTGGCAAGTTCATTGATCATTTCCTGTGGTTCAAAGGAAGAATCAAACACCCCTTTAGGACAATTACTAATAAAAAAGACTGAGTTCGAATCACGAATAGCAACACTAGAAGACAGCTTAAACCTTGTAGAAGCAAAAATACTTTCATTAGATTCTACTAAAGAAAATAATTATCCGTTGGTTTCTTTAGATACTGTTTCAAACAATTCTATTTCAGAGGATGTGACTTTCCAGGGAAGTGTTCAGGCTGATAAAACAATAATGCTAGGACCCGAAACTCAAGGAATGGTAAAAGCTATTTACGTGAGAGAAGGACAATATGTATCTGCAGGTAAAACATTGGCAACTTTAGATTCTGAGATTCTGAGAAAGAACATCAAAGAAATTGAAAAAACTCTTGAGCTAGCTGAGTATTTGTTGCAAAAACAAGAGAATCTTAAGCAGAAAGGAATCGGAGCTGAAGCAAATTACGTTCAAGCTAAAAATCAAGTAGAATCATTACAAACAAGGCTAGCAACGCTCAAAACTCAGGCATCAAAATCTGCATTAGTGGCACCATTTAGCGGGTACGTAGATGAGATTTACACAAAGTTAGGGGAAATGGCATCGCCAGCAATGCCAATGATTCGATTGGTGAATCTGGACAAAGTAAAGGTAAAAGCAGAAGTATCCGAGGCGTATTTGATGGACATCGAAATAGGGAATAAGGTAACCTTGAATTTCCCTTCATTGAATAAAGTAATCAATGCAAA
>CBFHVI010000001.1:87831-91419 GCA_965658995.1 Flavobacteriales bacterium | reverse complement strand
AGCGTATTTGATGGACATCGAAATAGGGAATAAGGTAACCTTGAATTTCCCTTCATTGAATAAAGTAATCAATGCAAAGGTGTCAAGTATTGGAAAGTTTATTAATCCTACCAACCGAACTTTTCCTATTCAAATAGAAGTGGCAAACAAAGACAGAGAAATTATTCCAAATTTGATTGCAGAGGTGACAGTGGAAAAAGATTTCACTAAGGAGGCTATCATTATTCCTTCTGCGAGTGTCTTGACAGATAGTGAAGGAATGAAATATGTGTATGTGTACGAAATGGGGGTAGCCAAAATGAGAAAAGTGGAAGTGATTTATGTGAAGGGAAGTAAGACTCAAATCAGCGAAAATTCTGAGGTGAAACCAGGAGAAACAATAATCACAAAAGGAGCTTCAGCAGTATCGGACGGACAGAAAGTAACTGAATTATAAAATATAGAGTACTAGACTATTATGAGCGAAATAAACGAAAAAAAGTTGGGAAAACTTAAACAGTTTGGCTTAACTACCATCTCGGTAAATAACAGAAAAACGGTATTCTTGATTGCTGCATTAATATTTATTGCGGGGCTTTCAGCCTATATTTCAATGCCAAAAGAGAGTTTTCCAGAATTGGTAATTCCTGAAATTTATGTAGGAACTCCATATCCTGGAGGTTCTCCAGAATTTATTGAGGATAAAATTACTGCTCCTTTCGAAAAGGAATTTAATTCAATTAAGGACGTAAAGGAAATAACATCAACTTCCATCTACGGTTACTCCTCTATCAAAATTGAGTTTAACTTTAATGTTTCCATTGAGGAGGGCAGAAGAAAAGTTCAAGATGCGATAGCCGATGCTAGAGCCAAACCAGAGTTTCCATCCTTGGACTTTGAACCAACTATCCGAGAAGTAGATTTTTCGGAGATGCCTGTGATGAATATTAACCTATCAGGAAATTATACCACAGACGATCTGAAGAAATACGGGGAGGTATTGGAAGACCAAATCGAAGCATTGCCAGAAATAAATGCGGTAGATATTCGAGGGATTCAAGAAAAGAAAATAAAAATTGAACTAAAGAAGTACGAAGCAGAGGCAATGCAAGTTTCTTTCAATGACGTAATTAATTCTATTCGTTCGGAGAACGTTACAATGCCCGGAGGAGAAATTTTATTGGGAGGAAAAAACAGATCTGTGCGAATTGAAGGTGAATTTCAAGACGTGGAAGAGATCAAAAATATCATAGTGAAAAGCGAAGGTGGTGAGAATGAAATTTACCTCCACGAAATAGCGAATGTAACGTTTGGTGATGCAGATATCTCGTCTTATGCGAGACAATTTCAGGAGCCAGTGGTAATGCTTGATATCAAAAAAAGAAGCGGTGAAAACTTGCTTGAAGCAGCGGATAAAATAAAGAAAATTGTTGCAGAAAGGAAAGGAATTCCAGAAGGAGTAGATGTGAGTATTACCAACGATCAATCTTCGGCAACAAGAGGAATGGTAAGTAACCTTGAGAATTCCATAATTTTCGGAATTATTTTGGTCGTTTTAGTTTTGATGTTCTTCTTAGGATTAAAAAACGCCCTGTTTGTAGGAATAGCAATTCCACTTTCAAT
Organism: Flavobacteriales bacterium; assembly: GCA_965658995.1. GTDB lineage: Bacteria > Bacteroidota > Bacteroidia > Flavobacteriales_D > CAJJDF01 > CAJJDF01. The sequence continues at coordinate 89,817 of CBFHVI010000001.1, read as the reverse complement.
GTTCATGTCTTTTATGATTTTGGATTCAATGGGAATTACGCTTAATACGATGGTGCTATTCTCTTTGGTATTGGCACTAGGAATGTTGGTTGACAATGGAATAGTGGTGGTAGAAAACGTATACCGATTGATGGATGAAGGCTATAGTGCTGTAAATGCCGCCAAATACGGAGTGGGAGAGGTAGCTCTTCCAATCATTGCTTCAACCGCCACGACACTTGCGGCTTTCGTTCCACTTGCTATGTGGCCAGGTATTATTGGCGAATTTATGAAGTACCTTCCTCTTACCTTAATGATTGTGTTGGGATCTTCTCTGTTTATCGCATTGGTAATTAATCCCGTATTTGCCGCTGTATGGATGAGTGTAGAGTCCAAAGTACCCAACAAAAAAAGACTCATGGTTTTGGCAGCAATAGCCATTGGTTTGGGGCTTCTCTTTGCAGTTTCTGGAGTTATTTTGTTAGGTAACTTATTAATTTTAGGAGGTCTACTTACATTTCTTAATTTGTTTTTCTTTACGCCAGGAACAAAAAAGTTTCAAGAAAATTCCTTGCCTAAACTTGAGAATTTCTATGAAAAATTCTTGAAAAAGGCAATGCGAATCCCCAGAAGAGTACTGTTTGGTACGATTGGATTACTTATTTTTTCTTTCGTATTGATGGGAGTATTTCCACCAAAGGTGTTGTTCTTTCCAGAAAACGAGCCACTTTATGTAAATATTTATATCGAAACACCAATTGGTACAGACATTTCTGTGACGAATGACATTACCAAGAAAGTAGAAGCTATCATAGATTCTACGGTGTACAAAAAATACAAAGACTATTACAATGTAGTTAGTTTCCATAACGAGGAAGGGAAGTTAATAAAAGAGAAAAAGCCTTTTATTTCCTCTATTTTGGCGCAAGTCGGTGAAGGAACATCAGATCCTGCGAGTGGGCAAATGGCTGGGGGAAGTACACCTCATAAAGCAAGAGTAGCTGTTCAATTTGCAGATTTTGAAGATCGTTTTGACTCTATAGGTAACCCACTAAGTACCCAAGCCGTAATGGAAGAATTGCGAGAGGTACTTAAAGGAAAATTTACGGCAGACGTAAGTATCGTGATTACCAAAAACCAAAATGGACCTCCTCAAGATCCTCCAATCAATATTGAGGTTTGGGGTCCAGGAAACTATGATGAAACAATAAAAAAATCTCAAACAATTCTGAAAACATTAACAAATGAAAATGTCCAAGGAATAGAAAAATTAAGACTCGATGTAGAAACAGGGAAACCTGAATTATTGCTCGAGGTGGATAGAAACAAAGCGATAAGGTTTGGGCTCTCTACCCAGCAAATAGGTTCGACTATAAGAACAGCAGTTATTTGGTAGTGATGTTTCTACGTACAAAATAGATGATGAAACTTATGACATCAATGTTCGGTTAAATAAAGAGAAAAGAAACAATATTGATGAAATATTGGACCAAAAAATTGCCTTTAGAAACAACAAAGGACAACTCCTGAATATCCCGATACGATCTGTGATAAAGGATTCTAAAGAGCGTTCTACTTATGGATCTGTGGTACGAAAAGACCTTAATCAAGTAGTTACTATATACTCTGATGTTACTTCTGAGGCAAATGGAAATGAAGTTGTAGAAATCTTGAAAAAGGATCTTGAGAAGTGGATGAAAACACCTGAAGGAAAACAATTTACTGCAGATGGATACTCTTATGCTTTTACAGGAGGTCAAGAACAACAAGCCGAAGAAATGAGTTTCCTTTCTGGTGCTCTTGGTTTTGCTGTTTTCCTAATTTTATTGGTTATTGTGATGCAGTTTAACTCCTATTCTACTCCTACCATTATTCTCACGGCTGTGGTGCTTAGTTTGATTGGAGTTTTCCTAGGATTGGTAATTACTCAACACGATTTCATCATTATTATGACAATGATTGGGATTATCTCCTTAGCTGGAGTTGTGGTGAACAATGCAATTGTGT
>CBFHVI010000001.1:81183-87824 GCA_965658995.1 Flavobacteriales bacterium | reverse complement strand
TCAACACGATTTCATCATTATTATGACAATGATTGGGATTATCTCCTTAGCTGGAGTTGTGGTGAACAATGCAATTGTATTAATCGATTACACAAACCTTATTAGGGAGAGGAAAAAAGAGGAGCTCGGACTAAAACCGGATGAATGGTTGCCAAATAGCTTGGTGGTAGAATCAATAATAGAAGGAGGAAAAACGAGGTTGCGCCCTGTTTTATTGACCGCCATTACCACCGTACTAGGTTTGTTGCCTTTGGCAATTGGTTTGAATATCGATTTCATTGGATTGATGACGGAATATGATGCTAATATCTACTTTGGAGGAGATAACGCAATGTTCTTTGGACCAATGAGTGAAACCATTATCTATGGATTGACATTTGCTACGTTTCTTACCCTTATTTTTGTGCCAGTAATGTACTATTTACTGTACAGAGTAAAGAGAACGATTTACGACAAATCTGATTGGAAATCGGAAGAGCTAGAAGAAGAATAATTTTTTTCTTTTAACTAATTGATTCACAAAAGAAAAAAAGCCGTTCACACCAATGATCGGCTTTTTTGTTGGAGTAAAATCGCATAGAAGTACAAAAGTTACTATCATTGTCCTCTCAAAAAAAAAATATGAAACACCTAGTAGTTATATTCCTGTTGGTTGCGACCTCAGGATTTGGACAAGATACATCGAAAAATATCAACTCTGTTCAACCACCCGATTTATCCATTCCAGCGGGGCAAATACCTGAGCTAACCCTGAAGGAATTTACATTAGAATCGGATAGGATTTCATTTTCAGAGATGGAAGAGGGAAGAAGCATTATTTTCCTCAGCAAGGAAAAAATTAAGAATACAACTGCAATGAGTATCAACGAATTGCTCGTTCAAGTTGCAGGAATAGATATTCGACAAAGAGGCGCAAATGGAGTACAAGCGGATGCCGGGATTAGGGGAAGCACTTTTGACCAAGTATTAATTTTGTTAAACGGAGTGCGGATGAGTGATCCTCAAACGGGACATCACTCACTAAATATACCGGTAGATGTAGCCTTGATCGAGAGAATAGAAATTGTAAAAGGAGCCGGGGCCAGAGTGTATGGACAAAATGCTTTAGCAGGAGTCATTAATATTATTACCAAAGTTCCCAATGAGTCATTTTTATCTGAGAGAGTAGTCGCAGGTGATTTTAATTTGTACGATCTTACAGTCTCTGGAGGGATAAGTGGAAAAAATGCAAGTCATTTACTCTCGCTCAATCGAAGTGCTTCCGATGGGTACCAGTACAATACAGATTATGAAATTACCAATGCCTTTTATTCGAGCAAACTAAAGTTGGGCAAAAAGAATGAGAATCCTCAAACTTTGTCTATAATGGGAGGTTTTACTGAGAAGAAATTTGGAGCTAATGGATTTTATTCTTCTCCTGATTTTGTTGATCAATATGAAGAAACACAAACCAGCGTGGTTTCGGTGAAATACGAAAATAAAATCACACAAAATATAGCTGTGAATGCCTCTACTTATTGGCGAAGAAACCAAGACGAATATTTGTTTCTGAGACAGAATCCTAGCTTTTTCAGAAACATGCACATCAACAACACATTAGGAGTGAACTTAAACATGATTGCCACGAACAAATTAGGGGAAACAGCTTTTGGAGTAGACCTGAGTAAAGTGTGGATTCAAAGTAATAATTTGGGAAAAAGACAACGAGATGTTCAAACGGCATTTCTCGAGCATAAGTTCTCTTTGTTGAACGAGAGGTTATTCGTAACTCCGGGAGTACAAGCCAGTTATTTCTCAGATTTTGATGGAGTGTTGTTGCCTGGAATAGATGCAAGTTACAGAATATCAAAAAAAGTAACAGTCTTCGCCAATGCTGGTTATACATACAGGGTTCCTACTTACACGGATTTGTTTTACCAGGGAAGAACGAATATAGGAAACGAAAACCTAAATCCAGAGGTTGCACTTTCTTACGAGGGAGGAGTGAGAGCAAAAATTGGATTCTTGAAGCTACAAACAAGCTATTTTGTAAGAGAAGGGAACAACATCATAGATTGGACTAAACCCGATGAATCATCTCCTTGGCAACCCAATAACCTAATTCAGCTGAATACTGAGGGAGTTGACGTTGATTTATTCTGGCAGCCTCTTACAATAAAGAAAATAAGCTCTATCGGAGTTGGATATACTTACCTCAATCAAGAAACGGGGGTAGAGGACGGATTACTTTCCAAATATGCTCTGGAGAATTTAACTCATCAAGTTACTGCATTTTTTGCGTTCAAGTATCACAAGCACCTTACGCATTCTGTAAATTATAGATACAGTGATAGAGTGAACCTAGATGATTACTCTATTTTGGACACTAAATTGGCTTACGACAACGGAAAAATTCTCATTTTCGGTGAGATTGCAAATTTGCTAAACCAAGAATACAGAGAAACTAATTTAGTAGTGATGCCTGGTAGATGGTTTAGAATAGGAGTAGGGTGTAAGCTAACTAAGGGTAAGTAATGACGATTCCTTATTGTTATTCATAAAAAAAGACCAGCCTCATGGCTGGTCTTTTTAGTTTAACTGCAAATTGATTAGTGAGAAGAGAGTTTTTGTTTCATTTTTTCTTTTTCCTCACAAGAAAGACATTCTTGGTGTTCGGTGATTTTGCCAAACAAACTTTTTAATATATGTGAAAAACGCTTATAACCTCGACATTTTCCGCACATCGCATTGTGTATTCTTAAGTTCAGTTTTTCTTTTGCGGACAACTTCTCAAATTCTTTTCGATCAATTAATTGAACCGCTTTTTTACAATCTATCATAACCTTGGTATTATCCTATTATTATGGTTGGTGATTAATTTTGTTAATTTCTACTATTGGATGATTTCGGGGAAACAGGAAGAATTTTATTATTTTTCAAACCATTTTTTATCCAAACAACTTTTCAGTTGAATTTTTGCTCTGTGAATAATCACCCAAAAGTTGGACGAAGTAATTTCATACTCATTACAAATTTCCTCAGAATCTTTGTGGTCAATGAATTTGTCGATAAAAATTCCTTTTTGTTTTTCCGGAAGTAAATCTATACATCCCATGAGAGCCGACCTCAGCTCATTGTTTTCGAAAAAGGCTTCTGTCTCGTTCACTTTACTATTTGGGGTAGTGGCTTCTATCCAGTTTTTTTCGTCTTCATCGTTGGTGGTGTATTGAGAAATTGGTTTTGTTTTTCGGCTCTGTTGTTGCCTCCAATGGTCTATGATTTTCCTTTTCAAGATGGAAAATAACCAAGTCTTTACGGTACTTTTTTTCTCAAATCTTTCCCAAGCTTTCAAAGCGGAAAAAAAAGTATCTTGAACCAAATCTTTTGCCAGGTCTCGGTCATTTACACGGTTTTCCGCAAAATTAAACAACATATCCGAATAGTCATCTACCCAGCTGTTCAAGTCAATATCTGCTATTGTTTGTGCCAATGTTTATAGTTTTTTTGCTCTTTCCCAATATTCATCCATTTCTTCAAGGTTCATTTCCGAGAGTTCTTTGCCGTCTTTTTTCGACTCCGATTCCAAGTATTGAAACCTTTTGATGAATTTTTTATTGGTCTTTTCAAGAGCACTTTCAGGATTCACTCCAATAAATCTAGCATAATTTATGAGAGAAAACAAAACATCCCCAAATTCGTCTTCAATTTTGTTCGAATTGGTCTCTATTTCTACATTCAGTTCTTGTATCTCTTCTTGTACTTTTTTCCACACTTGATCTTTATTCTCCCAATCAAACCCAATTCCTCTTGCTTTTTCTTGTATCCTGCTGGCTTTCACCAAGGCTGGTAAAGATCGAGGAACCCCTTCTAACACCGATTTCTTACCCGATTTTAATTTTATCTTCTCCCAATTTCTTTTCACCTCCTCCTCTGTTTCCGCTTGCACATTTCCGTATATGTGGGGATGGCGTTCTACCAATTTGTCACACACTGAATTCAGCGCATCGGCAATGTCAAACTCATTGGTTTCAGAGGCAATCTTGGAGTAAAATACCATGTGAAGCATAATATCACCAATCTCTTCTTTGATGTCTCCCATGTTTTCGTCAATGATAGCATCTGCCAGTTCGTAGGTTTCTTCTATCGTGAGATGACGCAAAGTTTGAATAGTCTGTTTTTTATCCCACGGGCATTCTTCCCTGAGTTCATCCATTATCGTTAGTAACCTTTCAAAGGCTTTTAGTTTATTTCGCATTCTTTTTTTCAAATAGTTGTATCAGCTCTTCTTCAGTAAGAGGTAGAGTTTTAAGTCTTTCTTTGTGCATCTCAACCGACTCATGAGTAGGAAACTTTTCAATAATCTCTTCGTACGCCTCTTGTGCTTTTTTCTTGTTGTCCATTTTATCAAACAAGAAAGCACGAAGATTCATTTCATCAATAATGGCAGGATCTTCTTTGTTTTCGGAAATGGCAATTTCAATCAATCTAATTGCCTCAAAATCTTGCCCTAATCCTTGAGCCGCTCTACTTCCTTTTCTTATCAATTCTCTTCGGTATTCACTCACAGGAAATTTTTCAATATGCTTTTGAGCTGTCTCCAATAGTTTTACCGATAGACCTCTACTAATTTCCAAACTTTGCTCATCAATCAAGTTTTTTTCAAGTTCTTCGCTAAATAAAAACAATTCCATGTCAGACATCCTGTCAATGTTTTTCTGAGTGAGTACTTGCTCAATAGAGGTTTCTTGTTCTTGCTTTGGAGTCTCAGCTGTGCCGCAGTTCATCAAGGAAACGAGTAGACCTGCAGCGATAAGTTTTGTTTTCATAGTGTTAGATATTTGGTTATTTCTGTTCAATTAGTTCATTTTCAGTGCACCTTGTTCTACTTCAAAAGAAAAGCATTCGTATTCCTTTTGGTTAAAATAGGCGGGTAATCTTTCCGTATTAGTATCAGTAATAAATACTTGTCCGTAGGTTCCTTCGCATATTTGATTCATCAAATGAGCTATTCGTTCCTCGTCCAACTTATCATAAATGTCATCCAGCAATAAGATTGGTTTGGAGTTTGTTTTGGATTCAATATGCTTAAATTGAGCTAGTTTCAGGGCAATCAAGAAAGTTTTTTGTTGACCCTGTGAGCCAAATTTTTTCAATGGTTTATCTTGAATTTCAAAAACAAAATCATCCTTGTGAATTCCTTTGGTTGTGTAACCTATATATTTTTCCTTTTGCAAACTCTCTGATAATAACTCCGCAAATTCGTTTTCCTCCAATTGGGATTTATAAGTAAGTTGTGAGTGTTCATTTCCTCCAGACAAGGTTTTATAAATGACATTAAATTCATTCTGAAACTCCTGAATAAACTCGCTACGTTGTGAATGAATTTTATTGCCTAACACTACTAGTTGGTCATCCCAGATTTGAAGCGATAGCGCATCAAACTTTGTTCCTTGTTGCAAACTTTTGAGGTAGGCATTTCTGTGTGCCAATACTTTGTTGTATTGAATCAAGTTTTGGAGGTACGCTTTGTCGTATTGCGAGATTATTAAATCAATGAATTTTCTTCTTGTTTCACTTCCTTCATAAATGAGATTGGTGTCCATTGGGGATATGAGCACTGTGTTTATCAATCCAATATGGTCCGATAGTTTTTCGTATTCCTTTTTTCCCTTTTTGAAAATTTTTTTCTTCCCTCTTTTTACTCCGCAATAGATACTTTCTCGGGAGTCATTGGAATCAAACTCTCCCTGAATGACAAAAAAATCTTCTTCATTTTTGATGTTTTGAGTGTCAACAGAGTTAAAAAAGCTTTTGCAAGTAGAGAGGTAATAAATCCCGTCCAACAAGTTTGTTTTCCCCATTCCATTTTTTCCTAAAAAACAATTTACAAAAGGAGATACCTCCAATTCTGCTTGGTCATAATTTTTGAAATTGATTAAGGATATTTTGGATAAAATCACTCGTTTTTTTCTTGTTTTAATGAAGTGCTAAGTTAATTATTTTTTGCGTTATTTTTGGTCATATCTTCGAATTATAATACACAATTTCTTTACTTTTGAAAAGTGAATTTATACCTGAAAAAATACGGATTTCAACCTCCCAAACTCTCTGTGAATCTCGATCAGCCAGTTGGAATTATTATAGTAATTCCTTGTTTCAATGAGGCTCAAACTCTTGCAACTCTTGATTCTCTTCATTCTTGCGATAATCCACAGAGTGGATTTAGAGTAATTGTTGTGGTCAATCAATCCGAAAATATTGAAGGTGAAATAGCCCAACGCAATAAACAAACCCTCCAAGAAATGGAAGATTGGAAGAGTCATAATCCTGACTTCCCGTTAGATGTAATCAAGGAGTTAGCTCTACCGAAAAAGCACGCAGGAGTGGGGCTTGCCCGAAAGATTGGAATGGATGAAGCCGTTCATATTTTTCACAAGACGGAACAAGATGGAATAATTGTGGCTCTCGATTCGGATTGTGTAGTAGAAACAAACTACCTTACAGCTATCGAAAATCATTTTCGCACTTTCCACAATTCTCCCGGCTGCTCTATTCGTTATTTTCACCCGTTGGATTCGGAGGATGAACGAATAACTAATGGAATTATTCAATACGAATTACATTTGCGCTATTACAATCAAGCTCTTAGGTTTTGTCAATTT
>CBFHVI010000001.1:0-81085 GCA_965658995.1 Flavobacteriales bacterium | reverse complement strand
TCCTTTTGCTTTCCATACCGTAGGTTCTAGTATGGCGGTGCGTAGCTCAGCCTATCAAAAACAAGGAGGAATGAACAAAAGAAAAGCGGGCGAAGACTTTTATTTTCTTCAGAAAATAATTGAATTGGGAGGATTTACAGAGCTCAACGCTACCTGTGTTATTCCTTCTCCGCGAGTTTCAGACAGAGTTCCTTTTGGAACAGGAAAGGCGATAGGAGACTTTATCTCGGCAGATGTTCACACTTTTTTCACCTATAATTTCAATTCATTTACGAATCTCGCTGTTATTCCTACCTGGACAAAACAATTGTATCTGGGCCAAAATCCAATACACTCCAATAAGTCAGTTCAAGATTTTTTGATTTCGATAGATTTTGAAAATAAGGTAAAAGAAATTAAAAGAAACACCTCTAGTTTTAGTAAATTTGAAAAACGATTTTTTTCTTTTTTTAATGCTTTTACTGTTCTCAAATTCTCCCACTTTATGCGTGATTACGAGTTTCCAAATCAACCTATAGAAAAGGAAGCACTGCGTCTACTAGAACAAATAGGAATTGAGGATAAACCCAAAAATGTAAGAGAAACCTTACTGTACTACCGCGAATTGGATCAAAAATAATGGACTCTTTAACTACCACAAACCTCTCAATTATTCATCGATTGTTTCTTTTTGTAAGAAAATGGTTTCAATTAGGCCTCTTTTTTCTTACTCTATTAATGTTTGGAATAGTCTTATGTAATCGGAGTGTGAAAGATTATTCGCGAGAGTTTCTGTATAGTTCTTCCAAAGAAATACCAGCAAATTCTGTAGGACTTGTTCTAGGAACGTCAAAGTTTGCGCACAAGGGTGGAATTAATCCTTACTTTCAATACCGATTGGAAACCGCCTACGAATTGTATTCTTTGGGTAAAATAAAACACCTCATTGTGAGTGGTGACAATCACGTAAAAGGATATAACGAACCCCAACAAATGAAAGATTATTTGATCGATTTGGGAGTGGATTCGTCTGACATTACAATGGATTATGCGGGGTTCAGAACTTTTGATTCTATGATAAGGGTGAAAGAAATTTTTGGGCAAAACCAAGTGACAGTTGTTTCTCAACAGTTTCATAATGAGAGAGCTATCTACCTAGCACGAAAGAATGGCATAGAGGCAATTGCCATAAATGCAAGAACTCCCTGGTACAGTCCTCGCATGCGTGTGCGCGAATACTTAGCCAAATGCAAAGCAGTTCTTGACGTCTATGTGTTGAAAACAACTCCTAAGTTTTTGGGAGAAAAGATTGAGATTTCTCTCTAATTTGAGTAAATTAAGGCTTAATTTGTGACCATGAAAAAACTAAGTATCCTAAGTACCACTTTTTGCCTGTCCTTGTTTTCTTATTCCCAAACTGCCACAGATTTCACTTTTTCGAAGAAAGGAACCGTGAATGCTTCTAGGGCTATGAACCAAGAAATAAGTATAAAGGTAGAAAATTTGGAGGCTCCCTCGCCAGATGGAGAGTCTACCAAAAGTATGTTGATCAGAAAAAAAGCAGAAATTGAAAAACGTTACCCTCGCACTGCTTCACGTTCTTTAAATAGGGATATAGGTTCTACTGATACCTTGGCAATTGGTGATTCATTTCTATCCAATATTGGTTCTGCCGGAAATCCGAGCGATAACTCCATGGCGATTTCTAATGATGGAATTGTTGTATCAGCATACAATTCGGCCATTTTTGTGAGAGATACAGAAAACGACACAACCCTAGGGGAAATTACTTTAAATCAGTTTTCGGCTCAGATTGGAATGAACTTCGATAATTTTGATCCTAAAATGATTTACGACCCAGAGAACGATAGGTTTATGCTTATTTATCTTGCTGGGCGAAATGAAAATAACAGTTTTATTGTAGTGTGTTTTTCTGAAACGAATGATCCCATGGGAAATTGGAACGTGTATGCCTTACCCGGAAATCCACTCAACGATACTTCTTGGAGTGATTACCCAGCCATTTCCATGACCAAAGACGAAGCGTTCATTACGATTAATTTATTGAACCCTGGAGGTAGTTGGCAGACTTCTTTCAAGCAAACAGTTATATGGCAAATTGATAAATACGATGGCTATGCTGGCGATACAAGTCTTGACTTAACTCTTTGGTCCGATATACAAGAAGGTGGAATAAACCTTAGAAATATGCATCCAGTAAGAGGTGGGTATGACTTGAAAAGTAAGGATCAATATTTTTTGTCCAACCGGAATTTTGCTACGATGAGCGATTCTGTCTATCTCATTCATATTGATGATACCAAGGCAAGTGGTGCCGCCTCTATCGAAGTTAAATTGATACATGCCGACAAAAATTATTTTTTGGCGCCCAATGCCAGACAATCCCAAGGTAGATTTTTTGCCACCAATGACTCTAGAGTTCTCGGTGGAATCTTCGAGAATAATCAAATCCAATACGTTCATCACGGGTTAGATACAAATACAGGAAATTGTGTGATTTATCATGGTGTGATAACCAATCTGAACGGTGCAACCGCTATTAAAACACGTACAATAGGGAATCCTATCATGGATTATGGTTATCCCAATATTGTGTACGGAGGCCTTATTCCTGGTGAAAACAAATCGATAATAGGATTTAACCATACTGGAGTTTCAACTAATGCTGGTATGTCTGCTACCTACTTTGATGGAAACCACTATTCCGAAACTAAAATGGTAAAAGAAGGGGAGTCCAATGTCAGAACTTTTAGAGATTTCTTAATGAGATGGGGAGATTATTTTGGAATACAACGAAAATACAATGAGGACTGCAAAGTTTGGATGTCGGGCTATTTCGGCAGGGGACAAGACAACAAGACCTGGGTAGCAGAAGTAATTTTGCCAGGTGACTGCTACGATACTCTTGTACCAGAACCATTTGTGGAAAACACGCTGTTTCCAAATCCTTCTGTGTTTGAGTCTCAATTTCATTTTACTTTGGAAGAATCTCAGGTTATTACCATTGATTTGACTGATGCCAACGGAAAAGTGGTGAGAGTGTTGTACGAAGACCAAGCCAAAAAAGGAGAAAATAGAATTACGATAAACACACAAAACTTAGCAATAGGAATGTATTTCGTGAGAGTGTATTCCGAAAACAATTCTATTTTGGTGAAGAAATTGGTGAGGCAGTAGTTGTTAATATCAATTCATCTAAGAGAATCTAAAAGCATAGTGCTTTCATTCATAGGAATAAGGATTTACTACTGAAGTAGAAACTGAATCACACACTTTATCTACTTCCCTAAATAACAAGCTAACTTCAGGGCTTTTTCTTGGTAAGAAAAAGCGAAGGAAAGAGGAATTTCATTCTTTTTGAAATGAGCGTTAAGTGCTTGCGGGGTTACAAATTCAATCTCTGTTTTGTCATACAGTTGAATCAATCCTTCTACCTTGAACGAATAAGGCGAAGCTGCAAATCTACCTTTTGTCTGGCGTGTAACAATACCAATTTTATCAGCTGAAATTGAATCGAAATAGGAGTGGAGAGCATTCATGAAAGTTTTTAGTTCTGTACCGTCCCTATCGTCTTTCAGTTCAAAATACTTGATTTCTGGCTGAAGTTGAACGAAGTTAGGGGTCGTTTCTATCGCAACCACAATTACTTTTTTCTTATCAATATCTATTCCTATTGTTTTCATACCCAAAATGTACAACAAATCACGCTGCTAGCGAAAAATGACTGAGATTAAAATTCGAAAATAATCCCTAAGGTAGGAGTAACAGTAGCAGACCTATTCTCGATTAACACAGGAATTCCATTGCTTCCGTCTTGTTTTAGCGCTTGTCCATCGGTGGTTTCAAAACCGGTATTGTCGGCATTTCTTTTAAACGAATAATAGGGTGGGGTTTCTTGTTCAGTAAGCAGTAAATTTTGAATGTCGATATAAAAATCAATGCTTACCTTCTTGAAGTTGACAATTTTATCTACCCGCAAATCCAGCTGACTGAAGTTATCTAAACGTTGAGAGTTAAGAGAATTAAAATCCAACGTTCCTTGTCCTAAAGTAGGAAAGTTTTGTCTCGAAGCAACCGGATCAAAAGGAGTGTAAGGAACTCCGCCAGCAAATCGATATTTGGCTCCCACTTTCCAATTCTTCTTAAAATTGTATCCAACAGTTCCTGAGACTAAATGTTGATTATCCCATGCAGAGGCAATCAAATCACCATCCAGCCCGGAGTACAAACTTCGGACGTAAGTGTAACTAACCACATAAAAAATGTTTTTTACCAGTTTTTGTTGCACAAACACTTCTGCTCCGTATGTTCTTCCTGTTCCTGTACTCACAACGGCTTCGCTCCCGATGGAGCCAAATTGAGTACCTTGGTTTGCCAACGAAGATCCATTAGCTAAAGAAACCGGGTAGTTGTTGTATTCTTTGTAAAATCCTTCTACAGTAATTCTCAGGCCATTGTTAGGTATAAATTGACCTCCAAGTACGTAATGGTTGGATTGGATGTATTCCATAGAGCGATTTACATACGTTCCATCTGTGCCTTGAAACCCCAAAGAGGTGTAGGTTGGAATTTTGTAATAGCTTCCGATTGAAGCGGTTAAATCAATTTTTTTTGTGAGCTTGTAAGAAAAACTCAAACGAGGTGAGAGCGTATTGAGTGGATTATTTCCACTTTCCGTAAAGGAATTCATGTCGGTTCTTATTCCTGCTGAAATGAGTAGTTTGTCTTTGAAAAAGTTTCTAGACACGGTTCCAAAAGCACCATATTTGAAAAAATCAATGGCACTACCAAAATTTAAACTAATCTCGGGAGACAGTATATTTCCAGCCGAATCTCTCACTTCGCTCGCCAGGCGATTAAATATGCTTGTGTTATACTTGACATATTGTCCCATAACCCCGTAGGAGTATTTAAATCCATGTTGAAATTTGTTCATGTCAAAACGGAACTTGTTTTCAATTTCCTGAGATTGGAGACCAAGGTTTCTGAATTCTTCCTTGTCGTTTTGTGCTCCTTCAAATTGATCCAATTGATTGTCGAACATGTTTCGACTCAAAGTCAAGTTGTAATATCCGTCATTTACCAGTCGTTTGAATGCAAAACCCGTGGTGTAGTTCCATTGGTTGATAAAAGGAAGGGAACCTCTCAGATACGTATTTTCGGGAGTTTCATCTTTCGTTTCGGCAAATCGAAATCTATCAATCGCTCCTACGCCAAGAGCGGTAAAAGTGGTTTTGTTGTCAATTTTGCGAGTTACTTTATACTGAAAATCAGAAAAGTTTGGACGAATAGGTAAATCAATTAAGGTAAACAACAGATCCAAGTAGCTGGTTCTTGACGAAGCCAAGAAAACAGTTTTTTTGTCTTTACTCAGGGGACCTTCTAATGTAAATGAGCTTTCAGTTAAACTAGTTCGCACATTACCAGAAAGTTTTTCATTGTTTCCATCTCTTTGTTTTATTACGAAAGTAGAAGCCAAGGCATTGTCGTAACGTGCGTCAAAGGCAGAAGAAGTTAGTCTTAATTCTTCGATGAAAGAGACATTCAAGATTCCTTGAGCTCCACCAGAGGACCCTTGAGTTTGAAAATGATTGATCACGGGGATTTCTATACCGTCTAAATAATATACATTTTCGTTGGGCGCTCCACCACGAATGGTAATGTCATTTCTACCGCCACCTCCTGCTGATCCACCTACACCTGGAAGAGTTTGTACTACTTTTGAAACATCAAAGTTTCCTCCTGGGTTGGAGCGAATTTCTTGAACGGTAAGCTGCTGAACCGAAAGAGGGGTAACCATGTCTGTGGTCGCTACTTCTTTTTCTTTGTCGTAAGTTACCTCAAATTCTGTAAGTTCAGTTCCTTCGGTAAGTTCGAAATTTACAATTTGGGCATTTCCAGAGTTCAGCTCAATATTAAATTTTTGTTCGGTTTGAAATCCCACTACAGTCACCTTTAAATTATAAGTTCCCGTTGGAATTTCGAGCCTATAATTTCCATCAAAATCGGAAGAAGTTCCGTAATCAGTTCCTTCCACCAGAATATTGGCAAAGGGTATGAGCGCTTGCGTGTTTTTATTGGTTACAGTCCCTTTGATAATTCCTGTCGTTTGAGAAAAAGAAGAACTCGTAACGAGGCAAAGCAAGAGTGAGAAAAGTTTAAATGACTTCATTATTGTTTAATCTATTTTTTTCAAAGTTAAACAAGATAAATGGATAAACCGTAATATTTGGTTTTTAGAAACAAAAAAAAATCCTTCTCGAATCTCGAGAAGGATTTTTACTTATCATTTTCACTCAGTTAAAACTCAAACTTAATCCCTTGAGCTAAAGGTAATTCCGTTGAGTAATTGATTGTGTTTGTTTGTCTTCTCATATAGATTTTCCAAGCATCAGAACCTGACTCTCGTCCTCCACCAGTTTCTTTTTCACCTCCAAATGCTCCACCAATTTCTGCTCCGGATGTTCCAATGTTTACATTGGCAATTCCACAATCACTTCCTTGGTAAGAGAGGAACATTTCACTTTCTCTCATATTATTTGTCATAATTGATGACGAAAGTCCTTGAGCTACTCCGTTTTGTTGTTCAATGGCATTTTCTAATCCACCAGAATATTTCAATAGATACAATATTGGCGCAAAAGTTTCGGATTGTACAATCTCCATTTCGTTCTTGGCTTCAATGATACAGGGCTTTACGTAACACCCACTTTCGTATCCTTGTCCTTCCAGAACTCCACCTTCTACAACCACTTTTCCACCTTCGGCTTTGGCTTTTTCTATAGCAGCCAAATAGGTATTTACTGAATCATGATCTATCACAGGTCCCATGTGATTTTTCTCATCTAATGGATTTCCTATTTTAATTTGTCCGTAAGCTGCCGCTAATTTTTCTTTAACTGTGTCGTACACATCTTCATGAATGATTAATCTTCGGGTGGAAGTACATCTTTGACCTGCAGTTCCTACAGCTCCAAATAAAGCGCCAACAATAGTCATTTCCAAATCTGCACTTGGGGTGATAATAATTGCATTATTTCCTCCCAGCTCCAAAAGAGATTTTCCAAACCTTTGTGCAACAGTTGCACCTACAATTCTTCCCATTCTGGTACTACCCGTGGCCGAAATCAATGGAATTTTTGTATCATTGGTCATCATTTCTCCTACTTTATAATCTCCATTTATCAATCCACAAATTCCCTCAGGCAAGTCATTTTCTTTGAGCACTTCTGCCATGATATTTTGGCAAGCAACACCACACAAGGGTGATTTTTCAGAAGGTTTCCATATACAAACATCACCACAAATCCATGCCAAGGCGGTATTCCAAGCCCACACAGCAACCGGGAAATTGAAGGCTGAAATAATCCCAACAACTCCCAATGGGTGATATTGGTCATACATTCTGTGAAGAGGTCTTTCGGAGTGTAAGGTAGCTCCGTTCAGTTGTCTCGACAAGCCAACTGCAAAGTCACAAATATCAATCATTTCCTGAACTTCCCCGTATCCTTCTTGCAGTGATTTTCCCATTTCATAGGAAACTAGTTTTCCTAGTGGTTCTTTGTATTTTCTTAGTTTTTCTCCAAACTGACGAACAATTTCACCTCTTTTTGGTGCGGGTACATGCCTCCATTCTTTAAAAGCTTTTGTAGCTTCAGAAATTACTTTGTCGTAATCTTCCTGGGTTGTGGCTTTTACTTTTCCAATCAATTTTCCGTCCACAGGAGAGTATGATTCGATTACTTCTCCGTTCGAGAAATTATTTAATCCTGTAGAAGTTCCGTTATTTAGTTCTTTAAGACCTAATTCTTCCAAAAATTGTAAGTTCATTGCTTCTGTCATGAGTTGTTTTCTGTTTTGTTTTATGAATGGAACAAAGGTACAGTTTTAACTTACCAATGTAAAACTCAATGGTTAAAAATTTAACCAAAACTATTAGTCTAGTGATTTTTTCATTTTTAAATGGGGTAGACTTACTTCTCTAAATAGTTTCCCCTCTTTGTGGTATCCTAATTTTTGATAATAAGGTACGGCTGATTCTCGTGCATGGCAACTCACCACTTTGTATCCATTTTTTTTGGCTAATTCTTCGCAAAAAATCATCATCTTTCTTCCTATTCCTTGTTGTTGGTATTCGTTATCCACACAAACCTGACGCATTTTAATTTCCACTTCACTTTGTTTTACTAACGAAAAGCATCCTACAGCTTTTTCTTCCTCAAAAGCACCTACATGGATTTGATCATGTTCAAGAAAGAGTTCTTCTTCCGAAAACATCAGATTTATGGGCTCGCGCAAAATTTTGTCTCTCAGTCTTACGCATTTCCAGTAGTCTTTGCTGTAGTGTTTTACAATTCTAATTTCCATACAAATTAATTATTGTGCTGTATTACTTTTAAAGGTTTGATGACCAATTATTTTGTCGCAATTACAAATGGGGTCGCTGAAATAGGTCGTGATTGCGTACATGTTCTCGGTCTCAAAATGATCTCCTTCTATAAACGTAATGTCTCCTTTTGCATCATGTTTTCGTTTCAACATATACAGATAATCGTAATATCCTTGTTTTAGTAATACTTTTGTTTCGTATTGTTTGGCAATCGGATTGTACGTCATTTTAAATTCCTCACGAAACTCGTTATCGCTCATTCCACCAAAAACGTACAAATCTCCCTCGGTAATTTCGTTTGGATAATTCAAGGCGAAATGGGTGTAAATGTAATCCGCTTCAGTTCCTTGATTAATCCCAAATTGATTTCGAATGTAAAACTTCCCGTCAATGTCTTCGTAGAACAAATAATTGGTAAACCTTCTTTTTTCTTCTGGAAATAAGTAAACATTGGTTTCTCTATTCTGAAGAACAATTTGTTGTACTTTTTGCCCTCTAAACCTAATGTTTCTTGTGTCCAAGAAACGATATTCGTTTCCTCCATCAAACATGTTTGTCCCATTGTTGTAGTCGTAAATTAATTGTTTTCCTCTAACAAACAAAGGTTTAAGTCCAAATATCGCATTGTCCCATCGATTGTTTTGTTGTAGAACAACTTTAATGTCTCTATGTATATCTGGAACCATTAAATTTTGTAAATCCAATTCAAAATCTACCTCTTGCTTGTAGTTTCTCTCTTGAACGATACTTGGTCTATTAATTTTTGCACGAGTTATGATCTTGTTTTCATAAACTATAAATCTTTTGGTAAAGACAATTTGTTCAGGATCATTGTCTCTAAATACTTTGAATATATAATTGCCAGTTAATTTTATCCCCATGTTTTTGTTTGGCACAGAAACCTCATAGTGCACAAAGTTTTCATAGGTGTTAAAGGAAAACTTAAAGTTTTGAATAAAATCCTGAAAAAAACCACTCATGTATTGAGACTGAATCAAATCCGATTTTTTCCATTCTGCGTCACAATGAATAATGGTATAATAATAATCACCCAAATCAGATCCCATTTTGTCAAACGAAAAATTGATAGATTCTCCACTCGCTAGGTCGATGGCTGGGTTACTCATTTTCCATCCAGTTTTGGCGGCCCAAATAGTTTTGATATCCGAAGTGCAAATTTTATTTTGAATAGGAGTGGATACAAATGTTTCTTCAAAAGTGGGCTCATTTTGAGAAGAATGCGGTTGATTGTTAGGAGAAGAAGTAGTACAGCTAACTAAGGCAAGTAACAATATATAAAGAATGAAAGTATGATTCATAATAATGGAGGTATGGAACAAAAATAGGATAAAAATACTTCGTGCTCTCAGTAATTCTCAACTAATTATTTCTATGTTCGATTCTTTTTGTTCTATATTTGCATAGTATTTGGTTCGATTGAGATATTTTGACTCATTCGATTAAAAGGGAATTAGGTGAAAAACCTAAACTGTTCCCGCAACTGTAAGCTTCGAAATAGCTTGTTTAAGAATCCACTGTTCGTTTATGTATGGGAAGGAAAACAAGTAAGGAAGTAAGTCAGGAGACCTGCCAAGCACATTATAAGTACTGTTTTCGGGATAAAAACAAGTGATTATATTCCTCTGATTTTCAAGAGGATGTTTTCATCAACTATTCGAAAAATGGTATTTATTATTTAGAAAATTACTATCTAATAAATACATGAAATGAAAAAAAAACAACTATTACTATTAGCCGGAATCTTTTCTTTCTCGGCTTATTCACAAACAAACGTCACAGATTTTGAAGACTTATCACTTCCCATAAACTCGTTTTGGGATGGGAGCGATTTGTCTGGTCAGTTTGCTTCCAATTCCGTTGTATTTCAAAATAAGTACGACACTTCTTTTGGTGGATATTGGGCAGCTGGCGCAACGTATTCCAGCATGACAGACGATACTACAGCTGGCTATGGAAATTTATTTAGTTGTATTGCAGGAAGTGGATACAACGCAAGTTCTACTTATGCGGTTATCAACCCTCAAATGGATAGTCTTATTAAGATTCCCAATTACGGAAGATTAAAAGGCTTTTGGGTAAACAACTCCACTTATACCTATCTTTCCATGAGAGATGGAGACGCTTTTGCAAAGAAATTTGGGGATACTTTAGGTGCAAATGGCATGAATGATGGTACAAATGGAGCCGATTTTTTGAAACTTACCGTATACGGAGAATATACTGATTCGGTAGAGTTTTACTTGGCCGACTTCAGAGGTCCTGCCAATGCTGATTACCTAATCGGAGATTGGACTTATGTTTCTTTATCCGGATTGAATCCTAGTTCAAAAAGATTGAAATTTGGATTAACCTCTTCTGATAACGGTTCTTACGGGATGAATACACCCGGTTTTTTCTGTATCGATAACCTAGAATATGAGACTTCATTATCACTTTCAAGCAATGAATTGAGCGCTTTTTTTTCTGTTTTTCCAAACCCAACTACGGCTCAAATAAAAGTGATAATTGACTCTGAATTAACTAATGGACTTCTCACCGTGACGGATATTTTTGGGAGACAAATAATGAATGGATCCAAAATGGATTTGAGTTCGTTTATTCTTGATTTTTCTGAACAAAGTAACGGGGTGTATTTCTTGACAATTTCGCAAGGGAATGTTACTCATACTCAAAGAATTGTAAAACAATAAGTGAGACAATTATCCTACATACTTTTTTTAGTTTCCTTGGCTCATTATTCCTTGGGTCAAGGAAGTTTTTCTCCTGGCGTAGGTCATGTGGGTACAACTGCAATGCACAAGGATAGCTCGAGTTTCGTCGCTTGGGTATCAAATTGTACAGTCAAAAGAGGATATCAGCAAATTAATGATTCTACCTTGGGGAAAGCGTCTGTGGGAGATTCGCTGGAGGCGACAGGAAAAGCAGACGGTAGAACTGTTAGTCTGGGTGATGGAGGTGAGGCACTTATTGTGTTGAACCAATCTATCTTTGATGGTCACGGAGTTGATTTTGCAGTGTTCGAAAATGGTTATTCTGCTTCTTTCTTGGAGCTTGCTTTTGTGGAAGTTAGTTCCAATGGATTTGATTTTTTTCGATTTCCATCAACAAGTGAAACTCAGGTGTCGAGTCAGCTTGGGAGTTTTGGCGCCATAGACCCAACCAAAATAAATAATTTAGCTGGGAAGTATCAAGTCAACTACGGAACTCCCTTTGATATAAGTGATTTACCTGATACTAGTTTGTTAAATAAGTATGCAATTTCTCATATCAGAATTAAAGATGTAGTAGGAAACGTCATGGAACCTTTCTCCTCCAAAGATCAATACGGAACGGTAATAAATGATCCTTGGCCTACACCTTTTGCTTCCTCAGGTTTTGATTTAGATGCTGTTGGACTCATTCATGTAATTGGAATAAACTCTCTTTCAAGATTCGAGAAAAGTCCAATCGTTCTTTTTCCAAATCCTGTTACCAACGAATTGAGAATAAAAACCTCGGAAAACATCGGTGTAGTTGAATTTATTGATGTTTCTGGTAAAGTTCAAAGATATGAAGGAACAAAAAATTTGGACGTTTCTGGGCTAGAGCCAGGCGTGTATACAGTTCGTGTTAGTACTCAAAACAAGGTTTATGTTCAGAAATTGGTCAAAAGGTAGTCTTGTTTTATTTTCATTCTTTTCGATTTTAGCCAAAGGGCAGCAGACTGATTCGCTAAGAACTTTTGAGGTAAGTGAATCTCTGTCAAAGTTAAAATCCTTTTCGAGTATCGAGTTTACTTTTGATTCACTTTCGTCTCAGTCAATGGATGAGTTATTGGAACAATCACCAATTTATCTTAAGAATTATGGTCAAGGTCAGCTTGCTACTCTTTCTATACGAGGAAATGGCGCCTCTCAAACTCAAGTGTTTTGGAATGGATTCAAAATAAACTCACCTACCTTGGGTCAAACAGATTTGTCTTTACTCCCCACATTTTTTCTCAATTCAGCAACCCTTAATTATTCTGGAGCAAGTTCGGTTAACGGAAGTGGTGGAATAGGAGGTAGTTTGGATTTGGAAAACAAACTTTTTTGGAAAAAAGGTGTTTCGGCAAACTATGGAAAACAAATAGGAAGTTTTTCGAATTCCACTTCTACCATTGGAGTTTCATTTGGAGGAAAAAAAGTAGTTCAGCATATAAAGTTGTTGACTAAGAAAGGAGAAAATGATTTTGAATTTAAAGACTTAAGTCAACGAGGAAATCCAGAGGTATCACAACGGAACAACTCTCTGTTTCAATTTGGAGGTCAATATGAAATAGGCGCTAAACTCAACAAAAAAAACTTAGTTCAAGCCAATGTGCTGTATTTCAACAGCCAAAGAGAATTGCCTCCTATTATTGGGGCGGTATCCAACAATGAAGTTCAACACGATAATTCCTTGCGCTCCTTTATCTCATGGAAATCATTTCAACAAAAATACATGACTGATGTGAGGTTTTCCTACTTTAATGAAGAATTGAATTATGTTGATTCGATCTCCTCCATTTTCTCCGAAGTGGATGTAGACACCTACCAAGGGCAGGTTAGATCAACATTTAAGTTGTGGAGATCCTTCGATTTAGAAACGTCCATTCAAAACTCGTTTTCTCGAGTAAATTCCTCAGGTTTCATCGAAAAAATTTCAAGAAAGGAAGCAGGTTTGTATGTAAAGATTTCTGAAAAATTATCTAAACTATACTACGAGGTATTTGGAAGACAGGAACTGATAGATAAAGATTTTTTACCGTTTGTTTTCGGAGGAGGATTGGTCGTCAAACCTTTTCAAAGTAAATTGAAATTGCGGGGAAACATTTCGAGTAATTACAGAGTGCCAACTCTCAATGATTTGTACTGGGATCAAGGAGGGAACGAAAGTCTTTTACCCGAAAAAGGCTGGACGAGTGAGATTGGTTTTGACTATGAATTGGCCAAACCTTCAAAGAGCAAGGAAAATAAAAAAGAGTCTTTGTGGAACGCAGCAGTGATAGGATTTTACAATCAAACAGAGGATTGGATTCAGTGGACACCAACAAGCTTTGGGTATTGGACGCCTAGAAACGTAAAACAAATAAATAATGCAGGAGTAGAAGCAAGGGCTGCGTATAGCCGAATAACAAGTACCTGTAATATAAATGCTTCGGTTTTTTACTCCTATACACACTCCAAAAACAATAGTTTTAGTGAACAAAATGAAGACAGAGTAGGAAAGATACCGATCTATATACCTAGCCACAAAGCAAATGCAACCATTACTCTTAAAAGAGAACATTTGTGCTTTGTGTACACCCAAATATACAATGGCAGAGTTTTTATTGATGAGACAAATGTCACTTATCTACCGCATTATTTTCCTGCAAATTGTGGAATTTCTTATTTCAACAAATTGAAAGGAGTGAAGTACAAAGTTGGCGTACGTGTAATCAATTTGTTTGATGAACCCTATCAAGTAGTAGCTAATAGACCAATTCCCGGAAGAAACTATTCATTATCTCTATCTTTAGCATTATGAAATTAATCTTTTGTATCCTAGGCGTTGTTATTATCTCGTGGAACTGTAAAAAAGAAATTGGTCCACAATCTATTTTCCCCGAAGGAAAAGGAACTGGAGAATTGTTGGTAATAAATGAAGGAAATTTTGGTTTTGGAAATGCTTCGGTTTCGGTGCTGAATTCGGAATCGGGGACTATTTTTAATAATCAATTTAGAACGATGAATGGAGTAGGAATAGGTGACGTCCTGCAATCAGTAAAAAAGTATCGCGGTAAGTATTATTTTGTCGTGAATAATTCTGGAAAAGTTGTGGTAACAGACACGACTTTGAAATTATTGTTTGATATTCAGGGATTTAATAGCCCAAGATATATTGAGTTTTATGGAAACAAAGCTTTTGTGAGTGACTTAAAACAAGGTGGAGTGTATGTTGTAGATATAACAACTAATAGAATTGTAAATCAAATAAACACAAGAGGTTGGACCGAAGAGTTGATAATGTTTAACTCTCAGTTACTTGTAATGGATAGGGGATATTATTTAACTAATTCAGATTCCAATAACATTTACATCATTGACCCAGCCATAGAAACAAAAACAGACAGTTTGAAAACGGGAATAAATCCGAATAGCTATTGTGTGGATGGGAATGGCAAGCTGTGGGTCCTTACTTCTGGGTTGGCTGGATTAGAAGTTCCAGCTTTAACTCAATATGACTTAGACAGCAAGGATATTCTATTTCAGTTTAAGTTCCCTTCGTCTCGGAATCCAAATAAGTTAAGGTTTAGCCCTCAAAATAATAAACTCTATTTTATTGATGATTCTATATACTCAATTCACACGAATGGAAATGAGCAAATTCCCCAAATTTTTTATAGTAGGAAAACTGAAAATTTTTACGGGTTAGATGTAATTCGAGGAAAGTTATATGCAACTAACGCAAAGAACTTTAATCAAATTGGAGATGTTAACATTTTTACATTAGGAGGAGAAAAATTAAAAAAAGTGTCATCATCCTATATACCTTCTATGGTTATTAAGTGAATTCAGTTTTTTTTCATTTTAGTTATTAACAATTTTTATTTTATTGTTAACAAGTTTGAAGGAATATAAATTTAAAATGCGTTGAATTTTTCTTAATTTAACCCACTAAATACATTCTATTAAGAATGAAACCTTGAAAAAATGTTAACCAAATAAACACAAATGAAGAAAAATTACATTTTATTAATTCTCCTTGCATTAGTAGGGAATCTAATCTATTCTCAGAGTACGGCAGTTATCGGAACACCCGGTACCACAACGAATCAAGCTTTACCAATAGAGCCTTACTATGGATACACCTATTCTCAATCCATTATCACTGCCTCTGAATTAAATGCAGCTGGAATTGTAGGTGTAAATGCCATAAATTCCTTAACACTAGATTATTCTAATACTTCTCTTAACAATAGTGATAATTGGACGGTTTATGTGGGTCATACTACGAAAAACACATTTTCTTCTTCTTCTGATTGGGAATCTGTGGCCTCTTTAACTTCCGTGTTTTCAGGTACTGCAACTGTTACTACAGGTGGGACCAATACCGTTGTAATAACATTTTCCACACCATTCCTTTGGGATGGAACTAGTAATTTAATATTTGCTTTTGATGAAAATGCTTCAGGTTACGGAAGCAGTTCAGATGACTTTTATTGTAGATCAACTGCGGGAACCAGGAGTTTGGTGTATCGAAATGATTTTACAAACCCAGATCCAGCTTCTCCGCCTAGCGCAACTTATCAGCGTTCTTATGTTCCAAACATGACATTGGACTACACACCACAACAAGGAAACGTTGTTATTGGAACCCCAGGTTCGTCAACGACTCAAACATTACCAATTGAACCTTATTACGGGTATTCTTATTCCCAAAGTATTTTTCCTGCCTCTGAATTAAATGCCTCTGGCATTATTGGAGCGAAGTCTATGGATACTTTAACTTTTGAATATACCAATTCGACTCTGAATAGTTCTGATAATTGGACTGTGTACATGGGTCATACAACAAAAAGTAGTTTCTCTTCATCCACTGACTGGGAAACCTTGACTAATTTGAGTCAAGTTTTTTCGGGTACCGCCACCGTAACTGTTGTTTCCGGTTCCCGTAATTTGGTAAAGATAGCTCTTACAACTCCTTTTGTATGGAATGGTATAGATAATATTATCATTGCGGTGGATGAAAATGCTGCAGGTTATGGTTCTAGCTCTGATGATTTTTATTGCAGAACTACCTCGAGTACTAGAAGTATTATATACAGAAATGATTTCACAAATCCTAATCCTTCATCACCTCCTTCTGCAACATATCAAAGATCAGCAGTTCCTAACCTAAGTATTGCTTATTCAGCTGCACCTTCATGTAATCTTCCACTTGGAATTGCTTTTTCTGGGATAACATCTTCAGGTGCAAATGTTGCTTGGTCTCATCCAACCTCCACTAGTTTTAAATTTGAGTATGGTGTTACTGGATTTACTCAAGGTACAGGAACAATTGGCACTTCAAGCTCTTTAACTGCTGCGCTTTCGGGATTAGGTGCAAATACAACCTATGATTTTTATGTTCAGGCGTATTGCGGTACCAGTGATTCGAGTGGATATAATGGTCCATTTAGTTTTACTACTTTGTGTAGTGCTGCCACTTTACCGTACTTACAAGACTTTTCGTCTTGGCCGCCTAACTGTTGGGATTTAACAGGTGGTTCTAATAATTGGATTGCTTACACGGGAGGTATCGCAAGAGCTAACTTCTGGAGTATTTCTTCAGGTACACTTCATATGATGTCTGAACCAATAATTGTAAGTGCCAATGCAAGATTAAAATTTGATTGGTCTAGAAATACTTCAACCTACTACGATGATTCCGTTTCTGTACAAGTAAGAGAAGTGGGTGGAACTTGGAACACGGTGTGGGGAATGACAAATCCTTCTTCTAATGATGGCGCAACAAATACGAGCCCAGGTTCTTTTGTAACTGAAACAATAATTTTAGATTCAGCCACCTACACCAACAAAACAATTCAAGTAAGATTTGTAGGGGTTTCAGATTATGGGCCTGATTTTTTCGTTGATAATGTGATTGTGGAAGCGATTCCAAATTGTCCAGATCCAACTGCTTTGAATGCGTTTAACGTATTATCAACCTCAGCGATGATTAACTGGAGCAACAATGCAGGATCAGCAAATTCTAGAATCGAATACGGTGTTGCTGGGTTTGTTCAAGGAACTGGAACTTCTGTGATTGTTACCAACGATACTGTACCTTTGTCAGGTTTGAATTCATTTACGACCTATCAATATTATGTGTCATCTCTTTGTACCGCTTCTGACTCAAGTCCTTGGGCTGGACCATACTCTTTCACCACTTTGTGTAATGACACGAATTTAGGGCCTTGGTCAGATGGAGTAGAAGGGCATCCAAACACTACAAGTGGTTCTGCTATTTCAAACTGCTGGTCCTCTACAAATACAGGCTCTGTGTTTGATTGGAATATAAGCTCTAGCGGAACTCCATCTTCATTTACCGGTGCTCTTTCTGCAAACTCTGGTTCTAAATTTTTCTACACTGAAGCTTCTGGAGCAGGTGTTGGTGATACAGCAATTTTGAATTCTCCTTCAGTGGATCTAACAAGTTTGACCACACCTTTTTTAGAGTTTTATTATCATATGTTTGGTAGCCAAATAGGTTCTCTGAGTGTGCAGGTTTTCAACGGAACAACTTGGACAAATGAATTAACTATTACGGGTGCTCAGCAAGCTTCTCAAGCTTCGGCATGGAACCAACAATATATTGATCTATCTTCGTATTCTGGTGTAATAAAACTTAGGTTTGTTGCGATAAGTAATGGTTCTTATCAAGGAGATATTTGTTTAGATGATATCTCAGTAATTGAATCTCCTGCTTGTTTCTCACCAACTATGGCTGGTGCAACTGTAAATACTAGTACAACAGCAACTCTTTCGTGGTCAGCACCATTGTTTGGAACACCAACAAGTTACATCGTACGTTACGATACTGCAGGTTTTGATCCATTGGTGACAGGGACGAATGTCGTTTCTAGTTCTTTGTCGACATCGTTAACTGGTCTTACCGCTAAAACAAATTACGAGTATTACGTAAGATCTTATTGTGGAGGTACAGACTCAAGTGCTTGGGTAGGTCCTATTTCTTTCTACACATGGTATTGTGTTCCTGCTCCAACTTCAACTGATGGATCAGGTATTACCAATGTTACTATCGGAACAATTAACAATACAACAGGTTCGGAGCCAGGATATTATGGGGATTATGATTCTTTGTCTACTGATATAATCCAAGGTGCTTCAGCACAAGCATTCTCTATCCAATATTCAACAGGATATACCTATGGAACTAAAATTTGGATTGACTGGAATGATGACTTAGTGTTTGATTCCTCAGAACAAGTATATTTCGGATTATCAGCTTCATCAAACCCAACCGTATTATCTGGAACCTTTGCCGTGCCTTCCTCCGCACCTGTAGGTCCTCACATTATGAGAATCGGAGGTACTGACAATAATTTAGGACCTAATAGCCCTTGTTACACTGGTTCTTACGGTTCTTTTGAAGATTATACAGTGAATGTTATTCTTCCCTGTTATGTTTCGGCAATTGACTCGTATGTCGTTTGTGATTCAATGATGTGGATGGATGGCATTACGTATACTGCGTCTAATAATTCCGCAATTGATACCATAAAAAGTAATGTTGCTGGGATTTGTGATACCATTTTCACACTGAACCTTACAGTGAAAAATTCAACGACATATACCGATACATATGTTGTCTGTGATTCAATGACTTGGTTGGACGGGGTTACTTATACTGCCTCAAATACAACAGCTACTCACATCATTCCGAACTCGGTAGGTTGTGATAGTGTAATTACCCTTGATTTAACAGTTAATTACACTAAAACATTTAACAATTTTGTAACGGCTTGTGAGTCTTACACGCTACCTGGTGGAAGAACAATGAATTATTCAGGGTCATTCACAGACACGATCCCAACTACACAAGGATGTGACAGTATTATTACTACTTTGCTAACTGTGAATTACAATGCAGCTAAATCGATCTCAGTAACAGCATGTGGAAGTTACACCTCACCAAGTGGAAAAGTGTGGACTACATCTGGAACGAGGTATGATACCATACCAACGTCAAAAGGATGTGACAGTTTAATGACAATTAATCTAACCATCAAAGCGAATAGTTCAGAAACTCGAACGGTTTCTGCTTGTGAAAGTTATACCGTGCCAGAAACTGGCAATACATACTTTGTGAGTGGAACTTACACTGATTTAACAACAAATGCTTTTGGTTGTGTCAAAACTATCACCACTATTTTAACTATTAACTCAGTAACAGCTCTTCCTGTGACTGTATCAGGAATTACACTTACCGCTCCCAACACGGGTGTAACTTATAAGTGGATGGATTGTGA
This sequence comes from Flavobacteriales bacterium, assembly GCA_965658995.1. Classification (GTDB taxonomy): domain Bacteria; phylum Bacteroidota; class Bacteroidia; order Flavobacteriales_D; family CAJJDF01; genus CAJJDF01. The sequence continues at coordinate 61,658 of CBFHVI010000001.1, read as the reverse complement.
AAATGAATATTCTTTCTTATTAGGAGAAACCGGTCAAACTTTTACACCGGTGAGAAATGGAGAATATGCAGTTGAAATCACTACTGTTGATGGATGTAAGGATACCTCGACTTGTACTCAAATAATGAGCGTAAGTTTGGATGAATATGTGGTGAACGCTTCAGATATTAATGTGTATCCAAATCCTGCTAATTCTGTTGTTTCAATTGATATAGCCAAAATGAATGCAAATGAAAACGTAACAGTGAGAGTTTTTGATGCAGTTGGAAAATTAATTGAATCAAGCGAGTTGTCCGCTTCCAATAATTTATTGGAACTGGATGTTACGAACCTGGCAGAAGGAATCTACACAATCTCTGTTTCTAATGATTACTTCTCAACTTCTAAAAAGTTGACTGTGGTTAAATAGGAAAAATAAATGAAAAATGTAAAGCCTCTTGTTAACACAAGGGGCTTTTTTTGTTTCAATTAGAAATATCATATATATTCTGATTTCCTACAAGTGGTCAAAATGACTTGAATCAAACAAAAAAATACATGGTAAAGGAATTAAATCAGCCAGTGGTAATGATAAAAAACAATAGTAAATAAACAATATATACTTGAATACAGGGCAAAAAAAAAGTCTCAAAGAGCAATCTCGAGACTTTTATTAACTACGTTGAAGGTTAGGTTAGAGCAAGTCTTCATCAACCAGATTAGGAAGAGTAACCTTTAATTCTGGATTGTCTTTCATTGCTTGTTTAATGGCAAAGATTGCCTCTTCATTTCGAGCCCAACTTCTTCTGGCAATTCCATTGTTTACATCCCAAAAGAGCATTGATTTTAACCTTCTTGAAGAATCGGCTGACCCATCCAATAACATTCCAAAACCACCGTTAATCACTTCACCCCAACCAACACCACCTCCGTTGTGAATCGACACCCAAGTAGCTCCTCTAAATGAATCTCCAATAACATTATGAATAGCCATATCAGCAGTAAAACTAGATCCATCATAAATGTTTGAAGTTTCTCTGTAGGGAGAATCGGTTCCTGAAACATCGTGATGATCTCGCCCTAATATTACTTCCCCAATTTCCCCCCTTTCAATAGCCTCATTGAATGCTTGAGCAATATTAATTCGACCTTCCGCATTGGCATACAATATTCTTGCTTGAGAACCCACAACTAATTTGTTTTCCTTAGCACCTTTTATCCATTGAATATTATCCAACATTTGCTGCTTTATCTCTTCGGGAGAATTTTTCGCCATTTTTTCTAGAACCTTGCAGGCGATTTCATCTGTTTTATCAAGATCAGCTTGTTTACCACTGGCGCAAACCCATCTAAATGGACCGAAACCATAATCAAAACACATAGGTCCCATAATATCTTGGACGTAAGAGGCATATTTAAAATTGATACCGTTGTCAGCCATAATGTTCGCTCCTGCTCGTGAGGCTTCGAGCAAAAAGGCATTGCCGTAATCAAAAAAGTAAGTTCCTTTTGCCGCATGTTTATTAATGGCATTTGTTTGTCTAATTAGCGACTTCTCTATGAAAGTTTTAAATTTTTCAGGGTCGTTAGCCATAAGCTCATTAGCTTCTTGGTATGAAAGTCCAACGGGATAATAACCACCCGCCCAAGGATTGTGAAGAGAGGTTTGGTCCGATCCCAAATCCACGTAGATATTCTCTTCTTCAAATCTTTCCCATACATCTACAATATTTCCTTGGTAAGCAATTGACACAACTTCTTTCTTCTCCTTCGCATCTTTTACTCTTTCTACTAACTTATCAATGTCATCAATCAATTCATCTACCCATCCTTGCTCATATCGTTTGATAGAGGCAAAGTCATTCACCTCGGCACATACTGTAATGCAACCGGCAATATTTCCTGCTTTGGGCTGCGCTCCGCTCATACCGCCAAGTCCCGAGGTCACAAAAAGTTTACCCGCAAGTCCTTCTCCGTTTTTAGAAATTTTTCTTCCGGCATTAAGAACTGTGATAGTCGTACCATGCACGATTCCTTGTGGTCCTATATACATATAAGATCCGGCAGTCATTTGTCCGTACTGAGTAACGCCTAGTGCATTGAATTTCTCCCAATCATCTGGCTTTGAGTAATTTGGAATCATCATCCCATTCGTAACTACTACTCTGGGCGCATCTTTGTGAGACGGAAATAAACCCATTGGGTGCCCAGAATACATGACAAGCGTTTGTTCATCTGTCATTTCCGACAAATATTGCATGGTGAGTAGGTATTGTGCCCAATTTTGAAACACTCCACCATTACCACCATAGGTAATTAATTCGTGCGGATGTTGCGCAATAGCGTGATCCAAATTATTCTGAATCATTAACATGATGGCCGCTGCTTGCTTAGATTTTGCAGGATATTCCTCAATAGGACGAGCATATATTTTGTAATCCGGCATGTACCGGTACATATAAATTCTTCCGTAGGTTTCTAGTTCCTCTCTAAAATCTTTGACTAGAGTAGGGTGTTGGTCTTTTGGGAAGTAACGCAAAGCATTTTTCAGTGCCAATTTTTTTTCTTCATCCGAAAGAATGTCCTTTCTTTTCGGGGCGTGACTTATTGTTGTATCAAATTCTTTTTTCTTTGGAATTTCTGTAGGAATCCCAAGTTTTATTTCATGTAACATAGTTTTTTCTTTGATTGTCACAAAGATAAAAAATCCAATGTTGAGTAATTAAGTTTAGAGGAGTTTTATTTCTTTCTATTCTTCATCACCTTTAATATTTCTGATAGCTGTTCCGAATCAAATTGTTTTGCAATTATTTTCTTGTCTTTATCTAATAAATAGGCTACCGGGGTTACAAACACATCGTATATGTTTCTATAATTTATGCTTTGTAGAGTTGTTTTCTTTTCAATTAAATATTTCATGTGGTCGTCTCTCATTTCTTGAAAATCTGAAACATTTATCCAATTTAGTTCTTTCTCAATAATGAATTTTCTCCAATCGTCATTTTCGATACTCGTACACACTGCATATACTTCAAGATCTATTTCAGAAACCGCTTTCAAACTATCGTACACTTGTTTGAATTTTGGGATTTCTTTTTTACAGTGACCACAATCTTCTGCCCAAAAAATAAGCAAGGTGTACTCGTGATTTACTTCAGCTAAATTTATCCATTTCCTTTCAGAGGTATCAGCCAATATAATGTTTGGGGCGATTTTGCCTATCAATGTGGGTCTTAGTTTCTCTACTTTTGGTCTTAGTTTTTCAATTTTATCTTGTTCGATCCATTCACTTCTTCCGTTAAGGATGTAATTATCTGCCACATGAACATACACTGATTCCATTCCCATAATTTTTGTCTTTGCATGAGCATAAGCCAAAAACTCCACCGCAGATCTCATCATAAATCCATTGGGAGTCAATTGATTCATAAAGGAATCTATTCGTTTGTTAATGGTGTCTGGAATTTGTGTAATTACCTTCATAAAGTAAGTTTCCATTTGATTGTAAAACAAAGCAGACTTTCCTAATCTGTCGTCAGATAAATCTACATTATCCCAAAAATGATTGGTGTAGTAATCATATTTCCACCTATTGGTATCATCCACTGCAATTGGCGGTTCGGGAATCGTAATTTCTACGGACATAGAAATGAGTTTTCCAAAATAGGTGTCTTTGTGTTTTTTCGAAATTTCTATTTGATACTCGATTACTGCCGAGTCAATCTTAGTTATTTCTTTATTTAGCACTTGAATTTTGTTAGTGTCTTTTGCCTCAAATGCTATTTTCCTTTCCTTGATGAGCGGCTCCTTTTGCTTTGCTTGTTTTTCCAAGAAATGCACGTAATCAAAAAATAATTTATTCTCTTTTGATTTTTTTACCACTAAATTTCCAGTGAGGTTGTCTAGATTCGTTTCCAGAGTAATTTTTTGCTCATTCACCAAAATATCAAAATATTTTGGCGGATTCATCGAGGGTATTACTGCATAAACTCCGTGAGGCATGTCTTCGTTTTCAAAAGTAAAACTTCCATCCGCGTTAACCACGGCCGTGTCGTAAAAATATAAGTTTTTTCCAGTGTACGTTCCGAGATAAGCTAAAGAGTCTTTGAGCCCCGGTATCTTTACGTCTATGACGTATTTTTTTTGACTAAGTGAAGAGAATACAACAAATAAGAAAAGCAGAATAAGTGGTGTTTTTTTCATGTGAGTTTTTTTAAACTTGATAGTTTGTTTGTATCAATACGAGCAATTGACATGGTAGTTGCTTGTATTAACACTCCCTTAGCTTTAGCAGGAAGCGTGCCAAATTTACAAAATTTGGATTGAAAAATAAACGTAAAAATCTGGCGATAAAATTTGCAGGATAAAATTTAAATTATCTATATTTGCAGACCGAAAAAATGGTGGTTGTAGCTCAGTTGGTTAGAGCACTGGTTTGTGGTGCCGGGTGTCGTGGGTTCGAGTCCCATCTTCCACCCATATTGATAAAGAGGTTGTCGTTTTCACTACAACCTCTTTTTTTTGTTTTGTATTTTTAGTCTAATAGTCCTTCCTCATTTCGCAGTCGAGAGAGTCTAAAACCCAACATTTCACTAGAAATTTAGATTATATCTTATCTTTGTGGATAATTCAAAATATTGTAATGATACACCAGGGAAACACTAAAAGAGAAATAGACAGCCTGAAAAAGAATTTTAAATCAGATATTTCTGCTGGTTTCTTCGTTTTTTTATTAGCTCTTCCACTCAGTTTGGGAATTGCCAAAGCGAGTGGGTTTCCAGCGTCAATGGGAGTGTTGACTGCAATTATTGGGGGAGTTTTTACTTTGTTTTTTCGTGTTTCCGAGTTGTCAATCAAAGGTCCCGCAGCAGGGCTTATAACCATTTCAGCAGCAGCCGTTACAGAATTTGGAGGAAATCAATTTGCTTGGCAAACCGTATGTGCCATTATTGTGACAATGGCAGTTTTACAAATATTTTTAGGGTTTCTCAAGTTAGGTTCTCTAACAGATTTTTTTCCTCATTCTGCCGTTCATGGTATGTTAGCAGCCATAGGAATTATTATTATGTTGAAACAATTCCCTGTTCTTTTGGGAGTAGACCCATCGCTCTATACATCGAAAGGCCCAATAGAATTACTGATTTCAATTCCTATGTTCCTGTCAAATTTTAGTGAGCATGTGGCAATAATTGGAATAATTAGCCTACTTCTAATGTTTGTTGTTACCGGAGTTAAGAAAAGTTTTCTGAGAAAAATACCCGCTCCTTTAACGGTTCTCCTTGTTGCTATTCCAATGGCTCTATTTTGGGATTTTAAACATACAGAACCAGGATATACGTTGGTTATTATTGGTGATTTTTGGGGAAGCTTGGCTGTAAATACAGATTTTACAGAGTTTTTTTCTTTTCCTTTTTGGAAATATGTGCTCATGTTTTTATTTGTGAGCTCATTGGAATCATTGCTTACCGTAAAAGCCTTGGATACGCTTGATATCGAACAAAGAAATTCTAATTTCAATGGAGAGTTAGTAGGGCAGGGAGCTGGAAACGTACTTGCCGGTTTGCTTGGTGGATTGCCTATGATTTCGGAAGTTGTAAGAAGTTCAGCAAACATTGGATATGGGGCCAAATCAAAATGGGCTAATTTTTTTCATGGAATATTTTTGTTGCTTTCTATAATTTTTATCGTACCCATCATCGAATTAATACCTAATTCTGCATTAGCCGCCATGCTGGTATTTGCAGGTTTTAGGTTGGCTGCACCCAAGGAGTTTATTCACATTTATCGAGTTGGAAGAGAGCAATTAGTATTTTTTATTGTGACTATTTTGGTTACGCTTTTTGAGGACTTATTGATGGGCGTTTTTGCTGGAATTCTTACAAAGTTTATCTTCCATTTTGCTTCGGGTGTTTCTTTCTTCAATTTTTTTAGAGCCAATCTAGAAATTGAAGAAACCGAAACTGGGTATACCGTCAAAATAATAGGAGCTGCGGTTTTTTCTAATTTAATTGGGTTCAAAAAACACATTAACTCTATCCCAGAAGAAAAAAACATCTTATTGGATTTTTCCCAAGCTACCTTTGTAGATCATTCCTTTATGTCTTTTATTTCTCAGTTTCAATCAAATCGAGCCTCTTCGCGTTCTACCTGCCAATTTGTGGAGCTAGATGGGTTGACCGCTTTTTCTAGTCATTCTTTGGCATCCAGAAAGAAGAAGGTTCATCCGTAGAAATCTTCTTCCTATTTCTTTCGTTTGAATTCAAGGAGATACAAAAATGCGTAGGATTTATAAGGAGACCATCGGCTGGCGATTTTTGATATTTGAGCAGTTAATTTTTCCTCACAATTAAGTCCATAAAGTGTAGGTATAATTTGTTTTATGTGATAATCATCCGAGATAAAAATGTCTTCTCGTCCCAAGGAATAGAGTAGAATCATATCAATTGTTTTTGGTCCAACTCCCCTAATACTCCCGAGCAATAAGTGAATTCTTGTGTTGCTGAGAGTGTTCCAGTCAATTTCGTTTTGCGAAAAAAACAAAATGACAGATTGAATTGTTTTGTATTTGGAAATTGAGAGTTTTACACCACCAAAATTAGACTCTTCCAATTTATAAAAATTATCGAGAGTTACTTCTTCCACTTTGGCTTGATTAAGTACTTTTTTAAATATTTTCTTTGTGCTCCTGTAATGAATTTGTTGCTCAATTAGGCAACTCATTAGATCGTGAAAAACATTATTGGTTCTATCAATTTCAGGAAAATCTAGTGACTCAATAAGGGTCATTAGCACAGAGTCTTGCCCTAAGTGATGAAGTACGTGTGTTTTTTTATCTAGATTCATATCTATTCTTCCTTTTAGGGGGTAAAACTTATTTTCTTTGATTTGGGAATCTAATCCTCAACAGCACCCTGAACCGGGAGTACACGTATTTCCCTTCTCGTTTGATCCTAATTCAGAAAGTGATACAGAGATTTTAGGAAGGGTGATTCCACAACTATCTTCTGCTAAGCATGCGGTTTTTGTCTGAGTCAGCAAAAAAATGCCTTCCGAGTATGCGAGACCAAATTTTTCGATAGTTTCTCCCTGATACTCAACCTCTATTTCTTCATCGGATAAGTGAAGTTGTTGTTCGCTCATTTCGATAATCGACAATAATTTACTTGCTTTCAGTCGGTGATGAAAATCAATGGATTTCCACAATTGCAACCCAATTGTTTTTTCTTTCCGTACCATTCCACCACAATCAATGAAGCTTTTTTCTATTTGACCAACTTCAGTTACATGAAAGTGTGAAGGCACTGATGTTCCGTTGGGGAGAATAAATGTAAGCGTATCCATACTCAAAAGTTGTTGTTTTAATTCTGATAATTTCATAGTGTGAAAGTAAAAAGATGTGATAGTATTTTCATATTTAATTGCAATATTACGATAAATGAACTAAATCTTCCTATTTGTGGCAATTTTTGTTCACTACATATTGAAATTTTCCTTACCTTAACGTAAATAATAGATAAAATACTTGCATTATTGATAGTAATACTATTATTTTGCAGAGTAAAGTTAGTATTAGTTTGTCTAATTGATAAATAAATGGAAGAAAAAAAAGAAAATAGTCTTACGCCTTTACGAAGGTTTTTGAAGCTATTGAGGAACGATAAACAGGAGATTAGGTATATTTATTTGTATGCTATTTTCAATGGTTTGGTAAATTTATCTTTGCCTATTGGTATTCAAGCAATCATAAATCTCATCCAAGGTGGTGCAGTAAGTACAGCGTGGATAGTGCTTGTAACTTTTGTTATTCTGGGAATTATTTTTTCGGGTATTCTTCAAATTAGTCAATTAAAAATAACGGAGATTCTTCAGCAAAAATTATTTACCCGTGCTGCATTTGAGTTTGCGTTTAGAATTCCAAATATTAAAATGTCAGCGTTGTACAATCATTATGCTCCTGAGCTAATGAATCGTTTTTTTGATATTATTTCGGTTCAAAAAGGAATTTCGAAAATATTGATTGATTTTTCTTCTGCCTCCATTCAAGTAGTATTTGGACTTATATTATTATCTCTTTATCACCCATTTTTCATCATTTTTAGTTTGATTTTGGTTATTTTGGTATGGGCCATTTTTCAATATACTGCCAAAGTTGGTTTAGAAACTAGTTTGGTAGAATCAAAAAACAAATACAACGTAGCCCATTGGTTGCAAGAAATGGCTCGGACCAACATTAGTTTCAAATTGGCGGGAAAAACTTCGTTGCCACTAGAAGTTACAGACAAGCGAACCAATAAATACATTGACGCCCGGGAAAGCCATTTCAATATTCTAGTAAAGCAATATTCACTACTGGTTGTTTTTAAGGCTATTGTAGCATCTGGTTTGCTTATTATTGGGAGTATGCTTGTAATGGAACAGCAAATGAATATTGGTCAATTTGTTGCAGCGGAGATAATTATTCTTTTGGTAATTAATTCAGTAGAAAAATTGATAGTTAGTCTCGAAACAATTTATGACGTTCTTACCTCTCTGGAAAAAATTGGTCAAGTTACAGACTTAGAACTAGAGAATCACGAAGGCCTGTGTATTTTGGATAACATGGACGACAATGGACTCAAAGTGGAATTAAGCAAGGTAAGTTTTGGCTACACACAAGAAGATTTATCAGTTTTATCAGACATAAATGTTGTGATAAATCCGAACGAAAAAGTTCTTTTGTATGGAGACAATGATTCTGGTAAATCAACTTTGATGTACCTAATATCTGCCTTGTATGTTCCTGCTTCTGGATATATTGCCTACAATGGTTTGCCTCAAGGAAATTTAAAATTAAGTACGTTAAGAAACGTTATTGGAGATTGTTTAAGAGAGGAGTTATTGTTTGACGGAACTATCTTTGATAATATCAAAATGGGCAGAGAGAAAGCAACTTTTGAAAACATAAAGTGGGCCATTAAGAATATTGGACTAGAAGATCACATCAAAAGATTGCCGAAAGGATACGATACCTTGATTGACTCCAGAGGACAGAAGTTTTCGAAGGGAATAATTGATAAAATATTATTGGCTAGAGCTATTGCTGACAAACCAAGACTTCTTCTAATAAAAGATGCTTTTGGTGCTATTTCTCCAGACGAAAGAAATAGAATATTAAAATTCTTAACACACAAAGATCGTTGCTGGACCCTTATATTGGCATCATCTAATGAAGCTTTATGTCAAAAACTAGATAAAATCATTGTTTTGAAAGAGGGAAGAATCGAAAAAATTGGAAGTTACAATACTGTAAAGGATTATTTATAAGAGAACAGAATTATGCTAAATATTTCAAAAATAGATATTTCAAATAGGGTAGAGGAAAGCAAATTTAATACCCTCAATAAAGTGGAGAATAGAACTTCCAAAAAGGCATTTATTCGCTTTTTGTATGTTATTTCTATTGTCTCGATAGTCCTACTTTTTTTACCATGGACTCAAAATATCCGAACAAATGGAAACGTAACTACTCTTAAACCTTCGCAAAGACCTCAAACAATCAACTCCGTGATCCCAGGAAAAATTGAAAAGTGGTTCGTGCAAGAAGGTGATTTCGTTAAGAAAGGGGATACAATTGCTTTCTTGTCCGAGATAAAAGACAGATATTTTGATACAAGTTTAATGTCCAGAACGAAGAACCAAATGAATTTAAAGTCTTCTTCTGTAGAATCTTATAAGAGTAAAGTGATGGCGTTGCAAAGTCAGCGAGTAGCGTTGGAAGAGTTAAGAAGATTGAAAATTCAACAAGCAAAAAACAAACTTTTGCAAGCGAAACTTAAAGCTCAAAATGACTCAAATAATTACCAAGCGTCTTTGGCAAATTATGCGGCCGCTATTAGTCAGTTTAATCGGACAGACAGTTTGTACAAAGATGGATTAAAGTCATTGACAGATTTGGAGAACAAAAGAGTAAAGGAGCAAAAAGCATTTGCCTACAAAATTGAAGCGCAAAATAAATGGTTGGCAAGCCAGAATGAAATAATAAATGCTCAGGTTGAGTTATCGAATATCAAGGTGAAATTTGATTCGGATATCGCTAAAATCAACTCAGACATTTATTCTACCTTATCTACTCAATTCGATTCGGAGGGAACAGTAAACAAACTCATGAATGAATTATCTAATTATTCATTTAGGAATGATTTGTACTACGTAAAAGCGCCACAAGATGGGTATATTTCTAGCTTGATTTACGCAGGAATAGGAGAGATGATAAAAGAAGGTGATCCCTTGGTGAAAATAATGCCAACACAATATCAACTGGCGGTAGAGCTTTTTGTGGCACCTATTGATTTACCCTTGCTGAAAGTAGGACAGAAAGTTCAAATTCAATTTGATGGCTGGCCGGCAGTTGTATTTGCAGGATGGCCCAATGCGAGTTATGGAACTTACAGTGGACATGTGTATGCCATGGATATGTTTTTGGGTGAAAATGGAAAATATAGAATATTAGTAAAGCCAGATTCTACTGATATCTCTTGGCCAAATGCCTTGATGTATGGGGGTGGAACGAACAACATGATATTATTGAATGATGTTCCCGTTTGGTATGAACTTTGGCGAAATGTCAACGGATTCCCACCTGACTTTTATAGTAAGAAAACCCAAACAAACCTTAACGAGAAGAAAAAATGACAAAAAGTTTAAGAACCGTATTGGTCGTTTTCCTTTTTGCTTTTCCAGTGTTTTTATACGCTCAAGAAATTAAGCAAGAATTTGGGTTCGAGGAGTTTATTGGAATTGTAAAAAGTAATCATCCAGTAGCTATCCAGGCAGATTTAACTACCCAAAAAGGAAAAGCTTATCTGATGAAAGCACGAGGTGGTTTTGATCCAAAATTCTATGGCAATGCCAATTACAAAGATTTTGATAATAATTCCTATTATGCAGAGAATCGAGGAGGATTAAAAATACCCACTTGGTTCGGAATTACTCTTGAAGGAGGATATGAATTGAACGAAGGTACGTTTCTTAACCCAGAACTCAACACGCCTGCCGATGGTCTTTGGAATGCGGGGGTTGGAATTACACTCGGAAAAGGGTTGTTTATTGACGAACGAAGGGCCGAATTAAAAAAAGCTAAGATCTACAAAAATAGCACAGATGCGCAAAGAATAATTATACTAAACGACTTGCTGTATGAGTCTAGCGCAGTTTATTGGGAATGGTTTAAATCCTTTCACGAGATGGAAATATATCGAAATGCCTACTCAAATGCCCTGTCAAGGTTCATAGGAATTAAACAAGAGGCGGTAATGGGAAATAAACCTATGATTGATACTTTGGAATATCATATTGTGGTACAGAATAGACAAATATCTCTGCAAGAGGCAACACTTTCTTACAAAAATAATACAGAACTACTTCAGGTATTTTTGTGGCAAGAGGGAATTGTTCCTCTAGAACTGTCCGAAGATGTATCTCCACCAGAATTGACAAGCGAATTGCTTGTTCCTGCTGATGATTCGTTATTCTCTATGGCAGATTCACTTATTTCAACCCATCCGGATTTGGTCAACTATTTGTATAAAATAGAATCAAAACAAATTGATTTGCGATTGAGCAAAGAAAGCCTAAAACCTACTGTTAATTTGAAGTACAATGCTTTAGCTCAAAATACTTTTGCTTCTACCTTTGAAACATACAACGCAAATAATTATAAATGGAGCGCAGAGGTAAGTTTTCCATTGTTTATTAGAAAAGAAAGAGGACAAGTAAAACTAGATAAATTAGAAATCAGAGATATGCAAGCGGGATTTGCGGAGAAAAATCAACAAGTAAAGTACAAGATAATTGCAGCTTATAATACCTCTGGTACGAGTTTCTCGCAAGCCAAATTATTTTTGAATAATCAATTGAATTATGAAAAACTACTCGATGCAGAATTGAGATTATTTGACCTAGGTGAAAGCTCTATTTTTATGATCAATACGAGAGAAAAAAATTATATCTATTCTCAAATTGATTTCGCCAAAAGCATTGCTAGCAATCAAAAAGCACACGCCAAACTTAAACACACGTTGGGAGTCTTAGCTCAGTAATCGAGTATTTTATTGTATTGCTTTTAATATTAAATCGGTGTAGAAGTCAATCAAGCAAGTATCATGTTCATCCTTCATCTCAGTCACCCCTGAAAGATGAGAAGAGAAGAAAGATTGCTCGATTACACCATCAATCATGGAGAACACCAACATATGCGGATAGGGATAATCAGGATTGATTTCTTGAATAATCTCAGCAATTCTTCGAATGATTCGTTTATACACTTTAAAGTGTCCTTTTTCATTTTCTTCGTCTACAATCTTGGTGTGAGTCACTTTAATTGATTCAGAAATGATGATTTTCTTCAAGATAACTTCGTTAATGTGGGAAATATCGTTGTCAATTTCAATGGGAGAGCTAATTATTTCGATTGTTTTCTTTAATCTAATCAAAGCGGAGTTTGTGTTGATTGTTCCAAAAACTAGTTTGTATTCAATCCAGCTCCAATACCAGCAATAGAGATAGAGCAACAACGAATATTTACTTTCAAAGTATCGGTATATTGAACTTTCTGTAGAATTAATTTTGGTGGCAAGCTTTTTAAAAGTAAAAGATTCAAATCCTAATTCATCAATGAGTAAGATACTATAAGAAATTATCTTTTTCCCGAGCTTAGTTGATTCAGGATCTTTCAAATAAAGATCTTCATTTACTTTAATATGTATTTTCAGGTTTTCCAAACTTTTTTAATTTACACTCAAATATAATAGTATTACTTTCAAAAATTCAATAATATGACTATTTATAACAAAAAAAAGCAAGCCTCTTTAATGAGGCTTGCTAAAAAAAGATTTTTAGAGAGAGGTAAATACCAGCTTAGTTTTTTTATTCTAGTTTTAGTTTTTGCAGGAGTACCACATGTCCAAAGTATTCATGCTCCTCACCTGTATTACCATCTTTTGCCATTATTCGCCACACATAGGTTCCTTCGGGTAATAGGTCTCCACTATTGTTCAGTCTTCCGTTCCATTTATCCGATACGCTAGATGAACTAAATATTGTTTCTCCCCATCTATTGAAAATCATAAATTTGTAATTGTCTGGGTCTATTTTTTCACCACTTGGACCAAATACATCGTTAAGTCCGTCATCATTTGGAGTAAACGAACTCGGAAGATAGAGAGTATACAGTCCATCAATGATAATGTTTCTTGATACAGTGTCGTAACATCCATTGGCCGATCCAACGATCAAAGTCACAGGATATACTCCGCTATTTAAGTCGGGATATTTCACTGAAGGATTCTGTAAATTTGAGTTTGTAGGAAATCCGGGTAGGTTGATACCAAAGGCCCAATCCCATTGATTCACAAAATTACTTGATAGATCAAAGAAGTTAATGTTTGGATTAGAAATATTTGTGGGCTGTGGATTCGCATTAAAAAACGCAACGGGAATGTCATACACAGTTACTAGGTTGGTATATGTCGTGTCAGAGACACATCCATTGGGTGATGTAATTTTTACATATACCGAATAAGTTCCCGGTTCAGTGTAGGTATGAACCATTGGATTTATTAATGTCGTACTAGTGGTTCCGTCACCAAAATCCCATTCGATTGTTCCAATTCTTGTTGGATCTGTATTGTTGGTAAATGTAACAATTACAGGTTTACATCCATTATTTGTATCAATAGATACATCAATCATCGGGTAGTCGGTTGAAGCTTCTAAATAAACAAACGCGGTATCGGAACATCCTCCAGTTGTATCAGTAACAACCAATTGATAATTAGTTCCGACATTTGGTTGAGCAGTTGTAAAAGGCGAATTTGGGGTTCCTAGAGTAGGAGTAGGAGTCCAGCTGTAGGCATAGTTATTTAGCGAACTACAATCGATTTGGATATCATCAAGTGCCCAGTTGTCCTGTCCAACTCCACCATGTACTGGCTGATGCCATCTAAACATTATGCTTGTTGCTCCTGCAGGCATTGGTGATGTAAATGTTTGCCATCCAGTAGATACCAACCATCCAAGGTAAGAGTGAGTCCTTAGATTCACCCATGTGGTACCGTTGTTTATTGAATATTGAAAATATACAGGGTCTGTACTTTCCACATTTTCACAAGAAAAACCAGAAGCAGCATTTCCTAATCTTATGGAGTATGTGATTTGTGTACAATTTCCAACTTGTATAGAAGATGTTCGAAGTTCTCGGTTTCCACCGGCATTAAAGTTTAATGAACTAGGCGGAGAATTAGCTCCACATCCAGATCCAATTGCTCCTCCCGAAATATTGCTCACGAAGGCAAATGGGCTCAGTGCATTATCAAAATCGTCTCGAAGATTACTCACTGAAGCTGCGGTATCTACCCATGCGGCTAGATTTGCAATGTCGTTACAGATGACAGTATCCTTGTCTGTAAATGCTTTTACATCTGGTTTTACTCCGTTTGATACAAATACACTAACCGTATCATATTTCACACATCCTTGTGAATTTGTGGCAGTAATTATATAGTTGAATAACCCAGATTGAGTCGGGTTTAGTACAGGGTTTGGAATGTTATTTGCGTTCAGCATACTCGCTGGTGTCCATAAGTAAGTATAAGTATCGGGAACTAGTGGAGTAATATTAAAACTAATAGGGTCAAGTTTACAACTGGCAGTACCGGTTTGTGTCAAGTTATAATTAAAATTGGAAGCGACCGTTACCTGAACTGTATCCTTGTTTTTACAACCTCCCGATAAATCACTCGTTACTTCGTAAATAGTTGTAGCAGTTGGTTTTGCAAACGCTGGTTGACAAGTATCACAATCGAAATTTGTTCCTACCGCGAGTGGCGGACCAGAAATGGATGCCCAAGTAAACGTACTTCCTCCTTGAGCTGTGAGTTGAGTACTATCTCCCAAACAGATGGTCACGTCTGGGGAAACATACGTACTTTTTATCACTTCTATTATAACACTAAATGAGGCTCTTGCTGGTATAGGACAATATCCGTCATCTACCGATAAACTAACAGGGTTTATGGCAGGAGAGTTAGACGGTACACTCCAACATATTGTTCCTGTAATTGGGTTTGTCCCTGTGTAGCTCAACGTTGCACCTGGCAAAACAGAAGCAATGTTTGTACTCCAAAGAGTAAGTGTGTCCAAAGCATTTGAATCATACACTTGAAAATCTACACAAAATGAATCTCCCTCGCAGACTTCTAGTTTTTTTGGTCCAGCAATAGTTCCCTGACCTACTACATTATAAAGAAAGGATGGAGTAGGGTCTGGCGGAATATTTCCTGCGCAGTTGTACACAACAATCTGGATATCTCTCATCGTAACTGCTAAGATATTTCCTGCGGTGTCGTATTCCGTTACTTGAACTACCACAACAAAAGAACCAAGCGTATTGGGAGTAAAAGTGATTGTTCCAGTAGTACTATCTAATACAATTGCACTAATAGGATTCTGACCAGAGTAAGGTGTATTATAAGGTGAAAAAGTTGCTGCACCTGTCATGGCAGGAATCAACACATAAGCCAAACTATCACCATCAGGATCAACAGCACCAAAGTTGTAACTAGCAGGTTGGTTGATACAAACATACGGGTTTTGTACACCTGTGTATCTCACAGAATTATTACAAGAATCGTTGGCACTAAACATTTTGGTTTCTAAATATATATTTCCTGCTGTTGTCAAATTTACCACACCACCTAAACCACCATTTCTACAACAAGAAGACCATCCAAAAGTCCAGTTGTTACAAGGAGGAAGTGTAACAACAGCAGAATACAAATACCTTCTTCTTCCCTGAAGAGTATTACTTGAATTGATACAACTCGTAAGAAGACTATCCTTAAAACATACTTGAGAAACGTTTCTGGTTTGTGATGAGATTAGAGATAGAGAAATAGTTGGATTTGATAAGCCACATGTGTTGGTGGATGTAATAGGAAATGAAGTAGGGTTTGAAGCTCCACCACAATCTAAAGTGATTTCTGCCCAAATTCTATACTGGTTATTCCCCAGACAGTCGTAATAAATGTTTCCTCCTGCAAAGTGAGAGGATAGTCCTTGCAGACTGAGAATAATAATAATTAATGCTGATAGAATTTTCAGTTTCATAAGTATGGTTCTTTTTTCTTTAGTTGTTATCTTACAAACGATGATATTTTGCTGAAGGTTGCTTGATAATTTGTTAAAAATAATAATTAATTTAGAAATAATTAACAGATTTTTGAGAACCCTTCAAGATTGTTGAAGAATAGAGTAAGTTTAATGTCAAAACTTACTCCTAATTTCTTGCTATTTATAAATCATGTTGTATCTTTGGAATGGCAAGTCTCATACGACCAGCTCCTACTGAATCCCCCAGGACGGGAACGTAGCAAGGGTAGGTGGTCGTAGCGGTGCGATATGAGTAGCTTGCCATTTTTTGTGCCTTTAATTTTCTTAGCAGGATGTCTGTAAAACTCAGTGCTTTTTTACTTTTTTTTGGTGTGTTGGTAGTTTCAAGTTGCCAGCAAGAATTAGTAAAAAAAGATGCCCCTGCCAAACTTCCTTCCAAAAAAAAGGTTTCTTCTACAACTAGCCTCGATAGTGATAGTATTATAAATCGAATCGCTCGTACCATAATCACAAATAGAAACGCCAAGGACAAATTAACTGCCTTTGGAAATACAAATCGAGAAACAAAAATTGTTATCTACACCACATTAGGTACTATGACCTTAAAGTTATACACCAACACCCCTCTTCATCGCGCAAATTTTGTGATGCTCGCCAAAAAGAAGTTTTATGACAACACCTTGTTTTATCGGATTATAGATAATTTTATGATTCAAGGGGGGAATTCTGATGATGCGGAAATAATGAACAAACTGAATGAAATAGGTGGGTATAGAATACCGAATGAGATAAAGGTGAACAATATTCATAAGAAAGGAGCCCTCGCAATGGCAGTTCCCACGGAAGAACAAAGTTTAGGTAAAAAATCAAGTTCTATAAATTTTTACCTTGTTGAAGGTCAAAAACTTCCTTCTTATTACTTCAAGCAGAAAGAGGAGCAGGGTAAGAAATATACCAATTATCAAAAGAAAGTGTATCAAAAATCGGGCGGAACTCCTCATTTGGATGGTGATTATACTGTTTTTGGCGAACTAGTTTCGGGATTTGAAACCTTATCAAAAATTTCGAAAGTAAAAGTGGACAAATATAATTGGCCTGTAAAAAAGGTTATTATTGACAGTATCAGAGCATATTAAGTTTTTTTTTACCTTTAGTAAATGGAAAAATTCATCGATATAGAAAGGTTGATAGGAAGTAAAAACCCTAAACTCTTGAAAAGACTTCCTCGCTTTCTTATTAATTACTTAAAACGAATCCTTCATCAATCCGAAATCAATCAAATTTTGGAAGAAAATGAACAAGTAATTGGGGTAGATTTTTGCATTGATATTATCAAAAGATTCAATATTTCTGTTGAATCGCATGGCCTCCAGAACATCCCAAAAGAAGAAGGTGTAATCTTCGTATCTAATCATCCTCTTGGAGGGATGGATGCAATGGCCATTGTGAAAGAAGTGGCTCCAATAAGAAAGGATATTATGTTTATTGTGAACGACCTCCTGATGAGTCTGGAAAACTTGAAGGGATTGTTTGTTGGGGTAGACAAACATGGAAAGAATGCAAAAGAATCACTCCAAAAAGTAAATGAACTTTTTGAGTCAGACAAAGCTGTGTTTTTATTTCCTGCTGGACTTGTTTCGCGAAAGAAAAAAGGTGTAGTGAGTGATTTGGAATGGAAAAAAACTTTTGTAACTCGGGCCAAAAAATCAAATAAAAAAATTGTCCCTGTATTTATAGACGGTGAATTGTCAAATTTCTTTTATCGGTTGTCCGCGCTTAGGGAAGCTATAGGAATAAAATCCAATATTGAAATGTTGTATTTGGCTGACGAATTATTCAAGCAAAAAAACAAAGTGCTGCCGATTTACTTTGGAAAGCCCATCTCTGTGATCGATTTTGAAGAATCAAAATCTGACAAAGAAATTGCGGCCCATATTAAAAATATAGCATACAATTTGCCGAAAAAATAAGAAAATCCATTACATTCAGAACATGAATTTAGATTACATTATAGCTCCAATAGAAAGGTCATTAATTAAAAAGGAATTGTCCCAAAACAAATTTATTCGAACTACGAACAAAGGAAATAATGAAATTTATATAATAAATCATCATGATTCCCCTCATGTAATGAGAGAAATTGGTAGGTTGAGAGAAGTATCGTTTGGTTCAGCTGGTGGTGGTACAGGGCAAGAAGTAGATATTGATGAATTGGATACTTGCGAGCACAATTATGATCAACTGATTGTTTGGAGCCCTGAAGACGAGGAGATTTTGGGTGGCTACAGGTTTTTTAACTGTCCAAAATTTCGAGGAAATCTGAATAAAATAGACATTTCAACAAAACATTATTTCAACTTTTCCAATCGTTTTGTTTCTGATTATTTACCCACCACGATAGAATTAGGAAGGTCTTGGGTCCAGCCCGCCTATCAACCTTCTGCCACAAATAGAAAGGGATTATTTACCCTCGATAATCTGTGGGACGGACTGGGTGCTCTCATAGTTTTAAACCCAGAGGTGAATTATTTTTTTGGAAAGGTAACGATGTACAAAGAGTACAACAAAGAAGCACGAGATATGTTACTTTCATTTATGAACTATTATTTTCCTGATAAGGATCAATTGGTAACACCTATTTCTCCTTTGCCTATTATTCATGAATCTAAAGAATTTCTTGCCAAGTTAACAGGGCTTACTTACAAAGAGGGACACAAAATATTAGGGGAAGTATTAAAAGAAAAAGGGGAAAGAATACCACCTCTTATTAATTCCTACATGAACCTCTCGGATTCGATGAAAACCTTTGGAACTGCAGAGAATCCAGATTTTGGTGGAGTAGAAGAAACTGGAATTTTAATTTCTATTGCCGATATTCATCCTTCGAAGGCCGATCGACATATAAAAACATTTGTATAAAAAATGTAAGATTATCCATTTAGTTTCGACTCACACACATGATGAAAATAATGCTAGGGTTTATGCTTCTTATTGAGGTATACATATTTTTTATACTTCGATCAGTATATTCAAACAATCAATTTATATTAGCAATTTCAATTCAGCTGGGCGTAGCTTTGTTAACTATTATTTCTCTCATTTATACTTCTTCTAGTTTAGGTCATGGCCTGAGCCAAACAACCAAGGCGATAAATCTCATGATGGGATTGTTTGTCACTTTTGGAGTAGCAAAATTAGTCTTTATTTCGGTGATATTTTTCGAGGATATTACTCGTTTTGTTGGGTATGTTTTTTCATTTTTTTCTACCAATAATTCTGTTGATTTTCCGTCTCG
This sequence comes from Flavobacteriales bacterium, assembly GCA_965658995.1. GTDB lineage: Bacteria > Bacteroidota > Bacteroidia > Flavobacteriales_D > CAJJDF01 > CAJJDF01. The sequence goes on along the minus strand of CBFHVI010000001.1, from coordinate 42,238 downwards.
AAGAAAAGCGGTAACACAAATAGGATTAGGAATAGCGGCTATTCCATTTGCCTCTTTTTTGTATGGTATGTTCAAAACTAGGTATGATTTCAAAGTGTTCCATACGAGACTAACTCTTAAGAATTTACCCGATTCATTTGAAGGACTGAGAATTGCTCAGTTTTCTGATTTTCATGCGGGTAGTTTAGATGACTACAAAGCAATCGAGGCAGGGGTGAATAAAATTCAAGAACTCCAACCAGACTTAATTTTATTCACGGGCGACTTGGTAAACAATACTTCTGAAGAGTTTGATAAATTTATTCCTCTACTCAAAGGACTTTCTGCCAAGTATGGAAAATTTTCTATCATGGGTAACCACGATTATGGTTTGTATTATAACTGGCAAACCGAAGAAGATCAATTAGTCAATGAAATGAAAATAAGAGCGCATCATTCAGCCATAGGTTTTGATTTATTAGAAAATAAGGGAAGAATCATTGAAAAAAAAGGCGACCGTATAAACTTAATAGGAGTAGAGAATTGGGGTAGACCGCCCTTCCCGCCAAAAGGAGACTTGAATAAGGCACTTGAGGATGTAGTTCCCGATTCAATTACAATTTTAATGTCTCACGATCCACACCATTGGGAAGACGTTGTCATTCCGCACCGACAGCACATTGATTTAACTCTAAGTGGCCACACTCATGGAATGCAAATGGGGATAGAACTCCCGGGATTTAAATGGAGTCCGGTATCGCTACGTTATAAAAGGTGGGCAGGACTATATGAAGAAAAAAAACAGTTTTTGTACGTCAACAGAGGGTTTGGTCATATAGGGTTCCCGGGAAGAGTAGGGATAAAACCAGAAATCACACTCATCGAATTAACGAAAAATGTTTAATTGAGAGCGAGTCCAAGTACTCTTACCTTTTTGTAAATAATTTATCAACAAAACCTTATGTTTTAGGAGGTTTTATTGTTGAAAAGTCGACTCTTTTCTCTTTCTAATGGTGTTCAAATTAGTTATATTTGTTCTTTAATGAAACCAACAATTTTAAGCTAAATTATGAGCGAAGAAGACAAAGGAAATTATTCAGCGGATAATATACAAGCTCTCGAAGGAATGGAGCATGTTAGGTTAAGACCTTCCATGTATATTGGGGATGTAGGAATTAGAGGTTTGCATCACTTGGTGTATGAAGTGGTAGATAACTCAATTGATGAGGCAATGGCTGGATACTGTGACACAGTAACCGTAATAATTAATGAAGATAATTCCATTTCTGTAGAAGATAACGGAAGAGGAATTCCAACAGGCATTCACAAAAAAGAAGGAGTTTCTGCTCTGGAAGTTGTGATGACAAAAATAGGTGCGGGTGGAAAGTTTGACAAAGATACGTATAAGGTGTCTGGAGGGCTTCACGGTGTGGGAGTTTCATGTGTGAACGCACTCTCTAACCACCTAAAAGCAGAAGTATACAGAGAGGGAAAAGTATTTGTACAAGAATACGAAAAAGGAAAACCATTATATCCAGTAAAAGAAATTGGAACCTCTGATAAAAGAGGAACAATCGTAACTTTCATACCAGATGACACCATCTTTTCTGAGAGAATTTATAGTTATGAAACGTTATCAAAAAGGCTAAGAGAACTCTCGTTTTTGAACAAAGGGCTTACTCTTTCAATTGAAGATAAAAGAGTAGTGGACGAAAAAGGGGAAACTCTCAAGGAAACATTTTTGTCGAAAGAAGGTTTGAAAGAATTTGTTCAGTTTTTGGACAGCACTCGTGAGCCAATTATTGAAGAGGTAATTCACATGGAAGGTGAAAAAAATGGTGTGCCAGTAGAAGTTGCCATGGTGTACAATACATCTTACTCGGAAAATATTTTTTCCTATGTAAATAATATCAACACCCATGAAGGAGGAACCCATCTTTCGGGATTTAGAAGAGGTCTTACAAGTACTTTGAAAAAGTACGCTGATGAATCTGGATTGTTGGACAAGTTGAAATTTGAAATCAGTGGAGATGATTTTAGAGAAGGACTCACAGCAATTGTCTCTGTCAAGGTAGGAGAACCACAATTTGAAGGGCAAACCAAAACAAAATTAGGAAACAGAGAAGTGAATGCTCCAGTGAGCCAGGCTGTTTCGCAAATGTTGACAGATTATCTGGAAGAACATCCGAACGATGCTAAAACAATAATACAAAAAGTAATTTTGGCAGCAACTGCGCGTCATGCTGCGCGTAAAGCTCGAGAAATGGTTCAACGAAAGACAGTAATGTCTGGAGGGGGATTGCCAGGAAAACTGTCAGATTGTTCAGGAAACGACCCAGCAGAATGTGAAATTTACCTTGTAGAGGGAGATTCTGCTGGAGGAACTGCCAAACAAGGAAGAGATAGATTTTTTCAAGCCATCATGCCGTTAAGAGGGAAGATTTTGAACGTGGAAAAGGCAATGCAGCACAAGATTTTTGAAAATGAAGAGATTAAAAACATCTACACCGCACTGGGTGTAAGAGTGGGAACAGAAGAAGACAGTAAGGCATTGAACCTCGAGAAATTGAGGTATCATAAAATTATTATCATGTGTGATGCCGATGTCGATGGTTCGCATATCGAAACACTTATTTTAACTTTCTTTTTCCGTCACATGCGTGAATTGATTGAAAAAGGGTATATCTATATTGCTACGCCACCTTTGTATTTAGTAAAAAAAGGAAAAAAACAAGAATATGCATGGAGCGATGAACAGAGAGATCAATTGATAGCAGAATTAAAAGGATCTGGATCAGAATCCTCTGTTGGAGTTCAGCGTTACAAAGGTCTTGGAGAAATGAATGCAGAGCAATTATGGGATACAACAATGAATCCAGAATTTAGAACCTTGAGACAAATCACGATTGATAGTTTGATTGAAAGTGACAGGATTTTTTCTATGTTAATGGGTGATGAAGTTCCTCCTAGAAGAGAGTTTATCGAACAAAATGCGAAATACGCAAATATCGATACATAATTTCAGGTTTTTTATTGCAGATTAAAAAGTAAGTTCTATATTTGCAATCTCAATACGGAAACGGATTGAAAAGTTCTAAAATCAACCAAGAATTCTTAAGCCTTTATCGGGAAGTTTACACTTAGTTTAAGAAGTAACATACTGCACTCGGGGTGTAGCGTAGCCCGGTTATCGCGCCACGTTTGGGACGTGGAGGTCGCAGGTTCGAATCCTGCCACCCCGACAAAATTAAAAGCCTTTCAAAACACTTTGGGAGGCTTTTTTTTGTTCAGAAAATATTAGTTTAAAACGTGGCGGACGTCCCGAATGAATCGGGACCACCCCGACAATAATTTAATTGGATGAAAGATCGGGTGTAGTGAGAAAGTAAGTGGCACCGTCCTTAAAATGACACGATACGCGAATTGAACTGTCTGTTTCATTGATGGTGAATTCTGTGATAGATTCCTTCGTGAAATCGTGAAGATAATCCATTTGGTTACCCTTTTCATATTCGAGTGGATAAGCGTTTTCAACCATACCCTTTTTTCTATACAATGTAGGAAGCATAAAATTCGCCCCAGAAAGTTCCCAGTTTTTTTCAATTCGATAGGTGTTGTTTTCGAACAATAGATACTCTTGGTAGTTGGCTAAATTTACTACTCCTATAATGGTTGTAACAAAGATGGTTACCACCAGAATAATTTGCACAAAAATTCTGTAGGCTGTGTTCTTGTATTGAGTTACAAAGTAATGTAGAGTGACACAAACCACAAGTGATATTAAAAGAAAAGTACGGGTTTTGTAGCCTGTAAAATAAATGTTTTTCAAAGAGAGAAAAAATTCAATTAGGATTGCCGCAAATAAACTGATTGACAGAAAATTAATAAAGAAAACAATCCATTTTTTCGGTTGGCTTTTCTTACCAATTAACTTCTTAATTCCGATTGGTAATAGGGAAAAAACAGTAAGAATGAATCCAAAAAATAACCAAGTTTCCATGGAGGATAAAATTACGATTTTTTAATACTATATCAAAGAGAAACAAGTGACATAAGTTAATTGGCGATATTCTAAGTCAATAAAAATTAAAAAGCCCAGATTTTTATGGAAATATTCCTTATTTTTGTACTTCAAAAAATTGAAATAAACATTATTATATAATTATGGCTGAAATAGAAGTTCTATTACCAAAAATGGGAGAAAGTGTAGCGGAAGCTACTGTAATTACTTGGTTAAAAGAAGTGGGTGAGGCGATTGAGGCAGAGGAGTCTTTGATTGAGATAGCGACTGACAAAGTAGATTCTGAGGTTCCCGCGCCAGTAGACGGAGTTTTGGTAAAGAAATTATTCAATGAAGGCGATGTAGCTCAAGTAGGTGATGTTATTGCTATCATTTCGACAGAAGTAGGGGAAGAGGCACCCGCATCAGCACCAGCAGTTGAGGAAGTAATTGAGCCAAGCGAGGAAGTTGTAGCGGAAGTTGCAGCACCTCTTGCGAAAACAGCCACAGAGCAAGTAGAAATTGCTAAAACAGGTGATTCTGGTAGGTTTTATTCGCCTTTAGTTAGAAATATTGCCAAGGAAGAAGGGATTTCGATGAGCGAATTAGAAAAGATCTCGGGTAGTGGAAAAGACGGCAGGGTGAGTAAAACTGATATTCTAGACTACATTAAGAATAGAGGAAATCAGTCAGCCACCAGCGCTCCTGCTGCTGTAACAAAAGCAAAAGAGGCGCCAAAAGATAAGGTAATCGCCAAAACTACGGAGATAAACCAGCCTGTTCACAACCCAGCAATCCCAGTAGGACCGAATGATACGGTGGTAGAAATGGATAGAATGAGGAAGTTGATTGCAGATCATATGGTGATGTCCAAACAAACCTCTCCACACGTTACTTCTTATGTAGAAGCAGATGTGACCAATATTGTAAATTGGAGAAATAAAGTAAAAAATCAATTTCAAAAAGAGAATGGAGAAAAAATTACTTTCACTCCTATTTTCATAGAAGCAATAGCTAAAGCTATAAAAGATTTTCCTATGATTAATATTTCAATCGATGGAACGAATATTATCCAAAGAGGAAATATTAACATAGGAATGGCTGCCGCCTTGCCTTCAGGTAACCTGATTGTTCCGGTAATTAAGAACGCAGATAGACTGAACCTTTTGGGATTAACTAAAGCGGTAAATGACTTAGCCAACAGAGCAAGGCAAAATAAATTGACTCCAGACGAAATTCAAGGAGGCACCTACACTATGACGAATGTAGGAACCTTTGGGAATGTTTTTGGAACTCCTATTATTAATCAACCCCAGGTGGCGATTATGGCAGTGGGTGCGATTCGTAAAATGGTTTCGGTAATAGAAACTCCGGAAGGAGACACAATGGGAATAAGACACAAAATGTTCTTGTCGCATGCTTATGACCACCGAGTAGTGGATGGAGCACTTGGAGGAATGTTTGTGCGAAAAGTAGCCGATTATTTAGAGTCATTTGACCTTAACAGAGAAATTTAAAACAAGCTGAAGCCTGAGTTTGACGGAAGGGAGAGAATCGAAGACTGACAGAAATACAAATCTTACAAAAGCTCTTCATTAACCATTAATGAAGAGCTTTTTTATAAAAAATAATAAACCAATGAATTTAAACCTTACTAGACCTATTGCATTTTTTGATTTGGAATCCACTGGAGTAGATGTTTCTAAAGATAGAATTGTAGAAATTTCTATTCAAAAATTAATGCCAAATGGAGAAAAAGAGACTTTTACCAAAAGAGTAAATCCAGAAATGCCAATACCTATAGAAGCCTCTGAAGTTCACGGAATTTATGATTTTGACGTGTTGAATGAAAAAACATGGAAAGAAATTGCTCCTGAGGTGGTTGAATTCATTGGTGATGCAGATTTGGCTGGATATAATTCCAATAGGTTTGATATTCCTATGTTGATGGAAGAATTATTGAGAGTGGAAGTAGAGTTGGACATGACCGATAGAAAAAGGATAGACGTTCAGAATATTTTTTACAAACAAGAAAAAAGAACGCTTGAAGCTGCTCTTCAATTTTATTGCGGAAAAACATTAGAAAATGCGCACAGTGCAGAAGCAGATACCACCGCGACCATGGACGTATTGTTGGCGCAAATTGAGCGGTATGATGATTTGGAAGGTAACGTAGATTTCTTAGCTGAATACTCAGAAATGGGGAGTAAAATGGCAGATTACGCAGGGCGATTTGTGTTTAATGCCGATGGAGAGCCTTGTTTTAATTTTGGTAAACACAAAGGGAAAACAATTGAAGACGTATTAAGAAGAGAGCCTAGTTATTACTCTTGGATGATGCAGGGAGATTTTCCGAGGTATACTAAGAAAGTATTGCAGGAGGTGAAGGAAAATATGTAATTTTTAGATTCTAAGAGTTAGCAAGATTTTAGAATTTTGTGATGAAAAAAAATATACACTCTTTTTTTGTTTTGTATGAACCGCTTGTGGGTTAATTGAGTTACCTGAACCTTCAATGGAAAAAGAATTAAAAGTTGGAGATTATTTATTATTTGATACAATTGGAGATTCTTTAATTCTACATTCTAATAATAGAATAAATAAAATTCAAGTTAAGAATGATAGCAATTTCCTTAAAATGGAACAAAATACAAGTAATTTTTAAACACAATGGTTGAAGACTAATCATTCTTGCCTTTGTACCAATTACAATAACCAATATGAAAATAATTTGCATAGGAAGAAACTACAGCGAGCACGCAAAGGAATTAGGGAATGAAGCACCTAAAGAACCCTTATTTTTCTTAAAACCCGACTCTGCAATTCTTCCAAAAAGAGTTCCGTTTTATATTCCTGAATTTACAAATGACCTTCATTTTGAAATTGAACTGCTAGTAAAAATAAATAAGGTAGGAAAACATATTGAGGAGCGATTTGCCAACACTTATTATGATAAAATAGGCTTAGGTATTGATTTTACTGCCAGAGATTTACAACAAGAATGTAAAAGTAAAGGTTTGCCTTGGGAAAAAGCAAAGGCTTTTGATGGATCTGCTGTGATTGGCAAAGAATTTATCGATAAATCGGAGTTTGAATCTGTTCAAGATATTTCATTTAGTTTAAACAAAAATGGTGAGCAGGTTCAAAGAGGGAATTCCAAAGACATGATCTTTACGATTGATGCAATTATCAGCTATGTTTCGCAGTTTATGACACTCAAAATAGGGGATATTATCTATACTGGAACTCCAGCAGGAGTAGGCCCGGTAAAAATTGGCGATAAACTCGAAGGATTTATTGGAGACAAACAACTAATTTCCCTGGATATTAAATAATTTAGTTTTTCGTGCCTTTTCTCTATGTAATTTATTATAAGTCAGGGATTTATTTACGCGAATCATTTGAACCTAATATTCCTTCCTTTGCGGAGAGGACTATTTGCAATAGAATTGAAAATCAAAAGATAAGGAATCTGGCTTTTGTGAGAGGACATGATTGTGATTGTTTTTTTCACTGATTTTTCCGCTTATATTAGCCTTAAAATTGTATAATTTGGCCAATTACAAGAGAATGTAAAAATATTTTCAATTTCTATTGTATGATACTCAATAATTTAAAAAATATTTTCATTTTATTTGAAAAAAAACAGCGTTCAATGTAACATTACACAAGGCTTTTCGTAAAAGGTGTTGACAGATGTAACAAAAAATGTTATTTTTGCACCTTAATATTCACTTAAAACCATTGAATGAGACAACTAAAAATTACCAAATCGATCACAAACAGGGAAAGTCAATCGTTAGACAAATACCTGCAAGAAATTAGTAAGGAGACCCTAATTACAGCAGAAGAGGAGGTACTTTTAGCTCAAAGAATCAAGGAAGGTGATCAAATAGCCCTAGAAAAACTTATCAAATCAAACCTTAGATTCGTTATTTCTGTGGCAAAACAATATCAAAATCAAGGACTTACTTTACCAGATTTGATTAATGAAGGGAATTTGGGATTGATTAAGGCAGCTCAACGATTCGATGAAACAAGAGGATTTAAGTTTATCTCATACGCTGTGTGGTGGATAAGACAGTCCATTTTACAAGCTTTGGCAGAACAAAGTAGAATTGTTCGACTACCTTTGAATCAAGTTGGTTCATTAAACAAATTGAACAAAACTTTTTCTCGACTAGAGCAACAATACGAGAGAGCACCAAGTGAACACGAATTGGCAGAAGAATTAGAAGTAACAAATACAAAGGTTACTGATACATTGAGAGTTGGTGGAAGACACGTGTCTGTTGATGCTCCATTTCAAGAAGGTGAAGATAACTCGCTATTGGATGTATTGATTAATTCAGATTCGCCAACAGCCGATACTGATTTGATGATAGAGTCTTTACAAAGAGAAATTAAAAGGTCGTTGTCAACGCTTTCGGAAAGAGAGAGAGAAGTAATTATCTTATTCTTTGGTATTGGAATGAAACATGGTTTGACGTTGGAAGAAATTGGAACTAAATTTGACTTAACGAGAGAAAGAGTAAGACAAATTAAAGAAAAAGCGATAAGAAGACTTAGACAAACATCAAGAAGCAAATTATTGAAGACTTATTTGGGATAAAATTCCGGTAAAAAATCAGAATAAAAGAAAAACACTTCACGGAATTGAGGTGTTTTTTTTTATGGAATTTTTAAAAACCAAGGGAGTTATTTGTCCGATTTTTGATAAATTTGTGGACACATTTAAAACTCTTAACAATGAGCCAAACCGCTTCGAAAGCATTTTACGAGTCAGAATTGAATGACTGGGTAAACTTAGAAAAATCAGCAATTAGTCTTATTTCCTCAATAGGAAACTTGCTGTACGACAAATCTATTGAATTGGTACTTTTTAGAAACCCATTAGTAGATCAAAGTGTTTCAGAAATACTGAGTCTGCACAAATCCACAAGTGAAGTAACTGGGAACAAAATAACAGTAGAAGATTCAGCGGCACTGGCCGAAGAATTGATGAATATTGATATTGCTCCTTCTAAACTTGATATTGGTAAACTTGCCGCTGAATGGGCTTTGGAAAAAAGTAACTTTGATTCCATTACTGAGTTCTTAAACTCGAAGTTAAGCGGATTCAAAACTAGCGATAATCAAGGATTGGAGCCAAGAGACGTTGTCTTGTATGGTTTTGGGAGAATTGGTAGATTAGCAGCAAGAGAATTAATTAAACAAGCAGGAAAAGGTCAGCAATTGAGATTGAGAGCCATCGTGGTGAGAAATAACTCTGAAGATCAAATTAAAAAAAGAGCTTCATTATTGAGAATGGACTCTGTTCACGGTCCATTCCCTGGTACTATATTCGAAGATTACGAGAATAAAAATTTAATCATCAATGGTCAAGTAATCCAGATCATTCAGGCGAATCATCCTTCTGAAATAGACTATACTACTTTTGGTATCAATGATGCTTTGGTGCTAGATAATACAGGAGTATTCACAGATAAAGAAGCACTTTCTAATCATCTAAAATCGAAAGGTGTTTCGAAAGTTATTTTGACCGCCCCAGGAAAGGAAATACCGAACATTGTGTACGGTATTAATCAAAAAGAATTCAGCATAGAGGAGCACGCTATTTTTTCTGCTGCAAGTTGTACCACCAATGCAATTTCACCAATATTAAAAGTAATTGAAGACAATTATGGAGTTGAGAAAGGTCACATCGAAACAGTTCATGCCTACACCAATGACCAAAACCTTTTGGATAATTATCACAAAAAACCAAGAAGAGGAAGGTCGGCTGCCATTAATATGGTGATCACTTCAACTGGAGCTGGAAAGGCTGTAACGAAAGTAATTCCAAGTTTGAACGGAAAATTAACTGCCAACGCAGTGAGAGTTCCAACACCTAATGGTTCTTTGGCAATAATGAATTTATCTATCAAGAAAGAAGCTACCCTCGAAGAAGTAAACCAAATGGTAAAGAAATATGCGATGGAAGGTGACTTGGTGAATCAAATTAAATTTTCTATTGAAGAGGAGTTGGTTTCCAATGATATAATCGGAAATACGTGTTGTTCGGTTTTTGATAGCCATGCAACTATTGTTTCTGAAGACAAGAAAAATATAGTGTTGTATGTGTGGTACGACAATGAATTTGGATATACAAAACAAGTAATTAGGTTAGCTAAGTACGTGGCAAAAGTAAGAAGACTGTTGTATTATTAATTCACTACCATTAAACTAAATTCAAAACCCTTTCGTAACTGCGAAAGGGTTTTTTGTTTATGGAAGATACCAATGGAATGAAATTTGAGTTACTTTGATTAAATTAGCAATCAAATTCTTACTCATGAAAAAAATATTCTTATCCATATTTATAGCCTTTTTCTCTATTGCGGCATTTGGTACTGAACAAAGGCAAGAGCTTCAGGAAAAAGCAAAGACCCAAATTATTCGAATGAAGCAAAGCATTATGCTTGTTCGTTTGTCTGATAAAGCTCCTGTGATTAAAGCGTTGGAAGAAAAAGGAATGGAACAGAGAGCAAAAGCTGTGAAAGCAAGACAAGACGCAGTAAACAAAGAGATTATAAGTTCTTTTTCTGGATTTGATTTTTGCGAAGTGTATTTTTTTTACAGCCATGATTCAGAGAACTTACAGCAAGGAAAATTTAATAAAGTAACCTTGTATTCTGGGTACGAATTGATTGCTAAGGAGGTGGAGTTGGATTCTAACTTTTTTGTGACCGACTTTGGTATGCTCAGAAATGAGAAAGAATTGAAAACTGAGACAAAACAGAAAGAGAAATCGAGGATATCAAAACAAAAGAAGTACAAAGGCTCTGATGTGAATACCATGATTAAGTGTATGTATCTTAGAGACCATAATTTCAAACAATTGGACGCTCCTTTTCCCTACTACGTGAGGTTTCATCCAACTCCTATCCAAAATCTTTCTTACCGTCAAGTAATCGATAAGATGAATAAGCAATTAACCAAATTTAGTCAACAAGGATAACTCTTTCACTAGGTATCAGCCAAAAAAAAAGCCTTTTTGACTAATCAAAAAGGCTTTTTTATTATCTGTGAGACACTTATTTTTTGATGTGTCTTGCGTATCTTGATTTAAATTTATCAATTCTACCCGCTGTATCTACAAAGTTTTGTTTTCCAGTGTAAAATGGGTGAGACTTGTGAGAAATTTCAGTCTTAATCAAAGGATATTCTTTTCCTTCGAATTCAATTGTGTCGTTCGTAGCAGTACAAGACTTAGTCAAAAACATGTAGTCGTTACTCATGTCCTTAAAAACAACTAATCTGTAGTTTTCTGGGTGGATGTCTTTTTTCATATTGTATAATTTAGTCCCACCTATCTTTAGCGGGCATTATGTTATCGTTAATTAGGTTGCAAATTTACATATTTCTTTTTGGATTAAAAACATTTCTTAAGACCTTTTTATACTAAATCTTCAAAAAAGCCGTAATTTCAACAACATTTTAGGTTCGAGCCCATATTATGAAGAGTAATACATCATTTTTTTTCTATATCTCCTTTTTTTTCTTAGCACTTGTTCTGGCTTCTACTTTTTCTAGTTGCCGAAAAGAAAACTTTCTGGATGATTCCTCTGTCAAATTACAATTTTCCAAAGATACTGTAGTTTTCGACACTGTTTTTTCAACCATAGGTTCAACTTACCGAAGATTCACCGTTACTAATTCCTACAATAATCCAATCTCCATTTCCCAAATTAGATTGGGAAAAGGTACAGCCTCGGCCTACCGAATGAATGTAGATGGAATAGCGGGTGTAGTGATAAAAGATGTAGAAATACCTGCCAAAGACAGTATCTATATTTTTGTAGAAGTCACAATTGACCCCACAAATGCAAATAATCCATTTGTGGTTCAGGATAAAATACATTTTCAAATTAATGGAAACAACCAATCCGTGGAGCTTGCAGCTTGGGGACAAAATGCATATTTTCATTACAACGAATTGGTCTGTGGCGAAACGTGGGCAGTAGATAAGCCTCATGTTCTGTATGGTATTACGGCCGTTGGATTTCCGGGTATTGATTCCAATTGTTCGTTAGTGATCCCTGCAGGTGCTGTAATTTATGCCCATTCCGATGCAGTGCTATATGTATACAAAAGTTCATTGAGTATAAATGGAACTGAAACTAATCGCGTGATTTTTCAAGGAGATAGGAGAGAAGCTTCCTATGCAAATGAGCCAGGACAGTGGTTTGGAATTAGGTTTGCGATTGCTCAAAATAGTATGTTGAACTACGCGATAATTAAAAATGCTACTGCTGGATTATACGTGGATACGGCCTTTGGTGGTGATTCACTCACACTGAATAATGTCGCTTCTTTCAATCATTCCTTTGCCTCTCTTTTTGCTCAAGGAGCAAGAATACATGCCGAAAATTCCAGATTTAACAAAGCAGGAAACAACGCAGTGGCTTTAAGATTAGGAGGCGAATATTATTTCAATCACTGTACAATTAATAATTTTTGGACTGCCTCTTCTCGAACTTCCCCAGCACTAGTTTTAAACAATTATTACGAGGCAAATGGTATTATTTATGTCCGACCAATTCTAAGGGCCAATTTTAATAATTCGATTATCTATGGAGATATCGACAATGAAATTGTCCTAGATACGGTGCCAGGTAATTTTGCAAATTACCGATTCAATCACTGCTTGGTAAAAACCGATCAACCGATTAATTCCAATTATGTAAATAGCAAATTAAACATTTCGCCTAATTACACAACCAATAGTTCCTTACGACTTAAAAGTAGTTCGGTGTGCGTTGATCAGGCAGATCCATTGTATTTCTTACCAACCGATTTGGATAACAATTCCCGAAGTAATCCAGGGGATATTGGATGTTACGAATTTGTTCCTTAACTTAGAACACTAAAAAATTATAAAAACCCTAAATACACACATGAAAAAAATTATTCTCTCATTAATCGCCATTTCGGCTTTTAGTTATAGCGCTATCTCACAGGATACAATTACGAACAAAAGAGGAAGTGATTATCTCTTTACCGAAGTAAAGAATTTGGATGAGACATCAGTACAAAACCAAAACAGAACAGGAACTTGTTGGAGTTTTTCAGCTTTGTCTTTTTTAGAATCAGAATTGATTAGAAAAGGAAAAGGAAAGCACGATTTATCAGAAATGTTTATCGTGAGAAATGCCTACATTGGAAAAGCAGAAAACTACCTAAGGTATTATGGGACTTTTAATTTTGGACCTGGAGGAGCATTTCATGATATTCCTTGGGTAATTAAAAGATTCGGAATCGTTCCAGAATCTGCGTACAAAGGATTAAATTACGGTTCTGATTCTCACAATCATTCCGAAATGCAAGGAATGCTAAAAGCGATGGTGGAAGTATTAGCCAAAAAACCTCAAGGAGGAAAATTAACAAAATCCTGGAAGAAAGCCATTACTGGAGTTACTGATGCATACTTAGGTGAGTTGCCAGACAATATGGAGGATTTTAAATTTGACTATCAAGGAGCCTCTTACACGCCACAATCATTCGCCAATTATTTAGATTTGAATATGGATGATTATGTATCACTTACCTCATACACTCATCATCCATTTTACTCTAGTTTTGTAATAGAAGTGCAAGATAACTGGGCGTTACAATCCTGTTACAATTTGCCTTTAGACGAATTTATGGAAGTAATGGAATCTGCAATTATGGATGGATATACTTTTGCTTGGGGAGCTGATATTTCAGAAAAAGGATTTTCTGCGAGAGATGCTTTAGCAATATTGCCAACGGATGAATCAACGATAAAAGTAAAAGGAAAAAATAACAAACACTTTAGTGATGCTGGGGAAGAAAAGATTAGTAATGCATTTATGACTCCGGTAGAAGAAAGAATTGTAACTCAGGAAGAAAGACAAGAGGCTTTTGACAGTCAAGAAACAACTGATGACCACGGAATGCACATTACTGGAATTGTAAAAGATCAAAAGGGTACGAAGTATTTTGTTGTGAAAAACTCATGGGGAGATTACAACCAATGTGACGGTTATTTTTATGCTTCTTTCCCTTACGTGAGGTACAAAACAATGAATATCCAAATTCATAAAGATGCATTACCAAAATCCTTGAAAAAGAAATTGGGGATAAAATAAAACAGGTTGAAGGTAAACGACTGAAGTCCAAATATTCTTCAGGCTTTTACCACAATGAGTAAAGAAAAAAAGCGAATCAACTGCTCTGGTTGATTCGCTTTTTTTATGGATAAAATAGATTCAGAATCCCAACGATGTTTGTTAGTTTTGATGGAATAATTGTATCCATCAAAAAGGTTAAGAATACTTTTATGAAGACTTATTCGTATACATCTAGTGTAAATTCGTAGGGATTTTACTCTCAGTGAATTTTTTTAAAATACTTCAAAGAGTCCTTTGGTTCTAGGTTATGAATTAACCATTTTATTTCTCGTAGTAAGACATGAGGCTCAATTATTCCCGTTTCAAAATAGGAAGTGGTGGCTGTATTGCATACACTTATTTTTTCTGGTGAAAACACTGATAGGTATGAATAACGCGGTTTGTTTTCCTTTAGATAGGAAAATGTTATGGGTTGTGAATTGTAAGTCAATAGTAACCAATGATCCAGGATGGAGTCTTTTGAGAGGATTGTTTCGAAATCAAGTTTTCGTGATCCAGCGGTAGTGTCAGTTTCCAAGAAGTATTTGCCTCCAGCGTCCTCAATAAGTTTACTAGTAAAACTTTTTCCGCCTGGCAAAGTCCATACATCGTCATACAATTCTCCACATAAGACCATAGGTTTTTGAGAGTCCGCAAGTGAAAATATTTCTGATAGATAGTTTGCTTCAATTTGTTGAAAGAGAGAATCTGCCAATTGTTCCTTATCAAACAATACTCCATAGAGTTTTATCCACTCAGCTTGAGCTAAGGGATTTATTTCTAGGTACTCTACATTGGTTATTGTAGGAATAGAAAAAGAATTAAACCAATCGTGATTGCCGTTACTTGGATAGATCATTGCCAAATCTGGGTTCAAAGACACAATTAATTCTTTGTCTGGGCTTTGGTCGGATCCCACATCTGTTGTTTGCCTGGTGGCTAGCTGCTGCTTAATTTGAGTATTACTTATTCCTTGAGAGTAGGTGACTCCTGTAATTTTTGATACTTCGTCCAGTGCGCTCACAAATGAAATGTATGTGGAAGAATAAGCCAAAATACTATTGAAAGGAGCTGAGAGAACTTTTACGCTCTCCATTTGAGATTTTTTTTGTGAAGTGACCAAAAAGTGATCAAGCAGTTCCTGAGTTTGAGGATTGGTAATAGTCACAACAGTTCCCTCGTTCGTTGTATACATGGACAAACCTTTGGCATATTTCATTGGAATCACCTCCTTTAGCTCCAAAGTTTCTCGATTAGAATCTACGGTAGAACAACTTCCAATAAAGAAAATACAAAAGATGAAATATTGAAAGTGTTTGCGCATTACGGGTTTATTCTTTGGATGTTCCATTCGTTTTTTTCGAGGGTATATGTGACTCTGTCGTGCAAACGTTTTGCGCGCCCTTGCCAAAATTCATAATAGAAAGGTACTATCAAGTATCCACCCCAGTGAGGCGGCCTTGGAACTTCTTGTCCTTCAAATTTTTTTGTGTAAAAATCTAACCGGTCTGAGAGTTCTTTATGATTTTCTAATTCCTCGCTCTGATGAGAAGCCCAAGCTCCTAACTGGCTCTCTCGTGGACGACTTGCGAAATAAGCATCAGAAAATTCAGGGTCTATTTTTTCAGCTCTTCCGTAAATACGAATTTGTCTTTCTTTTTCTGCCCAAAAGAAATTCATACAAACTGAGGGGTTTTTGGTTATATCTTGACCCTTTTTTCCCTTGTAATTGGTGAAAAAAACATAGCCATTTTCTTCGATACTTCTCAAATAGACTACCCTCGAAGAAGGAATATTATCACTCGAGACGGTAGCCAAATGAAAGGCGTATGGTTCCATAACTTGCTTATCTAGCGCCTCTTTGAACCAACTTTCGAATAGTTGTTTGGGGTTGTTTGGTACATTGGATTCATCCAACGTTCCTACTTCAAATTCTCTGCGTTCCGAGGATATTTTTTTGTTTATTTCTGACATGGTTCAAAATTAAGTAGAAATTAGCTAAGATTCAGAGAACTGTTACAGATTAGATTTTAAGTTTATTCCTCTCACAGAATCTTTAAAAACTTCTCCATTGCTACAATATACAGTAACGCATAAATTATGAATGGAATCTAAAGTGGGTAAAGAATCGTTCATGAATCTTACACTTGTTTCGTACAAATTACCGTAGTAAAAGTCTTCGTAGTCATTTTCGATATCGTAGTTATATTCATTGAGCATCAAGGCAGTTGTTTGGTTAAAAACTCTAAACAGTGAATTTAATTCACTGTGTGCAGGAAAGGAAGTACTAAAATTGTTTGAAGACACCACAGAAACCGAATCAATTGGATTGATCAATTGATTGAAACATGGGTCATACTCAGGAGAAAAAGCCATAGCCTTGGTAGTTAAGTCAAACTGGAGGTTACTAGCGTACAGACTTTCGTAATTAATATTCATTGCCAAGGTGTTTCGTGTGCTCATGAATCCTGAATCAAAGCTCATGGTAATTCCTGTGATGTTTCTTGTTTCTGGATGCTCACAAGGTTTGTTGCAGCTTTCAAGATAGATACACGCTAAATAGGGAATAGTGAGTAAAAATGCAGCTTTTTTGAACATAATATTTGGGGTTAAAATTGATATTGAAATTGAAATCCAGCGGTTAAGAAAAATCGATTCGGTTGAAAATTGTCTTCATTCACTTCTCTTCGAAGGGAGCCCATTAATTTTACGTGAAAATCGTCTTTTTTTTGAGACAAACGAAATTCTATTCCCAAAGGAATGTATGGATTGATATTGGTGTAATTGGGTATTCGAGTTTTGTAAGAATCTAGTTCTTTTCCTTGCCAAGAATTTGTAACTATTGCAGATCCTACCGAAGTATAGACCGAAATACCAAGCCCAATGTACACGTTGAATAGAGGGTTATTTGTTTTGGCTAAGGCATATCCGCCTCCAAAGATTTCATCTAGTTTGTAGTCCACATTTATTTCTGCCGAAGTGTAATTCGTATCGGAGTTATTCACTGTTTTGTATATTCTATCTTGTACATTTCCAGAGTTTTGATACCCCAAATCTAGTCCTAATTCAAAGGCAACTCGTTGGTTCTTAGAGAAGAGTATCCAAGCCGCATTTCCTGCAAATTGAAAAGTAGCAGTTCCTCTATCGATACCTTGAGGAGAGGGAACTAATCCAAAATGCTCTTGGTAGAACGAACTGTTCACAGCCTCTTCTGGAAACAACAGAGACCTTTGAGGGATTAAGGCTAATTTCATCGAGAATCCTGTTCTGAATTTTTTTTCCTTAAGAGTGAGCTCATTTACATGGGAATCCTGACCAACTAAGAAGTTAGAGAAAAGTAAAAGGAGGAAAAAAAGTAATTTATTCGACATATGTAATGGTTATTTTTTTATTTCCAATAAGAATTGTTTCTCCTACTTTTTTACCTATCAATGATTTTCCAACGGGAGAATTTGCTGCAATGGCAAAAAAATCAGTAGAATCATGTTTTATTTTACCTAAACCAATAGACATGAAAAAGAGTAAGTCTTCACAACTAACTAAGCTACCAAAATTAATCGTTTCTCCTTCAATAGTCGGGTTAATTTTTTGTAAAGTTTCTACTTGATTTTGTAATACTTTAAGTTGGGAGGCAAGTCGCTCGTTTTCAATGTGGGCCATGGCTCTGGACGTTTCGTGTTTGTCGCCAGCAGAACTTTTGGTGTCAGAATTGGCAGCATCTTGGGTGTCTTTGAGGGCGTTCTCGATGACAGCCATTTTTTCTGAAAGATGATTCATGGTGGCATTCCAGTAGGTTTGTTTTTTCATTGAGGCGGAAATCCTTTAGTTTTGTCTTAAAGATACGACAACAGAAATAAAAATTAAACGAGGGATTCAAATTTATAAGTGTAGGAATTTATAATTTTGAACTAAAATACGAAGGAAATGAAATATTCAATAGATTTAACCTACGAAACACCGAGGGAATGGGCCGAAAACGCCATCAAAGACATGGATTCTTTGTTGCAAGATCATGCAGATAATGAAAGAAAAGTTTCAGCCATGGCTATGGGGCTCATCGCAAAATGTCCGGATAAAACCAAGTGGATTCCTCATTTAATTGAGACTGCCATTGAAGAATTGGAGCACTTTGAGGGGGTGTATAAATTTATGGAAAAGAGAGGGGTGCAGTTGCCCCAAAAAATGGCGGAAGACAAGTACATGAAACAACTGATTGGATCAATCCGGTCGGGAGTAGAAGAAAGATTAATTGACAGAATGCTTATTGCGAGTATTGTAGAAATGAGGGGAATGGAAAGATTTAAACTTATAAGTGAAGTACTAGAGGATCCAGAATTAAAAAGATTTTACAAGGAGATTTGGACTAGTGAGGCCAAACACGGAACTATGTTTGTAAAATTGGCATTGATGTATTGGGACA
The DNA here is from genome assembly GCA_965658995.1 of Flavobacteriales bacterium. Taxonomy (GTDB): domain Bacteria; phylum Bacteroidota; class Bacteroidia; order Flavobacteriales_D; family CAJJDF01; genus CAJJDF01. Next base: position 23,664 of record CBFHVI010000001.1, on the reverse strand, counting down.
AAGATACTATCTACAAAAGATTAGAAGAGCTGAACGAAATAGAAGGGAAGATATGTGAAGGTTTGGAGTGGAGAAGTGCGATTCATTGATTTATAATACATAGGATTTGATAACTTATGATTTTAGGTTTTTTAGAAAATAGAATAGAGAGAATGGAATAGAGTAAAAGAGATTTTGAAAATATGATTCCGTGAATTTACTTCGACTTATTTTATATTCTTTTTCAAGCCAAAGACATAATTTCATTTTTGATATACTAGTTCGAGTATGTTGTTAATAAAATCCTATACTTATAACCGGCAACTAATAATCAAGTTAAAGCCACGATGAAAAACTTAACTCAGCTCATAGAACAAATTCAATCAGAATTCTCCTTCGAAACTTCAAGAAGTAGTGGAAAAGGAGGGCAGCATGTAAATAAAACAGAATCGAGAGTAACACTTGTGTGGAATTTCAAAGAATCTGTCATGGTATCGGATGAGGAAAAAGAGTTGATTCGATCAAAGTCCAGTGGGTACATTTCTGGAGATGTTATGAGAATTTCAACGGAAGAATATCGCTCCCAAATGAAGAACAAAAAAAAGTCTTTGTTTAAACTTAAAAAGATTCTGGAAGGGGCATTGAAAAAAGAGAAGTTGAGAAAAAAGTCTTCGATACCGAATTCGGTGAAGCGCAAAAGGATGAAAGACAAAAAAATAAATGCAGAAATAAAGAGTTCAAGAAAAAAAATTGACAAACGAGATTTTTGAAACAATACTTTAGTTTCCCTTTAATTATTAAAGCTAGATTTATTAATTTAGCACTCACAATCTAAAAAAAGAATACAACTATGAACTATGACGTAATAATAGTAGGAACAGGACCAGGTGGATATGTTGCAGCCATAAGAGCTTCGCAGTTAGGACTTAAGGTAGCTGTCATTGAAAAAGAAAGTTTAGGAGGAATTTGCCTAAACTGGGGATGTATTCCTACAAAAGCATTATTAAAAAGTGCCAACGTTTTTGAATATATTAATCACGCAGCAGACTACGGAATCTCTGTAAAAGAAGCAAAACATGATTTTGATGCTGTTGTAAAAAGAAGTAGAGGAGTAGCAGAAGGAATGAGTGGAGGAGTAAAATTCTTGATGAAGAAGAATAAAATTGAAGTAATTGAGGGAATGGGGAAAGTATTGCCAGGTAAAAAAGTGGCAGTAACTGCAGCGGACGGAAAAGTGACAGAATACTCTGCCGAGAGTATCATCATTGCTACTGGAGCAAGATCTCGTCAGCTACCAAACTTACCACAGGATGGAAAAAACATCATTGGGTACAGAGAAGCAATGACTTTGCCAAAACAACCAAAAAGATTGGTAGTAGTAGGTTCTGGAGCTATAGGAGTGGAGTTTGCTTACTTCTACAACGCTATGGGAACGGAGGTGACGATTGTAGAATACATGCCAAACATTGTACCGGTAGAAGATGTGGATGTTTCGAAACAACTAGAAAAGAGCTTCAAAAAACAAGGAATCAAAATAATGACTGGTTCTTCGGTAGAAAAAGTAGACGTAACTTCTAATGGATGTTCGGTAACGGTAAAAACAAAAAAAGGAGAAGAGAAAATAGAATGTGACGTGGTATTGTCGGCAGTAGGAATTGAAGCCAACCTCGAAAATATAGGGTTAGAAGAAGTAGGAATTGCTACTGATAAAGGTAAAATTTTGGTAAGTGAAAACTACCAAACAAATATTCCGGGTTACTACGCCATTGGTGATTGTACGCCAGGTGCAGCCTTGGCTCACGTGGCATCGGCCGAAGGAATTATCTGTGTAGAAGGAATAGCTGGACACAGCCCAGAACCATTGGATTACGGAAATATTCCTGGATGTACTTACTGTTCGCCAGAAGTTTCTTCAGTAGGAATGACGGAAGCACAAGCAAAAGAAGCTGGATACGACATCAAAGTTGGGAAGTTTCCTTTCTCTGCGTCAGGAAAAGCCAGTGCAGCAGGCCACAAAGATGGTTTTGTGAAACTTATATTTGATGCCAAATATGGAGAATTACTCGGTGGGCACATGATTGGAAGTAACGTAACAGAAATGATTGCTGAGCTTGTAGCGCTAAGAAAACTAGAAACTACAGGTCATGACATCATCAAGACTGTACATCCTCACCCAACCATGAGCGAAGCTGTAATGGAAGCAGCAGCCGCTGCTTACGATGAAGTGATTCATTTGTAAAATTAATAATGGAGTTAATTGTAATCCTCAACTGATAAAATCAGTTGGGGATTTTTTTTATCACTATTTAATATTTTCATCTTGTCTTTCATGCGAACGTTGATAATCTCAACTCAAGAAATTGAGGAATAAAATAGAAGAATATTGTGAATTGTCATTCCTGCGAAGGCAGGAATCTGAATGGTAAGATGAATCAATTATGATGTCATTCCAGTCTTTCGATAAATGCTTAATATACACTTCGGTAGCAATCTCAAAAGCGAAAATCCAATGGTGAATGAGAGTTCCACTCAGGACATTAACACTAAAAAGATCAGTTGGCTAGAAACCTAATCTCTTTCAATTCAACCATCCTAATTTTCTTTTGATTGATCTTCATTCTTATTAATCCTGTATCCTCAACCTCCAATATTTCTCCAATAAATCGCTCCTTTGAATCTGTCCATTCATAAGGCAATTCAGTTTTGTACCCCTTTAGGTGTTCGTAATAATAATTTTTTATTGCCAATTGATTTCCTTGGGACAAAATCGTATAATTCTTATCTAAAATCGTAAGAAGCTTTTTCAAAACTTCTTTTTTATCCAGCTTTTTGTTCGAGTGGATTTGAAGAGAAGTAGCGCTGTTTTTTTTTGCGAATTGTCGCTGAGAAACATTGAGTCCAATACCAACAATCGATTTGCTCATGTGATTTTTTTGAATGGAGTTTTCAATTAAAATTCCGCACACTTTCTCTCGCTCAATCAACAAATCATTGGGCCATTTTATCTCTGATTTATCGGTGTAGTTCGAAATCAACTCATGAACCGAATTACACACCATCATACTTAACAGAAAGTTTTGAGACAATTTTAAAAATGACGTATCTAAGAATAAACTAAAAGTTAGATTACTCCCAGATTCACTCGCCCAAGTATTTCCTCTTTGTCCTCGGCCATTTGTCTGATAATGTGCCAAAATTACCGACCCATGTTCCACAATTGTCTCATTTGCCAGTTTGGAAAGGTAATTGTTAGTAGAGTCCACAGATTCGAGTTCTGTGATTGTGTGTCCAATTTTATCCGGAATAGTTGCTCCAAATGCATTCATGGTATAAATGTAAGTATCAATTCACTGACAACAATCATTTAAAAAGGAAAATCTTACACTGCACAACTTGAAAATTTGTAGTAAGTTTACGGAGCGAAAAAAAATAAATGAATAAACAAACAACTCAATACACTAAGCAATTAGTGGACACTATCGTAGAAGGAATGAAAGAGTTAAAGGCTCACAACATTGTGTGTGTTGACCTCAGAGATATCCCTAACTCAGTAACAGATTATTTTGTAATATGTCATGGAGAATCCAATACTCAGGTGGATTCAATTGCAAAATCTGTAGAAAAAGAAACAAGCCAACAATTAAACGAAAAACCCTATCACAAAGAAGGAAGTGATAATTCCTTGTGGATTTTGTTGGATTATGTGAACGTTATGGTTCATGTATTTTACAAAGAAACGAGAGACCATTACGACATTGAGGGATTGTGGGCTGATGCGAAATTAATTAACATAGAAGACTAAAGAATATGGCAACGAACAATAGAAAAACTCCGCCAAAAAATTCAAAAAACAAGAATAACCTACCAAAATTCAATTTTTATTGGATTTATGGAATTGCAATAGTTGCAATAGTTGGTTTTAGTTTAATGGGAGGATCAGCAACTGGAAAAGGTGTAATCGACAATTACAAGTTTCAGGAGATGGCTCGGAACGGGGAAGTTGAAAAAATCACTTACATTAAAAATACCGGAAAGGCAGAGGTAAGATTGACAAGCGAGGCAATTGCAAATAATGATGATTATAAATCATTTAGAAAGCCAACGATGTTCAATCAAACAGCCCCTCACTTTGTATTTGATGCTCCTCCCTCAGAAGATTTTTACAAAGAATTAAAGGAATTAAATAACAACCTACCTGGAGAGAAACAATTCACTATTAAATTTGGAGTACAAGAGGACTACAGCTGGGTTGGATCTTTACTTTTTGTTGTAGCTATTATTTTAGTTTGGGTAATCATAATGAGAAGAATGACCGGTGGAGTAGGTGGTGGCGGAGGCGGTGGCCAAATTTTCAATATCGGAAAATCCAAAGCCAAACTATTTGAAAAGGGAAAAAATGTCAATGTTTCCTTCAAAGATGTTGCCGGATTGGAGGGTGCTAAGGAAGAAGTTCAAGAAATTGTTGATTTCCTTAAAAACCCAAAAAAATACACGAGTTTGGGAGCGAAAATTCCGAAAGGAGCCTTATTGGTTGGGTTGCCAGGAACTGGTAAAACTTTGTTAGCAAAAGCAGTTGCTGGGGAGGCCAAAGTACCTTTCTTTTCTATGTCAGGATCAGATTTTGTTGAAATGTTTGTGGGTGTAGGTGCTTCTCGTGTAAGAGACTTATTCAAGCAAGCAAAGGAAAAATCGCCTTGTATTATTTTTATAGATGAAATAGATGCCATCGGTAAAGCTAGAGGGAATAACCCCAATATGGGAAGCAATGATGAACGAGAAAATACGCTAAATCAATTGCTTACCGAAATGGATGGTTTTGGAACGAATAGTGGAGTAATTATATTGGCGGCAACAAACAGAGCCGATATTTTGGATAAAGCCTTGATGAGAGCAGGCCGTTTCGATAGACAAATCAATGTAGAGATGCCTGATTTGAACGAACGAAAAGAAATTTTCGAAGTTCACTTGAAACCGCTAAAACTTGAACATGAATTTGACATCGAATTTATGGCAAAACAAACTCCCGGATTTTCAGGAGCCGACATAGCCAATTTATGTAACGAGGCGGCATTAATTGCTGCAAGAAAAAAGAAAGATTTTGTTGATAAACAAGATTTTCTAGATGCTGTGGACAGGTTGATTGGTGGTTTGGAGAAAAAGAATAAATTAATAACTCAGTCAGAAAAGAAAAAAATTGCTTTCCACGAAGCGGGTCATGCGACCGTGAGCTGGTTAACTAAGCATGCTTCACCACTGATAAAAGTAACGATTGTTCCTAGAGGAAAAAGTTTAGGTGCTGCTTGGTACCTTCCAGAGGAAAGACAACTCACAACAACGGATCATTTACTGGATGAAATGTGTGCAACCATGGGAGGAAGAGCCGCTGAGCAAATAGTATTTGGTGAAATATCTACAGGAGCCCTAAGCGACCTTGAGAAAGTGACTAAGCAAGCTTACGCAATGGTTACCATGTATGGGCTAAACGAAAAAGTTGGTAATTTGAGTTATTACAACTACGACCAAAACGGATTTACGAAGCCATACAGCGATACCACAGCTCAAGTTATTGATGAAGAGGTAAGCAAAATGATTGAGCAGCAATATGTGAGAGCTCAAAAAATACTCTCTGAAAACAAGGACAAATTGACGGAAATTGCAGAATTATTGCTTGAGAAGGAAGTTATTTTTAAAGAAGATTTAGAAAAGATTCTTGGAGAAAGACCCTTTAAAAAGGAAGAACCTTTGGCAGCTCTAGAAAAGAAAGCGGCTGAAATGAATGCTGTGGATCAAAATAAAGACGAAGAAGAATAAAACAGACTAGAATTGATTAATTTAACTCAAAGAATAATTACGGGCAGCCTTTTTGTGGCTGCCCTTGTGTTTTGTATACTCTGGAGCTCTTATTCAGCGGGATTGTTGTTTTTAATTTGTATGTTGTTAGCATCCATAGAGTTAACTAAACTTTTTAATCAAGGCAAACAGCCCACATTAGGTGTAGCAAGTAAGTTAATAACATTAGGGAGCGCTTATATTCTCTCTTTCTTTATACTCCAAGAAGTAATACAATTGCAGTGGATCTTACTGCTTATTCCACTCATTTTTGTGTTTTTTATTTACGAATTGTTTACCACCAAGCAGAATCAATTTAAGTATATCACTGAAATGATGTTCGCGTTTCTTTACGTTTTTGTACCGTTTATATCACTAATCGTGCTTGTAACCAACACAGATTTTTCAATCAAGATTGGGATGTTGAATGGTCGATATATGTTACTTGGCTATTTCATTATTCTGTGGACAAGCGATTCAATGGCCTACGTCACGGGTAAGCTACTAGGAAAACATAAGATAGTTCCCGCAATTTCTCCCGGAAAAACATGGGAAGGAGTTATTGGAGGTGTTGTATTTTCATTAATAGCAGGATTTTTAATTTCGTATATTACCGAAAGTTCACGTTATTTGTGGACTGGAATGGCAGTCATTGTAAGTTTATTCGGGTTTTTAGGAGATTTGAGTGAATCTATGCTAAAAAGAAAAGTCGGATTAAAAGACTCGGGAAATATACTACCCGGACACGGAGGAATATTAGACCGGTTTGATGGGATTGTGTTTAGTGCACCCCTAGTAATGTGTTATTTATTTTGGATTTAAGATGAAATTAAACAAAGAAGGAACGAGTGTAATTATTTTATCTGCACTTATAATATTAGGACTTTTGGCCTTGCTGAATTCATTGATACCAATCAAATGGATAGTTCTGATTCTCGCCATTATGGGAATCGTGCTATTTGGGCTTATCATTTGGTTCTTTAGAATGCCACCCAGAACTCCTGTAATCGATGACAATAAAATAATTGCGCCTTCAGACGGAAAAGTGGTCATCATAGAAAAGGTTCACGAACCAGAATATTTTAAAGACGAGAGAATTCAAGTTTCAATTTTTATGTCACCTTTAAATGTACATGCACAATGGTATCCGATTAACGGGAAGGTGAATTACTATAAATATCATCCTGGAAAATATTTGGTTGCCTGGCATCCAAAATCCTCTACATTTAACGAAAGAAGCACGTTGGTGTTAGAAAATAAAGAAGGACAAGAAATTTTGGTAAGACAGATTGCAGGCGCAGTAGCCAGACGTATTGTCACGTATTCGAAAGAAGGAGAAAGTTGTAAACAAGGTGAAGAATTTGGATTCATCAAATTTGGATCACGAATAGACTTATTTCTTCCTTTAAACAGTAAGATTGTCGCTCAACTTCAAGATAAAGTTCAAGGCTCACTCACAACAATAGCAGAATTTTAACATTTTTTGAGTTTTTAGCTAATTAAAAATTAGTAGCTTAGTAAAACATTTTAAAAAAATAAAACAATGAAAAACATTTTAATCACCTTAACTCTTTCTTTCTTTACCGTTTCGCTATCGTTAGCTTCAGTAAATACTGTTTCTACCGATTTTTCGACAACGACTATTACAGAAATTAATGAAAAAACAGATAGCTGTAAAAAAGACTGCAAGAAGGACTGTTGTGCCAAAAAGAACGAAGAGGCAAAAAGTTCATCAAAAAAAGCCTGCACCGCGATGAAGGGAAAGGCTTGTTGCAAAGCAGATAAGGCGCAAACGAGCACTGAAAATAATAAACCAACCGAAGAGAAAAAAGCTTGTTGTTCTTCAAAGAGCAAAGGGAAATGTGACAAGTCTTCAAAAGTAAAGAAATAAAATAATCAGGTTATCAATTATAAAAAAGTCTTTCTGTTATCCGAAAGACTTTTTTTTTGTAACTAAGGTTACATCTATCGAATAAAATTCAACCTAATTTTGTATCAAGAATAACATCATATGATAGAGATAGTAGGTTACTTAGGTGCATTTTTTATAGGAGTTTCATTGGGTTTAATTGGAGGAGGAGGTTCTATTTTGGCTGTACCAATATTTGCATATATTTTTGGTATAAATGAACAATTCGCTACTGCATATTCCTTATTTGTAGTAGGAGTATCGGCACTAGTGGGTGGAATCAAGAAAAGCAAAAACGGATTGGTAAAGTGGAAAATAGCTCTTATTTTTGGCCTCCCTGCCATAGTAGCTGTAACTGTTGCAAGAAAGTATTTGGTTCCTTCTCTTCCAGAAGTATTGTTTCAAATAAACGAATTCGAGTTTACCCGAAGAATGGCAATGTTTGGATTATTTGCTTTGTTAATGATTCCGGCTGGAGTTTCTATGATAAAAGGAAGGAAAGAGACACGCTCAAAACCACAATCTACTCTTAATTATCCCTTGATAGCTATTGAAGGATTACTAATTGGAATTTTAACTGGTTTTGTTGGGGCAGGAGGAGGCTTTTTAATCATTCCATCCCTGGTCATTCTGGCGCACTTAGAAATGAAAAAAGCTGTGGCAACTTCGCTAATTATCATAGCAGGAAATTCTATCCTTGGTTTTTTTCTGGGAGATGCCTTAACAATAGAAATAGATTGGTCGTTTATATTTAGCTTTACATTCCTATCTTTAATAGGTATATTTGTGGGAACTTATCTTACAAATTTTGTCGATGGACGAAAGTTAAAAAAAGGCTTTGGGTATTTTGTTTTTGCCATGGCAGCCTTTATTGCTTACATGGAGTTTGTGTTAGAGTAAGTTAAACCTTATCCATTTTTGTGACAATTGTTACTGAGACATAAATTGAATAGAACTAACTTTGAATTATAAAATTAAAAATACACTGAAATGAAAGTAGAACAAATATTTACCTCATGTATAGCCGAAATGGCTTACTACATTGAATCAAATGGAGAAGCAGCAATTATAGATCCTTTGAGAGAAGTAGAACCTTATTTGGAAAGAGCAAAAAATGACAATGCAAAAATTAAGTATGTATTTCTCACTCATTTTCATGCAGATTTTGTTTCTGGGCATGTAGATTTAGCGAACAAAACTGGGGCTACAATTGTCTACGGACCAGGAGCAACAGCTAACTACGATTTTCACGAAGGAACAGATAACGAACTATTCAAAATAGGGGATGCCGAGCTCAAATTAATTCATACTCCAGGACACACCATGGAATCTTCTTCTTATTATCTAGAAGATAACAAGGAAAACAAAAAGTATTTATTTAGTGGTGACGCTTTGTTTATAGGGGATGTGGGAAGACCAGATTTAGCCATCAAATCTGACCTTACCGAAAAAGATTTGGCAGGTCATCTTTTCGATTCGTTGAGAAATAGAATAATGCCATTATCTGATGATACTATTGTATACCCTAATCATGGAGCAGGTAGTGCGTGTGGAAAGAACATGAGCAAAGAAACTTGGGATACATTAGGAAACCAAAAGAAAACAAACTACGCGTTGAGGGCAGACATGACAAAAGAGGAGTTTATTGTGGAGTTAACCACAGGAATTAAACCACCGCCTCAGTATTTTCCGAAAAATGCAGGAATGAATAAAGCCGTAAATAAATCTATTGACGACATCTATTCGGATGGACTAACCCCAATTGATGCCGCTTCATTCAAAGAAATGAGTCAAGATTCATCGTATTTGGTATTGGATACAAGAAAAGGAACGGAGTACACTCAAAAAGGAACAATTCCAGGAGCAATTTGGATAGGAATTGATGGAGGATTTGCCCCATGGGTAGGAGCCTTGATTGTTGATATAGCTCAAAAAATAATCATTGTTGCTGATGAAGGCAGAGAACAAGAAGTGGTGATGAGATTGGCACGAGTGGGGTACGATAATTCTCAAGGTTATTTGAAAGGCGGTTTCGATTCGTGGATTAGCGCAGGATATGAAGTAGATAGTATACGTTCTATTTCGGCAGAAGAATTTAAATCAAACTTTGAAACTAAGTCTATGGAGCAGCCGTTAGATGTAAGAAAAGAAAGTGAGTTTTTGTCGGAGCATGTTGTTGGAATTGAGAATTTTCCATTGGACTCAATCAATCAAAACTTTGCCGAAATTGACCCAGAAAAAGAGTACTTTCTGCATTGTGCTGGCGGGTATCGTTCATTAATTGCTACTTCTATTTTCAAAAGAAATGGTGTAAAAAATGTAACAGATGTAAGAGGAGGATTTGGTGCAATTAAAAAGTCGGGAATTGCTTTAACTGAATATGTATGTCCAACAACCTTATTATAATGAAAACGTATCAATTTACTATTCAAAACTTGAAATGTAGTGGTTGTGCTTCAACCATCACTAAAAAGTTAGATTCTCTAGAAAATGTTCATTCTGTTGAAGTGAATATTGAAGAGTCGAGTGTTTCTTTTTCGGGAAACGAAGATAGTGCTGCTAAAGTGAGAGTAGCTCTGGATAATGTGGGCTACCCTTTGGAAGAAGAAATGAATTCAACGATAAAAAAAGCAAAATCCTATGTGAGTTGCATGGTTGGTAGAATGGCTAATTAATTATGGGAAATTTCATTAAATTAATAAATGGAGAAACGCCGGTTTTAACAGACTTCTATGCTACTTGGTGTGGTCCTTGTCAGGCTATGTCTCCCATTTTGAAACAAGTAAAAAATGGTTTGGAAGATAAAATTACGGTGGTAAAAATTGATGTTGACAAAAATCAAGCAGCCGCAAATAGATTTAATGTAAGAGGAGTCCCTACACTCGTATTGTTCAAAAAAGGGCAAGTAGTTTGGCGAAAATCTGGTGTGATGCCCGCTGAGCAAATAATGAATGAGATACAACCTTTTTTGTAATTATATTATTTGTTAGCAATATTTTGCAAACTCCAAAAAAAAGTTGAAATTGCATTAAATCTATAGTGCATATGCTTATTTATATTCTTTCCCGTAACAAAGGGTCTTATTCAACTTCTCGGTTACAGGAAGCAGCTCTCAAGCGAGGACATACCGTACATATTATCGATCACTCGAGGTGCGAGCTAAAAATCGGAACAGGATCTCACATCTACTATCAAGGTAAAAAACTTGATACCCCCGATTTTATTATTCCCAGAATTGGAGCTTCTTCCACATTTATTGGTTCCAATGTGGTGCGTCAATTCGAAATGATGAAAGTAAAAACAGTGGTGACTGCCAATGGACTGCTTAAATCTAGAGATAAATTAAGAGCCTCACAGAACTTAGTATTTAGTGATATCGAGGTTCCAAAAACATATTTTCCTAGCCTACATCAATCCGATATTCCCTATATGATGGATCAGGTAAACGGAGTCCCATTAATTATTAAACATCTTAAGAGTACACAAGGACTCGGAGTTTTTTTAGCTGAAACAGAGATAGATGCGAGAAAATATTTGGATACGTTTAATAAACAAAACATCAAATACTTAATTCAGGAATACATCAGTGAGTCAAAGGGAAAAGATGTGCGGGCGTTTGTGGTAGGTGGAAAAGTAGTTGCAGCTATGAAACGAACTGCTCCTGAGGGTGAATTTCGTTCCAATATTCATCGAGGAGGAGTAGGAATGAATATTGAATTGACTCAAGAAGAAACTGATTTGGTGGTGAAAACTGCAAAAGTAATGAACTTATCTGTTTGTGGAGTTGATTTGCTTCAGTCGGATAGAGGACCTTTGATTCTGGAGGTAAACTCTTCTCCAGGATTGGAAGGTATTGAAAGATATACACAAGTTGATGTAGCAGGATCAATTATGGAATACATGGAACAAAAATTAGCTAACTCATGATAATCAATAAGACTGAGATAAAATTAGGGGAGAAAAAGGTGGTAAAATTGAGTGTTTCCAAATTACCCTCTGGCACCGAAATCGATATTTTTGCTCATGTGTTCCGGAGTAAAAATCCTGGACCCACTGTGCTCTTTTTGGGAGGATTACATGGAGACGAAATAAATGGAGTTGAAACTGTGCGTAAATCGATAAACACAGGGGCTTTTGACTCGCTTACAGCTGGAACTGTGATTGCTATTCCCTTGCTCAACGTGTACGGATTTATCAATTACTCGCGAGATTTGCCAGATGGAAAAGACATCAATAGAAGTTTTCCTGGAAGTTCAAAGGGTTCTCTGGCTTCGAGGGTTGCCAAAACGCTCACAACACACATTCTGCCTTTAGTTGATATGGGTGTAGATTTTCATACTGGAGGAAAATCTATTCACAACGTTCCACAACTACGCATTGACGATACGATGAAAGAAGCTTTGTCATTGGCCTTAAAATTTGGTGCCCGGCTTATCATCAAATCATCTCTCATTCCAAGGTCGTTACGAAAGGAATGTAATCGTAGAAAAATTCCAATGTTGGTTTTTGAGGGAGGTGAATCTCTTCGTTTGGATCAAGAGTCTATCGCAGAGGGTAGAGCAGGTATTCTGAATTTGTTGTTTGCGTACGGAATGATTGAAAATCATCAACCCGTTCCTTTTGACAATTTGTTGATTGAAGACAATCATTGGATTAGAGCTTCTTTTTCGGGAGTATTCGAATCCTATAAAAAACCCAATGATTTTGTTGAACGAGGCGATCTTTTGGGGCAAATCTCGACTCCTTACGACAAAACTGTGAAGAAGGTAAAAGCAAGAAAAAAAGGGGTGATTTTTGGTATAAACAATAATCCTGTGGTGAATCAAGGAGATGCTTTGTATCATATAGGATTCTGACGAATTGTTATTTTCCTTTTCTTTTTAATACAATAATCACAGTGTACAGTAAGATTTTGAGATCAAGCGCCAAAGACTGATTTTTTATATACAAAATATCGTATTTCAACCGCTGAATCATTTCTTCCACGTTCTCTGCATAGCCATATTTTACTTGTCCCCACGAGGTTATTCCCGGAACGACTTTGTGTAAGTGCTTAAAGTGGGGCGCCTCTTTTACAATCTTATCAATAAAGAATTGTCGTTCAGGTCTTGGACCAACAATTGACATTTCTTTTTTCAGTACATTGAAAAATTGAGGTATTTCGTCCAGCCTAGTTTTTCTCAAAAATTTTCCAACTTTTGTTATTCTACTGTCATACTCAGAGGAAAGTTGAGGACCATTTGCTTCTGAATTTTCTTTCATGGTTCGAAATTTTAATATTTCGAATTCGTTTCCATGAAGTCCGATCCTTTTTTGTTTGAAAATTACTTTTCCTTTACTGCCTGATTTTATCAGAATTGGAATAATAATAAATGCGGGCAATAAGAGTAGTAGGGCAAAGATAGATAAAACAACATCTAGTCCTCTTTTGATTCTCTTTTGCCATTTAGGCATAATGTCCGTTTTCAACTCCATAAAAGGAGTACCAAAAATATTGTTTGTTTTTACTTTATTCGACAGTATGTCGTAAGTGTCTGGAATGATTTTTATTATTAAATCATATCCTTCCAATTCATTTAGTAAGGTTTCTAACACCTTGTGATCGGCAGATTCTACCGCAATAATTACTTCCTCGATGTCATTGTCTTGAATTGCCCGATGCAAATCAGATATCACGCCCAATTCGGGAATAAATTCTTTGAGAATGGTGTCTTTTCCATTAACTCGAATGTAGCCCAAGAATATATTTCCACCGTAATTCTTCCCGTCATTTATTTCGAGGTAGGTTTCGTGGGCTTTGTTGTTTCCACCTATAATTAGGGAATTAAAACCAATTTTTTTTTGATGAATTCTTTTTACAATATTAGTTGTGAGGATAATCCTAGCGGTAAATGTAAGTACAAACTGAAGTCCAAACAAAACAACAAATGACAGGTAATAATCAGAGTACACAGTGATACTATCATCCAAAATAAACACAAAAAACACGAGTAAAGTTCCTATTAGGGAAGACATTAGGGTTTTTGCCAGGACTTGCATTCGATACTTCCTGTATACATTGTCGTAGGCCCCAAAAATCCAATAACCATTTATCCATAAAAGCGGAATAATCAACAACCCGAGATAAAATTTTTCTGAGAATTCAAACGGAATGTGTTCAATTTGAGTTTTTCTGAAATAATAAAAAACAGACCAAGAAATAAGTGCCGACAGGTAATCAAAGAATAAAAACAAATATTTGATGGAGTCCTTTTTTACCATGATGTTAGAACATTACTTTTAGGTTGTCGATAAGGACTAAAGGTTGTGACGAATGATCTTTTTGGACTTCCAAGTATATTTCAAATTCAGTAGCGGCAGTTTGTATACTTACTACATCAGTTAAAACAAGGTAGGTCTTTTTCCATTCTCCGTTTGTGGGGAATAAATTAATGTATTCCTCTTTGGTAAGTCCCGCAGAGCTGTTGTTGTGATAGATTCCGATGGTTAACACTTCATTGCTGTTGTAATCCAATTCCATGTATACAGGTCTTCCTCCTCGGGGAAAAGAATTAAAGCTCGTTTCATTTGTTCTCGATTCAAAAAAAAGGTGGCTTGGCGCAAATTCTATTTTCCCAGAACCATTTCCTTCAAAAACTTGAGAGGCGACAGGAGTGATTTCGATTACTGTATCGGAGTAGGAGAGCGCAGAGAATTTAATTCCAGGATCTTCAAAGTCTTCAATCCACATAGTTGTGTTCGCTTCATAGGTAACGGTAGGCGTAATAGAATCTAATTGATTGGCAACTGAAACCACCGTGGTGTCAAAAGGATTAAAAAAATCGTGCTGTATTCTTACGTTTGTCAATCCACTTTTTTTTATTCCCGCAAAAATTTGCAAATTATACGAACCTTCCGCATGAATAGGAATTTTACTAGGCAATTCAAAGGTCCCTATCAAATTACCGTCTACATACACCCACGCATCAATCAAGTTGTCACTCGTGGTTCCTTCATTTGCCCCAGCTTGCACCCGTATATCATTTATGTATATGTAGGAAGGTACTATTTCATCTGGATTAAATACTTTACATGATTGAGTAAGAATCATGCTCAATATTAGAAAAGGTAGAAAATGTTTCATTAAGTAAATTAAGTTTGATTCTTGGAAAGTAAACGCTAATTTAAACTAAACGTGAAGAATAAAAAAATCGTATATAAACAGATTAAATACTTTGAGAAAAATCATCTGAGGTAAACTTCATTTTTTCCGAAATAATGGAGGCGATTCTCAAGGCATTGTAGCCATCTTCTACCGTTACTTTGGGTGTGGTATTGTTGTTTATGGCTTGAGCAAAAGAATATAACTCTTCTTGAATAGCATTGTTTTCTATAATTTGAGGTTTCGAAAAGGTTATTTCTTTTTTTCCTTTGTTGTTTCCCAAATCAATTAACACAGAATAAGGATCGGGTTGTGCAGAAGCTTCTTTTAATTGTAAAATTTCTGATTTCTTTTTTAAAAAATCGATACTTAAATAGGCGTTTTTTTGGAAAACTCTGGTCTTTCTCATTGTGATAAGAGAGACTCTGCTAGACGTTAAATTTGCCACACATCCATTGTCAAATTCTATCCGAGCATTAGCAATATCCGGAGTTTCACTCACCACAGCAACTCCGTTGGCACTTATTCTTTTTACATTTGATTTTACAATACTCAATACAATATCAATGTCGTGAATCATTAAGTCATGAATAACAGAAACATCTGTTCCTCTGGGATTAAATTCAGCTAATCTATGAGTTTCAATAAACATTGGATTATTAAGTTCTTCTTGGATAGATAGAAATGCGGGATTGAACCTCTCAACATGTCCAATTTGGACTTTTACATTGGCTTCTGAGGCCAAACTCATAAGTGATTTCGCCTCTTTGGTGGTATGAGTGATTGGTTTTTCTATAAAAACCTGTTTTGAGGCTATTATTGCTTTTCTTGCGTAATCAAAATGAGATAAAGTAGGCGTTACAATATCAATCACATCGCAATCTTGTAACAACTCATCAAAAGTAGAGTAAGCGGGTATCCCGAATTCCTCTGATACTTGCTTACTAACTTCTTCATCCAAATCAAAAACCCCAACAAGCTTGTAGTCAGCAATTTGTTGAATGCATTTTAAATGAATTTTTCCTAAATGTCCTACACCAACAACCCCAATTTTTAACATAGATTTCTATTCAACTTTATCTCTTTCAAAATTATTGAAAAAAGAACTTGAATAGGAGAGTGTAGGGGAATCTTATCAACACCTTTTTTCTCATTACTTTCCCAATAACTCTATCATCCACATTCCTCTTAATTCATTTGATTTATATCCAATTGCCTGATCTTTGGGATAGAGCTGAGAAATTTTTTCGGCAGTTTTTTTTGAGATGTTTTCGGTAAAATCCCCATGGCATTTGAGGCACATTTCATTCGTTTCTATCTTGAAATAACCAATTTTTTTCCCCTCAAATTGTTTTATTACTCCACCTGCATTTTCAGCTAACTCTAAAGAGTTTAATATTAAAATCTCTCTTTCAGTTGCTTGATTCTGGCTATTTCTTGGTTTGTTTGTGACTCTTTTTATCTTGGCGTGTAACTCTCTGGCCATGCTATCGGTAAGAAACAACGCCTTTTCATTACAAAAACTTATGGCTCCTTCAGGTCCATACTCTTTTATCGCTTTCATTAAGTTCTTTCCCAATATTGACTTTGTCTTCAAAGCAACTTGTTTTCTTTCCTCAAGTGCGTTAATTGTGACCTTTTCAGGCATAGAGTCATTCTCTTTAGATTCGAAATTTTCTAAGTCTGTATTGTAAAGATAATCAGCTATGGAGCGAATATCTGATTCGTTGAAACCCATTTTTGGCATAAGTCCATATTCTTTCACTGCCTGTTTCATTTTTGAGCTTTCTTTACTTGGTTGAGAAATAAACTGTATAATATCCTCTTGAAATTGCTCTAAAGAAGTTGAGTTGTAGCTTTGTTTGATAGCCAAAAATGAGGGAGCAACACCCGTGGAATTCCCACTTGGCAAGTTGTGACAGGCTACGCAATTATCTATCAATAACTTTTTGCCCATCGCAGAGGGAGAAGTGTTCTTTGTTGATGAATTATTTCCAGAGCAGGCAAATAGTAAATTGAAAAAGATAAGTGGAAGTAAAATTTTGTAGTACATACACGGAATTTACTTGTAAAGATAGGGGGTGAGGACGTATTCTTTTGTTACTTATGTTACGTTATTTTTTCTTTTCTCTCTTTTCGCGTCTTTTTATTTCTTGAATAAGTTCATTTCTACTCATTGTTCTGATCTGTCCCTTTTCAATTTCTTCCATAACTAGTTTCAACATCCAATCTTTTTTAGGGTCAAATTCGTTTTTGAGGTTGGTACTTCCAAAAGACCAAAGTACAGAATTCCAAAAAAAAGCGGTTCGGCCATTTTTGTATTTTTTGATTAACTCGTAGCAGGAAACTCCTGTTTCTCGGTATACCAGCTTGGTTAGGTAATCACCTCTCACATTCGTTAGGTTTTTAATTTCGTAAGCGTATTCATCCCACAATGTATTTTTCAATTGCTTATTTTCTTTTCGCTGTTTCCTGGAGCTTCTTTTGTTTGATTTTTCTATCTCTGCCAATTGTTTTTCGTGTTCTTCCACTATCGAATCAATTATTTTGGCATAGGTATACATTCTTCGAGCAAAATAAACCGTCTTATTCCATTCTCTCGAAAAATTAGGATCTTTGTAATTGAATTCTTTCAGGATGAAAATCGGTATTGTGTCTCCCTGTTCAATAAGATACATTGCTCTTTTATTCGTTACAGGAATTTCCGTAATAGGAACCGTTTCCTGACCAAAGCCGAACTGGGCAAAAAGAAATACCCAGGTATAAAAAAAGATATTTTTCATAAACTGGGTATTACAAGAATGATTCAAAAATTAATGAATGGAAGTGCGATTTTTTTTCCAGGGAGAAATGCTACCAACAGAACTCAATGAGGTAGGAGTCGATTTGTTACTTTCAAATTCGAGAGCAGCAAAAATAGCAGCTACTTTTTCCTCTTCTTCGTTATGATTATCAAGGACGTTAGGATCTGTGAAGTAATTTTTTACAAAATTAGTATCAAAACTAGAATCTTTGAATACTGGATGATTGATGGTGTATTTACAAAAGTCCAATGTAGTTTCAACTCCTGTTATTTCATATTCATCTATGGCTTTGTTCATTCTCTCAATAGCCTCTTCTCTGTCTTTTCCATGAGTGATAAGTTTGGCAATCATAGGGTCGTAGTAAATAGGAATATCCATTCCTTCCTCTAGTCCATCATCCACTCTCACACCATTTCCTTGCGGTCTTTGATATGTTATGAGTTTTCCGATATCGGGCAGAAAGTTATTTCTTGGATTTTCGGCATACACTCTTACTTCGATCGAGTGACCATTGATTGATACATCTTCTTGGCTGTAGCTCAGTTTTTCGCCTCTCGCTACTTTTATTTGCTCTTTTACCAAGTCTATTCCAGTGATCATTTCGCTTACAGGGTGCTCTACTTGCAACCTAGTATTCATCTCCAAGAAATAAAAATTCTTGTTTTCGTCCATCAAGAATTCTACCGTACCAGCTCCGTAATACTCACAACTGCGAGCGACATCGCAGGCAGCTTCTCCCATTTTTTTTCGTAAGTCGTCTGGTACCGAAGCCGAGGGAGCTTCTTCTATTACTTTTTGATGTCTTCTTTGGATAGAGCATTCTCTGTCAAATAGATAAACCACATTTCCGTGAGTGTCAGCAATCAATTGAATTTCAATGTGTTTTGGCGAACCTACATACTTTTCGATAAATACCTCCCCATTACCAAAACTAGAAATCGCTTCGGATACAGCTCTATCCATTTGTTCTTCAAATTCGGCTTCGTTTTCTACCACTCTCATTCCTTTTCCACCACCACCAGCAGAAGCCTTTATCAAGATAGGAAATCCAATTTCTAAGGCTATTTTTTTAGCTGTAGGAATATCTGATATCGCATGATCAGTACCAGGAACCATCGGTATATTGTAGCCTTTTACGGTGTCTTTTGCCATCAGTTTATCACCCATCAGTTCAATCGACTTGGGCGAAGGTCCTATAAATGTAATGCCTGCTTGGGATACTTTATCTACAAATTCGGCATTTTCGGACAAAAATCCATACCCAGGATGAATCCCATCCACATTCAGTTCTTTACAAATCGCTATGATTTTATCTCCCAATAAGTAGCTCTCCGCACTCGGTGGTGGTCCCACACAAACAGCCTCATCAGCATACCTCACAAATGGGGCATTTCTGTCTGCTTCCGAAAATATCGCTACTGTTTTTATGTTCATTTCTTTGGCAGAACGCATGATTCTCAATGCTATTTCTCCCCGGTTGGCAATTAGTATTTTGTTCATTTATTCGAAGTCTTTGGTCCTAGGTGTTTAGTCTGTAGTTTCTCTTCGCTATAAAAGTAAGGTTTTTATATAAAAACAATATTTGTTTTAATTTTTATTTCCCTCCTTGGAGCGGGTTTTGGAGGTGACTATTTTCATGTTCTATTCACCCACCTCAATTCTTTCTTGTTGCGCCTAAAACATTAGATAGCATGAATTGGTTCAAATTTATTAAAAAAAACTCTTGATTTACAGTGTTTTAACTGCTGATTACTATAAACTGGCAACTAGTTTTTCCCATCCACATAATCTTGCAAATAATCGAAGTAGGAGGTAAGCTTCCCATTTTCACAGATTGTAGCTCTTTGGATAATTGTGTCTGTGTCTTCTTCGATCAAACTAGGTAACACCTTTGTGAGTAATTCATTCCCAAAATCTTCTGAAGCGTCTCGAGGTAATTCGCAAGGTAAATTGTCTACAGCCATTACACCTATAGCATTGTTATCCATAAAATCTACTTCACTCTCAGTATCAGGGTTATACCCGTAAAGAGGCTCATCAATTGTAGAAGGTCGCAAGGTAGAGGCCACAGGACCGTCAATGTCGCAGCTTATATCCGCAACTAGTGATAACCTGAATTTTGGCGACTTTGCATCTTCTCGTGAAAAGATAAATGGTGCCTCGGAGTCCCAATAGTGACAAGCGATATACATGTCTCCTTGCGAAGAAAATTGTTTGAAATTAGATTCGAATAATTCAGGA
Source organism: Flavobacteriales bacterium (assembly GCA_965658995.1). Taxonomy (GTDB): domain Bacteria; phylum Bacteroidota; class Bacteroidia; order Flavobacteriales_D; family CAJJDF01; genus CAJJDF01. The sequence continues at coordinate 3,761 of CBFHVI010000001.1, read as the reverse complement.
GAAGAATAAAACTCTTTTTTCGTAAATGGATTTCCATCTTTCCTCTTGTTGTAGTCCTTTACGGAGAGTTGAGAGTAAACAGGTTTATCGAAAGTATCAGAAATAAACTTGTCTGGTGAAACTTTGGTAATATTTAAGGCATGAATTATTTCCTCTGCTCCTTTTCCAACTCTGCCGTCTCCTGTGATAATAATTTTATAACCATTCGGCAGATTCACTTTTTTTAGCTCGTCCTTTAGCTCTTTATAATCTTTACAATTATTAGCAGGTTTTAATTCATACGTATTTAGTTTAATCCCTAATGCAAGAAATGCATTGTATGAACCTACGATTCCCGCGTATCTTCCAAACCCTAAAATTCTTCCTTTTTCTGGATACGTTAAGGTTTCATAATCGATCATTCGGATATTCTTATTAAGCATAATTCTCAACAAGTCTCTGTTGTAAGGCTGTTCTTTTATTGTATGAGAAAAATAAAAATAGGTTTTGTTAGGTAAAAGAAGTTCTTTCTTCACTTCCTTCACTCCAATTAGTACATCGCAGTCAGAAACATCTTCCACTATTTGGATTCCTTTTTGTTGATATTCAGTATCAGAAAAAGCTCTAACATCACTCGCCTGGACAACTAACTTTACCTGTGGAAATCTTTCCAATAGGGTGCTGCATTGTTTGGGGGATAGTGGGACTCTCTTGTCTGGAGGATTTTTCGTTTCTTTTACAATTCCAATCTTCATATGATTCCGTGTTATATTGTTCAAAAATAGGTAAATTTGCACTTAAATTAGAATTTTCAATGTTTAGACTTACAATTTTACTTCTCTTTTTCATTCCATTTCTGAGTTTCACTCAAAAAACCTCAGAATCGCCCATTTCTGGACTCATTTACGGATCTGTAATTGATTCAGTTTCTAACGCTCCCATGGAGTATGTGAGTGTTGCATTGTATCGAAAAAAAGACAGTTCGGTGGCTGGTGGAGCGATTACTGGACTGAAAGGTAAATTTGAAATCAACTCCGTATCAATAGGCGACTATTATGTGGTTGTTTCCTTTGTTGGTTATCAATCTAAAGTGTTCGAGAATATTTTAGTCAATGAGAAAAAAAGTGTGTATAACTTAAAGGAGTTAAAATTAAATAACTCACTAAACTTAAAAGAGTTAACTATTAGAGGAGACATTCCTACTGTGAGTTATGAAATAGATAAAAAAGTTGTCAACGTAGAAAATATGACTACCACCGTGGGTCAATCTGCTGTAGAAGTTCTTCAAAATACTCCATCCATTCAAGTAGATGCCCAAGGGAATGTAACTCTTCGAGGTAGTTCTACTTATCAATTGTTAATCAATGGTATTCCGACAGCGATGGATGCCTCTGATGCGCTGCAATCTATTCCGGCTAGTACGATTAAGAGTGTTGAAATAGTTACTAATCCATCAGCAAGAGAACAAGCGGAAGGAGTGGGAGGAATAATTAATATTATCACTAAAAAGAAGAAGTTGGAAGGTGTAAGTTTATTAGCGAATGTTTCTGGGGGTAATTTTGAAAGATACGGAGGAGATGTCGCCTTAAATTATAGCACCAAAAAACATACACTAAACGTGAATGTGGCTTATAACCGGCGTAATTCACCAAGCGATATTACAGAAGAACGAATTTCAGATTTTGGAGAGTACCAAACCATAGTGGAGCAAAATGGAAAAGCCTCTTGGAAAATGGGCGGAGTAAGAGCTGGAGCTGAATGGATTTTTACACCAAGTGGTTCGCACATTTTTACAGTGGGATCTACCTACGGAAAAAGACTGATGAAACCCTATGATAATTCAATTTTTGAAGAGTATATCAATGATTCTTTACTTAGGATATATGAAAATAGGTACCGAGGAGACATAACCGTAAAAAGCTTTTCTAATTTTCTTTCTTACAGATATTTAATAGAAAGAGACGGAAGTAATTATTTAAATATAAAAGGGATTTATAATTTACGAAGTGTAGATGAGTATAGTTATAATGATTTTTTTGATGGTGATGGGTCAAAAATTGGTGGAAATTTGGGAACTGAGTTTGGACCATCCAATGTCTTTCGATTCGATTTAGACTACCACAAAACTCTTAAAAACAAGATGGTTTGGGAAATGGGGCTTCAAGCTCAATTTGGAATTGCCAAGGACGATAGAGACAATTTTGAGTATGATCCTATCTTGGAACAAGACATTCGTCAACCCTTATTTTCGACCGATGTACAATACAATCGAAATATTCATGCGGCCTATACTCTTCTCAAAGGAAAAAAGAACAAACTAGGGTATCAAATAGGACTAAGGGCTGAATACACGCATAGAGAAATAGAGGCAACGATGATACCTAATGCTTCTCAAACGGTAGATAGAATAGACTTTTTTCCTTCTGCACATTTTTCCTATAAATTCTCCAAAAAAGATGAATTTTTATTGAGTTATTCTCGCAGAATTAATCGTCCTCGATCGTATTATTTTGAACCATTTATTACCTGGGTAAGTCCTTATTCTGTGCGAACAGGAAATGCTAACTTAATGCCAGAATATATTAGTTCTTTTGAATTGAGTTGGATAAGAAAATTGAAAGACAAAGGAAACTTTTCGGTAGATGTTTATGCCAAGCTATTGAATAATTTAATAAACAGAATACCTGCTGTGTACGACACCAATATTGTGATTGAGGCACCTACAAATGCAGGTAATTCTTTGTCTTTAGGTATGGATCCTACTTGGGTTTATTTCATTCGGGAATGGTGGAATTCTAATTTAGGAGCTAGTTTGTACTATTATTCTGTGACTTTTGAAAGAAACAATCTTTCAACTACCAACGAATCATTTAATTGGAATATAAGTTGGATTAATACTTTTACCATAAAAGGAGGATTTAAATTACAAATTATCACAAAATATAGGAGCAGGACAGCCACGCCCCTTGGTTTTATGGATGAAAACTATGGTATGGATGCTTCCTTAAGAAAAGCATTTTGGAAGAATAAGCTTGCTGTCACATTTCAGGCGAGTGATATACTTTCTACACGAAGAGATATTACCTTCAACTCAACAGAGAATCTCGAGGTGTATCGTGTAAGGAATCCATTTTCTCCTTTGTACATGGTTACTCTTTCTCTCAAATTGAATAATTACAAAAAGGTAATGAGTAAGAATGAACAATTGGATGACTTTTAATAAAACAACCACTTATGTTTAAAGGTAAATATGGAATTTCTTTTTCTTGGAATAGATTACTGGGTATTTCTGGTTTGAAAAACAAAATTGCTCGTAAAACAGGAGTGCCTACGACAAAATTCGGTCTTCAAAGAAAAATAGGCAGCTTACTTCTTTCCTTATTTTTTGGTAAAAATAAATAAAAAACCCTTGCAAACAGTTAGTTTACAAGGGTATTAAGTGGAGTCGGAGGGTTTCGAACCCTCGTCCAAACAAGGAATAATCGAGCTTTCTACATGTTTATCTCACAATTATTTTTTCGATAAGTAGCTGACCATGAGCAATCCACTACAAACTTATTCTTTTTAGTTTCGCACATCCATCAAGACTCTGAATGCACTAGTTTAACAAACTTGATACCCAACTGCAACGAACAGTTAAACGGGGATTCGTTGCTGGGCAGTTAGTCGGTCCAATATTATGGAGCGATTAAGGTAACAGAACCTGGTTCTGGTTACGCAGCTAACGCGTAGTTGTTTTCTCCAATTAAATGGAATGAATATTTTGATTTAAGGAGCTAACA